>JAFGQZ010000105.1 GCA_016935435.1 Bacteroidales bacterium
GACAAATGATTTTAAAACCGACAGGCCTCTCCCCACAACCATAATAAATATGCCCGATGGGCCGTTGGTATTTATTTTCCTGTTTTTCATTCTTTTTATATTTAATTTGAACCAAGCTGTCTGTTTAAACCCTAAATCAGTTTCCCCAATTGTTTTCAATATGGTACTGTGGCCCTGTATCGGGAATGCGTATAACATTAATATCGTGGGTGTCGGTACCTTCGCACCCATTGCTGTCAACAACCACCACGGTATATGTTTCCACAACGCTGTTTACAGGGGCATCGAGGCTTTGTGTTGTAACATCCTGCGTTTGGCCCGAACCAAGCACTGTGGCCCCAAAACTCCAGGAATATGAGCTAAAACCTGCCCCGGCATCGAGGGTTGCCGTTATTTCTTCGCACAGGTTGCCAGGGCCTGTAATAGTAACCACAGGCAAATCAAAAACAGTAACCAGTGCCGGATCGGTAATTTCTGCCGAACACAGGTATTCGTTTGTTGCCACAATATAATAGTTGGTGCTTGCAACCGGAACAGCGCTTAAGGTAATGTTGCCACCAGGCCCGCTGCTTACCGCGCCCCCCACTGCTACATCGTCGAGCTGTCGGTATAATTGCAGAGAAAGGCCTGCATCGGCAGCAACAACAATAATATTGGCCGTTTGCCCCATACACACTTCGGGGTCGGTAACTTCGTTGCCACTGCCAGGCAATGGATTAACCAGCACATTCAATGTATTATCGCGGGTAACCGAGCCTGTTTCGTCAGCCCTGACTGAATAATTACCTGTTGATGACCAGTTTACAACAACCGAGTCGCGATCGGTTGCCCCAACAATAGTGCCACCCCCCAGGGGCAAGCTCCATGAATATGTATGGGTACCCACCCTTGCCGTACGGTAAATAACTGTAACTTCATTGCAAACAGGATCTGGCCCTGTAACATTCGGGTTAGGAATATCGGTAATCTCAACTTCGTACTGATCGGTTGTAATGCTGCACCCACCTGCGGTAACGGTTTCTGTAAGGCGCACCCAGCCAGTACCGTATGCTGCAGGCCAGTTAACCGATATTTGGTAAGTTCCGTTGCCAGAGGCAATAACAGCACCTGGCGAAACTGTCCAGGAATAAGTATGCCCAGGAAGATTCGCTGTACCGGATGAGTAAACCACCCCGGTTTCCCCTATCCCAACAGTTGTATTTCCATTAATAACAGGCTCAGGAGACTCGTTAAGGGTAATTGTTACCGATGACGTAAAATCGCGGATACCTGTGCTGCCAGTTGCATCCTGGATATATGACACATTAAAGCTATAGTCGCCCGGCCCCTGGCTTGCCAAAGGTTCTATTGCATTGGAAACAACCAGTGTGTAGGGCGACGATGCTATATTATTGATTGTAGTTTCATTTCCTCCATCAACCATATAGCGAATTGTCCATGGTGCAGTACCTGTAAGCTCAATAACAATATCGGCTGAAGAACCATCGTCGCACATGGCTGAATTTCCGCTAATAATTGTAGCTGTGGGCAGGCTTTCTACCCCAACAGTAAAAATATGGTTACCGTTAACCGAAACTAGAGGGCTTGTTTGGATAGTGCCATACGATACACCTCCATCGGCAACCACATTGCCCCTGTTCTCCCAAGCTGCTCCATTCCATTCCACAATACGTAACTTCGATCGGCTTCCGGCATCAGCCGGAATAATTCCACTCTGATCGTCCCAACGTACCCGTACATTTGCTGTGGCAGCGGGGCCGTTAACACGCCAATACTCGCTATTGCTGACAGCATCGACAGGAACCACCACGCTTGCAGGATCGTACCCATCGTCTCCCGGGTTATGGTTATAGTATTGGGCAATATAATCGCCCGTTGCACTAACCGATGACAAATAAAGGTTACCATACCTTGTGCCGTTTCCGTTGCCTGTTGGAAAATTAAAATACGAACCTGCATTAATGCGTTTCTGCAACGGGCCATTCACAAACGAAGTGCTTCCCCCTCCTATAACTGCATTCGTTGCCGGGTAAGTGAGCCTTAAAATATTGGTGGTATTTGTGGTAATGTTTCCAAGTGTAAGATATAGATACCGGTTAACATTCACGCTTCCAGCCCCCGATAATGCAAGCCCCGAAGCATTGTTCACCTGCAATTTATAAAATTGTTCAACTGTTGTTGCCCCGGCAACTGTTAAAGTCTGGGCAGTTGTTCCTTTAAATACAACCAAACCGGTTCCGGGCACAAAGCCCCCTGTTGCGCCCGTATTGTTATCAACCCAATTTCCAAGTATGGTAAGGGTGCGGTTATGAAGGGTATTGTTAAGTGTTCCCGCATTAATAGTCAGGTTACCCAGTACCCTTAAATTTTCTGCACTCATGTATTTTATACCTGTACCGGAGAATATTACATTTTGGTATGGCTTATAATCATTTCCGGGTTTTAGGGGCAATGTGGCCGGCACAACACTGTTGTTATAAAACTCAATTGTACTGGACGAATTAGCCATAAATTCATCGTAAACCCCGGCAGGAAAAATAAAACTGCCCGAGGCTGTACTGGTTATATGAATTGTGCCTGAGCCCCTGATATGGCCTAAACTATGATATAAAGTAGTTCCTACAGTAAGGGTGCCATACAACTCAACAGAGAAAGAAACCTGATCATTGGCATCAAGGGTTACTGTATGCCCGGCGAGTATTACAACGGGGTTTCCCTGTGGGTAAGAAGGGGCAGGCCCTCCAGTTCCATCGGAATTTAGTGTCCATGAAGCAGGGTTAGTCCAATTGCCGCCACTTGTGGTATTCCGACTGTAATATATAGGCAAATCCAGAAAATTAGGGCTTGGCAGACTATTTACCCCACAAGTATATTCCCCATCGATGTAATCCACCCCGGTAATGGTAAAGTTATCGGAAGCAGCATTAACAGTTCCTTCGACAGGGGCAGACCACGAATATGTAACAGGGTTAAACCTTCCTACAACATAGTCAGTCTCATTAGGCAAAGCATCATCGTTTATATATTGATATTCGTGGTTAACTGTCAGTCCGCTGAAGCCAGATTCCTGCACATACCAATAATATTGCAATTCGTTTGTTAAAGCCGGATTTTCGCTTGTAGAAGGATGTTTTCTGTTAACCGGCCTTACAGTAATTGAACCGGCAGCAGTATTAGAAGTTACATTGTAACTTGCTGGTGTATATTTACCGGCAACGCCTATTGGAAAGGTAAAATCAGAGGCCGAAGCCGGGAAAAGTTTTTTCACTCCCTGATCACTGATTACGCCATTTAACAAAATCATATTATCGGCATTTGAGGTACCCCCAACCGAGGCATTAGTACCAAAAGTCAATAAATAATCATCGATATATAAATTACCGTTGCCAAAAGTGAGCCGGCCATTAATTACCGTATTGTCAACCATATCAACACCAAGAGAGTTGTTCAGCAAGATGTTCCCGAATACGCCATAACCACTGCCCGATATGGTTTGTTTAACTATGCTGTTAAATATAATACCGCCATTTATAGTGGGGCTCAGGTGTGCCGCAGCATTATAAACATCACCGGCAAGGGTTATTTCGTTGCTTCCATCGTTAAATGTGCCCGAATTAATAGTAAGGTCATTGTTTACCCTTATGTTGGTATTTGCCGACAAAGTTAAGGAGGTTGATGGTTCAACCACGAGGTTGGCAAAATTTGTAAGGTTTGCAGCTGCCCCTGTAATATACTGCGCATTTAAACCATTAAACCTGGTTACCTGGGTTAATGTTCCCGGCTGGAAGCCACCGGTATTTACACCTGTGCCTGCATTGCTGTTTCCGTTTACAAGCGAGTTACCAATAGAAAGATCAAGGCCGTTTGCCCTATAAACATTGTTTCCCTGTATAGTAAGGGTATTCTGTATAATTAAGGGGAATATGCGCTGGTTTACAATTTTTATGTTTGAAACAACATTTACGGTTACATCCCACAAAGGAACAGACGATGCAATATTATATTCGGTACCATCGACAGTTGAAGTAGAACCAATTAGAATTTCACCACCTGTAACGGCAGAATTATCAGGCACAAGATAAAGTTCAAAGCTGGCCGGATTGTTGAAATTTCTATAAATACTCAGAATACCTCCCGACATGTTAAAGTTGCTACCAGTATTAAGCACTTCGAACATTGCCCTGGAATTATCGGCTTGCCGGCCATAGATAAGCAATTGTGAATTTCCTGACTGGGTATAACTTAATGCACCCGATGATATAGTGGTAGGCCGGCGTATTTGCCCTGTAACATTGAGGCGCCCGTTTCCAGCAAGTATTATTTCGGGATTGCCCCCCGAGGCATATTCAATATCGTTGTTATAGTTTGCCCCTGTGCCTATACCTACAATACCATTGTTTATCACCTCCAGGCGTCCGGCCAGGATCAGGTCGCCGGCATTACTATTGGTGCCAATTGTAACCGAGCCCTCATTTACCGATAAAGCAGCCGTGGTCGGTATTGTAAAAGCAGTTGTTGTCGATAGGGTAAATGCCAGGCTTGAATTAGACACCCTGAAAGTACCGTTGTCGAGCACCAGTGCAGCACCCCCTGTATATGATAAGGAAAGATTATTGGCAGTAACATCCAGTATAGTGTTTCGTGAATTGCCCTTATCGACATATAGTATATTAAAATCGTTCGTTCCTGTTCCGGAAATAACTTTATTGGTATTGCCGATAAAATAAGTGTTTGCAAATAATGTAGCCGAAGTGTTCATATCAAAAGCCCCATTGTTGTTAAGGTTGCCTTCGATATACAAAAGGTTTGTAACGGCAGTTCCGCCGTTGCGCACATTAAACGCTGCCCCGGCCGCTATATTGATGTCGTTTTTAGCCAGCACCGTTTGGACAGTTCCATTGTAATACTGTAAAGTTCCGCTGTTGACATTCAGGTTTCCTTCAACAGAAAGGGTTCTGGATGCCGTGACATTTAACCTTGTTACTGCTGTTATATCTGTACCGGCAATTTCAAGGTTGCTTAAAACCTGAAGATCGATATTTGGCATTGAAATATACCTGCCTGCGCCTGGGGCAATGGTAAGGTTGTTATAAAATACTTTTGTAGCAGGAACAACAAAGTCTTGTGCGCCAGTAGTGTAATAGACTACGGTACCCCCGCCAGATGCAAGGAAGTTCCCAAAATCGCCGCCCGGAAATGTTGCTGTGGCCGCACCGGAAGATATCCTAAGGGTTCCTGTACCGGTAACTTTACTGTCGGGTATCACCCCAAAATTATGGCCTGTTGTTATAGTAATATCTAATATTGATCCGGAATTTACCTGCAAGCCGCCTGTAAGGATATTGTTAAAACCTGCTGGAACTGTTACAAAATGGTTATTTGCTGCACCATCGCCAATTACTACAGGGTTGTTGGCGCCTGGAAGGGCTGTGGCATTTGCAGGCCCGGCATTTGAAACAGTTGACCATGTCGATAGCTGGTCCCAATCGCCCGATGTACAGCTGTAATAAACAGTTACAGGCTGAAAAGCGTTTATTTCGCCGGCTGTAAAATCGCCTTCGGCATAAGCAACATTTGTAAACCTTATTTCATTTGAACCATCAATAACCTGTGAAATATCGTTAATATAAACCCACGAATACGGATTATAAACCCCCGGAATGTAATTTGCTTCGTTTCCCCGTCCGGTTAAATCCGAATCGACATACCTGTAATTATGAGAAACCGAAGTTATCCCGGCAAACCCTTGTTGGGTAACTTTCCAGTAATAGTTAAGTGAGTTTGCAGATGTTACAAATGGGTTAAACTGTGCCACCGGTTTAACATTCAGCCCGCCCCATGCCGTTGGTGCAGCATTAAACTGTATGGTGGCCGGGGTATAGTCGTTGGCGGTTCCGACAGGGAATGTAAATGATGTCGTTGAATTATATGTTTTCGTAACCCCCCCGTCGCTCACATTGCCCGATGTACGTATCATTTTAGTGCCGGAAAATACTGCTGTTACAGCCGGGTAAAGCGCATCGTAAATATTTGAGCCAGTGCCCAGTGTAAGGTTATACGTGCCGATATCGAGTAAACCGTTGGCAAGGCGAAGGTTGCCTGTTAGTGCCTGGTTGGCAGAAAGCGAGGCTGTGCCAGTGGTTTTGTTAATAACCAGGTTTCCGAAAACTCCACTGCCCGAGCCACCTATCGACTGGTTAACGGTTCCATTTAATGTAACACTGCCACCAACCTGGCTGATATGTGTACCTGAATTCGTAACCTGCCCGGCTACAGAAACAATACGGCCCATATCCTGAAGGAAACACCCCTCGCCGACAGATAAATTGTTCCTAACAATTAGGTTTTGGGTAATTTGTGTGTTGCTGCGGTTAGCAACATTCAGGTTAAATAAACCTGCTGTAATTGTACCGTTGTTAGTAAAAGTTTGCCCCGATGTTCCATTAAATATTGTAGTATTGGTGCCGGGAGTATAAGTTGTACCAACCGGAATAGTAAAGTTTCGTCCCACACTTACTTCCACATTGTCTGGCCCGGAGGTTAGCACAGCAGAATTCTGCAATGCCAAATCGTTTTTTACAATAAGTGGCTGTGCCGGAATAGCCGTCGGAACTGTACCGTTGGCTGTATAGGTACGGGGTTGTGCCGAACGCGTGGTAACAGCCGAAATAATGTTCAGGTTCCAAAAGGGAGATGTAGTTGCAAAATATGCATCCCTGGCAGCAGGGACTGTTATGTTAATTGTTCCGCCTGTTACATTAATATTTGTAGGGTTGGCGCCAATTACCATGCTGAAATTACTGCCCGAACCTCCCCCTATAGGGTTTGGCGAAAGAATGTTAATTGTACCCCCGGATATGGTTAGTGTATTGTCGGGATAGGGCAATGTGAAAGTTGCATAAACATTCATGCCACCTAAATTTGGCAATTCGGCGCCACGAATGGTCAACACTCCGTCTGTCATGGTAAAGGCCCCCCTGTGCGTGCCTGCCTGATAAGATGTACGCACACATTCGGTGTTTATTGTTCCGCCCTCAATAAGAAAAGATGCGGTTGTTCGCGAAACAATGCCCTGCTTACTGTTATCGTCCAGTACTGAATTAACCGATACCCTAAGCCCCCCGTAAAGAATAAGTGCCGTGCCATCGGCGGTATTGGCCTGTTCGGAATAGGTAAGGTTTGCCCCATCGAGCCAAATTCTTGCATCTTCATCAATGCTAAATGTGCTATTTGATGATAGTGAGGGCAATACTATGTTATTGCCCAGCCGGACTGTTCCAGCCAGTAATCCTAGTGCATTCGGATTGGTAATTGCCGGAGGGGTAGTTGACTGTGCCAAATTATTTCTTCCATAAAGCGCAAAGAACGACGGATCGGATGCATCGACATGCAGAATGTATGTTTGATCGACCCCTTTGTCGATTTCAAGCCGGTACAAATCGGTAAGGCCATTACATACCAGAAATTGATCGGCCGAAGGGTTGTTGAAAACCAGATCGGCCCTGCCATTGTTAGGAGTGGCAGTATATTGGGGCGCAGCCTGGTTTGTCAGGCGCACGCTCCCATCGTTGGTAAAATTGCCGTTAACAATAAAACTGTGGTTTACATTCCCGGTACCTATGCGAATACTACCGTTGTCCGATATGTAAACATCGCCAGACACTGTAACCATACGGCTGTTGGCTGTTGCATCGTTTATCTGGAACCTGCCCCTGGTAATGGTGAAATTGCCATTTATTGTCAGCAAATTATTTGCAAGGGTGGCAATTAATGCATCGGTATTGAGGTTTAGTATAAGGTTATTGTATTCAAGTTGCGAAAAGGTAAATCCGGCATTATTATAATACTCTACAGTTCCCCCGCCGGCGGAAACAAATTCATCAAAAACCCCACCCGGGAAGGTGCCCCCCGACAAGCGTAAGCGGCCTTCGCCCCTTACAACGCCAAAGTCGTGCCCGGTTGTAGTTCCTATATCGAGAAACCCTCCATCGTTTATTTGTACCGATAATACATTTCGTGGTGCATTAACTGTAACTGTGCGGCCGTTTAGGACAACCACCCTGTCGCCTGTTCCGGGCACTGCCGGGCTTACCGAAAGGGTACCCGAGGGGTCGGTAGTCCAGGTAAGGGCATCTTCCCAGTTGCCCGACTGGTAGGAATAATATGTTGTAGGTGTCTCGCGACCGGTCCATACGCCATCGAGTATGGAATTATTGGCAACCGTCATCGGGTTTATCCCACCGCTGCTGCCCCCGGGAGCTTTTAGCCAATCGGAACCGGTATAACGGTAAGGTACATACGAAGCCTGATCGCCGCCAGTGCCAACCTCATCGGGCGACACATAAGAGAAACCGGCATTGAAATCAATGCCTGTAAGGTTTGAAGTTGAAATTGCCCAGTATTTTTGCAAATCGGTTGAATTTGCTGCAGGAGGGCCTGGCGCTGTTCCGGCCACTGCCCTGATATTTATGCTTCCTGTTCCGGTAATGGTACCAGTAAAGGCTGTAATCTCAAAAGGCGAATAATATGTGCCGGTTCCAAGCGGATAAACCATAACAAAACCTGCCGCAGAAGCGCTTTCTTTAATAAGACTGCCCGAACCGTCGCAAACAATCATGCGCCCATTGCTAAAACCACCGGTAGCGGTAACAGTTGCCCCATTAGCCAGGGTAAGGCCCGATGTGCCAGAGCCCAGGCTCAGGTTGCCGTTTGCAAGGAGCAGGGTGTTGTTTACCGTAATATCTCCTTGTAAGGTTTTAGTATTGCCCCCCGAAACTGTAAGGTTTCCGTAATTTGCGGCAATAATAGCTTGTGCGCCTGCAAAACCATAGTTAACAACAGAAGTATTGCCAAAAATTTCTGTGCCCCCAAAAATAGTTATGGCATTAACATTATGGTTTAAAGTGCCTCCGTTTTCGATTTCTAAAGTTCCGGTAGCTGCAAGGGTAATGTTGTTGTTTTCGTTTAAAACACCGCCATTTTGGATACGGAGTATGGTATTGGCCCCGCTAATGTTCCAGGTAGCAGTGGTAGTCATTGTATGGCCTGTTTGCACAACAAATATCTGATTAGCGGCAGCAAAATTTGTAGGGCTGGCTCCCCCTCCCCCGGGGTTTGTGTTCCAGTTTGCCAATGTATTGGGTGCAACCGAACCCTGGGAATAAAATACCGGCATGGTGTAGGTTACACGCACAAAACCTGCTGCGCCATTTCCACCAGATCGGTTTGTATTATTATTGACATAAGCACCGCCACCGCCACCGCCATAGAGGTTACCATCGTATCCATCTTCGCCATTGCCACGGCCAGCTGCACCATTGCCTCCATTTTCTGTTGTTCCGTTGCCTGCTGTTGTTCCGCTTGCATCGCCACCATCGCCTGTAGATCCGGCACCGCCACCACCACCGCCGCCAAGTGTTGTTGTTCCGTCAGCCCCGTCCCCACCGGCAAAAACCACATCGCCTATACTTGAAGCTGCCGATCCAATTCCGCCTGCCCGGCCATTATTTGGCGCAGCGCCTCCAGCGCCGCCTTCAGCATATACTGTTGCTGCAGTGCCAAACCACGAAGGATTTCCCTGTTGCCCGTTATTTGCAACACCATTTCTTTGCCCCCCAACAGTTACTGTATAAGAAGTGCCTGGCACTACTGATAAAACGCTTCTTGCATAAGCGCCCCCGGCACCACCGCCTCCACCCCTGGCATTATTGGAATTTGTTCCCCCTCCGGCGCCACCGCCGCCCCAACATTCAACAGTAATCGACGTAACGCCGGCCGGAACAGTAAATGTCCCGTTGGCATTAAATTCCTCTGTGGCGGTTTGCGAATTAATAGTTTCAACGTTGATAAAGGCAGTGAAAAACAGGCAGGCCAAAAACAAAAACCTAAAAGGCTTCTGTTCTTTTCTATTTTCTTTGTTGAGGAAATAATTCATATTCATTAATAGTTGGCAACGTTTTCACAAACGGCTCGCCCAATTAAATGTTTCATTTTTTTTGTTATCGGCTATTCAGTTAGTTTAAATTATCATTTTTTTTACATTAAAACAATAGTACGTTTTACTAAATTAGTCTTTTGGTTAACCTATGTCAGTCCATACCGAAAAAAGTTTTTAACATAGTTTTTATCTGTTCATTATATTTATACCACAATGAAAATTTTTTACATAACTTTTAATTTAATAAACCAGCAATTATATTATGGTAACAGCAATTGTTTTGATAAACGCTCAACGCGAAAAAATAAACTCTATTGGTGAACAAATTTCTGGGTTCGGTGGCGTAACGGAAGTATTTTCGGTTAGCGGCAGGTTCGACCTGGTGGTGCTTATCAGGTTAAAAGAGCTTAATGGACTTTCGCAACTGATGACCGAAAAAATTTCGAACATCGAAGGCATTATCCGTACCGAATCGATGGTAACCTTTAAACTAATATCGAAACACGATATTGCTGCTATGTTCGACCTGGGAAGCTGACAATTTGTTAATGTTTGTTGACATTTGAATTGTTTGCGAAAACCTGGCCGGCAAGTATTGTTTTAAACAAACTTACCTTTTTAGGGTTTTAATTATCGGCATTTACCAATAAATAGTTTAACCTATGGGCAAATTCGATTTTTTGCATTCTGCTTCGCCCGGTGCAATTGAACATTTGTACCGGCAATACCTCGAAAGCCCCGAAAACGTTGGCCACGAATGGCAGTTTTTTTTTCGGGGGTTTGAATTTGCCCGGCAAAACTATACAGAAAATACCCATCCTGAAATCGACAAAGAATTTAAAGTACTCGAATATATTACAGCTTTCCGCCGGCGTGGGCACCTGTTTACCCAAACAAACCCTGTGCGCACGAGGCGAAAATATTTCCCGACACTGGAACCGGAAAACTTTGGCCTGCACCAAAACGACTTAGGCACCATCTTCCAGGCCGGAAAAGAAATTGGCATAGGCCCGGCAACCCTTAAAGAAATATCGGATCACCTGCACGAAACCTATTGCAGTTCTGTTGGCGCAGAGTATTTGTTTATCCGTGATCCGGAAAAATTGCAATGGCTCCAGCAAAATATGGAAAACTCGAAAAATAAAACCCTGTTTTCTGCTGGGGAAAAACAAAACTTTTATACCCTGTTGAACCTTGCCTGTGGTTTCGAGCAGTTTATACATAAAAAATTTGTCGGGCAGAAACGTTTTTCACTCGAAGGCTCCGAAACGCTTATTCCAGCCTTACACTATATTTTGCTTAAAGGCTCCGAAGCAGGGATTAATGAATTTATCCTGGGCATGGCGCATCGCGGAAGGTTGAATGTATTATCGAATATTCTCAGAAAACCTTACGAAAATATTTTTCACGAGTTTGTTGCCGAAGCTTATGAGGAAACAATAGCCCTTGGCGACGTAAAATATCATCTGGGCTATAGCAATTCCATAACCATGGAAAACAACAGGAAAGTTGAAATACACCTGGCCCCCAATCCTTCGCACCTCGAAGCTGTTTCGCCAGTTATACAAGGACTTGCTAAAGCAATTACCGAATACAAATACAAGGGCAGCCAATCGAAGGTGCTGCCTGTGCTTATTCACGGTGATGCAGCAATTGCCGGTCAAGGGGTTGTTTACGAAGTTGCCCAGATGATGGGGCTCGAAGGATATGGAAACGGGGGCACTGTTCACATAGTTATTAATAACCAGGTGGGTTTTACCACCAATTACCTCGATGCCCGCAGCAGTACTTATTGTACCGATATCGGAAAGGTTACCAAATGTCCGGTTTTTCACATTAACGGCGACGATGTTGAAGCCATTGTGCATACAGTAAAACTGGCCTTAGAATACCGACAAAAATTCCAATCCGACGTATATATCGATATACTTTCGTACCGCAGGTATGGCCATAACGAGGGCGATGAACCACGCTATTCGCAACCTACCCTCTACAGGCAAATTGCCAGTCATCCAAACCCCCGCGATATATATGGAAGGAAACTTGTTGCCGAGGGTGTTCTTTCCGGCACGGATTTAGATGAAATAAAAAACAGGTTTGAAAACCTATTGGAAAAAGAACTTGAAAAATCTAAAAACCATAAAAAAGTAATTATCCAAAGGTTCATGGGGCATATCTGGAAAAATTTTAAATATGCCACAAGAAGCGATTTCGAAAAAAACTGGGCTCCTCCGGTAATAAAAGATTTTTTGCTCGAAACCGGAGGAAAAATATGTACATTGCCCGATAATACTGCTTTTATTAACAAAACAGTAAAACTTTTGGATGAACGCCGGAAAATGCTTGAAACCGGTAAAACCGACTGGGCCCTGGCCGAGCTCCTGGCTTATGGGACCTTGCTTCAGGAAGGCCACCCGGTTCGCATTAGCGGACAGGATTCTATACGCGGCACTTTTGCCCACAGACATGCCGAACATGTTATTGAAGACACCGACAAAAAATATTCACCACTCAGACAATTGTCGGAAAGCCAGGCAGCTTTCTCGGTTTATAACTCACCTCTTAACGAATATGGCGTTCTGGGATTTGAATATGGCTATGCCCTGGCCAATCCGGACGGGTTGACAATATGGGAGGCCCAGTTCGGCGATTTCCATAACGTAGCACAGGTTATAATAGACCAGTATATATCGTCGGCAGAAGAAAAGTGGGGCTTGTCGAACGGGCTTGTTTTGTTCCTGCCCCACGGTTTTGAAGGCCAGGGCCCCGAGCATTCCAGTGCACGTATCGAAAGGTTTTTATCCCTGGCTGCCGGTAATAATATGCATATTGTTAACCCTTCCACTCCTGCAAATATGTTCCACCTTTTGCGCGAACAAGTGTACAGGCCTTTTAAAGTGCCCCTGGTTGTTTTTACACCAAAAAGCCTTTTGCGCCACCCCAAATGCACCAGTTCTCTTGCCGAGCTGGCAACAGGGGGTTTCTGCGATGTAATCGACGACGACATGGTTGATGTCGAACAAGTAACAAGAATTGTGTTCTGCTCAGGAAAAATATATTACGACCTGCTGGAAGAAAAGCAAAAACATAAGGCTTTCGACATTGCCCTGATCCGTGTTGAGCAGCTGCATCCCTTTCCAATAAAAAAAATCGAAAAGATAATTGGTAAATATACTAACTCGCTCCTGAATTTATGGGTACAGGAAGAGCCCATAAATATGGGGGCCTGGCGACATGTGCACCACGAATTTGGGAATATTGATATACGCCCGATAGGCCGTCAGGCAAGCGGAAGCCCTGCAACAGGCCTTTTCAGGATACACCAGCTTCAACAAAAGGAAATTATCGGAAAAGTATTCAGGGAATGTACCTGCGAACTAAAGCGTACCTATTGCGGCTTACAATGTAACAATGGCGCCCAAAGGGAAAAAATTTTAAAGGAATATGCGTATTTTATGAATAAATAGTTCAAGGTTCAAAGTTCAAGGTTCAAAGTTCAAGGTTCAAGGTTCGAATTTTTTTTTAGTGGATGGTGAACGGTAAACAGCAAATAGTGAACAGTGAACGGTGAACGGTGAACGGTGAACGGTGAACAGTAAAAGTACGTTTCATTTCTTTCATTCTCTTAATTCCTTCATTAACCTTACCCCTCCCATTCTTTTCAAAGCTGCATAATAACCGAACAAGTTTCTTAAATTTGCAGAAAAAATTTTATGCCGGCAGTTGTTGAAGTAAAAAATCTTTCGAAATCGATTGGGGAGTTAAATTTGTTCAGCGATTTAAACTTTTCGCTGGAACTAGGGACAAAAACCGGACTGATAGCAAAAAACGGTATTGGTAAAACCACCCTTCTAAACATACTGGCCGGAAACGAAGACTACAACAGTGGCACAATAAAATTCCTTACAGGCTATAAAGTTGGATATTTGCCCCAGGAACCTTGTATTAATGATGAAAGTAATATACTTAATGCCATTTTTCATTCCGAAAACCCAACCCTTAACCTGATAAAAGAATATGAATCGGCCCTTGAATCAAACAATACAGGGTTAATTGAAAAGTTAACTTTGCAAATCGATAACCTGAAAGCCTGGGACTTTGAAACCAAAGTAAGACAAATTCTCTCCCAGCTGGGCATACACGATTTAAACCATAGCGTTAAAGAGTTGTCGGGCGGACAAAAAAAGCGTGTTGCGCTTGCATCTGTATTGGTTGAAAACCCCGATATTTTAATACTCGATGAGCCCACTAACCACCTTGACATTCATGCCATATCGTGGCTCGAAGAATTCCTAAAACGCTCTTCGGTTACTTTGCTAATGGTAACCCACGATAGATATTTTCTTGACAGGGTATGCAACGAGATTTTCGAACTCGACAATTTTACGATGTACGCATATAAGGGCAATTACAGCTATTTCCTCGAGAAAAGGCTGGAGCGTATCGAACTTAAACAAAAAGAGATCGACAAGGCCGAAAACCAGTTAAGAAAGGAAGAAGAATGGATGCGCAGGATGCCAAAAGCACGTGGCACAAAAGCAAAATATCGCATCGAAAATTTTTATGGATTAAAAGATATAGCCTCGCAAAAAACCCGCGACGATAAAGTAAAAATTAATATTGCCGGAAACAGGCTGGGCAGCAAAATACTCGTTGCTTCAAAAATAAATTTCTCATGGTCGGGGGTAAAATTTCTCGACGATTTTTCTTATACGTTTTCGCGTTACGAAAAAATTGGGATACTTGGAGAAAACGGATGCGGCAAATCAACATTTCTTGAACTGCTAACCGGAAAACTCAACCCGGAAACCGGAAAACTGGAAACCGGCGAAACCATAAAATTTGGTTATTATCGCCAGCAGGGCATAATGTTCGACGAAAAAATGAGGGTTATTGATGCAGTAACAGAAGTTGCAGAAACCATTACACTTGGCGACGGAAAAGTAATAACTGCCATGCAATTTCTGAACCAGTTTTTATTCCCGCCAGCACGCCAGCACGATTATATTTACAAACTAAGCGGCGGGGAAAAACGACGTTTGTACCTCTGCACCATTCTTATGCAAAACCCAAATTTCCTGATTCTCGATGAACCCACAAACGATTTAGACATTGCAACCCTGGAAGTGTTGGAGGATTACCTGCACGGTTTTCCGGGATGTGTGCTGGTTGTATCGCACGACAGGTATTTCCTCGATGAAGTTGTTGAACATGTATTTATTTTCGAAGGAAAAGGGAAAATAAAAGATTTTCCGGGAAACTACACCCAGTATTACGACTGGAAGCTTCAAAACGAAAAAGAAAAACAACAAAAGAAACAGCCAGAAAAAAAAGAGAAACCAAAATACCAGGCCGATCAGAAAAAACTATCCTTCAAAGAAAAATTTGAGTACGATCAACTCTCGGTGGAAATAGAAAAACTTGAAAAAGAAAAGACAGAACTTGAAAACCTTCTTAGTTCTGGTAGCCTTAACGACAGTTTATTACTGGAAAAATCAAAACATATCGGGGAACTTATTGGCATAATCGAAGAAAAAACCAACCGATGGCTTGAACTTGCAGAAAAAGCTGGTGAATAATTCTTATTGGTTATTAATGGCTTTGTAAATAAAACCAGGGCCCGTTTATAAAATACTCAATAATTCTGTAACAAATAGAAAAAAACACCGAAAAAATTATAGCTTTAATGCATTAATCGATATTTATCGGCAATACTAAAATTTAATGGATACAACCAGGTTTGGCCTTACATTTTGGGGTTTGTTCCGCAACCACGAAACGGAAAAAGAATATATTCAAAAAATTGTTCCCGATGTTTTAGCCCACAATAGCACTACTATTTTAGTTGCCGGCCTGGGATACTGGGCCGTTTCGGCAGCCGATTTTGCCAAACTGGGTTTGTCGGCAGGCTTTTACCAATCGGTGCTGGCACGAACAATTTTTCTTGCCTTGTGCCTGTTTTCGTATTTTTTAATAAAGCGAATAGGCACGTATAAGGCCACGGTTACCCTGGCATCAGTAATTACCCTTTGCAGCAGTGTTTTAATAATAACCGTTATTTATATACTCAACCCCGACAAAACAATCGACACCATCGATCAGATAACTGTGCCGGTTGTTACACTTCTTATTTATACATTTATGCAAATACCATTACTGTTGTTGTTTGTTAACGGACTAATGGTTACTGTTTTATATATATTGCTTATTATATTGTTCATGAAAGACACTGCCGATACAACAATAAATATTGTAGCTATACTGGTAGTAATCAACTTTATGGGCGTATATTTCAACCGGTTTTTAAATTCATCGCGCAGGCGAGAGTATGCAAACCAGGCAACCATAGAATACCTCAATGACGACCTCAGACAGGAAATTGAAGAAAGAAAAACCACACAACAAAACCTCGAAAATGCCCTGGAGCAAATAACCGACAGCATAAAATATGCCCAAAAGATACAGTTTGCCCTGCTCCCGTCAGAAACAATACTACAACAGAATTTTAAAGAAAGTACCATTTTGTTCCAACCCAGAAATATAGTAAGCGGCGATTTTTACTGGGTGCATAAAATAGAAGAAAAAATTATTGTTGCCGTTGCCGATTGCACCGGGCATGGCATTCCGGGGGCCTTTATGAGCGTACTGGGCATCTCGCTGCTGAACGATATAACCAGAAGTTCGGCCTGCGATAACGATAAACCGGTTTCGGCAAGCACTATACTCGATAAACTTCGGGAGTTGGTAATAAATTCGCTCAACAAAGGAGGTGAAGATACCGACAGGCGCGACGGCATGGATATTTCGCTAATTATCATCGACAAACAAAATAAAACAATTAGGTTTTCGGGTGCCTACAACCCTTTATGGCTCATACGGGAACAAGACGGAAAACCAATACTAAGCGAATACATAGGCGACAGGATGCCTATTGGCATTCACACAAAAAAAGCCTCCCCTTTTACCGAAAAAGTCATCCCTTATGAGAACAACGATATTGTTTATCTCTTTACCGATGGATATAAAGACCAGTTCGGGGGAACAGAAGGAAAAAAAATACTTTCGAAGCAATTCAGGGAAATTCTGTTTTCGGTATATAACAAACCATTGGAATTACAGCGTACTGTGCTCGTTGAAAGATTCGATGCCTGGAAAGGAAATTATGGCCAGGTTGATGACGTGTTGGTAATGGCCCTTAAACTTTAGCTTGTTTACTTTTTTTTTATAAGAACTAAAAATAATGGGCATAATTAAATCTCTTATGTAAAAAAGATTATATATTTGCACCCATAAACACAATACAAGACATGAAAAACACTTATACTTTTAGCTTTTTCTTCTTTTATTTCTTCTTTTTTAAAAGATGAAGGGGCTTTTCTGTATATGAGTGAAAAATATTCATCGAAAAAGTCCCGAAAAATTCGGGACTTTTTCTTTTATAACCATTACCATGAATACAACAACAGAAACCAGGGCAAAAAAAATTGCCATCCAGGGCGGATACGGAGCATTCCACGAGATTGCCGCGCTGCAATATTTTGGTGAATACGACATTGAAATAGTCCCACGCAACACCTTTAAAGATCTGTTCAGGGCACTCAAGGAAGGCCAGGTCGATTTTGGCATTACCGCCATAGAAAACTCCCTGGCAGGCAGCATATTGCCAAATTATAACCTATTGCTCGATTCGAACATGAAAATTATTGGCGAAATATACCTGCGCATCAGGCAAAACCTGGTTGCCCTGCCCGGCCAAACCATGGACAACATAACCGAAGTTTATTCACACCCTATGGCCATACTTCAATGCCAGGCCTACTTCGACGACTACCCCCAAATAAAACTTATCGACAGTATCGACACGGCATTAAGCGCCAAGGAGATAGCCGACAAGAAACAATATGGCATTGCAGCCATTGCTAGCGATTTGGCAGCAAAAAAATACGGGCTTGAAATAGTTGCCGAGAGTATTGAGACCAATAAACTCAACTACACCCGGTTTTTAATACTCCACGACCGTAACGGAACCCCCTTTAAAGACAAAAATGTCAATAAAGCTTCGCTGAGCTTTGCCCTTGCCGACCATATCGGTAGCCTGTCAAAAATACTATCGATTTTTAGTTTCCACGAAATTAACCTGACCAAAATACAATCGATGCCAATTATTGGCAAAGACTGGGAATATCATTTTTTTATCGATCTTGAAATTACCGATTACGAGCGGTATCAGCATTCGCTAACAGCAATAGCCCCTTTTACAAGCGGATTGCATATTCTGGGTGAATATTACAAAGGAAAAAAACTTTTAGACTAAATAAAAACACACAATATGGGAGTTAAATTAGATTTAGAAAAATTTGAATTCAGCGGGGTTGACAACAAACGCCCGCTGGTAATGGCAGGCCCTTGCAGCGCCGAAACTGAAGAACAGGTAATGGAAACCGCCCGCCAGCTAAAAGAAATTGGCATACACATTTTCAGGGCCGGAATATGGAAACCACGTACCCGGCCAAACACTTTTGAAGGTGTGGGCAAAGAAGGCCTCCCCTGGCTAAAAAGGGTACAGTCGGAACTGGGCATGCTTACAGCCACAGAAGTTGCCAACGCCAGCCATGTGTTCGAGGCACTAAAATATCATGTTGACATACTTTGGATTGGCGCCCGCACAACAGCAAACCCTTTTGCCGTTCAGGAAATTGCCGATGCGCTTGAAGGAGTTGACATTCCCGTACTGATAAAAAACCCCGTTAACCCCGATGTTGAACTTTGGATTGGTGCCTTTGAACGCCTTAACCAGGCCGGTATTAAAAAAATGGCCGCTATACACCGTGGTTTTTCAACCTACGGAAAATCGTTTTACCGCAACGACCCCCAATGGCAAATACCAATTGAACTGAAACGCCGTATCCCAAACCTGCCAATGATAACCGACCCAAGCCATATTTGCGGAAACCGCGAGTTGCTTTTCGAAATTTCGCAGGAAGCAATGGACCTCAACTTCGATGGTTTAATAATAGAAAGCCATATTTGTCCCGACAAAGCTATCAGCGATGCATCGCAACAACTTACACCTTATGCACTAAAAGAATTGCTCGACAAACTGGTATTACGAAAACCCAATATAGAAAATTCAATTATGATGCACACTCTCGAAGATTTACGCCAGGAAATTGACAAATACGACGACAAACTACTAGACATACTGGCAGCCCGTATGAATGTTGCCGAAAAAATCGGGAGGTACAAAAAAGAAAACAACCTCACAATATTGCAGTCGGGCCGTTGGGACGAGCTCCTTCGCGAACGTTCCGAAAAAGGAGTAAAGAAAGGGCTCAGCGAAGATTTCATTTTAAAAGTCCTTCGGGCCATCCACCAGGAGTCGATTAACAGGCAAACCAAAGTAATGAACGAATAAAATTGTTTCCAGATTTTAAAAACCTAAAAAAGTCTATCAAAAAAACATGAGAGTCCTTGAAGTTAAAGCAGAATCGAAAATTTCAAAAGTTCTTATCGGCGAGAAGCTGTCGAACCTGGGCAAATATATCAACAACAGAAAATCTGTAATTATTACCGATTCAAACCTGTTAACCCATTACAAAAACAGCTTCCCGCAAGGGGTGCCGGTTATTGAAACCGGGCTTGGCGAAAAAAACAAAACACTTCAAACCCTCGAATATCTGTTCGACAAACTTATTGAACTCGAAGCCGACCGTTCAACTTTTATTGTTGCCATTGGTGGCGGTATTGTTTGTGATGTCGCCGGATATGCAGCATCGTCGTATATGAGGGGATTGCCATTCGGGTTTGTCTCAACAACACTGCTTTCGCAGGTCGATGCTAGTGTTGGCGGCAAAAACGGGGTCAACTTCCGGGGCTTTAAAAATATGATTGGCGTTTTTAACCAGCCCGAATTTGTTATTTGCGATACCAATATGCTCAAAACCCTTGAAAAGAAAGAGTTTTTGTCGGGCTTCTCCGAAATTGTCAAAGCAGGCGCTATTAAAAATGCTGAATTGTTCGGGTATTGCGAAAACAATTCGGCAGAAGCCTTATCGATGAACAACGACATTCTGGCCAAAATGGTTTATGACGCTGTAATGGTTAAAAAAAATGTTGTTGAAGCCGATGAACATGAAAAAGGCGAAAGAAGGCTATTAAACTTTGGCCATACTTTTGCCCATGCCATTGAAAAACACACCGGCATATTGCATGGAGAAGCAGTAAGCATTGGAATGGTGCTGGCCACAAAGGTTTCGGAAAAACTAGGTTTGGTTTCAAAAACAGTAACAGAACAAATTAAAAATGTGCTGATGGCATACTCCTTACCGACCGCCCCAAACATTGATATAAAAAACCTGTTCGAAGCCATGAAACAAGACAAAAAACGCGAAGGCAGCGATATACACCTTGTTTTGCTTGAGAATATCGGAAAAGCTGTAACGAAAAAAATAACTTACAACGAACTTGAAAAAATTATCCATGATTTGCGTAGCGATTTCTGAAAAAAAACCAGAAAAATGCCTGGAAATACTCGACAAGGTAGAAATGGCAGAAATACGCATCGACCTTACCGGGTACGATTTGCAAACCATTGCACGTATTTTTCGGCACCCCACCCCTACTATTGCAACCTGCCGGGCAGAGTCCACAGGTTACGAGGAACAGAATTCGAAACTGATTATGGCCATTGAATCGGGGGCAAAATATGTCGATATCGAAATTGAGGTGCCGGAAGACAAAAGCCGCGAAATAATTGACGTTGCCCGAAAACATGGCTGCAAGGTAATTATTTCGTACCACAATTTTAACGAAACCCCCGACATGAAGGAGCTTTTTGCCATTGCAGACAAATGCTATGCCCGCGGTGCAGAAATTGCAAAAATTGCCACCATGGCAAACAAACCCGAAGATAATGCAAGACTGATGGCCCTGTACAGTATTTCGAGGCCTGTTGTGGCGCTGGGAATGGGCAAACAAGGAAAAGCCAGCAGGATAGTTGCCCCGCTTATGGGTGCAGGTTTTACCTTCGCGGCTCAAGACGATGGTGCTGCCACAGCCCCCGGCCAGATAAAATATTCTGAACTGAAAAATTTAATGCAACAGATTGAAAATGTGCTGTAAAACAACCAACAGGGTGCCGTTTTAAGAATATTTCTGATTTTTATTAACTTTACACGTATTATGATTGGGACTAAACAAGTAAATGCCACTTTCAACTGAATTGCCCACAATTGTAAACCAAAAAAAATTAGCTTATAGGGAAGGCATTTCGCCAGCAACTCTCATTCTTAACGCATAAACCATTTATTTATAATTACCAGCACATGAACACCTTTGGAAGAATTTTTCGGATAAGCATATTTGGGGAATCGCACGGTTCGGGCGTAGGCGTATTAATCGATGGGCTGCCTGCCGGCCTGCCACTTATATTTAACGACTTTGAAACCGACCTTGGGCGGCGCCGTGCCGGTGCAAAAGGCACAACCCCTCGTAAAGAGGCCGATTTGCCAAAATTAATAAATGGAGTCTTTAACGATTTAACAACCGGTGCGCCTTTAATGATACAGTTTGAAAATACCAATACGCGCTCGAAAGATTACGACAAACTCAGGGACATGCCACGCCCAGGCCATGCCGACTTTGTTGCTTCAAAAAAATTTGGCGGTTTTGAAGACTACAGAGGGGGCGGTCATTTCTCGGCCAGGCTTACAACAGGTTTGGTAGCTGCCGGGGTAATAGCAAAAAAACTTATTTTCCCTGTCGAAATCAATGCGAAATTAATCGAAGCCGGTGGTAATGCCGATATTGAAGCAGCCATAAACAAAGCCGTTGAAGAGCAAGACTCTATTGGCGGCATTATCGAGTGCAGGGCTAAAAACCTTCCAATAGGGCTCGGCGAACCTTTTTTCGATTCGGTTGAATCGGTGCTTGCCCACATGATGTTTTCTATACCTGCTGTTAAAGGAATTGAGTTTGGCTCAGGTTTTCTTGCTGCAAAAATGAAAGGCAGCCAACATAACGATGTAATACTCTCGAAAGACGGAAAAACCAAAACCAACCACGCCGGAGGAATTAACGGCGGAATAACCAATGGCAACGAACTGGTTTTTCGCATTGCCATAAAGCCCACTTCAAGCATAAGCAAAGAACAACAAACCTTTAATGTTGCCACCGGCAAAATCGAAACCCTGAAAGTTGAGGGCCGGCACGACTTGTGTGTGGCCCTGCGTGCCCCCGTTGTTGTTGAGGCTGCCACAGCCATTGTTCTTGCCGATTTAATGATGCTCGAACAAAAGATAAAACGAATTGTTTAAGATGGTGAGTTTAAAGTTCAAAGTTTAAAGTTCAAAGTTTAAAGTTCAAAGTTTAAAGTTCAAAGTTTAAAGTTCAAAGTTTAAAGTTCAAAGTTTAAAGTTTCTTGTAAACCATTAACGGTAAATGGTAAACAGTGAAAAGTTATTTTTGGTTTTTTGATTTTTTTAGATGAACATACAGAACGGGGAAAGCATAGAACTTGAAAAAACACAAAGATAATTTGGGAATGAACCGATTTGATTATTTGATTATTGTTCTAATTTTTTCATTTCTTTCATTTCCTTCATTCTCCACAACCTCACCCACATGAAAACGCTTCGAATATGATTTATGAGCTTAAAATACCGGCCCCGGGAGAATCGATAAATGAAGTCGAACTTGCCCGTTGGCTTGTTGACGATGGCTGTCTGGTAGAAAAAGACCAGGAACTTGCCGAAGTTGAATCGGACAAAGCCACCCTTCCGCTTATTGCCGATAAGCCCGGTAAACTAAAAATAATTGTTCCGGCAGGAACAACAGTTAAGGTTGGAACAGTTGCCGCAACAATTGATACAAATATTATTGAGAACAACAATCCAACTTCTGCAACGGCTCCGCCCACAGCAGTAAAAGAAACCCCGCCTGTTACAGATGAACCGGTAATAAAAAGCCTGGTTAAATCCGAAGAAATTCAAAAAAAAGAAGCCAAAGCCACACCACTTGCCCACAAGCTAATGGCTGAAAACAAGCTTGATATTGGCGATATAATTGACGGCTTAAAAAAAATAACTTCAACTGAAGTTAAAATGGTGCTGGACAGCAGAATACCACCGGCAAACATAAAGGCACCCGGCCAGCGCAAAGAAACTCATGAAAAACTAAGTTCCCTCAGAAAGAAAATAAGTGAAAGGCTGGTTGCAGCAAAAAACCAGACAGCCATGCTCACTACCTTTAACGAAGCCGATATGTCGGCAATTATTGAAATGCGCAGTAAATGGCAAAGTCCCTTCGTCGAAAAGTACGGCATAAAACTAGGCTTCATGTCGTTTTTTGTTAAAGCAGCAACCATAGCCCTCCATAAATACCCGAAAATAAATTCGTATATCGATGGCGATGAAATTATTACACCGCAATTTTGCGATATTGGCATTGCAGTACAAACCAACAAAGGGCTAATGGTGCCAGTGCTAAGAAATGCCGAAATGCTTACCATGCCCCAAATTGAAACAGAAATAGCTGCTTTGGCCCAAAAGGCCAAATCGTTCCGCATTTCGCCCGAAGAATTATCGGGGGGTACTTTTACAATAACCAACGGTGGAGTTTTTGGATCATTGCTATCGACCCCCCTGGTTAACCCACCCCAGTCGGGCATACTGGGCATGCACAATATTTTAGAGCGGCCTGTGGCCATAAATGGGAAAGTAGAGGTGCGCCCTATGATGTACCTTGCACTTTCTTACGATCACAGGCTAATCGACGGCAAAGAGTCGGTAGGTTTCCTGTTCACCGTTAAAGAATTAGTAGAATCGCCATACAAACTATTTACAGGGGGCCTCGATGCTGGCCAGGCACTTTTGGGATTGTAAAAAAAACAGCGTAAATTTAGTTTACCTAAAATTATGCTAAAATGGGCGCAGCCGGATATCTGATAAACAACAGGGGCGAATATGCACCAAATATCGAACCGGAAATTGAACCAATATTCAACAGCTTCGAGAACCCCTACCTTTTCCATAAAGGCCTGCCCGAATATTACCCAACACCCTTAACACAGCTAAACCACCTTTCAGGGTTGCTTGGGGTAGGCAATATCTTGGTAAAAGACGAAGGCCGGCGTTTTGGCACCAGCGCGCTAAAAATTTTAGGGGCATCGTTTGCAACGCACGAATTGCTAAAATCGAACCCTGCTGTAAAAGGAATATGCACTGCTACCGATGGCAACCATGGCCGGGCACTGGCCTGGTCGGCAAAACAAAACGGGCTAAGTTGTGTAATTTTCGTTCCCTGCCACACTGCCCATAGCCGGATAAAATATATTGCCGACGAAGGTGCACAGGTAATTGTAAGCCAGGGCCGTTACGACGATGCCGTAGCTGAGGCAAAAGAATATGCCAGGCTTACAGGCTATGCCCTGGTGCAGGACACTTCGTGGGCCGGATACCTCGAAATCCCAGCTATTATTACAGCAGGCTATTACACACAAATGCACGAAATAAGCCAGCAAACCCGAAACCTGTCGATACCCCGGATCGATATTGTGTTTGTTCAGGCCGGGGTTGGGAGCTGGCCTTCATCGGTAGTGCATTTTATCAGAAAAAAACTGAACAACCAGACAGTTAAAATTGTATGCGTTGAACCATACGAAAGCGATGCCATATACGAATCGGTGAAACAAAACGCCCTTGCCGGTACCAGAAAGTCGCAAAAAACCATAATGGCAGGGCTTAATTGCGGAACGCCTTCAATATTGGCCTTCGACATTCTGCGGCAAGGTGTTGATGCATTTGTAATTATTGACGACCAATATGCCATTGATGCCATAAAATATTTAAACGCCCCCCTGCCCGGCGACCCCTATATTGCTGCAGGGGAATCGGGTTCGGCCGGCCTTGCCGGTCTTTTGGCAATACTAAACAACGATATGCTTGCTCCGCTTAAGCAGTTCCTGGAAATTAAAACTAAAAGCAACATACTTCTGTTCAATACCGAAAATGTTACCGACCCCGAATATTTTAATCAACTGTTAAACGGCAACAAAAAAAACCACGCACCAGAGTTTTAAAAACATGTGGTTTTGCTTTGCAGGCAAAAACCCTTTTAGTAAAGATTATCTGTAAACCTTTATTTTGAAGTAAGAAGGAATAATTATATATTAGTAAACAACATAAATGTTTGAAGCAACGTATTCTTCATAATTAGAAAGCTTTTAAAAACCTTTACCAATGAAAAAGCCGATAATCATCGCAAGCCTGGTGCTATGTAATTGTTTCGTTGTGCTGTCGCAACAGGTAATCGTTAACGAAATAAAAGTGAACCAGCTTAAGCAAAACTTGTCTCACAATACTGTAACAGCAATTTTACAGGACAGCAAAGGGTTTATGTGGTTCGGCACGTTCAATGGCCTCAACAAATACGATGGAACCAGTATTACAACCTATAAAAACAACACCAAAGACAATACCACAATAACCGACAACAGGGTTGTAAGAATAAATGAAGACCACAACGGCAACCTATGGTTTGCAACTTCTGCCGGGTTATCGAGGTACGACAGGGCCAACGACAATTTCGTACAGTACCGGTACAACGAAAAAGACACCAACAGTATATCGTCGCATTCCGTTTCAACGGTTTATACCGATTCAAAAGGACGCGTTTGGGTTGGTTGCGACCAACTTTGCCTTTACAACCCTGAGAAAGACAATTTTACCCGTTATAAACCCGATGGCTTGCCCCCAACACAAACTATTAACGGTTTGTTAAGCTTTATTTATGAGGACTCAAGAAATAATATCTGGTTTGTATTGCCCCGCGAAATACATAAACTCAGCCCAAATGCCAATAAACTGGAAATGGTTTTCGACGGGAACAAATACCCTGTTTCAGAGGCAAACTGGCTTTTTTATGGAATAACACAAGACAGCGAAGGCTATTTTTGGATACCCACCGATAAGGCAGGAATAATAAAATCGAAATTGGAAAAGGGCTTAACCAGTCTCGAAACCTATAAGAACTTTACGGGATTCGACTACCACGAAATTTTAAACACTACAGTTCACCAGCTTTGGATAAGGAACAACCAGGTGTGGTTCAGCGTGGAAAATATGGGGGTATATGTTACCGATTTATACGGCAACCTGCTCCACCGCTTTCTGAACGACCCTGCCGATGCTTCCACTATTGCATTTAACTCGGTATGGTCGATGTATTTCGACAAAAGCGACCGAATTTGGATGGGTACCTGGGAGAGTGGGTTGAGTATATACGATCCGCACTTTCTGAAATTTAAACATTATAAATTTCAATTAGGCAAAAACAGCATATCGCTGAACAATGTTAAAAGTTTCATTGAAGACCACCTTGGAAATATATGGATAGCTACCGATGGCGGAGGGTTAAACTATTTCGACCGTGAGAAAAACCATTTTTCTGTATATAAACACAACCCCGATGACCCCGGGAGTATTGGCTCGAACGCTATACTTGGACTTGAAAAAGACGATGAAGGAAATATATGGATTGGCACCTGGAACGGCGGGATAAATATTTTTAATTATGAAGATAAACGTTTCACTAAATTTAATATTGCCAACAGCCCTGTATTGTCGGATCATTGCTTTGGTCTTTTAAACGATGGTTACGGGAAAATGCACATCCCCTCGTTTCTGGCCGGGTACTGCATTTACGATTTGCACAACCAAACCTGGGAACTGCACAAACCATACCCCAATAACCCCGACAGCCTTTTTTCGGGAAATGTTTTTTTTGTAAAAAAAGACTCCAGAGGCAATATCTGGCTTTGTTCCGACGACTTTCTGGGCTTACTTAAAACCGATAAAAACGGAAACAGAATTTTTAAAACCTTTCAGCACAACCCTGCCGATACCACGTCAATTAGCTCAAGTTCGTGCTACACGGTTTTCGAAGATAATGATAAAAATTTGTGGATAGGAACTGCCGGAGGGTTAAACCTTATGGACAGGGACAAAGGTACGTTTACTGCTATTACAACAAGTGATGGCCTTCCCGACGATTTGATTAACAGCATTAGCGGCGATAACAATGGCAATCTGTGGCTGGGCACAAACAAGGGTATTGTGCGGTACAACCACAAAAAAAAGGAAATACGCACTTTTCATGTTTCCGATGGGCTCCAGGGCTTACAATATAACCGAAACGGTTCGTACATGCTTAGCACAGGGGAGTTGCTCTTCGGAGGTACCAACGGGTTTAATATTTTCCACCCCGACAGTGTTAAAGACAACCCTTATCCGCCCAATATAATTTTTACCGATTTTAAAATTTTCAACAAACCTGTTCCCATAGGAAAAAAATCGGTATTAAAGAAACATATTAGCGAAACCAAAAGCATAAAACTCTCTTACAAGGAAGCCATTTTCACTCTCGACTTTGTAGCCCTGAACCTTACCCACCCCGAAGAAAACCAGTATGCCTTTATAATGGATGGCTTTGAAACCGAATGGAACTATGTTGGAAATACCCGCAGTGCTACTTATACAAACCTCAATGCCGGCGATTACACTTTTAGGGTAAAAGCAGCAAACAACGATGGGGTATGGAACGAAGAAGGCATATCTATTGACATAAAAATAACACCTCCATTCTGGAGAACCTGGTGGTTTATACTTATTGTTCTGGGCCTTATTGTTTATGCCATTTTTTTGTATATAAAGGAAAGGGAGAAACAGGCAAACCAAACAAAAGAATATCTCGAATCGAAAGTTGCCGAAGGCCAGAAACAAATTTTAGAGAAGGTTAGTGAACTTGAAAAACAAAAAGAAGAAATAAGGTTGCGCGACATACAGGAACAGGAATCGAGGTACCTGAACAAAGGACTGGCTTTGTTTTCTGAAATTATAAGTTCGAACAGGGAAGACCTTCATGCACTGGCCAACAGCATTTTGCACGAACTTATTAGTTTTGTGGGCGTACAACAGGGAATATTGTTTATCCATAACCAAAACCTTGAAGAACCCAGACTGGAAATTGCCGGCAGTTATGCTTGCAACCAGAAAATACTGGACAAAAAATATTTTCTTGAAAACGAAGGGTATGTTGGTGCTTGTTTTTCCGACAATGCACTAAAAGTGATTAGCGATTTGCCGGAAGGTTACCTGACCCTTGAGTCGGGGTTTGGCTCCGTGTCGCCCAAATATCTCATAGACATACCCATAAGTTTCGATGTTCTTAAAGTTGGAGTTCTTGAACTGGCATCGCTAAAAGAGGTTGAAACGTACAAAATTAACTTCCTTAAAAAACTATGCGAAAACCTTGCATCGATTATATCGGCAAAACTTGCCAATGATAACCTTAAACACATGATTGAACAGAACGAACAACAAACTGAAGAACTTCGTTCGCAGGAAGAAGAAATGCGACAGAACATCGAAGAATTGCAAACTACACAAGAGGAATTTCAGCGTAAGGAAGATGAATACCGAAAACGTGAAGAGCTGTTGTTGAAAAAAGAAGCAGAACTTAAAGAACTGGTTAAAGATTTAAAAAACAAAGAAAAGGAATACCTGAAAAAGATAAAAAGGTTCGAGGCAAACATGCGTAATGATGCCGATAACAGCCTTGACGAATAAAAATGTTTTCCAGATCAGTTTCTCCTTGCGAAAACCTTTTAATGGGCTTAAACAAAAAACCGACAGCACTCATACTGTCGGTTTTATTATTTATGATAATAATATTATAATCCGTAAGAAAAGCCAACAGTAAGAATATGGCTTGTTAAGGGGTTGTTTTCGAAATACTCGTTCTGAAGTTTGTACCCAAGCGACAAATCGAGCTTCTTATTGATTTTATATTTCAGCCCCATTGATAGCCTGGAGGTAAACTCATCGGTTAAAAAACCAGGTTTAGCTTGCAGGAAGAGTTCATAAGAAGCAGATGGCCTCAAATTCCATTTCTTTTTAAAATACGAAAGTGCTATACGGTGCCGGTGTTCTAAAAAGGCGATGCCCCCCCCTTCGCGGCGGCCGACACCTTCATATTCCTGCTGGTAAATTACCCTGTAATTGATGCGTAAGTCGTCAAAGCGCAAGTCGAAGCGGCTGTAAACGCCAAAACGGTTGACCAGGTACGAAGGCCCATCAAGTGAGTTCTTCATGGCAAAACGGTACCGACCGCCAAAGCGTATAAAATCGTTTAATTTGTACGACAGATCAACATCGGTAAGCACCGACCGGGCAAAGGAGCTATTATTTGCAAGGCGTACCTCAGGGGCAATTTCAATGTTAATTTTATTAAACAATTCTCCACCTAACTCGGCACCAGCCCATGTCTGAAAGTCTTGCTCCTGCGAATGGCCCCTTACAGTATGCAACAGTGTTACAACAAGTAAAAAAACAAATTTCCTTAACATATCAATCTAAAATATAAATGGTATCAACCTCAATAACCTGGTTTTTACCTGTAACCTCTACTTCCTTAAATACGGGCACTTTTTCGTTAGTAAGTATATTTCCGGCACTGTCAGACAAGGCATAAACAGTATATTTTCCGTTGCGAAGGTAATTAAATTCGTATTTACCATCGTATCCGGTTTGAAAACGGTCGCCATGCACTTCATCGTTACCATAAATAATATAAACATCGATATCCTGGGCAGGATATATATCGCGGAGAATTGTATAGTCGCCATTATATTCTTTCACCATAACAACCCCTTTAATTGTAGATGTTCCGCCTTCTCCGGCTTCTTTACTGCAAGAAACAAACAATACAATTGCTGTGAACAATAACAAATAATTCTTCATTTTTTTTATTTTAAAAATACAACATTAATATTTTCTGAAATTGTATCGGAAACAAACCTTACAATATACATGCCGCAGCTAATTTTGTTATCGGGCAACCAATCGGTGCTATGCTCGCCCGCGGGAAGACAGCCGTTTAACAGATTTGCCACCACTCTGCCCTGCATATCAATTATATCTATTTTAACTTTCTCAAACGCTGATAAGCTGAATGTTATTGTAGTATAATCATTAAACCTGTTGGGGAAAGCAATAGGAGAGGCTTTGCTATCCAGTGTGAGTTCGGGATTGTTTACCAAACCAGCCCCCGAATTAATCATACCCGGTGTTCCTCCGGGTTTTACGGCAACCCAGTTTTCAGGCTTGGTATTATCGAGCGAAGGCAATTTAAGCTCAAGCGTATTGCCGGTTCCGATTTTGGCACCGTCAGGCCAGGGGTACGATGTTAAAAAATCGATTGCATCGAGCACCTTGTTATCTGAATCATAGAGCCTAATTTTATCGCCACTGCTGCCTATGCCAAAATCGAAACCACCAATACAATTGGCAATAAGTGGATTTACCTTTAAGAATTTTTCGGGGTTTTTTGCAACCACAAGGTATTTACCCGGATATAAGATTGTGCCCGATGGGAAAACAAAGCCCGAATCGGGGTTTGCATCCGACAGTAAAAAGCCATCTAAATTTACAGTAACGGGCCCTGCATTGAATATTTCAACCCAATCGCCGGTAGGATATTCGGGGGAAGAATTAAAATTTATTTCATTGACTATCAATTGTACTTCATTACCCGAAGCCTTTTCGAATACAGCTTTAAATTTTGCAGTGTTTACCGGGTTATAGTTTATAATATTTTCTGTTGATGGCAATTGCCCCTCCCATCGAACAAATTTATACCCTGGAGCCGGTAAAGCTTCCATTTCTATAGGTACACCCTGAAAATAAGTGCCATTAAAAGGATATGCTGCAGGGGTAATTGAATTTAGCCTAATTTTTCCGCTATTGGCCTCAGAAACTTCAAGGGTGATATTTCTTTGGGCAGCAAGGTTAAACTTGCTCTGAACAAAACCGAGCATATTGTCCGGCCTGTTGTATGCCCAGGTTTTAATACGTTGTACCTCGTTGACCCACGATGTGTAGTTTTGTCCCCAGCGCTGTTTATGGTAGGGCATTTCTTTAATATAAAGCTTGTATATCGAATCTACAACACGGGCAACATTTTCGGGCTCGAAAGTGGTGTTGATGTTATCGGCCATCTGGTTAATAAAATTATTCCTAAAGCCTGTATTGGTAATCAATCGCCTGAATACCAAAGTTGACCATGCCGGGTTGGGCCAGCTCGTATTAGAGGGTTCAAGGGCAAATTGTAAAGTATTATGGGTAAACGAATTGCTATTGTATAAACCCAGACCGAAATCGGTATCGTATAAAATCCATCGCCATTTGCTATTTGGGGCTGTAGTTTTCCAATATTTAATATTGTTCCCCGGCCAGTCGGTATTGTCGAAATATATTTGTACGAGTTGGTACTTAATAAAATTGTCAATATCTACCCTGTTGCTTACAAAAGCATATTTTTCATCGGTGGCCAGCGAGCTGTTGCTGTTCAGATAATTGCGTAACGCAAGATACTCTGCATTAGAGCCTTCAACAACAACAGCATCGTTTTCAAGAATAATAATGTCGTCGGGGTTGCCATGGCTGTAGTTCGATAAGAAATCTTCATTTACTTTTTCTCGCAAATTATATATACCCCAATATTCGCTGTTGAGGTATGCAACAACAGGCTGAAAGGCCTGGTGCTCAATGCCCAGGTGGGCTGTGATGTCGGTCATTACACCATCGCGTATAAAGGCCAGGTCCCAATCGTTTCCGGCATTGCGCAGCACAACCGATTTATAGCTGGCAAGTTCCCTTTTATCGAATATAGGCCAATTAAACCCCGAAACCCCGTAATCTTTTCGTGCAAAGAGTGAAAACGACTTTTGCTCCCTGGCACGCGACCATGCCCCGAAAATTTTGGCACCTGCCAGCTGGTTTATCATTTGTTCGCTGGCAGATGAGTATATTTCAACACTAAAAGGTTTTTCCCAGTCCATCCAGAAGTTCGCCCCAAAATAAGGGTTTCCTGTTTGGGCATTAGGCCCCATTACATACATGCCGGTGTAATAGTCCCAAAGATTGGCCGGTTCGGTAGAAAGACATACAACAGGCATATCGTGTTTGCGCGAAGTATAATAAGTCGATGAGTAAACCCTGCCCGGAAGGTACCCAGACCTTATTACACGACTGCGGACAACAATGTTCGACGAAACATTTATAGGCAAAGTATAAAGCGTTGAAACCTCTGATGGTTCAGACCCATCGGTAGTATAGTACACCGGGTAGCCAGCGGCATTGCTTAATTTTACCTGAAAACCAGCGGCCCGGAAACCACCCGGCACGCTATAATTTACTATATCGTTTGAAAGGGCATTGTAGCCATTGGTTTCGTTAACAGTACCTGGAGTTGGGCGATAAAAATATGCCAGGCTGTTAATATCCGACGTAGGCCTTCCATACGACATTCCTGGTTGAATTGGCGGTATATTTACGCTATCGGCAACCTGTTTCAAAGGGTTAGAAAGTATAATTGTTTCGCCCCCTTCCGACTTAAGCTTAAAATTTGTATGCGGCAGGGCATTGCCCAGGTTCAGGTAACTACTTGGCTTTTCCGAAGCATCGTTTACCGACGATTTTCGCAGGGTAAGAAAGGTAATAAGCGACAAATCGCTCGATGTGGTACTTACATTATGAACCTGAACAGCTAAAAGGTTTTCACCAGGAACCATAGCGTTTTTAAATGCAGTAATATCAAAAACTGAAGGCTGCTGGCCCTGGTATAATAGCGCTTCGCGATCGGGCGAGGCAAACTGGTGATATGCTACCGGTGTGCCGGCATCGCCAAGGTTTGCCCTGGCTACTTCAACACCGTTCAGGTATGCAACAAAACCATCATCGTAATCGACATGCAATAATATCGATGTGATATTGTCAAGAGAGGAAACTGTAAAAGTTTTCCTGGTAAATATACTTGTTGTTCCAAAGGGAACTTCGGTACGATCATCTCCATCGGCATAGCCAAACCCGCTGGAGCCAACATTCCAGTTAATATCGGAATATTGGGTGGACATCCATAACGAGGACACGGTATCGCCTGGTACCAGAAATTTCCATTCGTCGCCCGAATCGATTATTGTGTGCCAGTATGAGGGCTGCTGTTTTATGTCCCTGCCTGAGGCACTAACCAGCAAATATTGCGAAGGCAGCAGGGTAATTGCAGGAAAGCGCCACCTGTCGAGCGAATCGCGCTTATCGGAAAGATACCATCCGTCAAGGTTAACGGCATTAGACGACACATTCAACAACTCTAACCAGTCGGGGTATTCATTAAACTCATCAGCAAGAGTGCTGACATTTGAGGTTTGAACTTCATTTATAACAACCTGGGAAAAAACTACGCCTGCAAGCAGAAACACACCCATCAAAACACCAATAGCCCTTCGCAACATGAAATATTAAGATAAGATTAAATTTGTGTTAAATATAATTTTTTTTAACGAAAGAAGCCGGTGTTTTGTTACTTACAGAATAAATTAGCTATTGTAACCATCGGCAACAATGGCTTTTCCCCGTAAATCTTTTCTTTTATGGTATCTTCTATTGTTCTGTCAAACATTTCTTTACTTAAAGGCACAAATAAATATCGTAACGACCAATAGTTATACTTTTATGACATTTAAGTGTCGCAATGTAGTTTCTTTTACTTGTGCACAATTATTTATATATCGATTAATGTCGTTTGCTTAATAAATAATTTAAGCCGGTAAACGAATTTAGTTTACCTTTGGGCACTTAAAAAACACTAATAAATAATAGATGAGAGAATTAAAAATTGGGTCTGTAACGATACAAATTCCAATTATCCAGGGGGGTATGGGTGTAGGCATTTCGCTATCAGGACTGGCAACTGCTGTTGCTAACGAAGGAGGTGTAGGAGTGATATCGTGTGCAGGAATCGGCTTGCTATACCAGGATTTATCGAAAGACTATTTTCAGTCGTGCATACTTGGCTTACGCGAGGAAATACGAAAAGCAAAAGAAAAAACAATTGGAAAGATTGGTGTAAATATAATGACCGCATTAACAAATTTTGAAGATATGGTGCGTACATCAATCGAAGAGAAAGCCGATTTTATCTTTTCCGGCGCAGGCCTTCCGCTCGATTTGCCTAAATTTCTGAAACCCGACAGTATAACAAAGCTGGTGCCCATAGTATCGTCGGGCAAGGCGGCAAGGCTTATATGTGCCAAATGGAAGCAGAAATTTAATTATCTGCCCGATGCTTTTGTGGTTGAAGGGCCAAAAGCAGGTGGGCACCTGGGCTTTAAAAAGGAACAAATTGATTTGGATGATTATTCGCTTGAAAAGATTGTACCAGAAGTAGTTAACGAGGTTAGAGAATTTGAGGCACAATATAACCAGGAAATACCTGTAATTGCTGCCGGTGGAATATATTCAGGTGCCGACATTTACAATATTATGCAAAAAGGGGCAAAAGGCGTACAACTAGGCAGCAGGTTTGTTACTACCGTAGAGTGCGATGCTTCAGAACTGTTTAAAAACGAATATATCAATGCTTCAGAAGAGGAAATAGAAATTATACAAAGCCCTGTAGGTATGCCAGGCCGGGCTGTTGGGAATAATTTTCTAAAAAGGGTAAAACTAGGCGAGAAAATGCCCAAAAGCTGCCCATTCAACTGCATTAAATCTTGCGAAATAGGCAAAAGCCCCTATTGCATTATTATTGCTTTATACAATGCATATAAAGGCAATTTCTCTTCGGGTTATGCTTTTGCAGGAAGCAATGCATACAGGGCTACAAAAATTACGACAGTAAAGGAAGTTTTTAAGGAGTTAATAAGCGATTTTAACAAAAAACTTAACGACGAAGAAAAGGCTTGAAAAACAAATAAACTGAGCCTCTAAATTGGTTTTTTGCTGGCTAATGCCTATTACTTTAGGCTTACAGTTGCCCACAAGCCTTTTGATATATCGAAAGCAGCTTTTGCTCTTCGTTTTGCCAGCAAAGTTCCTTTGCAGCATTATCGAGGTTTTGCGAAAGTGCTGAATGAAACTCCCTGTCGGCAACCAGTAATTTAATGCAATTTGCAAGCTCTTCGGGGGTTCGTTGCTTTAAAACAAGGCCTACTCCATAGTTCTCAACCAGCGCCTTCATTTCGGGCAAGTCCGACACAATAACCGGTATGCGCGACTGAACATAATCGAACAATTTATTGGGCAAAGCATATCTGTAATTCAGCCCCAAATCTTCTTCCAGCGAAATGCCTATATGGGCATTTTCGGTATAGCCCCATAGTTTGTCCAGCTCTATCCTTCCCAGAAAAACAACTTTTTCGCTAACCGATAATTCACAGGCCAGTTTTTTCAGGCTATCAACAACAGTTCCATGCCCAATAACCCAAAACCTTATATTTTCGAGATATTTAAGCGCATTAAGCATTAGTTCGATACCCCGGCCCACATTAACCGAGCCCTGGTAAACAACAATATTTTCGCCATTATTAACAAACCCTTTAAAAACAGGACCTTGCCTGTACACCCCCACATTCCTGATAAGTTCAAGGTTTTTATTATAGTTTTTTCTGTAATATTCAACAATGGGGGAAGAAACAGTGTAACCAAACCTGATTTTTGGCACTATCAGCCTCTCTATCATCAGCCAGACTTTACGAATAAAAGGCCTGTTTTCAAGCTCCGGTAACCCAGTAAACAGTTCGTGGCTGTCGAAAACCAGTACTTTTTTAGTAATAATGCCAGCCAGCCAACAAGCAGCAAGCGTATCGATATCGTTGGCAACTATAATGTCGAACCTTTTGCGCAACAGGAAAAAGAATAGCTTAATATTATAATTGGCATAAAATAATGCCGTTTTTCTAAAACAAAGCCTGAACCTTTTAACCTTGTAAAGCCTTTCGGCAAGGGGGGTACTGTTTTTCAGCAAAAAACCGGCAACAGTAACATCGTAACCATTTGTTTGCAAAGTACCTGCAATTTTATGAATACGGTTATCGGTAACAACATCGTTGGTAACAGCCAGAACTATACGTATCAAAATAAACAGTTTGAAATATACCGGCAAATCTATGTTTTTATTGTTAAGTTGCCACCGATATTTTGCCGGAAAATAATAACATCGGTTACATCAGTAATTAACATTGGTAAAATACTATTGCTTTGCAGGAAAAACCAGGTCACCCGAGTAAAGGCTAAAAATCAGTTTTTGCTTTCATGGGAATCATTTATAGCTTTGTCTTGTAGAAAAGAACACCCCATGATAATAAAGCAAAATGTTTCGCTTCTGGCATATAACACCTTTAAAATTGATGCTACAGCCAAAGTTCTTGCCATAATTGAAAACCTGCCAGATTTGGAAACCCTATGCAACCCACCCTATAGCACAATATTCCCACGGTTGTTTATGGGGGGCGGCAGCAACCTTCTTTTCACCCATAATTACGAAGGTATTATTGTTCATTCGCAAATTAAAGGAATAGAAAAAGTTTTTGAAAGCGAAAGCGAAACCTGGCTTAAAGCAGGCAGTGGCATTATCTGGGACGATTTTGTTGCATATTGTGTAAAGCTGGGGCTCGGAGGAGTCGAGAATTTATCGGATATACCCGGATGCGTTGGCTCTGCACCGGTTCAAAACATAGGGGCCTATGGCATGGAAGCAAAAGATACTATTGTTGAAGTTCAATGCCATAACCTGGCAACAAACGAAACTTTGGTGCTTAAAAACAGTGAATGCCAGTTTGGTTACCGCGATTCGATTTTTAAAACACCCGGGTTCAGAAACTGCTTTATTACCCATGTAACTTTTTGCCTGAAAAAACAATACGAAGCAGTTAGCCATTACGGCACCATTGAGCAGGAACTGGAAAAATTTGCCGACCGTTCGGTAAGAAGTGTCCGTCGGGCAGTAATAAATATTCGAAGGAACAAACTGCCCCCGGCAGAATTGGGCAGTGCCGGCAGTTTTTTTAAGAACCCTGTTGTCGGCAACGAAAAATATGCAGCTTTGTTGGAGAACTACCCCGAGATGCCCGTTTACAAACTAACTGAAGGAGAGTATAAAATACCTGCAGCATGGCTTATTGAAAAAGCCGGGCTAAAGGGAATAAAGCACAATAATGCTGGCACCTATATTAAACAGCCTTTAGTAATTGTTAATTATGGAAAAGCCAGCGGAAAAGAAATAGCCGATTTTTCATATTTTATAAGGCAAAAAGTATATGAGCAATTTAAAATTATGCTGGAACCTGAAGTTAATTTTGTGTAGCCTTTATTTCCGGGGCAATATCAACATTCTTCAACAAGCGCGGCTTAAAAACAATTTTATAGCTGTACGAAACGCCAATAAAATAACTCTGGCTGTAACTATACCTGAAATTGCCTTTCGGGAATTTTTCGAATATATTTACAAGTCCTTGTTTGTACCTGAAATCGAGTGAAAAAAAACCCATTTTTGTTTCGGCACCTATGCCTACCCCCCCAAGAAACCCATAATCGTAAGCCCGTTCAGGCTTAATGCCATAATAGTTTTTCTCGCCCAGAATAATTGTATCTCCTGTATTGTTATGGCGTAGCAAAGGGTTATACTCTTCAGTTAAGCCTCGTTCTATTGCAACATACGGACCCAAATCTAAAATTACCTTTACGGTTTTCTTTCCAATTTCGATATGGGTAAGAAAAGGAAATTCAAGATAGTTCATTTTGCGCGAATAAGGCCCCAGCGAGTCGTTTTCTTCTTTCCAGCCATGCGAAATATAGTTCATCTCAAGCTGAACGCCCAGGTTTGGTTCCGATATATATTTGAAGAACACCCCGCCACCCGGAACATCAACAGCACGGGTACGAAAAACCGGATCGAAGTAAACATTGGAGTGAGAAATGCCCCCACGAACGCCAAATGAAATTGATGGGGAAAACCCTTGCTGGGCAAACAAGCCAAAAAATCCGTAAAAGGCAAATAATACTGTGAAATATTTTTTAAACATAAGCTAATTAACCTGTTGTAATACATTTTGAACCGAAAGAACAAGCTCGCGCGAACGTGCTGCATCGCCCGATTCGCCATAAAGCCTAATAACCGGCAGCATTGAAGATGCACGTACCAAAACCCATTCGTCTGAACCGAAAAAAAACTTAACCCCGTCGAGTTCTTCCACTTTAGTAACCAAATTGCTTCCAAATTGTGTAAACTCACCTTTTTTGCACTTTTCGATAATTTTGTTCCTGATATTTTTGTTTAGCTGAAGGTCTAAGCGGTCAACAGCAAATGGGCCGGTAATTTCTTCCACCTCTTTTAAAAGCTCCCTTAGCGGCTTATTGCTCTCAACCAGCCAGTTCCAAATCTGGATACCCATCCATATCCCATCGCGTTCGGGCAGATAAGTGCCCAGTGTAATGCCTCCGTTCTCCTCGCCCCCGGCCAGAATATCTTCGCGCAGCATAATATCGGAAATATGGTTAAACCCTATACGGGTGCGTACAAGTTCCAACCCGTAATGGGCGCATAATTTTTCAAGCCTTCCTGTACAGGAATACCCTGCAACCACCTTTCCGGTTTGCTGCTGATATTTTGCCAGATAGTGCACTACCAGTAGAAAAACATGGTGCGAATCGATATAATTCCCCTCGCGGTCGTAAAGGGCCATGCGGTCGCCATCGGCATCAACAGCAAGGGAGCAGTCAATATCTTTTTGTTCCCATACATAATCGGCCAGTTCGTGAAGGTTTTTATGCAATGGTTCAGGCGAAATCTGGTTAAACGAAGGGTTTACTTCGCAGTGAAACTGTTTAATTTCCGGCATTAGTTTTTTAAAAACATTTTGGGTGCCACCATACATGGCATCGAAAGCAAACTTCAGCCCGGAGTTACGTATCTTTTCAATGTCGAAGCCGTCTTTAATATGCTTAAGGTAAACTGATTCAAGGTTTACATACTGAATTTTGCCCTGTTCAAGCAGATAGTTCCAGTTTAAAAGTTCCAGGTCGAACTCATATTCTGAGGAGATTAAGTTTTCAATATCTTTAATATCTTTCTCGAGCATAGGGCCGCCATGGGCACCTTTTAGCTTAATACCATTGTATATTGCTTGGCTGTGGCTGGCTGTAACAATAATTCCACAATCGGCCTTTAATTTTACAATGCCCAGCGAAACCATTGGGGTTGACACAAAATTTTCGGGAATATATACCTGTATGCCTTTCGAAGCCAGTATTTTTGCAATAGCCTCCATAAACATTTCGCCCCCAAAACGGCAATCGTAGCCAACAATGGCCGACGACGACTGAAATTTATTGGTCATCCAGCGGGCAACGGCGTATGCAACTTTGGCCACATTTGCCAGGGTAAAGTCTTTGGCAATAATGCCCCACCAACCATCAATACCAAATTTAATTTTGTCCATGTTAAAGAGTAAGTTTTAATTAAGCCTTACAAAAATACGAATCGGCAACAATATATAACATTCTGCTGCAGCTATAAAATTTAATTATAAATTCTTCTTTTATTAAGCTGGAGCTGATATGCCCTTGCGTTTTTGTTATGTTCCGTCAGGGTTTTAGCAAAATTATGATACCCTGAAAAGTCGGGCCTTGCACAGAAGTAAATATAATCGTGCCGCTCATAATTAAGCACTGCATCGATTGAACTGATATCGGGCAGGCAAATTGGCCCGGGTGGCAAGCCGGTAAACTTGTAGGTATTATAAGGGGAATCGGCCTGATAATGCTTTTTTAACACCCTGCGGATTGAAAAATCGCCAATGCCGAAAACCACTGTAGGGTCGGCCTGCAGGCGCATGCCTTTGTTTAACCTGTTCATATACACCCCTGCCACACGTTTTTTTTCATTTTCCATACGGGTTTCTTCATTTACTATCGAAGCAAGGGTTATAACCTCTTCCGGGGTTTTGCCAATTTGTTTTGCCTGAACTGTTCGCCTGCGGTTCCAGAATTTTCGATATTCGGCATTCATTCGGTCGAGAAACTTTTCGGCGCTTGTGTTCCAATATATCTCGTATGTGTTAGGTATAAACATACAAGCCATTGTATATTTATTTAGGCCATATTTTTGGTGCACCGCTGTATCGCGCAGCAACACAAGCAGGTTTAGCGAATCGAACTCAAGTTGCTGCGACACCCGGCCGGCAAATTGCTCGAGGGTGCGTAAGTTGTTAAAGGTAAGATCTACCGGCTCCTGTTTTCCCGACCGTAGAAGGTTCACCAGCTCATTGTTGCTCATACGGTTTTTAATCAGGTACCTGCCAGGGCGTACATGGTTTTCGTAGTTTTTACGGTGGGCAACCCACTTAAAGCTCTTAATATTTTTAATAAAACCCTGCCTTTCAATATCAACAAGAACCGAATCGAACGAAGAGCCTGTAGGGATATAAAAAAAAATATTATTAGTAGCTGTTTCTACACGCACATTAGGGGCAAAAGCCCTTTTGTACAAGTTGTACGATTTAACAGCAGCCAGGGCCATTAATAGAGAAAAAACAACCAATACCCTTTTCAGAATTTTACCCGCCCTCATGTAATTATGCCCTAAACTAATAATTTATGCTTCTTTAATAACATATAACTGCCCCGACTCGTTGCGGATAACCTTAACTTTTTCACCTTTATCGATGAAGCCAATTTCCGACTTGGCATCGAAAAGTTCGTTTCCAATCATAATACGGCCCGATGGGCGCAGCACTGTATAAGCTACTCCGGTTTGTCCGGTCATTTCTTTCAGGTGCAAATCGACACCAATAAAACCCTGCTCCTTATCCTGAACGGCTGCCAGGCCAACGCCACTAAACCATTTCGACGATCCAACTTTGCTGCTGATATAAAGCGAGAGGCCAAATGCAAGCACTACAGAAATTAACACCCTGAAAAAAACTTTCACGATATGTCCAAAAGCAGCAACGCCTTCAAATTCGAAAACTACATTATCGATAAGGCTCATGGTCAGCCCCGTAAAAACCAGTATAATACCAGCAATACCGGCAACGCCAAATCCGGGAATTACAAATATTTCCATAGCCAGAAGAATAACACCGGCAATAAATGCAAGCAATTCCCAGTTTTGGGCAAGGCCTTCGACATATAAAGGGGCAAAGTAAACAATGGCAGCAGCAATGGCTATTGCCAGGGGGAACCCAACGCCAGGCGACTGCAATTCGAAGTAAATGCCGCCAACAATAATCATAATTAGTATTCCCTGTACCGCAGGGCTAAGGAGGAAACCAATGAAACGCTCGAGCCCAGAAGGCTTATAATAATAAAGAGTGGAACCTTCCAGCCCTGCTTTTTTGAGTACCTCCGGAATATCCTTTGCCAGGCCTTCGCAATAATTTACCTTAACAGCTTCTTCGGCTGTTAGTGTAAGAACCATACCTGTATCGACAATGCCGGGTACATACAGCTTCGGATCGACCATCGACTCGGCAATTTTCGGATCGCGGCGCCATACATATACAGTGTCGTTTCCTTGTATAATTGTGTCTTTGCCATGAGCTTCGGCAGTTGCCCTCATGGTAGAGCGCATAAACGACTGGTACTTATCGGGCACAGGCTCGCCCGACTGGCTTACAACTGTTGAGGCCCCAATACTGCCGCCCGGCCTCATATATATACTGTCGCAGGCTATGGAAATAAGTGCCCCGGCCGATATAGCCTGGTTATCGACAAAAGCCATTACCGGTATCTCCGAGTTTAAAATCCGGGTACGGATAGAATCGGCAATATCTACCCTGCCACCGTAGGTATTGAGGTGTAAGATAATATAGTTTACCTGTTTGGCCCTTGCCTCTTCGAACGCCTTTTGTGTAACCCTCAGCGCCGGTTTGGCAATTTCGTCTTTTATTTCAAACACCAGCACAGAGGCAGAAGAATCGGTCTGTGAAAACAGTTTTGCCGATAATAAAAACAGTATTGCAAAAACAAATTGAAGCCTGTTACATAAATAATTCTGGTTGCTCATGGTTTACATTTTTTCTGAACGAATTTACGCAAAGATGTAAAATGTAATTCAATGAACGGTTTTTTTTTAACTTTGAAGCCTGAAAAAAAATCTATGAACTTAGAAGAACTAACGGCAGTATCGCCAATTGATGGCAGGTACAGGAACAAAACAGAAGAATTAAGCAGCTATTTTTCGGAATTTGGCTTAATAAAATACCGTGTACGGGTAGAAATTGAGTATTTCATTGCCCTGTGCATGTTTAAGCTGCCACAACTTTCGGGTTTTGACAAGAACAACTTCGATGCCCTGCGGAACATTTACACCAACTTCTCCCTGGCCGATGCCAACGAGGTAAAGGAATTCGAAAAACAAACCAACCACGATGTAAAAGCTGTTGAGTATTTCATCAAAAAGAAGTTCGACCAGTTGGGAATGCAGCAATACAAAGAGTTTATCCACTTCGGGCTTACATCGCAAGATATAAATAACACAGCAGTGCCGCTCTCATATAAAGAAGCCCTGCACGATGCTTATTTCCCCCTTGCCGGAAAAGTGCTCGACAAAATAATTTCGCTGGCCGAAGAATGGAAAGACATACCCATGCTGGCACGCACACACGGGCAGCCAGCCTCCCCTACCCGCCTGGGCAAAGAGCTTAAAGTATTTGCCGAAAGGCTAACCACACAAATTGGTCAATTGCGCCAATTGCCTGTATCCGCAAAATTCGGTGGGGCAACAGGTAATTTCAATGCCCACCACGTTGCCTATCCGCAAATCGACTGGGCTGAATTTGGCAATGCCTTTGTAAACCATGTGTTAGGGCTCGACCGGCAACAAACCACAACACAAATCGAACATTACGACAACCTCGCCGCTTCTTTCGACAACCTGGCGCGCATAAACACAATACTTATTGATTTCTGCCGCGATTTGTGGACTTATATTTCAATGGATTATTTCAAACAAAGAATTAAGGCAGGCGAAGTAGGTTCTTCGGCCATGCCACATAAAGTAAACCCTATCGATTTTGAAAATGCCGAAGGAAATTTTGGCATTGCCAATGCCATTTATAATCATCTCTCGGCAAAACTGCCTGTATCGAGGCTTCAGCGCGACCTCACCGACTCCACTGTGCTAAGGAACATTGGTATGCCCCTTGCTCACACGTTTATTGCACTGAAATCGATGCAAAAAGGCATGGAAAAATTATTGCTCAACCATGAAAAACTGGAAAAAGACCTGGAAGACAACTGGATAGTTGTTGCCGAGGCTATTCAAACTATTCTGCGGCGCGAAGGATACCCTAACCCATACGAAGCCTTACGCGATTTAACCCGTACCAACCAGAAAATGGGACATAACGAAATTGCTGCCTTTATCGATTCGCTCAATATTGCTCAAAGTGTTAAAGAAGAATTGAAAAACATTACCCCTTTTAACTATACCGGTATCTGATCATGTCGAAATTAAACGTGTCAAAAGTTTTTGTGCTTCATGTTAAAAAGGGTTACGAAAACAGGCTTGAATCGATAAAAAAACAATTCGGGCAAATGGGCATCGACTTCGAACTGATTCTCGATGGCGATATCCCTGATATTAACCAGTACTACCTTGACCGATACTTCAGGGATGAAATTAAAGAGAAGGTAAATGCTGTAACATCATGTACTTTAAAGCATATACTTGCCTACGAAGAGGTTGTAAAAAACAATTATAAAGATTGCCTGATTTTCGAAGACGATATTTTTCTAACCCCCGATTTTATTGAGGTTTTTAATGAAACAATGGATGAAATTAAGAATAGGCAAGATATTGACGAAAAAAGGGTTTTTATTTCCTACGAAAATTCAAGGATGAAGCTTATTCCTGTAAGCCAAAGGATTTCAGGCCAACATTTATATCGTGCCAATTCCACACGGTATGCAGGAGCTTATTATACCACACTCGATGTAGCCAAATCGATTGTTAAACATACACTCGAAAATAAATGCGAGATTGTTAGCGACTGGTACCTTACAGAGCATCAGGACGATTTCGGCATGCACATTTATTGGTGCCACCCGCCTATTGCCGAGCAGGGAAGCCATAGCGGCAGGTTCGATTCGGGTTTGAATAAAAAAAGGGCTGGAATATACAGGCAAATAGCATGGAATGCCCAAAAGATTTATAAATCATTAGTAATACGTTTCAAATAGTATAGTTAATTGCCAGATAATCGGCACCAAAACATACAAGAACAATAGACCATTATGTTTAAAAAAGTTGTCCGTATATTGCACTTTGCCTTGCCATACAAGGCCAATGTTACATTTGTGTTCATTTTCCATTTGTTGTCATCGGTTTTCTCTGTTTTTTCATTATCGATGATTATCCCGTTTCTCAGCATATTGTTCGGACAGTTTCCAAAAGTAACCGAACCTGTGCCATTTGCACTAAACTACGACTCGATAGTAACCAACTTTTCGTATTATATTAGCAACCTTATCGACTCAAAAGGCGATTTAGCTGCACTTGGTGCAATAAGCGTAGGGGTTTTAATGTTGTTTTTTTTGAAAAACCTTGCGCACTACCTGGCATCGTACAACATGTCGCCGGTAACTACCGGAGTTGTCTGCGACCTGCGCAATGCCCTTTACCAAAAAACCTTGCACCTGCCTCTAGGGTATTATTCAGAAGAACGAAAAGGCGATTTAATTGCACGTGTCAGCAACGATGTGCTTGAAGTTGAAGTTTCGGTGCTTCGCTCACTGGAGCTTATTTTCAGGGACCCCCTGCTGATAATCATTTATCTGTCAACCTTAATTGTATTAAGCCCACAGTTAACCGGGCTGGTACTGCTTATGATATTGCTTACTGCCTTAATAATCGGAAGAATCGGGCGTACCCTAAGAAAAACCTCTGTAAAAGTACAGAACCAGCTTGGCTTCCTGCTCTCGCTTTTCGAAGAAACCCTCGGGGGGTTGAAAATAATAAAGTCGTTCAATGCCGAAAACAAATCGGAACAACGGTTCAGGGATTCCAACAATGTATTTCGCCGCCTGGTAATTAAAATGTGGCGGAGGAGGGATTTGGCATCGCCGATGAGTGAATTTCTAGGGGCAGTAGTTGTGGTTATAATAATATATATTGGCGGACGGATTGTGCTGGCAGAAAACGGAGCTTTAAAACCGGCAACACTTATTGGTTACCTGGTAATTTTCTCACAGATTATACAGCCCGCAAAATCCCTATCGCAATCGTATTATAATATACTTAAAGGCTATGCATCCATCGAACGGATTAACAAAATACTACATGCCGACAACCCCATTACCAATGTACCTAAACCTGTTGAAGCACAATCATTTAATCAGTCCATTGAGTATAAAAACGTAAATTTTAAATATGCCGAAGCACCAGTTCTAAAAAACATTAACCTTTGCATAGAGAAAGGCAAAACCATTGCCCTGGTTGGCCAGTCGGGTTCAGGAAAAACAACACTTGCCGATGTGCTTCCCCGTTTTTGGGACGTGCAGGATGGAGAAATACTTATCGACAGTATCCCGATTAAAAATATAAAACTTTCTGATTTAAGGGGATTAATGGGCATTGTAAGCCAGGAAGCCATATTGTTTAACGACAGCTTCTTTAACAACATAGCCTTTGGCAGCGAAAACGCAACGCTTGAACAGGTAATTGCTGCTGCTAAGGTTGCCAATGCACACGACTTTATAATGGCAACAGAGAAAGGTTATGAAAGCAATGTTGGCGACAGGGGCAGCAAACTTTCGGGCGGGCAAAGGCAACGGATAAGCATTGCCCGTGCAGTGTTCAAAAACCCACCCATTCTAATTCTCGATGAGGCAACCTCGGCGCTCGACACCGAGTCGGAGTACCTGGTGCAGGAAGCCCTTACAAACCTTATGAAAAACCGCACTTCTATTGTAATTGCACACAGGCTTTCAACAATAAGAAATGCCGACACGATTTGTGTGATGCACGAAGGCAGAATTGTTGAACAGGGAACCCACGACCAACTGCTCTCATTAAGCGGTGTTTACAAGAAACTATACGAAATGCAGGTATTCTGATATTTTTTTTATTTAACTTATTGTATAAAGCAAAACTCGCCAAGATCCCTTCGTAAACCCAGGGACTTTTATAATAAGTGTTTTAGTATTAATGCCCTGCCGGAACATGATTTAAGGTATTTTTCAAAATCATAAGCTTTGTGCTTATTGGTAAATGTTGCATAAAACACCAACGACACAGGTAGCATCGATTTTATATAATTTACTTCTCCCCCATTTTGTCTTCTAATTCTTTCAGTAACATTCGATGTACAACCAGTATAATGGGTTCCGTCGGAACATGGCAAAATATATACTTGCCATGTCTGATTTTGCAGATGGCACCCGCCGAAGCTCGCCGAACTGTCATTTTCGGGTCAAGCAAAAAAGTTGGGGAGTAAATAATCTAATGTTTACTTTGTAAAATGAATTTACAAGACATAATTAGCATTTTAC
>JAFGQZ010000106.1 GCA_016935435.1 Bacteroidales bacterium
AGTGGATATGCTGCCATTGGGAGAGTAATTGTAGATACCGAGAAACACCAGGTTCGGCTCGATCTCCGGGAATCAGGAAAAAGTGTTGGGGGATACACAAAAATACCAAAAACAGCATGTAAGGAATTCTACAGGTATAACAGGTTAGGGGTACTCGATAATAATTCTTCTATTCCAAAAATGGACGAAACTTTTGAGAAGGCACTTGTTGGTTTCGCCAGCCTGACCCAGACAAATTCATTTGGTTTAACAGAACTGTCAACAATTAAGGATATTGGCATAGCTGTTGCAAAAACCGTTGCCCAAAGCCCTTTTTTGTTCTCAAGCATAAGTAATATAAATATAGAAGAAACCTGTAAATATATTGAACCTTGTTTGTCGTATATTAAAATTCCGGTTGTTTTTGCCAAAAGGGGGGGCGGTGTGCGTGTAAAGAGGCTATTGCTCTATGATAAAGGTATTGAAGATGGCACTGCTGTTGTATATGGGAACAATTACCGGTATGTACTGGATGATGGTATTACCAGCAGTGGTGTTGCCAGCAATGAACCTAATACTATAAGGGATGAGAACCCTCTTATTAGTTACATTCCTAAAAAGGATCAGAGATTTTGGAGCCGTATTACAACCGGAATAGATAAAGAACAAACCGAAGGTCCTGCTGGTGAAAGTTTACTGCCAGTTCCTGATATCATTTATTCGAGGGTGGTTGTCGAAAATATTCATACTGGCGAAACCGGCACGGGCTTTTCTGTAAGTGAGTATTATACTACAAAAGATTATCCGTTCGATAAGTTTTTTACCCAAAAAGAAAATTCCGATTTCTATGGCAAGGCTTACGATAACACTGAAATCAAGGAAGAAACGGATAAGCTCTATTTGCCTGCAGGGATTATCAATTTTAAGGTCAATAAGCTCTGGATGGTGCAAAGTTTCCGTTTTATCCTGAATTCCATGAACGGCGTCCAAAAACGTGTTTCAGGGTATGGTGGCAATTATGCTGTGCCAAGTGCAACCAATCAATACAAACGCGATACCGATGGGGCTTATCTAATTACTAAACAAGAATATGAGTATTTTGAGCCCGGGGAAAAAGTTCCGGTTTGGTCGTGGTCAACAGCTACAAATTCTATCGAGGAAGAGTTGATAGTGCCTGGAAAAGAAATGGATTTATCGGCAGAGAAAAAAGAGTCTAAAGATTTCACAGTCGATTTTAAACTTTCAATTGATCCAGGGGTTGGGGTATTGTTTTTGCCTCCTGTTTTTGTTACCGCAAATTTTGCTCTTGGGTTCAACACTAAAATGGTTTCTACCCATTCGGCTACTAAAGTAATCCGCTATCCGGTAATAATAAAGAAGATTAAAAATTATACTGACGGTATGTTTGCCGAAACCGAATATTTAGCCTTTGATAAAGGCACAGGTAAACCCATGGTGACCCGTACTTCTGATAGTAATTATCGTATTACAGCAGGTACCTTAAATAGCCCGGAGAATGCATACTTTTCGTTAGAAGTACCGGCTTATTGGTTTTACCCCGGCATGGGAAAGAAATCGATACAGACTTCAAACAACAATATGCTTTCTGCTATATTATTGAAGGTTAGTACGTTTGGCAATAAATCGACCGACAACACTGAAGGTGCCATGCCTGGTGTGAACAGTATTGCAAGTAACTATTCTCAACTCTCCTTAAATTTTAAGAATGTTATTAGCTTATCGGTTCAAACCTATAAGAATAACTGGAACAACAGTTGGAACAATTCCAAGGTTTCATCGGATTATGGAGCAAATGTACATGCTGCTTTGCTTAACAGGCTTTGGCGTCCTTGGTGCAGTTATACCTACCATTCCGATATTGAGAACACAAATACCGGTGTGTTTAATGTTGCGGCAACTATACAGCTCGACAACGATAATGCCGATAATAACAAATGGATAAAAGTAAGCGAAATTACGAAGTACACCCCCAATGGAAATCCGGTTGAAGAGGTAAATGCCCTTGGCATATATTCTAGTGTCTTATATGATAAAGCTTATAACAATACTGTACCTTCTATGGTGGCCGGAAATGCACAATACGAAGCTATTTATTTTAATAGTTTCGAAGGAAAGGACGGAATTGTTGACAATCGGTTCAGGAGCCATTCCGGGAATAAGTGTTTCCAATATTATAGTTCTCAAAATTTAATTAACGGAGTTTACCTTACGCAAAATCTTCAAAAATCGGGGGCAAGGGTTTTTGTTTGGGCCAGGGAAGGCAATATGGAGGGGCTCAGTGCAACGCTTCTGCCAAATATCGTTTTGGATATTACCGAAAAAGCCAAAGTTGACGGGTGGATATTATACCACATCGACATTACACCAGAAAAACTTACCGGTTTAATGTTAAATAGTCAGCTTGCCATTTCATTGTACCGGAACTACGGGTATTTTATGATTGACGATGTAAGGTTTCAACCACTCGATTCACAGGCAAGTTGTTTTGTTTACGACGAATCGTTAAGGCTTGTTGCCCAATTCGACGATCAACATTTTGGCACCTATTACCAGTATAACAGCGAAGGCAAGTTAGTACGAAAGATTGTTGAAACAGAACGTGGAAGAAAAACTATCCAGGAAACGCAATATCTTACTCCTAAGAAATCACAATGAAACGATATTTTTTAGCTATAGTTTGTTGCTTACTGGTTTGCCCCGTTGCATATTCTCAATTCGACACTTTGTGTAAAGCCGAACTGCTTAACTACATTACCACAATGGGCTTTAAAAGCCCGGAATATGAGAAGCAAACCTTTTATCTCGATTATTCGGTTAGTTCCTTTTTTTCACCGGAAAGTGGTTTGCCAGATCAACACATTGATATTAAGGCATATGCTTCGGCGGGATTGTCAATTATTGAATCAAAGCCGGTATCGGTGTATTGCGATGTAAACAACTCATACGCAGTTATGCACGATCTGAAACTCATTAGTATAGGAGAAGGAAATGTTAATTTTTCCGATTCTTCTGATGCCCAAAAATTGTTTGAGCTGCAAAAAGACTTAATTTTTAATAGTTCGCTGGAAAGCTGTATTACTAAGGAAGATAAAGGCCGTTATTACAGATATACGCGTTTCTGTTTGGCAAAACCTGTTTCAGAAGAAATTAAAATTAAAACTTTTAGTATTTGGTTCGATACAAATTTAAAAATGATATATAAAGTGGAGCTTAATTATATCGAAGGCCAGCCTATAAAAAAGCAGGTTATTGTTTATAATTCGGTTAATACCGATTACAAGCCCCATATTAATGGCACTGCCCGGGAAAAGGTGTTTACACGAAGTGGCTCACTTATTCCCAAATATAAGGGTTATACAATACTTAATAACTAGAACAACAATTATGGCCCACATGTTGAAAATAAACTGCTCAAAACAGGATAAGCACCCAACCGGTTTTTTCGGCCAGGCGATGAATACTTGTGCAAACAGGTTTCCGATATTAACAACATTGCCCTTAACCAGGCAAATAATCAAAACTCTTTTTTCGATGAAAACTTTCTCAATTTCCCTTGTCATTGTTTTATCAATGGGTTTTTATCATGTAATACAAGCCCAGGAAAACAGTTACACGCAACAGAATAACTTTTCAGGTGAGATTGCCATTGAAACTGGCACAACAACAATTTCTTTGCCCGAATTGCCACAATTCAGAAAAAGCGTGCATGGGGCAAATTTTCAGGTATCACTGCGTGTCGAAAACATTACGGCCTTTATTCAGGGGGCAGGCAGTTTGTCTGTTTCCGGGCTCATTAAAGGGTATAATCTTGAAAATATCGAAGTTTTTAGTAGTCAGGCAGAAATGTCTGTCGATATAGATAAATTCCACAATGTTGTTTTTGTCGATTTATCGGAAAATATAACTGAAACAAACGGCAATTTTAATGTTACAGTAAAAAATATTCAATTCGAAATAACAGAAGTAAGTGGAAGTTTGGCAGAACATTGCAACTTATCGGCAATTTTTACGGTTGACTATGGGTACGATGTTACTTATAACGGTTCAAATTTGGTTTCGAGGCCCGATAATTTGTCGGTATTGGTAACACCAGGAAGCAGAAATGTCAAATTTGCCTGGGAGCATTCTTTTCCTTTCAGCTATTACCAGCTGCAGGTATGGCGCGTGCCCGATATGGACGAAAACAGCCCGGATATCGAAAGCAAGTCTGTGTTTCCCGATTGGAACAATGCTTTATCGGTTTTTGTCCCCGTGGAGCCTTTTAAAGACGGCGAGGTTATACTTTCGAAGCAAAGCCCACTATCATTGCTTGAAGGCTCTGGTTTATATATTTGGCGCGTTAGGCCTGTCGGGGGGTATTACCAGAATTCTTTTGCCGATATAAAAAACTTTGGGCAATGGCCTTTTTCCCTTGATATGGAATCGTACACTTTTAGTAGTACAAACGAAGGAAAAAGCTGGTTCCGTTTTAGCGATGCCGACTCAATTGTTAATACCATTCATTCGAAGATCTTCACCGAAAACGGCCAAACCAAAGAGACTACGGTTTATGCCGACGGGCTACAAAATATTAAACAAACCCAAACCTATATCCCTTCTGTTCAATCGACAATTATTGTTCAGAGCGAACAAGATTTCAGTGGAAGGGCTTCATTAACTTCAGTCCCTGTTCCGGTTGATGGCCAAAACAGTTCCTATGCAGAAAACCTGCTGCGCAATTCCCAAAATAAGGTTTATACTGCAAGTAATTTTGATTACAACTCTGGTGTTCCCGAACCGGCTTCAAATTCTGGGGCTTTTGGTTATTATGCCGAAAATAACGATTTGCGCATACCCAACAGCGAGGGGTTCCCTTTTATACGGACCCTTTATTATAACGATGCCTCGGGGCGTGTGAAGGAACAATCGGCCCCGGGGGCGGCATTTGCCATTAATTCCGATGGCAGCGGGCATACGGTTAAGTATTTTTACGGCACCCCTTCGGAATTGGAACTTACCCGGATATTTGGAAGCGATGCCCCCGATCATGAGAAGGTTATGAAAGCTGTTGTAATGGATCAAAATGGGGTTACAACCACATCATATAGTACAATCGAAGGCAATACAATTGCAACATGCCTTTCCTTGTCCAATTCAACCAATCTAGAGCCATTAGATGGTAAAGGGCCGGGAACTAACGTTAGCATTACTGAGCTTGCTACTAGAAGTATTGAATCCGATGGGGGGTTTTATTCATCTAAAAGATTAATATTGGCACAGCCAAATACTGTAACTGTTTCATATAGTGTTACAAAGTCTGAGATTGAAGCCGGGTGCACAAAAGCTTCTGTCGATTGTAACTTCGAGCTCGAATTGTCGGTTGTTGATTTGAGTACCGGAACCGTTACCCGCCTATATCCCCTTGATAACGACATTCCTTTTAATGAACTGCCATACCAGGGCGATCGGAAAACCCTGCCGGATATTACAGTTGACCTGCCTGCCGGATCCTACCTGGTACAAAAACGGCTTTTTGCAGGCAACCCTTCTGTAAGCATTGATGAAACTACGTTGCGAAACAAAATTGTGCCTGTTTCGAAGCTGTTGGAAAGCTGGATGGATAAAGTTACCTGCAATGCAAATGCTCTTGGCTATTATAACAATTTAAATATTTTAAGGCAGCACTTTAACAATGGCACCCTTAACCTTTTGGCAAACGACTCAAGGCTCGATGCCGGTTTTCCAATTGATGCCTCTACCGGTTGGGGCAATTTTATAAGCGAGTATAATAAATTATCGGCCGACGAAAAAAACAGTTACCGACTTACATTTTTTATAGTTAATGAACAAGGTGCCGACATTCCATTCAACGGCAATATTATTTTTTCAGAAACACATTCGTTACAGCAAATTCCCGATTATGCACTAATTCAGTCGGCTTGCTGCGATATTACTTTTCCTACAAAATACATCCCCTATATCAACTTCGATCCTGAAACTTGGGGCTATAATGCGGCAGAAGGTATATATTACCCCGATTTTGAAGGCTATGCCCGAAACTATCTCGCTTCGTGTTTCGATAGTTCTAATGAAGACGATTTTTATACTTATTATATGAACGGTTGGCCTGAAGGTATGTTCAATTTAATGGTTTATCGCATGCTAACCGATAAATACGAAAGAATAAACACATATTCGGGTACCGATATTGAAACCATTGATGCCAACAACAGGGTTACAACAACCCCATGTGGAGAACAAATTACCCACAATTGCCCTGAAGAAGGCACGTGCAGCGAAGCCGACGGAAGTTGTTCTGCCGGTGCCTGCTACAAATACCAAATTTACGACTTGTTTAATTGTTGGCAATCGGTCCTTACTAAATTACAGGCCGAGCTGGGGTGTTCCAATTTCGATGCCGATGGGTACGGGCTTGGCGAAGATGGCGACAATAAAGTGGACAAAATTATCGACGATAAGCAAACCAGCGACGATACTCCCCAGGACGAACACTACGATGACAATTTTAACCCCAAAAAAAAATTTGGGCGGCGTGTGTTAAAATGGCTGGCTAAAAGGGCTATTTCGAAACAAATGCGCGAAGAAAGCCCTCTTGCCAAAGATATGCATACGCAAGGGGAGGGTAACGGGTTGAGCACAACCCACCTGGTTAAAGAATTCCTGGAATGTGCCGGGTACAAGTTTGCTAAAGTTATTACCCCTTACGATCCGTTCCCGCTCCAGTCCGACAGGTTGAACGACGACTCTTATTATTACCAGACCAATTACCGTGTGCCCCCGCACATTGGCGAACTTAACAGTAAAGTTAACACTGTTGTGTATTTCAGTAATTTCAGGAATGCCGGTTATCCATATATACCCTTAACCAACTGGCAACCTAAACAAAAAGTTCTCAACGACGATAAAACAGAGCTTATCGATTCTGAACAATTGCTCTTCCCTAACATTAAGAACCCTTTATACGCATTTAAGTATTTCGAGTACAGTGGGCATGCAAGGGTTGAATACAGCGATTTTGAAGCTGGTACCTGCTTCGACGATCCGAACGATTGTTACAGAAGCTTTCAAAGCTCAAACGTGAGATGGGTAGAAGTTGACCCTTTAACTAAAAAACCGGTTAAAATACCCTGTTGCACCGATACAGAAAACCCTGGTTTTTGTTACAACGATTTTGCCTATCCAAATCTCGATAAGCTTTCCGACCAGCAGGTATTGAACGATCCGCGTTTTGGCAACGATACCCAGGAGGGGAGGTACCGCCGGGTGGTTCGCGATTTTACCGACAAAGGCCGCCTGGTATGCCCCTACGATCATGAAGTTTGGAGCTGTGGCGAGAGGGAAATGTTTTATTTGGCACTTGTGAATTATGAAAAAAACAACCTTAGGCCTGAAGACGATGATACTCCGGATGAACCAAACAATAACGACAATTGCAACGAGTTTATTAATGAGCCTGTTAGCTGGTACTCCAATAGCGATGGCACCCTATTGCCCCGTATCTTTCTGCCCGATGAAATACCTGTTGGTTATACCCAGGTAACCGATCTGTCGGATTATGCCTTTATCGAACGCCCAACTCCCCCCTCGGCCTTAACCAGGCTCGAAGTGGAAATGGCCCTGAAAAAAAACCATTGCACCGAAAAATGCAATGAGAACCGCGATAAGTTTGAACAGGCTGTTTACAAAGCCCTCGATTACAGTTGCTACGAAATTGGCGGGTGCTATTCTACCGAGAGCCCCTGGAATATACCCGTAAGCCATGTCGAACAGCTTGTCGATTTGGTTGTGGGGCAGTGTATCGAAAAATGCAATGTTTCTTCCTTCGGTTGTGTCGATGTTACTGATCACCGCGATTTAGATATCGGCAAGCAGTTACTGGGTGCGCAAAGTGTTATCGACGACAGTTATGCCGATGTGTTTATTGGCCTGGCACACGACCCCAATTCTGATTTTTGCAGCCAGGCGCCCATAGTGCCCGCAAATTATACCGATTGTAACATTGCCCCAGACATGCAGGTCGATTTTAATACCGACGGCATTGCCGATGCCTGGCGTTGGCCTGTAAATTCAACCTATACTATCGACAAATATTCGTGGCACGATTATACTAATATTCAACAGGCTTCTTTATGGAAGGTGGATATTTCACTGGCGCCTATGTGTTTAGAGAGGTATGGGACAGGAAAACCCCCGAAATTTATGCCTGCCTCTGGCATTAACACAAACTTTGTCGATAAAAATGTTTATGAAACCCCTGTAAGCAATGCCGATGCAAACCGGGTTAAGGTAAACAATGCGGTTGTTAGCCCTGCTGTGGGCAAATCAATTACCATACAACCTTTAAACGAATAGTTATCCCAAACCAGTTGAATTTACAATTAAGAATTACTATGAAAAAGCTCGAAATATATAGATTGGTAAAAGTTTGTATTAGCACAATTGCCCTGTTTTCCCTGTTTTCGGCCAAAAGCCATGCTGCCCCCGATTTTTATACCAAATCGGCAACAGTACCGTTTGCGCCAACAGTTGGCAAGCAGTCGGATTTGACTTATGTTATCGGAAACAAGGGGCCTGCATATTTCAACGGTCTTTCTGCCAACAGCTACAGCTGGTTAAACGACGGTTTGGAAATTACGGTTACAAACTCAAATACTTATGAGGAAACAGAAGCCGGCATTTATACCTGCCAGGTTACCAACCCTGCATTGCCGCTTTTAACACTTACAAGCGAGCCGGTAACTATAACTTATCAGGCGGAATGTTTATCCCACGGTGTTACCTGCGCCGAATACAATGCCTTGGTGGCCTTATACAATAACACAAATGGTGCAGGCTGGACAAACAACACCAACTGGCTTTCAGATGAACCG
>JAFGQZ010000014.1 GCA_016935435.1 Bacteroidales bacterium
CCTTAACACAGATGCTGAAGGTATTGCCCGCTTTACCAGCGATGGTATATGTGTTGGCACCAAAGGAAATGTTGCCGTAATTAACGTATTTATTGCTAATTCGGGCTATTGGATGGGCGATGTGCCGGCTCTCTTCCACAACACTGTTAACTTTTTTAGTAAGGTTACCTGGTTGATACCAGGAACAGAAACGGCTACCATACCAGCAGGGACAAGCCAGGATATCAATATTACGTTTGATGCTACCGATATGCTCGAAGGCAATTACGATGCACATATTGTTATTGCTGGCAACGATCCGATAAATCCCGAAGTGCTGGTACCGGCACACCTGCATGTTACAGGTATTCCCGAAATCGAAGTTAATCCGGCTTCGCTAAATTTCGGGCAGGTATTTACTGGTGTTACCGACTCGCTTGTACTTACTGTAACAAACACCGGTACAGCAATTTTAAATATCGATACAGTTTATTCAAACAATAACCATTTTGTCCCTGAAGTAAATGAACTTACAATCGAACCGCGTGATTCGGTTAGCTTAAATATTTATTATTTCGCAAATGAGTTACAGGCAGATGAAGGAAGTTTGTTCATTCAATCGAATGCAGCCAATATTGCAGTTGTTGAGGTTAACCTCACAGGGGAGTCGGTTCTGCCGCCAGTAATTACGGTAACCCCGGATTCCCTGGCCAGCGAACTGTTTACCGATCAATCAGAAATGCAGGTGCTTACTATCGACAATACTACTGGTGGGAGCAACCTCTATTTCAATCTATCAGCTAATTATATTGATGTTCTTGGCCGTACAAAACTTGATCAGATAATTAACAGGCATAGTGACAATGTTTCTACGAATAATCTCGCAAAAGCCCCGATTTTGTCTGCTAAACCAGAAACAGTGGTCCCTGTTCTAAACGCTGCCGATACGGTGCTTACCTTTGATACAGGAGTGGATGGTGTTATATTGGGAGGAGGCATGTTTTGGTATGATGATGGCGGTGGACACCTTGTTTGTGATTATTGGGACGATGACGACTATATTTATTTCCCGTCGCCTGTTTACATAAATTATTTCCAGATGAACGGTAACCCCGGGGCAAGCGATAACGTTGGGGATAAAGGATTTATTGATATTAATGCCTACGATATCGACAACAACCTGGTATGGGAAACCACCGTAGATTTGAGCAGTTCTACTACTTGGGACAACTGGGTTGACGTAATTGTGGAAACAGGAAATATAGCTTACCTCGAATTCAAAGCCCCCGGCAACGATCCCTGGTTTAATGGCTTCTGGCCAAGCATCGACAATATTCATCTTGGAATCCCATACAACTGGCTGATATGTGAGCCGCTGGGCGGAACAGTACCAGCCGGTACAAGCCAGACGGTTAATGTGGTTTTCGATGCAACCGGATTGGTAGCAGGTGCTTATGATGCCCTTATCGAAATAAACAGTAACGATCCGGTGAACCCGGTAACTATTGTTCCTGCACACTTACAGGTAACCGGGGCCCCTGAAATTGACTATGACCCTGAATACCTTAATTTCGGTGCGTTATATACAGGTTATACAGTTTCACTCAATTTATCGATTTTAAACAGAGGTACCGATACCCTGGTTATTGATACCCTTTTTGCCGACAACACTCATTTCTCGGCAAGTGAAACTGAACTATTGGTTCTGGCTGGAGACACGGCTGTTGTAACTGTTACATATACAGCAAGCGAAATTCAGCTTGACGAAGGGCTATTGCATATATCAACAAACGATTACCGTGCCCCAATGGTATTTATTCCATTAGCGGGCGAATCGATTTTGCCCCCTGTAATTTCGGTAACACCCGACAGTATTGGGGTAGAATTATTTGCCGGCGACGATACAACTACATACCTTAGTATTGACAATACAGCCGGTGGCAGCGATTTACTCTTTTCAATAAGTTTCGACAGTGTTAGTACCAGCCCGTCATTAATGGTTTCGGCTGAGTCTGTCGAAGAACTGAAAAACACCGATCGCAAAACCCTTTCAAAAGTGCCTGCTGCAACCAACAGGTTTAAATTGGCCGACACAAAGGTTTCGGCTACTGGCCCTGCCCGATTATTTGCTATCGACATATATTCCTACTCAATAGTTGAATTGGATCCGCTGAACGGAACCATTATTAATACTATATTTTATCTTTCGAATTTATATGGCCATGAAGGCCTGGCCTTTGATGGCACATACCTTTATTACTCGGAATATTACAATTCAGGCTATATTTTTAAAATTGATATAACCACCGGTAATATTATCGATAATATGTACACCGGAATGTTAATGGACGGACTGGCCTTTGATGGCAATTATTTTTACGCAACTTCGGTAAACGATGGTTTTATTTTAAAAATCGATTTTAACGCGAAAACTATTACAGATACCCTTCTTACAGGTTATAATATCTATGGTGGCCTAACATTTGCCGGAAACCGCGGAACAGCTTTTGTAACTATGAATGGCGAAACAATAATTGAATTTGAGCCAGAAACCGAAAGCATCTTGAATTTTTATTCTCCCGGTTATACAATTCTGGGGCTTGCTTATTCAAATGCCCTGAACCAGTTGTTTGTTACAGACCTTGACAATGAATACGTGCGGGTATTAAACCCCGACAACTTCGGCCAGGAGAATTTCTTTTACGGTTTTGCCTCTGCATTGGCTGCCGATGAGGCTGGAGAAAAGAACCAATGGGTATCTTCATCTATGTTAATGGGAACAGTTGCACCTGGTTTATCAATTGATGTGCCTGTAACAATTAGTTCCGATGGCCTTGAAGCGGGCAATTACCATGCAGAAATTAACATTTACAGCAACGACCCGTTAAACGACCTGGTAAGGGTTCCATTAAATCTGTTGGTAACTGGGGCTGCTGGTATTGATGTTACTCCTGACACTTTAAATTTTGGCCATTGTTTTTCTAACTATGTATATGACAGAGAACTAAGGGTCATTAATAATGGCACCGATACCTTAATAATCGATACCATTTACTCCGATAATCCAAAGTTTATACCTACGGTAACATCAATTAATTCAATTGCCCCGGGGAATAATAACCAGTTTTTGGTGCAATATATACCTGATGAAATTCAGCAGGATTTTGGATATATATATATAAAATCCAATGATCCGTCAGATACATTGGTAATTGTTGCATTGTCTGGTGAATCGGTATTGCCCCCTGTTATTGAAGTTTCGCCCGATACAATTGAACTTACACTTGTCAGCGGGGATAATGCCAACATATCATTTTATGCAAGAAACAATAGTACCGGTGCTGATCTGAATATTTACAGTGTTTACAGTTATAACAGTTGGATTAATTCTATTAACTTTTATAGTTCAGTGGTACCGGCTGGCGATTCCTCCTTTGTTTCGGCAAATGTTGATGCATCTGGCCTGTCTTCCGGATTTTACGAAGGCATTATTGAGGTATATAGTAACGATCCGAATAATTATTACTCTTATGTGTATGTACTCCTGGATGTTATTGAAGGTCCGAATATTACTGTTAATCCCGAATTTATTAGCTATGGAAACGTATATTTGGGCGATAACCCGACAATTCCGCTTACTATACGCAATACGGGTACCGAAAACCTTGTAGTCAGCAGTATTGTTTCAAACAGCGAAAACTTTATTGTTCCCGATACCAGTTTTACTTTAGGAACGGGCTCCGGCAGTGATGTAATGATTCCGGCCGCTCCTGAAATACCTCTGATAGACGGCATAATTGATGAAGTTTGGGGAAGTGTTCCGGGACACAATATGGAAGTTTTCCTTTCAGGAATTATTAATGATGAAAATGATATTGCCGGGGTTTGGAAATCAATGTTTACCGATGAAGGTATTTATTACCTTGTAGAAGTAACCGACGATTTTCTGGTTAATGATTATACTAGTACCTGGGAGGACGACGGGGTTGAAATATATATTGATGGCGACAACAGCAAAGGCACTTCCTATGACGGCGTAAATGATATTCAGTTCCAATTCAAATGGAATGATCCTGTTTTTTACTATACTCCGGGTGTTTCTATTGATGAAACAGGGATACATTTTTCCATGATGGACACCCCTAACGGGTATATAACGGAAGTATTTATTGAATGGGCTGCAATTAATTCAAACAGGACTACCGGCGATTTAATTGGCACAGATGTACATATTAATGATGACGATGATGGCTTTGGAAGAGACGCCAAAATATCGTGGTATGATCAGGTGGACAATGCATATTTTAATCCATCGGTTATGGGAACTGCGGCCTTGGGCAACAGCGGAAGCGAATTCCCTTCGGAGATTTCCCTACCGGTTACTTTTGTTCCATCGGAATATGGCAATTTCCTATCGGAGATAGTTATTTCCAGCAACGATTTGAACGAACCGGAGAAAAGTGTTCCTATATCGGGCTCATGCATCACCTTCAGGTATACCCCCGATATTGCTGTAGTGCCCGACACCTTAAACTTCGGTTGGGTTGGTTCTGGCAGCAGCCTGATGTTACCGGTTAACATTTCGAATGTAGGACTTGGCAACCTTAATATTCAGTCTGTTAGCAGCAACAATCCAAATTTTATAGTTGCTGACTCAAGCTTTACCATGGGCTTTGCTTCCATTGGAATGGCTTCTGTTATACCAACTATTGATGGTATTATTGACAGTGTCTGGAACAACATTGAAGCAATTGAGATAAACAACCCGATTTGGGGTATAGAAAATGAGGCCGACTTGTCGGCAAATTGGAAATCGGTGTTTACTGATGAAGGCATATACTTCCTTGTTGAAATTACCGATGATGCATTACTAAATGACGGAGGAATATGGTGGGAAGACGATGCTGTTGAAATATATATCGATGGTGACAATAGCAAGGATCCTGTTTACGACGGTTATAACGACTTCCAGTTTGCTTTCCGTTGGAACGATCCTGATGTAATTATAAACGGTATAACAGCAGTGCCAAACAATATCGATTTTAGTATGGTGGCTACAGCAAATGGTTACCGGCTTGAAACATACATTCCGTGGTCTGACATTAATTACTATCCTACTGTTGGCGATAATATTGGAGTCGATGTTCAAATTGGCGACGACGACAATGGTTCGTTGCGCGATGGAAAAATGGCATGGTATGCCGAAGAAGACAACAGTTGGAACAACCCATCATTGTTTGCATCAGTATTGCTTAGCCCAACTGCACATGTTACTATTCCTGTAACCTTCAGTCCTACTGGAGGAGGCAATTTTATCGGGGAATTGAGCATACTTTCCAACGATGAAGACGAAGCTTTAACAACTATTGTGCTCATTGGTGAAAGTGGCAGTCCCGAAATAAGTGTTACCCCACTTGCAATTTTCGATACTATTATTTCCGGAAACAACAGAACAAGGACTCTTGCCATAGGAAATACCGAAGGCCAGTTACCTCTTGATTATGTAATAAGCTTCGATGGTTCTTTCATGGAAATTTCTCCTTTAAGTGGTTCGGTGAATGCCGGTGGTTCACAAAATATTTCAGTTACCATTGAAACTTTATCATTGTCACTTGGAAATAGTTTTGACACTATTCGAATTACCAGCAACGATGCCGATGAGGCACTAATAAATGTGCCGGTAATGGTTTATGTACTTGAGAACTTTGCCCCGGAAGTTTCCGACAGCATCGATGATGTATGGAGGTACCTGACTGCCGGAACCCTGGCTATTGATCTCAGAAACCATTTCTCCGATCAGAACGGGTTTAATACTTTAGCATTTAATGCGGTTTCTCAGGCTACATCGGTGGCAAGCGTGGCAATTTCGGCTCACAACCTTAACGTTACTCCTGTTTCTGTTGGAAGTTCAGAAATTACAGTATCTGCTTTCGACGGAATTACTACGGTACAATGCACATTTACTATAACTATTCAGGCCAACTCAGTTCCTTATATTGAAAACACAATTGCCGATACAGAGCTGATGTTGCCAAATAGCATTTCGGTTGATCTCGATACTGTTTTTGACGATGCCGATGGCGATATTTTAACTTATTCTGTTAACAACACGAACACAGCTTCGGCAACTGCTGCCATAAATGGGTCGGTACTGACGGTTTCTTCATTGTCGCAAGGCACTTCGGTAATTACAGCTAATGCTTCAGACGGCAAAGGCGGAGAAACCTCAGAATCGTTTATTGTTGTAGTTATTCCCGATTATCAGCCTGAGATTACCGGTATTGTTAACGATGTTATACTTCAACTGGGTAGCGGGGTATTAACAATCGACCTCGATACGGTTTTTAGTGAGCTGAACGGGCAACCACTCTATTACAGTCTTGACATTGCACCATCGGGAATTGTTGAAGGAAGCCTAAACGGCAATACAATAAACTGCACAACAATAGCTGCCGGGCTTGCCCAGGCAACCATAACTGCAACCGACTCCACTTCTGTACCGGTAAGCCTTGTATTTGATATTACAGTGAATACTGCACCAGAATATTCTGGAACTGTTGAATCAATATCGATGAGGGTTGGCGGAAACAATGTTATAATTAATCTCGATACATTGTTTACCGATGCCGATTTGAATGAACTTGCTTATAGCGGAATTGCTTCAAATGACACGGTGGCTGGTATATCAATAACTTCTGGTACCTTAACCATTGTTCCTTTGTTAATAGGAACAGTAGATTTTATAATAACTGCAAACGACGGTTTTGGTGGCAGCGCATCGCAAACCATTACTATAATAGTTGAAGAACCTGATGTACAGCCTGAAATTACCGGTGTAATCAACGATGTGCTTTTACAATTGGGTTCTGGCACTTTTATGGTAGATTTGGATACCGTGTTTAGCGAACCGAACGGGCAAGCACTTGTGTTTACAAGTGATGAAAACCCCGAAAATATTGTATCAAGCTCGATTAACGAGAGCATTATTACCTACTTACCAATATCGGGTGGTTCCGCTGTAATTACTATATCGGCTACAGATGCTACAACCGCGCCGGTAAATATTGCCTTTAATATTACTGTAAACACAAAGCCTGTATATAGCTGTGAAACAGAAACCATTTACCTGAAACTTAATGCAGGCAACATTTCTGTTAATCTGGACACATTGTTTACAGATGCTGACAACGATTCGCTGGCCTTTAGTATTGCTTTGGCTAACACCAATTTTGCAAACGCAAGCCTTAACGGAAATATTCTTACCCTAAGCCCGGTTGCAATTGGCTCTGTTGTATGCACTGTAACGGCCAGCGATGGAAGGGGCGGGGATAATGGCCATAATATTACTGTTATTGTACAAAATCCCGATAACATTGCCGATGTGTTGCTAAGCCGTATTAATGTGTACCCGAACCCGTTTGTTGACAAGGCTTTGTTAAGTTTTGACTTGTACAATCCGGGATATTTGCAATTAGTGGTATATACTACCGATGGCAAACTTTTTGGCAGCTTTGTTAATGAATATGTCGCTGCAGGCAGCCAGTTAATAGAATTTGATGCTGAAGGTTCGCCTGATAATGTATTTATTTACCATATTGTAATCGACAATCAAATTGTTTCGGCAGGAAGGATTATTAAGAAATAATTTCGATCGTAAATAACAAATAAAAAGCTGCCATTTGGCAGCTTTTTATTTTTAAGGAAGGGTGATTGCTTTCCTGTTTATTATATGTTGGCCTAACACCTTTAAAATTCAAATAAACAGCTATTATTTGGTTAATAGCCATGCCTGATATAATAAGATTACTGTTTTATTTTAAAGTTATTTTGCAATTTAATAATACTTAAAACATAATCGCTTATGCGGTGCAACTCTGTATATATATCGGAATAGATAATTCCTGTTTTTGTTTTATAGTTTCCTTTGCAGAGGCTTTTAAAATGTTCCGATTCTATCTTTTCCTGAAATTTATCAATTCTGCTTTTTAGTGCCCTGATTTTTTCGATCAACTCCGAATCAGCTTGTTTATCAATACACTGAACCATCAGCAACAATAAATTGTTTACCATTTCTGAAAGTTCTGACAGGTTTTTGTCGAGTTCTGTCGGAAAAACGACTTTAGAGCCCGATTTACGAATAATGGTTTTTGAGACTAAATTGCACGAGTCGCCTATACTCTCAAGATGCGATATAACGCCAAGCATGATATTTACATGCTCGGTACTGTTTGCGCTTATCGAACCTTCGGTTATCTGGGTAAGATAGTTGCCAATTTCCAATTCCATGCGGTCTGAGAACTCTTCGCACTTGGATATTTTCAATTCGTATTTGCCAATTTTTTTATCCGAAACCGATAAAATCATATCGCGGGTGTATTGGTACATTTTTAGAACCCTGCCTGAATAAATTGAAATTTCTTTTCCGGCTTGTAAAATCGAAAGTTCAGCTGTTGATAACAATCCGGTTGAAATATATCGTAGCTTGAACTCTTCTTCTTCCTCTTTCTGCTTTACCAAAATGGTAACCACTTTAACAATCGATGGGACAAACCAAATAAGCAGAAGGGTATTGGTAATATTAAATATTGAATGGAAAACCGATAATGCTACCGGAATTGCCTGCGCGGTTTGCTCAATTGTTTGCCCCTCAGTTGGATAAGGCGAATGCAGGCCGAAACTTATTGAGATAGAATCAACAAGCATTAAAAAAGGGTGGAAGAACAGCAGGGTAAGAATTACCCCAAATACGTTAAAAATTACATGGGCCAGGGCTGCCCTTTTAGCTGAGGTGTTGGCTATCAGCGATGCCAACACCGAGGTAATTGTAGTACCAATGTTTTGGCCAAGCACCATTGCAGCAGCCATGTCGAACGAAATCCACCCGTTATAGCACATAACAAGGGTTAACGCCATAGCTGCACTCGACGACTGGATAATAAGTGTTAGTACTGTGCCTATAATAAGAAAAATAAAAACAGATAAAAGGCCCAAATCGCTGTATTTCTTCAAAAATTCCAACATTCCGGCATTACTGTTAATATCGGGCGTTGAATGGTTTAAAAAATCGAGCCCTATAAAAATTATGGCAAAACCAATAATAATGCCCCCAATATTGGTCTTTCGATTGTTTTTCGAAAACAGCAAAGGCAGCGATAAGCCTATAAGTGGCAGCACCAAATGGCTGATTTCTATCTTAAACCCGAGTATCGAAATTAACCAGGCAGTTACCGTTGTGCCAATGTTGGCACCCATAATTACTCCTATTGATTCGGTTAGGGTGAGCAAGCCCGCATTTACAAAACTTACCAGCATTACTGTAGTAGCCGACGACGATTGAATAATAGCAGTAATAAGAATGCCAGTGAGAACACCTTTAAATTTATTTGATGTCATTGCAGCAAGGATACTACGCATTTTATCGCCAGCAACTTTCTGCAGCGATTCGCTCATAAGCTTCATACCATAGAGGAAAAAGCCCAAAGAACCCAGGAGTTTTAAGATGTCGAATATTCCGTAATCCATTTTTTATAAAATTGCGCCTAAAGCTAAAAAAAATACTTTGCCTATTGCAAATATAATTACCTGTATTGCATAATTGAATGAAATTCTTTTAATTGGCAGTGCAATGAAAACCCGGCGAAAAGGCCTTTTTTTTTGTTTGCTTTTCAAACACGAATCAATATCTTTGTTTGCATCGAAAACCCGTGAAATACTATGCCCATAGTTACCTCGCTTTATAAATGGTTTAATATTAAACGTATTACAGAAATCGATCTGATACGCCAGTATCCATACAACGTTCAGCAGGATACTTTTGAGCAACTTATTGAGCGTGGGGCAAACACAGAATGGGGAAGGCGCTACCAATATGAAGGCATAAGGACAATAAAAGATTTTCAGTCGCTGGTGCCTTTACAAACCTACGATGATGTTAAGCCTTATGTGGAAAGGCTCAGAAATGGTGAACAGGATTTGCTTTGGCCCGGGGAAATTAAGTGGTTTGCGAAATCGTCGGGTACAACCAGCGATAAAAGTAAATTTATTCCTGTGAGCAACGATTCGCTTGAAAAGTGCCATTTCAGGGGTGGTAAAGATGTGCTGGCAATCTATACCCAGAATTATCCCGAATCGAAAATATTTAAGGGCAAAAGCCTTACCTTGGGCGGTAGTCATAAGATAGACAATTACAGCAACCAATCGTACTATGGCGACCTGTCGGCCATATTAATCGAAAACCTGCCGTTCTGGACAGAATTTATCCGTACGCCCAGCCAACAGGTGGCATTATTGGACAAATGGGAAGAGAAACTCGAAAGAATAACTGCCGAAGTTATTAACGAAAATGTAACAAGCCTTGCCGGGGTGCCATCGTGGAATTTAGTAATGATAAAATATATTCTTGAACATACTGGCAAGAAAAACTTATTAGAGCTTTGGCCTAACTTAGAACTATTTATTCACGGAGGGGTTAGTTTTACTCCGTACCGTGAGCAATACGAAAAATTTATTCCTTCGCCAGACATGCATTACCTCGAAGCTTACAATGCTTCGGAAGGCTTTTTTGCTATCCAGGATGATCCTTTCGACAGCGGTATGTTGCTAATGCTCGATTACGGCATTTTTTACGAATTTATCCCAATGGAAGAATTTGATAAGCCTGATGCCAAAGTTTTGGGCATCGAAGAAGTAAAAAAAGATGTTAATTATGCTATTGTAATATCGACAAATTCTGGCTTGTGGCGCTATATTATTGGCGATACAGTTAAATTCACCTCATTGTTCCCCCATAAAATTGTCATAACCGGACGAACAAAACATTTTATAAATGCCTTTGGCGAAGAGGTTATTATTGATAATGCAGAAAAGGCCCTTGAAACAGCGTGCCATAAAACATCATCGGCCATTAGCGAATATACAGCTGCACCTGTTTTTATGGGCGAAAACCAAAAGGGCTCGCACGAATGGGTGATAGAATTCGACAGGCACCCTTCAAATATCGATGAATTTGCCTATTATCTCGATATTGCCTTGCAAAATGCCAATTCCGATTACGAAGCCAAAAGATATAAAAATATAACCCTCGACCCCCCAAAAATTAATAATGTACCCCAAGGCACTTTTTACCGGTGGTTGGAGCAGAAAGGAAAACTTGGCGGGCAAAACAAAGTACCACGCTTGTCAAACAGCCGGCAATTTGTCGAAGAGTTGCTGGAAATTGCCAGAAGTTTAAAATAAGCAAGATTTATGATGATTATTTCTTTGCCGGGATGAAATATCTTGTAACATTTTATTAATTTAGGAAAACATACTGAAAAAGTTTATTTAATACATAGTTAAATGCATATAGCTGTTGCCGGCAACATAGGATCGGGTAAAACTACGCTCACAGGTTTATTATCGCGCCATTTTGGTTGGAAACCACATTATGAGGATGTTGATGAAAATCCATATCTCGACGATTTTTATAACGACATGCAACGTTGGTCGTTCAACCTGCAAATTTATTTTCTAAATACACGTTTTAACCATATTCTTGAAATAAAGAAATCAGAAAACACAATTATACAAGACAGGACCATTTACGAAGATGCCTATATTTTTGCCCCAAACCTGCATGCTATGGGCTTAATGTCGATTCGCGATTTCGAAAACTATTTTACCCTGTTTAACCTTGTTTCGTCGCTCATTGAACCACCTGATTTGGTAATTTACCTGAAAGCATCGGTACCTACCCTGGTGCGGCAGATTGAAAAGCGAGGAAGAAAATACGAAGACAATATACGGATTGATTATCTTAAAAAATTAAACGAAAGGTACGACTCCTGGGCAGAAGCATACAACCTGGGCAAAATACTGTATGTCGATGTTGATAACCTTAATTTTATTGATAAACCCGAAGATTTAAGCATTGTTATTGATAAAGTAAATGCCACCCTTCACGGATTGTTTTAGCCTGCAATATGGCTTGCGTTTTGCATTATTTCAGGCCAATCCTGTTCATAAATGCGGGCACCGTATTTTTCTATAACCTTGCCAGCAAGCAGTGCCCCAAGTTGTCCGCACTTGTCGAAAGGCAAATTGAGGTTTAAGCCATAAATAAACCCTGCTGCATACTGATCGCCTGCCCCGGTGGTATCGAGGGCATTGGTTTTTACTATTCCAACCTTGTGTGTTTTGCCATTGCTCTTAATGAGCGAGCCATTTTTTCCAATCTTTACCACCGCAATTTTGCATTCGTTTGAAATAATATCCAGTGCCTCTTCAGGGCTTTTGCCGGTATAGGCTTTAGCCTCTTCTTCGTTGGCAAATACCAGATCGACGTATTGTGGGATAATTTTTTTCAGGAACTCGATTTTATCGGCTACAACATTATAGCTGGCCAAATCTAAAGAAACCAGCATGTTGTTTTTTCGTGCCAGTTGAAGTGCCTGTTCTATAAGGTCGGTATTGTAAACAAGGTAACCTTCAAGATGAAAGATATCATATTGTGCAAACACAGCAGGATCGAGTTCGTTGGCAGTTAGTTCGACAGCAGCTCCCAAATAGGTTGCAAATGTGCGCTCACTGTCAGTGCTTATAAAAGTATTTGCCCTTCCCGTGCCAGCCTGTCCATTAAATAGAAAAGTATTTATACCGGCATTTTGCATATCGGTTTTAAAAAAATGCCCCAGTTCATCGTTGTTCACTTTACCAATATACCCGCATGTAACCCCTAACCGCGCAATTCCGTGTATTGTATTGGCCGCCGATCCACCCGAAGCTTTAGTTATTTTCTTGTCGGCAATAAGCTTTGAAATATTACCGGCAGTAACTTCGTCAATCAGTGTCATGCTGCCTTTTGGCAGGTTTAACTGTTGAATAAGGGTGTCGTCTTGCATTTGTATTAACAGGTCAACGAGTGCATTTCCTAAGCCTAGAACTTTTTTCATGGGTTTTTATATTAAAAGAATAGCGAAGTAACAAAAAATCTTTAAAAAATTAGCAAAAGCATTTGCATAATTTAAAGCAAAGATATAGCTTTGCCGTCGCATTTTTCCTCAGGCTTGTACCAGAGGGTAAATGCCAGACAGCCCTGGTTTAAGGGGCGACAATATATACACTCCTCAGTAGCTCAGTTGGTTAGAGCGGCGGACTGTTAATCCGTAGGTCGTAGGTTCAAGTCCTACCTGAGGAGCGAAAAAACCGGGATCAAAACCCGGTTTTTTTGTTTTTTTTAAAGGCAAACGATTGCATTTGCTGGATTATTTTTTATTTTTGTCGCAAACCGCTCAATTTATTTACATGTTTTAGGTTTTGTTTACTTATAAATTAGGGGATTATGAAAAAAACAGTTGGCTTTATTGTTTTATTTTTTATGGTTTCTGTTACCAATGGCCAAATAGCGCTGGTAGCAGACGGGCCTGGCGACACTTACGAGTTAATTACAGGAATTTTTTCACCAGCAGCAAGCGAAGGCGCACTTGAAACGCCCGATTGTGGCCATGCAGCCTTCGAAAGGCATATTACGGAAGTTTTTGACAGTGTGTTGGGCAAATTTGTTTTTGTTTTTCACATACATGTTGTCCCCGATAACGACAGGTGCATTAAATTCGACAGACAGCGAAACGAAATTAAAACTACAGCCTCAGGGCAAAGCGCTTTAACTGGTATTATAAACGACAGCGTTGTTTACAAATGGAAGTTTAAAATTGACTCATTGTTTCAGCCTTCCGATAAGTTTACGCATATTCACCAAATAAAAGGTGTTGGCGGAAACGAAATCGACATGCCATTAATTACACTGACGCCCCGGGCTGGAAACCCCGAAAAATTGCAGTTGATGTATTCTTCCAGCACTTCACAATCGGAAGTATATGCTGTAAGCCTTGCCCCTTTCAAAGGCACCTGGGTGGAAGTTACACAGAGTATATTATATCGCGAATCGGGGAAATACGAAATTTTCATCCGCAGGGCCTCCGACGATTCATTGTTGTTTCACTATAAAAACAATAATATTCGCATGTGGCGCACCAATGCGTCGTGGATGCGCCCTAAATGGGGCATTTACCGGAGCCTTTTAAACTCGGATATGTTAAGGGACGAAGAAGTACGCTTTGCCGATTTTTCTATTTGGGAAACTACTGTACCTGTTACAGTTACCCCTTCAGGCTTGTCAGGCGATACTGCTCATAGCCCCGATATACTTCTGTTTCCAAATCCGGTAGAATCTGAAATGGTTCTTGCCATGCACGGTATTACTGACAAATATTATGTGCGTATCATTAGTTCAACTGGAAGCGTTCTATTTGATAAATTGTTTTCTCAGGAAATTACATCTATAGATGTCAGTCTTTTAAAGGCTGGAATATATATCTTATCTATTACAGAATTGTCTGGTACTGCAAAGGAGGTGCGTTTTATCAAACTATAAAATTCAGGCATGTTTTTTGATTGAAAATCAATATAAACAATAAACCTGAAACAAATGAAACCCATATCCCTTATTGTTGGACTTTTTGTGATGCTACAGCTTGTTTCTGCACAGAAAGCACCTCTGAAATTTGGAAAACCAGGTGAGGATGAGCTTAACATTATAGAGCACCATGGGGCACCTGCAGTGGTTTTATACGATTTTGGGCAATACTACCTTGATGGAAGGATTGGCCGTGTATTTTTTTATTATAAGCGTCACCTGCGCATTAAAATTTTATCGGAAGAAGGATTAAAATATGCCAGACAAACAATATTTTATTATGATCTGACTAAAGCCACATACTTTTCGAATTCCCAGTCGTACGAACTTCGTGCACAAACACTTAATACAACCGATAACGGAAAAATTGTAAAAACCAGGCTTAAGTCGAAAGACATTATCAGGAGTGGGGTTTATTCCGACTTCAATACCGATATTACACTGGTATTCCCAAATGTAAAAGTAGGTTCTATAATTGAATATGAAATAAATATACCAACCATTAACCTTGTAAATCCTCCGATATGGGCTATGCAGTTCGAGATACCTGTTTTATGGAGCGAGCTCCGGGTAATAACCCCTCTTGATTTTGATTACAGTGCAAAAATTTACAATACCGATTATATCGATATTAATGAAGAATCTTCTTTTGTTACTTCCATGTCGTACCCTCGGGGCGGCCTTACTTATAGTGCCAATCAGTTACGTTTTGTTAAAACCAATATTGCTGCTTTGCCCGATACTATGCTGTCAAAAGGCGTTTACCTTAAAATAATGCTAGAATACGCATCGCGTAAATTTGCCTTGCCCGGTATGGAAGAATTGTTCAAAGCTTTGGATGCGAACTATAAATATCTTGATAAGTCGGAGAAAGGCAGTGCCCTTCACAATACAGGGTATTTACTATACAAACGGCCCGACCTATCAGGCATTGCCGGGAAATTAATGAAAGATCCGGGTTTTGGCCCGCCCCTGGTTATAAACATGGGGTTTAACGACAGCCTTAAATCTATAACAGCAAGCAGTAAATCACAGACCGAGAAAATGGATACCGTGTTCAGCTATGTAAGCAATAACTTTGAGTGGGACGGTAATTACCGGGTATTTGTGCGCGATGGTTTTTCGGTTAAAACTACAGAATTTATCAGCCGGTTTGCTTCTGAAAATGCCAATCTGAATACCAGTTTGTCTAAATCGATGCGCACACATAGCGGGTCGGGCAGCGAAATTAACTTTATATTGATAAACCTGCTTAATTCTGCCGGTGTAAAAACTTATCCGGTTTTGGTAAGTACTCTTGATTTCGACCTTATCGATACCGCTTTTTTCAACCTGCACCAGTTTAACCATGTAATTGCATTGGCAGAGGCTGATGGACAACACTATTTGCTCGACGCTGTTAAAAATGGGGAAAATTATGTTTTAACCAGCAAACCATTAAACGATTTTGGTTTGGTTATTTATAAAGACAGGGCAGAATGGATTGCCATAAAGCCTTAATAGAACAGGTATTTTTATTATTCAATTTGCAGAGCCGCCTTTATGGATAGCCTGCGATAAAAATTTTTTTGTCAACCATTTTCTAATAGGGGCGTCGTATAGCCTGAAGCTGGCGTATGCGAGCAAAACAGTTGCAAAGAGCACAATTAACGACATTGGTAAAGAGGCTCTTAAGCTAATATTGTTTTTGGAAACCCATGCCATAAATACATATATGACCGGGTAGTGGGTGATATAAATAGGATAGGAAATATCGCCAAGAAATTTGCTTACTGTTAATGCAAACTTGCCCCTTATATTGCCACTGGCGCCCATATAAACTATGAGCGGAAATACAACAATTACACTTAAGGCAACATAAAGGCCATTTAACCAAACCCTTTCGGTACCACCAAGGCGGGGTACAGATAAAACAACAACCAATAGAACGCTGCAACATAGAAAAGCATTTTTTATCTTGCCGGGCTTTACTGCTCGCGAAAGTAACAGTCCGGCAAAAAACGGATAGAGTAAACGAGTAAAACCAATACGCAATTGTTGAGGTTCTACCGACCATCCGCCAATAATATCACCCTGTGTTACCGATAAGTGTACCAGGGCAATGCCCGAAATAAATACTAAAAATGCCAATAGCTTATTAGAGAATTTACGGATAAACAATGCATAGAAGATGTTTGCAACATACTCGAAAAACAACGACCATGCAGGACCGTTTAAAGGATGCATTTCATGCCAGCCCCTAATATCAAAAGAAGGGCCCACCGGTAAAAGGGTAAACCCAATTAACATAACAACCAGCATTTTCCATACGGGTACTTTATGAATTTCCGGAAAGAAAATGCTATCCTGAAAATAAAAAGCAACAGCACCTGTCAACATTCCTACAATAATCATAGGATGAAGACGGATAAGCCTCCTTTTAAAAAAATTGCCTAAAGTCATTTTGCCCCAACGGTCGTCGTATGCGTAACCTATTACAAAACCCGAAAGCACAAAAAAGAAATCGACAGCCAGGTAACCATGGTTTATTATCTGAAGGTGGTTATCGCCATGGGTAAAGGTTTCCAATATATGAAAAAGCACCACAACAATGGCCGCTACACCACGCAAGGCATCGAGTATAATATAGTGGCTCTTGGTATCTGAAAATCCCTGGTATAGATTATTTAATTTATTCATATCAGATTGTTGACAATTATGTTTAATAAGATAACCTGTTTTGAGATATATAAAATTTCAAATGGTTATTTCTCTCTGTACATTAGGCTGAAGAGAATTTCCTCAAGTGGTTTTTTTGCTTGTGCAACTGTGTCAATCTGGTTTAAAACTTCTACAGCATTGTTTATATAGCCTATTGCTGCTAGTTGTATATCGTTGTTAACACCGGTTTCGCAATAAATGTTTTTTATGGCATTAATTTTCTCTGCCCTGTCAAATTCTGGCATTTCAATCCATTTTTTCAATTCTTTAACCAAGTTTTTATTTTCACTGTTCAGGGCACTTATAAGAAGGTATGTTTTTTTGTTGTTTATAATATCGCCACCAATTGTTTTTCCAAATTTTATTTCATCGGCAAAAGTATCGAGGTAGTCGTCTTGTAATTGAAAGGCCATGCCCAATCCCAAACCTATTTCATACAGGTAATTCAGGTTAGTATTGTCTGCACCGGCGCAAATGCCCCCAATTTTCATTGATGCGGCAAGTAGTACAGATGTTTTTAGCCTTATCATTTCTAGATATTCATGCAATTGCACATTATTGCGTTTCTCAAAATTCATATCGAGTTGTTGTCCTTCGCATACCTGGAGTGCTGTTTGGTTAAATACCTTCATTACCGGGCACAAAAATTTTTCGGGTAACCGGTTTAATTGCTCGTAGGCAAGTATCATAGCTGCATCGCCCGAAAGTATTGCAGTGTTTTCACCCCATATTTTATGTACTGTGGGCTTACCACGTCGAATATCGGCTTTATCCATAATATCATCGTGGAGCAGGGTAAAATTGTGAAATATTTCAATGGCCATTGCTGCGGGCATTGCTGTTTCAATAACAGGTGAAAAAAAACCGGCAGACATTAGTGTCAGCAAGGGCCTGATTCGCTTCCCGCCTAAGCCCAGAATATATTGTATAGGCTTGTAGAGTTCTTCCGGACTGTTTGGGATGCCCGTATTTTTGAGCGATTCTTCAATCAACTGTATGTATTCGTTTGTTGTTGGCATATTTTAAGTTTTGCCAAAAATAGAAAGTAAATTTTAATGTGCAGCTCAATTAAATAACCTAATGTATATGTTTTTGAAAAAAACCAGTGCGGTTCTGCAGATTATGCAATAATACATGCACTGTTTTTAGCTTAAGTTTTAGTAAAGTCAGAACGATAAACCCAAACCGGCAAAGAAATACCGTGGTGTGCCCGGATAATAATATCGTGGAATGTTGCTGCCAATAGTTGGGGCATTAACCAGCACCATTGATGCATAATTTTTTCCTGAAAGGTTTTTGGCACCGGCATAGATTTCAATTTCTGCTTTTCGGAACAATTTGGCTTTATAGCCTATTTTAGTATTTAGTAGCAAATACGAACTGTAAGTGCCCGAATTTGAATCGTTGAGGTATTGTTTGCCAAACCATTGCGATTGAAATATTAGATATGGGGCACCTTTAAAAGTAAGTGCAAATTGTGTGTGGAGCATTTTACCTGGCACTCCTGGTAGCTGGTTGCCCGAAAAGTCGGTTCCATCGTTTATAAATTTTCTGAAATGGTTATAAGAAACTGCTGAAGAAACCTGAAGTTCGACAATCGGCTTGTTTTTTTCGGCAACAGTTCGGTTTTTAGCAGCCAAAACCATTTCAATTCCTTTGTTTATTGTACTGCCTGAATTTTCTGTAAAAAAATCTTCATTTGGCAGTCGCGATGTTACCAGCATATCATCGATATATAGCAAGTAACCGGCTATGTCGATATAGAACAACGATTTTAGTATATTGGCCCTTGCGCCTAAATCGAAGTTGTACCCGCTTTCGGGTATTAGTTTATTGTTGTATGCCCCATGCGGCAAAATGGTTTCTTCTGCCGAAGGATGCGAAAATCCTTGGCCTGCCGAGGTATATATGAAAACTTTCTGCGCGAGAGAATAATTTAAGCCAATAAAGGGAGAAAGTATGGCCCGGTATGAATACTTTTCTGGCTGTTCCGGCCTACGTTCCACTTCGTAGTAAAGTTTGTTGAGGTTTGCACCCGTTTCGATCTTTAGCTTGCCGAAAAACGAATATCCCGATTCGACAAAGAAATTTATCGACAGGCGGTTTTCAAAATAGTCTGATATTTTTGGCCCTGCAATTCCCTGGTTTGTTTCAAAAAACCCAGCAACGTATTTTTCACTTTGGCCTTCGAACCCCGATTCGATATGCAGGTTGCCACTTTTAAACGACACCCATGTTTTTATGCCAGCCTGCTGGCGCGTATCATCGAGAATATTAAAAGGCCTCGATTCGTAACCATTGGAAAAAGTTGTATTAATTATTGTAGTTGAAGAAAATAATTCCGAGAAACTGTGCACGAATGAAATACCACCGATAAGTTTTGTGTATTCCTCAAAACCCTTTACAGCCAGCCATCCGGGGGCTGCTTTTTTCGGATTGCTTTGAAATGTAAGGCTGTCAACAGAGCTTGGGATTTGTGCATTGAGCGAGGTAAAACCCATAAATACCTTTAACCGGTTTTTGCCTACGCCCCCTGATGCTGTTAATATTATGTTTTGCCGTTCGTATTTGCTGTTTTCCCTAAAACCTTCTGAATTGGTTCGCGAAACAGCGAGGTTTAGGTAGTTAGCAATGTTTTTCTTTAGCGAAAAGCTGGCATTTGTTAACAAAGAGCCAAAGCTGCCTGCTTCAAAATGTACATTAGAACCAACCCTGCTGACAGTGGGTACCTGGCTTTTTAGCAGGATTACCCCGCCAAGGCCCGAACCATACATAGCCGATTTCGAACCTTTTAGTATAGTTACCGATTGAAGCAAAAAAGGCGGCAAATCTTCTATAACTGTAGTGCCATCGGTAAACGTTAGAGGAATATCGTCGATAAAAGCTTTTATACGGTTCGATCCATAAGGGGTACGCGAGCCAGTCCCCCTGATTATGATTCGAGAAGTAGTAAGCGAGCCGGAGTGCATATATACCCCCGGAAGGCTGTTGAGCTGTGCCGACAAATCAAGCCCCGAATAAGCCGACATTGATTTTCTGCCCAGATAACTTATGCTTACGGGCATTTCAATAAGCCTGTAACTGAAATAAGGCGCCTGTACGTTAACCATTTCTATGGAATAAACCAGGGGTCTTAGTTTTACCACAAAAATTTTCAAGGTGGTATCGGCAATAAGGGTATCGCTGACATAAGATAAATGCCTGAATATTATTTTTGAGCCATGTTTGGCAGGTATGGAAAAATTTCCCAGGTTTGTGCTTAGTTCATGGCTTTCTGGCAATATTATGCTTACACCCCCTATTGGTTGGCCATTATTAGCATCAACAACAGTGCCTGAAATTTGACCGCTAACAATAGGAAAAATATAAACAAGCCCCAAAAGAATCAATGATCTGATGATTACCATCGAGGGTTTGATTATTCAGAAGAAATTGGTGCAGGTATTACTTTTAAAACCCTTCCGGGGTTTTCCACGGTAATATAAATATAATTATCGGGGCTCATGCGTATAGTCCGAACCCTGCCAATATTTTCAAGAATTTTTTCAGAGAAAACTATCCGGCCGTTATCTACTTCGCAACGTTCGACATAATTAAACCGCAATGAACCCGAAAGCAGGCTGTTTTCCCAACCAGGGTAAAGGTTTCCTGTTACAAATGCCATGCCCGAAGGGGCAATTGATGGCACATAGTACTTTACAGGTTGCTCCATGCCGGGCTTACGGGTTTCGTTGGTAATAATGGTGCCATCGTAATTAATGCCATAGGTAATGTCCGGCCAACCATAGTTTTTCCCTTTTTCAACGATATTTATTTCGTCGCCGCCTCGTGGGCCATGTTCATGCGACCATAATTCGCCAGTGAGGGGGTTCAGGGCAATGCCCTGCTGGTTGCGGTGGCCATAGGAATAGATAGAGGACATGGCATGCTTATCGTTTACGAAAGGGTTATCGGGCGGAATTTTTCCATCGTCGGTAAGTCGATGGGTTTTGCCATTCGAATTATCGGTTTTTTGCGCATTTTCCTGTTCTCCGCGATCGCCAATGGTAAAATACATATATCCCTGGCTGTCGAACTCAATTCTGCACCCAAAATGATGTGCCTTGGAGGTTGCCGGTAATCCTTTATACAAAATCTCGCTATTTACTAATTTGTCAGCAGTTAATTTTGCCCGCATAATAGCTGTATTTCCTGTATTCGGTTTTGTATCGGAAACATAGCTGTAGGCAATATATATCCACCCGTTTTCGGCAAAGCGGGGGTGGAGTTTCAGATCGAGCAGCCCGCCCTGGCCAATGTGCCAGATTTTTGGAAGTCCTGCAATTTCCACCAGCTTCTCATCGGTTGTGAAACGATATAGTTTGCCTGGTTTATCGGCAATAAGTAAACTGCCGTCGGGCAAAAACTCCAGCCCCCAGGGAATATCGAGCCCCGAAACAACCGTTTTAACAAAATAATTGGTTTTTGCGGTGTTGGCTCCTGCAGTCTCTCCTGGTTCTGGTGGTTTTAGGGTACCCATATTTATTTTTTCGATATAGGCAGCCAGTTGTTCTGTTTCTTCCCTGGAAAAAGTTTTTTTAAAGGCAGGCATGCCTATATCCGATTGCCCGTTTTGTATAAGATCGGCCATAGGTGAGCTTTCAGTGATGTATTCCCATTTATTCCCGATAAATTCATCAAGATTGCCCCCGTGGCAGCCTGCACAATAGTTTTTATAATTTGTGTAAGCCAGTGAATCGGCCTTCGTATAGTTATTGCCGGAATTATTGTCGGCGGTTGCCGGGTGGCATGCCGAAAACACAAGCACAGATAATAATAATTGAAAAAGAAAAAAAACATTTGAAGCGACAGGTATGAAGTTTAAAAGTTTTTTTTCTGCTGCTGGAAGCTTGTTCTTTTTTTCATAAAAGCTTTTCATGGTTTGCGGTTTAAGTTTACGCCAGTATAAACATCGAAAAATGTTTTTTGTTAAAGTAAATTTATGAATAGCTGTATAGTAAACCAAAAAAATTAGAAATGAGTAGGCAACAAATATACTGTAAACCCTCAACAACAGAATAAAAGAATGGCTGCGTGTCAAATGGCAATCAGAAAGGAATATAGTATTGTAGAAACTGATAAAAAACAGCAACCAAAACTACATATAGAAAATGTAAGGTTGGCTGCTGCATTAAACCTGCTATCCCTAGCGTTCAATTTTTAGTTTGGCAGTTTCTTTGCCAATATGGGAGAAAACCAGATATTCGCCCGAATTTCCGGTTTTAAGCTCAAACGAGCCATTGCTGGTGGTAATGGTACCTGCAGTTGTGCCTTCGATTACCACTGCAACACCTTCGAGAGGCTTTCCCGACAAATCAAAAACTTTGCCCCTGACTATTGTAACATTTTCGGAGTTTTTGGCGAACTCTGCTTTAATCGACATTTGTTCGTTTTGTACACTAACATCTTTAATAACAATGGTGCCTTTTTGGTTATCTAAGAAAAAATGTACAGGGAGATTAAACTTAACTGTTACTTTTTCGCCCTGTTGAGTGCCCGGCTCCCATAAGGGTGACATCCGGATTACCCTTATTGCTTCTGCATCGAGCAAGGGGTTTCCCGACGATTTTGCCACTTCAACTTTCGTAACTTTTCCCTCGGGGTTTACACAAAACTGAATATAGGAGGTGCCGGTATGGCCATTATCTTTTGCCTCTGCCGGATAAGTCACATTTTCCTTTACAAACCTTTGAAAAGCTTCAAAACCTCCGGGGTATTTCGGCATATTTTCCACAATAACAAATGTTTCTTCCGGATTGGTTTCCTCTGGAGGGGAAAACATAATGGGCAGGGTAAATTGTACATTTACGGTTTTCCCCCGGTTTTTCCCCGGAGACCATTTTGGCATTAAGTTAACTACCCGCAAAGCTTCGTTGTCTAAAACTTCCGAAACCCCTTTTTCAATTTTTGCTTCAGTTACAAAGCCTTCGTTGTTTACTACAAACGAAACAACCACTTTTCCTCCTGCTTGTTCATCCGCAGCTTCCTGAGGGTAAACCAGGTTATTTTGTACATACCTCATCAGTGCTTCCATCCCTCCCGGGAATTCAGGCATCTGTTCTACCTGTGTAAATATTTTACTTTCTTTATTTTCACAGGCAAAGGCTATTGTCAGGAAAACCATAACAAATGCCATTACAACGGGTTTTATCAATCCCGGTGTATTTTTTATTTTATAATTCATCATTTTTAACCGTTTTTTAATTAATGTTTGGTTCAGGTTGTTCACCATTGCAAAGCGCGAGCCCAGCGCTTCGCAAAGCAACAACTGCTTGTAGCGGGCCGGGCTTATACCCGACTGCAGGGCCTTCCGGTCGGCCTGAAATTCGTGCACTTCTTTCAGATCGTTTCGGAACAGCCAGATAAACGGATTGAACCACTGGATGATAAGTACCAGCTCGACCAGAAGAATATCAGCTGAATGTTTTAGTTGAATGTGGGTCAATTCGTGTTTTATTATCGTATCGAGTTCATCCTCCCCATAGTTTGAACGATTTACAAATAGCAGTCCAAAAAACGAGAACGGACTATGCTGGGCATTGGTATCGACCAGTATATATTCCGACATCTTCTCAAACCTTGCCTTACGCCCGAAATGGTACAAGCCCTGCAAGCTTAAAATAAAGCGGACAACCAGCAGCAGAAAGCCAATCAGGTATATGGCCTTTATCCACGAAAAATTTATGACAGGCCTACCTGCCAGGCGGGTAGTGCTTTCCCCGAATATGGTTATTGCTTCGAGCAGGGTATAATTGCCCCCGGCAATAACAATTGGCAAAAGGTTTGCCCCGCCTGTTTCGGGTAACCTAAAATGCAAAAAGGGCAAAACAGCCGTAAAAATTATGGAAGCAAGGATATACAGCCGGTTAAACCATAGAACCTGGGCTTTTTTTATCATCAGCCGGTAAACAAGGGCAAAAATGCCCAACGATACCGACGACTCAACGATATAATTCAATACCAGTTCCATATATTACTTATTCGGGATTTTGCAAGTCTTTTCGTATTTCTGCCATTATGGCCTCAACATCGTTTATGCCAACTCGGTTTTCTTTTACAAAAAACGACACCAGGTTTTTAAACGAACCATCGAAATAGTTGGCAACAAATTTCCGGAGAAATTTCTGGGTATATTCAGTTTTGCTTATTGTTGTATAATAAATATATCCCTTGCCAAGTGGTTCGTGATCGACAAACCCTTTTTTTTCGAGTATCCGAACAATGGTCGATACGGTGTTGTATGCAGGCCTGGGTTCGGGAAATTCTTCAACTATGGCATTCACCGATGTTTTACCCTTTTGCCAGAGTACCTGCATTACTTGTTCTTCGGCTTTTGTTAATTCTTTCATCTCTTCAACTAAAACATTAGTTCAATATTACAACTAAATATTTAGTTAAACAAATTATTTTAATGAGTTTTTAATATTTTTTTTTGAAACAGGTAAATTTTTAACCTGCCCTATTCGTAGATTTTGTCAAAAAAACAGGGCTAAAGCAGGTTAAATGCTTTGTACTTTTAAGAAAAAAGAAAAGGGGGCCTTAAACGAAGGCCCCCTGTTATTGTTTGATTTTTGTTAAATCCATTTTAGCAGGGCAAAATCTTGCCGATGTGGCAATAATTCGTGTTTGGGAAATACCCTTACACCGTATTGAAATGTTCCGGGCCTGTCTATCGAAGCCTCAAGCTGGAAAGTTGTAATGCCATTTTCTGTTTTTATAAGGTTAAAATCCATACGCGAAACCAAATCGGAATAATTTTCAGATATTACCAATTCAACCCCAACATTTTCGTGGTTTATCCTTCCTAATTTCAAGGCAACTTCGCCAAAGTATATATTTCCCGATTCGATAGTTTCGGTATCTTTTTCGAGCAATTTAACCTCGGTAACTTCAATCTTTTTCCATGCGTTTACCATTTGTTTCTTCCAACGGGCGATGTCTTTAATTTTCATAAAATCGCCTTCGAGCATTGTTTTGCTACGTGCAAATTGTTTCGAATAAAACCTGCCAATATAGTCGTTAATCATCCGGCGAGTGGTAAAATGCGGTGAAACACCGGCAATGGTATTTTTAATATATTTTACCCATTCATGTGGGATACCTTCTTTGTCCCTGTCATAGAATGCCGGGAGAATTTCGCTTTCGAAAATGCTGTAAATAATTTCTGCGTCCAAATCATCTTGAAATTCGGGGTTTTCGTAGGTGCGTTCGTTGGTAAGGGCCCAGCCGGCTTCGGGCTTATATCCTTCCACCCACCAGCCATCGAGCACGCTAAAGTGCAGAGTGCCGTTCATTACAGCCTTTTCTCCGCTGGTGCCTGAAGCTTCAAGCGGCCTGGTGGGGGTGTTGAGCCAAACATCGGCACCCGACACAAGCAGTTTGGCCAGCCCCATACTGTAATTTTGCAGAAACAATATTTTCCCCAGAAATTCCGGACGTTTTGATATCTCCACTATCAGTTTAATTAAATCCTGCCCTGCCTTATCGTTTGGGTGGGCTTTTCCTGCAAAAATAAATTGTATTGGCCTTTGGGGGTTGTTTACCAGTTTTGCGAGCCTTTCGATATTCCTGAAGAGCAGGTGTGCCCTTTTATAGGTGGCAAACCGGCGGGCAAACACAATGGTAAGTGCGTTTTCCGACAAAGTATTGTTTATGGCAACTATATGTTTTGGATCTTCGTGCCTTTTTATCCAGTTTTCTTTAAAACGGTCTTTTACAGCAAATATCAGGCGTGCCCGTAAATTCTGTTTAATGTCCCATATACGTTTATCGTCGATATTGCGAATTTTTTCCCACATTGACAAGTTGTGCTGGTTATCGACAAAATTTCCATCGAAAAGTTCGTGGTAGATTTCTTTCCAGGGCTTTGAAGTCCAGGTTGACCAGTGCACACCATTAGTAACATAATTTATATGAAGTTCCTGCGACAAATATCCGGGCCAAAGTTTAACAAACATGTCTTTGGTTACTTCTCCATGGAGCATGCTCACACCGTTAACTTCTTGTGCCAGGTGGGCAGCCAGGTAACTCATGTTAAATTTTTCGCCCCAGTCGTTGGGGTTAGCCCTGCCCAGTGCCATAAATTCTTCCCAGCTAATGCGCATTCGTGCCGGATAATGGCCAAGGTATTTCCTTAGCAAATCTTCTTCGAAATGGTCGTGGCCGGCAGGTACAGGCGTATGCGTAGTGAACAGGGTTGTACACCTTACAATTTCCTTAGCTTCGGCGAAGGTTAGCTGTTCATCGCGCATGAGCATGCGTATGCGTTCGAGGCCAATAAAAGCACTATGGCCTTCGTTGCTGTGGTATAAATCGGGCACAATGTTCAGTGTAGTAAGGGCCCTGATACCACCAACGCCTAGAAGTAATTCTTGTTTGAGCCTGTTTTCGTTATCGCCGCCATAAAGCTGGTGCGAAACGTTCCGGTCTTCGGGGGCATTCATTTCAAAGTCGGTATCGAGAAGGTATAGGCGTATCCTTCCTACCTCAATGTACCAGATTCTGGCATATATGGGGCGTCCGGGCAACATTAGCTGAATGGTAACAAACTCTCCGTTTTCATGTCTTACCGGGTGTATGGGGAGTTTTGAAAAATGCTGGTATTCGTAATTTGCCTGTTGTTCGCCTTTATTGGTAATAACCTGGGTGAAGTAGCCATAGCGATATAAAAGGCCAATGCCAACGAGGTTTACACAGGCATCGCTGGCTTCTTTTAAATAGTCGCCGGCGAGTATGCCTAATCCGCCTGAATACAGTTTTAGGCAGTCGTGAAACCCAAATTCCATGCTGAAGTATGCAATTTTTGGGGAAGTGAGCCTGCTGGTTGCAGCCATATATTCTTTGAACCGTGCATAAACGTTTTCCAGTTTGGCAACATAGTCGGAACTACGGCTTAATTCCGATAAACGCCTGTATGGCACTTGCTCAAACAGAATATATGGGTTCATATCGCTCATTCGCCATACCATAGGGTCGATGGTTTCGAAAAGTTCCTGGGCTTCGTCATCCCAGGTCCACCATATATTGCCAACAAGTTCGTTCAGTTTGCCTAATTCTTTTGGCAATTTCGATTTTACTATTATCCTTTTCCAATGTGGCTCATTCGAGAGGGGCTGAATTTCTTCATAAATTCGTTCGGCTTGCTTTTCTTCGAGCCACACAAACTGATCGGAGCGTGCAATAACCTTTTCAATGGCCAGTGTATAGGCTTCGTGGTAGTTTGCAATTAGTGCGCTCCAAAGTGTTGTGAGCGATGTATTATGGGCATTTTCCCTCAGGATTTCAAAATCGGCAGGCTTTAAGGAATAGTTGCGCAGTATTTCTGTTTTGATAGCTTCGGCAACATCGGTATCGTTGTCGTCGGTTCGTTCTACAACTGCTACGCCTTCTTCCAGTCCTTTTGCCTCGTTTTTCATCCACAGTCCAAAACCTGCAAGGGTTGTTGTAATTGTTGGGACACGAAAAGCAAGGCTTTCGAGCGGGGTGTAGCCCCAGGGTTCGTAATAAGAGGCAAAAACTGTTTGGTCGCAGCCAATAAGTAAATCGTAATAGGGCAGGTTAAAAATACCATCGTTGCCGTTTAGGTATGAAGGAACGAAAACAATTTTTACCTTATCGGTTTTATTATTGATTAGATTGTGTTTTTTGAGCGATTTTAAAATCGGATCCCATTCGGGGTCGTGCAAATAGTGGGTGATATACCTAAGGCCGCAATCGCAGGGCATATTCTGGGCAATGGCGGTCTGAAGTTCTTTTCTTGGCCCGTAATGGTGTGCCGGTACAAGAAAGAAAGCCAGCAAAGGCCGTTTTAAATCTTTTGACTCTTGCAATTTGCCCAAGGCATCTATAAACAAATCGATACCTTTGTTTTTATATTCGTAGCGGCCACTGGTTGCAACAATGTATGTATCATCCGAAAGGTCTTCGGCAAGCAGTGTAGAAGCAATGCCTAGAAGCTTTTTTCGTGCATGGGCCCTTTTTGCTTCAAATTCGGGACCGTTTGGTATAAAAGTATCATCGAAACCATTTGGGGTAACCACATCGACATTTTTTCCCAGAAAATGCCGGCACTCTTTGGAGGTAATATCGCTTACGGTGGTGAATACATCGGCCACCTGTGCCGATATTTTTTCAAGCGACTGTTTGGAGATAATATTAAACTCACGGGCAACTTCGTCGGGGTTATAGGCGTTAAGTTTTCCATAAAGGGGCCTGTTGTTACCGGCAATAGAGCGCCCCAGAACGGTGGCATGCGAGGTAAAGGCTGTTGCAACCTGGGGCAAATGTTTTTTAAGGTATAAGACCCCGGCGCCGGTCATCCACTCATGGAACTGGGCTACAACTTTGTGGGCCGATGAGAGATTATATTTAATAAAACTTTCGATGAGTTTACCACTGGCATAGCCGAAAAGGGCAGGTTCGAGGTAATCCCACTGCCCCGAGAGGGAGTCAAGTTTATAATCTTCCCACAAGCGGCTGAAAATATAGTCTTTTTGTCCGAAAAAATCGCTGAAATCGAGCAGGATAACAATGGGGTGCGAGGGAATTTTCCAGCGCCCTATTTTTATCCGGAACCCTTCGCGCGATGCCTGTTCATGCCAGGGCCTGTATAATTCGTGATCGATTTGGAACTCGGGGTTTTCCCCTTCGTCCCTAACCAGGTCGGGGCCGATAAAAATAAAATTGTCGCCGATCTGGTTTTTCACAGACATGGATTTGGTGGTAATAACTGTATGTATGCCCCCGACTTTGTTGCAAACTTCCCAACTCACTTCAAATAAAAAGTCGGGATTTATTATTGATGTTGACATGCTTTTATTCTTTTCTTTAACAATTAGGTGAACCCTGTAATATTTTTTTTACTGTTTTTTTGCAGCCTTTTTCGGTGCAGTTGGTTTTGGTTTAACTCCTTTGGCGGCTTTTGGTTCATTTTTCAGGTTTGATTTTTTTGCAATAGGCTTATAATCTTTTTTTAAGCTTGGTTTTATTTGGCTTAATTTTTTTATCTCGGCTTCATAGGCTTCAATAATTTTATTCTTTTCGAAAATTATCGATGCAAGTGTTGCCAGTTCCTGGTCTTGCTTACTTTCGGGCACTGCAGCGTTTAGCCTTATAATAAAGTCGGAGAGGATGTTCATATAATTAATGTAAGCATCGTAGGGCGAGTCGTAAGGGTTAAAATAGGCATGCACCTCTCCATCGCTGAAAACCTTTGTGCACATATAATAAAAATTATCGCTGGCCTGGAGGTATTTCCAGTCTGTTAGTAGTTTCTGGTCGGTACATTTTTGTATTTTATCGTACACCGAATAGAGCCTGTTAAATGCGTCTTCCTGTAAATCGTTTCCGAGCCATGCTGTAAGGTCGCGTTCTTCATCTGCCCATGAAATTGGGTTTGGTACATGAATGGCCGATACCGGCTGAAGTTTGTTGATTACTTCCGATGGGGTGGCAAATTCAAGGTTGTTTTTCCGGAACACTTCTTTAGGGAAATGCTTCAGGAAATCGAAAATGCCCGATTCGGCCTTTTGGTTCTCTCCAAAGGTTTCGTAATTCATAAACAGGTTTGCGGTTTCGCCCTGTTTCAGGGAGGTGTTAATCCAGCCAATATATTTTGAAGCGGTTAAGGGAAATTCAGCCCAGTTGCGGTTCGAAAACCTGAAAGCTATATCATCGCTCAGGGTGAAGTTGCGCATTAACACTTTAAGTTTGGGGTTTCGGGCATTGCAGTATAGAAAATTAGGGCTTTTCCATCCTAAAATATGTTTGGCCCCTTCGGTAACTATACCGCTAAATCCAATATCGGCAACTTTTTCGCCAATTTCGTCGGAATATATAAGTTCTGTTCCCCTGAATACAGAAGGCTCATAGCCAAACAAGTCGTTTATTCGTTTTGAGTGGAGTTTTACCTGATCGATAAATTCCTGGTCGTTTTTTAGCACGGCCAAAGAGTGGGAGTATGCTTCGCCTAAGAACTCTACACAACCTGTCTTTGCCAGTTCCCGGAAACTTTCGATAACTTCGGGGGCATAAAGCCTGAACTGATCCATGGCTATACCTGATATTGAAAATGTAACTTTGAAGCGGCACCCGTATTCTTTTATAAGTTGCAGCAACATTTTATTTGCAGGGATATAGCAGTTTTTTGCCACTTTGTTCATTACCGACTCGTTCAGGTAATCATCGTAATAATAATGGTCGTTGCCGATGTTAAAAAACCTGTAACGCTTAAACCTCATAGGTTGGTGCACTTGAAAATATAGGCATATTGTTTTCATTGTTGGGTATTTTCTAAACTATTGACTTGTAAATATCCTTAATTTTTGAAGCGGCATTGTCCCATTTCAAGCTTTCAACCTCTTCTTTTCCATATTGACGGAAATAGTTCGACAGTCCCTGGTAATTAAGAATGCCATAAATTGCATCGGACATGGCCTCAATATCCCAGAAGTCGATTTTTATGGCATTGTGTAAAATCTCTGATACGCCCGATTGCCGGCTGATAATAACCGGCACGTTCGATTGCATGGCTTCGAGGGGTGAAATGCCAAATGGCTCCGATATCGATGGCATAACATAAACATCGCTCATTTCGAACATTTCTTTTACCTGGTCGCCCTTTAAGAAGCCAGTAAAATGAAACCGGTCGCCAATGCGCAATGCAGCTGCCCTTTGTATCATACGCGACAGAAGCTCCCCGCTGCCGGCCATTACAAAACGTACATTGCTCATTTTCTGAAGCACACGGTATGCTGCTTCAACAAAATAGTCGGGGCCTTTCTGAAGGGTTACGCGCCCTAAAAATGTAACAATTTTATCGTTAATGCCCTTTTGGGCTTTAATATATTCTAAAGTTTGGGTAGGTTCTACGGCATTATAAACTGTTTCAACCTTTTTAGGGTTTACGCCATAATTGTTAATAACTATATTGCGGGTAAGGTTGCTAACTGTAATTACTTTATCGGCAGCATGCATACCTTTTCGTTCGATATCGTAAACACCTGGGTTAACGCTGCCTCCGCTTCGGTCGAAATCTGTAGCGTGCACATGCACCACTAGGGGTTTTCCGGAAACCGTTTTGGCTGCTATTCCGGCAGGGTATGTTAGCCAGTCGTGTGCATGGATAACATCGAAGTCGAATACTTTGGCAATTTGTCCGGCAACGACTGCATAGTTCGAAATTTCCTGGAACAGGTTGGCCCCATATCCGCCCGAAAATTCAATAGTCCCGCCAAAACGTGTAAGCACGAGTTCTTTCTTTCCGGTTTCTGTTTTATGTGTTAGTTTCTCATATTCCTCGGGGCTTGTATAGGGTATAATGTTCGATTCTACCTCAATGAAATTAATTTTTTTAAGAAAACCTCTATAGTTGCGGATATTTTCGCCTAACGATATTTCGTTGGCACCAATAAGCCGGGCTGTAGAATTATCTTCGTCGCCATAGGCTTTTGGCACCACAAACAAGATTTCAACCCCGCCCACAGCACTTAGTCCCTTGGTAAGGCCAAAACAGGCTGTTCCAAGGCCTCCGGATATATGTGGCGGGAATTCCCATCCAAACATTAATACTTTCATAGGGTTGGTATAGTTTTTATAAGGTTTGCTCCAGTTTTTCTATTTTATCAATAATATTCAAAAGTGCTGCTACGCTCCATGCTTGTGAAATTGCCCCCCTTGGACTGTGAGGCGGGTCGCCATCGTAAATTTCTGAAACTGAACCAAGCCCGTGTTCGCTCATAACAGGCTCAAAATCTTTAATTATTTGTTTTACATGACACAGCCCTTGCTGTTTGTGAATCTGAAGGTAAGCACCGCAATAATGTTCTATCAGCCAGGGCCAGACAGTACCTTGGTGATAGGCGTTGTCGCGCTCTTCGTGGTTGCCGCAATAAATGCCTTTATAGGCCGGGTTGCGCGGGGCAAGAGTGCGCAAGCCCCTTGGGGTGAGCAAATATCGCCTTACGGTTTCAACCACGGAATTTTTTTGTTCATCGGTTAGCGGCGAATAGGGCAACGATGCAGCAATAACCTGGTTTGGCCTAATCGACCAGTCTTTAAATTCTCCATCGGCATAATCGGCCAGGTAACCTTTTTCTTTGTCCCAGAATGTTTCGGTGAAGGACTTTTTAATAATTTCTGGCAGTTTCTTCCATTTTTTAATAAATGGTTCGTCGCCTGCCTTTCCTGCAAGTTCGAGGCAAAAGCACACAGCATTGTACCAGAGGGCGTTTATTTCAACCGGTAAGCCCATACGGGGGGTTACCGGTTTGCCAAGAACAACTGCATCCATCCATGTGAGTGCTTTTCCGGCCTCGCCGGCATATATCATCCCATTGTCGAGCATGTGTATATTGTGCAATGTACCTTTTTGGTAAGCTGTAAGTATCGATTTGAAAGCCTTCTCGTAGTTTTTCCATAAGGAGCCATGCGAGTTGGTTACAGATGCGTATTGTTGCATAGCCCAAATAAACCATAATGAAGCATCTACTGTATTATAGGCAGGTTCATCGTCGCTGCCCATATTCGGGAAAAGCCCGTTGTGCAGTTTTGCTATCATTGTATCGGCCACCGCCAAAAAAGTTTTATGCTCGCCCCGTGGCAGTGTAAGCCCCGGAAGGGCGATAAAAGTATCGCGGCCCCAGGTGCCAAACCAAGGGTAGCCGGCAGTAACTTCTGTTTTTTTGTCTATTTTAACAATAAACTGTTCGGCACTGTTTATCAGGCAGTTTTTAAAGCTGTTGCGTGGTAATCGTTTTTTATACTCGGCAGTGTATTTGCGGGCAAAAACTTCGGGGTTATTTTCGGTAGTGCTGGCCGAGAAAATTATCGATTCGCCTTTTTTTACGCCCAGTTCAAAAAAACCGGGGACAAACAAATCTTCCTTATAATCGTATCCGCGGCGTTGTTCTTCGATGTATTCAATATTAAAGTACCAATCGGGAACCTGCACAAATTCGGCTTTCTTTGAAAATTGCATGTGCAGGTAAGGATAACCATCGTATAGTTTAGTTTTGATACCGTTTGGGATATGTTTTACCTTGGTATTAGCGTGCATGTTTGCCTTGCTAAGCTGGTGCATATTTCGGAAGGCCAGGAAAGGCGTAAATTTCAGCTTTATAGGTTTATCGGACTCCAATATTGTGTATTTTATCAGAATTTGTTGTTCTTTTTCAACCAGTAAACTTTCCCTGAGTATTTGTACCCCTCCTACACGGTAATATATTTCAGGTACAATATCAATTTTAAAATCCTGAATATATTTATGTCCCCTGGGCACGAAAATATCGCCCTGGTATTTGTGTATTCCCAGGTTAAACTCTTCTTTATCGTGAACAATTGTTACATCAAGTGTTGATAAGAGAACATGCTTGTCGTTATCGAGGTGTTCCATTGGGCACACCAACAAACCATGGTATTTTCGGGTGTTGCACCCAATAAGTGTTGTACTGGCATAAGAACCTGCACGGTTGCTCCTAAGGGTTTCGCGGCTCAACGAGTATTCCAGGTTTATCAGTTCTTTTTTATCGAATTCCAGGTAGCTCATCTTAATTATTTTTTCACTACATACAAGTTATCAATATTTCGTCTAAAAAACGGTATAAGGGTTGTTCTTTTTTACAAATTTCCAAAACATTTAATAATTTTTAATAAAAAGCCAGCGTTTATTTAACATTCTGGTTTCGCTTAAAAATGGAAACAATTAATAACAGCTTAAGTTTTATTAAGTGAAAGAATACTTTGATGATGAACCTGTAACTATTGAATATAAGGGGGTACATTTCGAAATATGGTATATTATTATTTACATGCTAATCCGTTAAATATAGTTTTTAGCTGTACCAGAAGCTTTATTTTGCTTAATTTAGGGCGTTATTGGTGTAAAATGTATATAGATTTGCATTTTCAATTTTTGTTATGATAAGAACAATTTTTATTTTTTTCGGCGCAACAGTCATTATCTTGTCTGCATGCAGGCAGAAAGATGGCAATTTTGAGGTTAAAGGAACATTTAAGCAGCCTGTTGAAACTTCGGTTTATCTGGGCAAATTAGGCATAAACGATATTGAACCTGTCGATTCTTTTAAAACTGATGCCAATGGTAAATTTGTGCTAAACGGTTTCGAACAGCAGGCCGCACTGTATATTGTTTCTTATGGCAACAATTCGGTTTACCTGGTAATTAAAGCAAAAGATAAGCTGCAAGTTGAAATCGACAATTCAATTGTACCAAACAGCTATTATGTTGAAGGTTCATCAGATGCAAGGCTGGTGCGCGATTTGGTATTCGAACAGGAAAAAGTCCTTGCTGCCATAAAGAATATCAGTATTGAATACGAAAAGAGCAAAGACGATCCGATAACTTTTTTTGGAAAAAAGCAGGTTTTCGACAGTTTATACGATAATTTACTGGCACGCCATAAAGAGTTTACCATAAATTTCATTTATAACAACCCTGCATCGCTTGCCTGTATATTTGCCCTTTATCAGAATTTTGGTATAAAAAACCAGCCCCTTTTTGATAAATACACCGATATTGGGTTGTTTAACTTTGTCGATTCAAACCTTTCTGTATTATACCCCGCCACTCCTGCTGTAATTGCCTTAAACCGCGATGTTACAGAAATTAAGGAACAAATTAAGCACAAGAAATTTTCTGAGGGTCAATTTCAGCAAGGGAAAAAGGCCCCCGATTTTAAATTGGGAACCATCGACAGCCTGTTTTTTGACCTTTCTGAGAAAAGAGGCAAAGCGGTTGCATTGTTCTTTTTTGCCAGCTGGAACAAGCAATCGGTGCATGAGCTGGCTAAAATAAACCAGGTTTACAAGACTTACAAACCAAATGGCCTTGAAGTACTAGGGGTTTCATTCGACAAATCAGAAGGTGCACTGCGTGCTGTTTTAGATTCGCATGACATAAATATTCCGGTAGTTTGTGATTACTTATATTGGGAATCTGGCAATGTGCAACAATTTGGTATAAGGGTTATCCCCGAAATTATACTGATCGATAAAAACCATATCACTGCCCGTCGTGGAATAAATGTAGGTGAACTGATGGAAATGCTTGAAGAGTGGCGGAAAAACAAACTTTTATAAAACTGAATAAAAATTCCATATCATAATGAAAAAACTAATCCTATTATTGTTGCCGGGGGTAATTTTGGTGTCGTGCTCTAAGAAGGACCAGGCAAAAATCAGGTTGGATATACCAGCTCTTGAAGGCAAAGCCTTTGTTGTTGAGGAGCAACGTGTCGATGGTGTTAAAATAATCGACTCCTTGTTGCTCAGCCCAAAAGGAAAAATAAATTTTTCACTTGATTTGAGGCAGCCTGGCTTTTATAACCTAAATGTGCAGGGTGGGCAGGATATTTACTTTTTATTGTTTCCCGGCGATCGGATAAAAGTAAAACAGCAGGCTGCAGATGGTTCTCCAACGCTTGTTTTTGAGGGCTCGCCAGAAAGCACGAAGCTTAATTACCTATACGACAGTTTGTTCTCTGCCAGAAAGTCGCTCGACAAAATTAGGAAGAATTATTTCATAAGCGAAAATCTGGAAGAAAAGGAAAAGCTAAACGCTGCCTATCTGTCGGAACTGGAAAAATACCGTAAATTTTCGATGCAGTTTGTGCTCGATAACCTGCACTCGCTGGTTAGTGTGGCTGCGCTTTACCAGGAAATAGGGCCCGACGAATTTGTTTTCGGGCGCAAACGCGACTTGCAGTTTTTTAAGCTTGTTACCGATACTCTTACTAAGTATTACCCAAAACACAGGCATGTGCTTGCATTGCAGCGTAATTTTAAACAAATGCTGGGCTCTTTTCAGCTAGAACGTTTACTGACAAATGCGGGCGAAGTACAAGAAGGTCTTCCGGGAATTGAACTTCCGGGCATCAACGGAAAAAGCATTTCGCTTGAATCGATAAAGGAACAGTATGTTTTACTCAACTTCTGGCAGCATTCTGATGGAACCAGCCAGAACCTTTTTCCCGATTTGAACAAGGTTTATGCCAGGTATCATTCGAAGGGTTTCAATATCTTCAATGTTTACCTGGGCAAATCATCGTCGTTATGGGAGAAAATTGTCAATTTCGAAGAAATAGGGCATTGGGTTAATGTTGCCGATACTTCTTTCCCCTACTCAAAAACACGGCTGATGTATAATATTGTTGCTATACCGGCAAATTATCTGGTCGATACAAAAAAACAGGAAATACTTGGAAAGGATTTATCGCCAGGCCAATTGAACCAAAAGCTGTCGGAGCTGGTTAAGTAATGGAAACCTTATTTTGCTTTTTGTGAGAGATAAATATTATTTCGTTTCCGATACCCACCTGGGGCTATACCCGCTTGAAAACAGCAGGGAGAGGGAACAGAAGCTTGTACGCTGGTTAAACTCTATTCGAAACGATGCCCTGGAACTGTATCTTGTTGGCGACATTTTCGATTTCTGGCACGAGCATAAAAATGTTGTACCAAAGGGGTTTACCAGGTTTATGGGAAAATTGGCAGAGCTTTCCGACAGTGGGGTTAAAATATACTTTTTCACTGGCAACCACGATATTTGGGCCTATGGCTATTTTGAAGATGAACTTGGAATAAGAATTTCCCTCAACCCTGTTGAAAAAGAAATAGCAGGCAAAAAATTTTTTATTGGGCATGGCGATGGCATGGGGCCTGGCGACTTTGGTTACAAATTGTTAAAAGGCATATTTCGTAACCGGGTTTTGCAATGGTTGTTTGCACGTTTGCACCCAAACTTTTCGATGTGGCTTGGAAAAAGCTGGTCGAAAAACAGCCGGTATTCAAAAGGTATTGTTGCCGAAGGCTTTTCTGGTGAAAAAGAACAGCAGGTAATAGCTGCCAGGGAAATTTTAAAACACCAATATTTCGACTATTTTATTTTTGGTCATCGCCATATACCCTGGGACTTAAAACTGGACGGGAATGCGCGTATTATTAACCTGGGCGATTGGATTTATAGTTTTACCTATGCAGTTTTCGATGGGAAAACACTTTCCCTTGAACAATTTGAGGGCAATGGGAGCAATATTTTAAGGGCCTTCTAACCTGCCAGGCTTATGATTGGCTTGGTTCCGGGTTGTTATTGGGCATGCTGAAATAAAACCTGCTGCCTTTTCCTGAAGCGCTTTCAACCCATATTTTCCCATGGTTTTTTTCTACAAACTCTTTACAAAGAATTAACCCTAGGCCAGTGCCCGATTCAGAATCGGTGCCTTTTGTCGAGAAATTTTGGTCGATGCGGAAAAGTTTTTCCTTGTTTGACTCCGATATTCCTACCCCATTATCGGATACACAAACAATGGTTTCGTTTTTTGCCACCGAACATTCGATTTTAATGGAATTGTTGTTATTTGAGAATTTAATGGCATTTGAAATCAGGTTCCTGAGAACTGTTTCAATGGTGTTAACATCGACATATACTTTGGTACCGGCAGGAATATTATTTTCGATGGCAATATTTTGTTTTGATACCGGAAGTTCGGTAAACCTTACAACATTGTAAACAATAGTAAAAAGGTCGGTTATTTCCGGTTTTAATGTTAGCCGGTTGGTTTGCGATCGGGCCCATTCGAGCAGGTTTTGCAACAATGTGTAGCTCGAGCGAGCTGTTTCGAACAAAATAGAAATGTATTCTTTAATTTGCCCGGGCTCAAAAGTTTCAAAACTGTCGCGCAGCAATTCTGTAAAGCCCATCATGGTATTGAAAGGGTTTTTTAGGTCGTGCGCTATTATTGAGAAAAACTTGTCTTTTGTTGCGTTTAGTTCCTGTAGCTGACGGGTGCGTTCTTCAACTTTTTTCTCGAGGTTGAGGTTAAGTTCGAGCAGTTCTTCGTTTTGGTTTTTAATTATAGCTTCCTGGTTAAAACTAATAATGGCTTCGCGTATGGTAAGAAGCAAATCGTCCTTGTCCCAGGGCTTGGAAATAAACCTGTACAGGTTGGCATTGTTAACGGCATTGCTTACACCTTCGAGGCTTGCCTGGCCGGTAAGCATAATTTTTTTTGTAAGGGGGCTTTTTTTATGGAGCATTGCCAGAAATTCATCGCCGTTCATCCCGGGCATAATAAAGTCGGCAATAACAACCGGAAATACCATTTTTTCGGCAAGGAATTCATCAAAAATATCAAGGGCTTCATCGGCACTTTCGGCAATTTCAACAATTATTTCTTTACCAAAAACCTGCTGCAGTTGTTCTTTAAGGGCATCAAGAACAATTACTTCATCATCGACACAAAGAATAACCTGTTGCTTCATTAAATTGCTTTATTTCAAGGTTTTTGGAACCCGAAAATGTTTGTTAAAATTTTAGTTTACCTAAAATGGTTTATTATTTTTTGCAAAAGAAAAATGCAATTATAAGAAATTATATTAATCTATTCTTTTTAACCGCATCTTAATTGCATTAATTAATTCATCTTTTCCCCAGGGCTTATGCACAATGGCAAATTTATCGGTTTCCTGTTTCAGGTTGTAAACCAGCGACTCATCGGCCTGGCCGGTTAACAATATTTTAACAACGCGCGGATATTTCAGATCGATGTGCAGGAAGAACTCATCGCCTTTCATGCCTGGCATCAGCCAATCGCATACAATGGTTTCTATTTCAATATCATCGTCGTCCAAATCGTCAATTACCTCCAGCGCTTCCTCGGCGCTTTCGGCCTGTTCGTATAAATACGACTGGCCAAAATGTTTTTCGAGCTGTTCAACAAGACTGTTAAGTATTATTGGCTCATCGTCGATGCATATTATGGCTTTTCTTTCCATATTAATAAAGCGGAATTTGAACGGTAAATGTCGAACCTTGGCCAAGTTGGCTTTTTACCTCGATATTTCCATTATGTTTTTCAACAATTTTTTTAACGATGTCCAATCCGAGGCCGCTGCCTTCGCCTTGTCGTTTTGTAGTAAAAAAGGGTTCAAATATTTTATCAATAATTGTAGGCTCAATGCCTTCGCCATTATCGGAAATGCTAACTATAATTTTTTCTTCATCGGCATTTACCTCAATAGTAAGAATGCCGTTTTGGTGCATAGCATGTATGGCATTTTGAATTAAGTTGGTCCATACCTGGTTTATTTCGTCCTGGTAGCACATCGCAAAGGGCGAGCAATGGTAGTTTTTTACTATATCGATACCTTGTTTTAACTGGTTATCGTAAAGTGTAAGCACGGTTTCTATGCCATCAATAATATCTGTTGGCACTTTTTCGCCCAGGGTATCGCGGTGGGCATATTTCTTTAGGGCAAACACTACTTTCGATGCTTTATCGGCAGCAACGGAAATGGTGTGGGTATTTTTCAGCAGCGAAATAAAATCCCTCACATTGTTTAGTACCTTAAGTGATTCGCCGGTATTTAAAAGGTTTACTAAATCGTCGTAATCTTCAAAAATTTCAAGGTAGCCAAACAAATCGGCGATTAGTTCGGCCGGTTCAATGTTTTTTTCCTTGAGGTTTTTCCGTATCTCCCTTTTTTTCTCGCGTTTTTCACGCGATGATAGTTCGGGGGTTATTTTTGCAGCACGGTTAAAGGTGCTTAGAAACAGGTTCAGGTTTTCTTCCGATTGGCTGCGCACAAGTTCAGGCAGGTTTGTCAAGGCTGAATTTAGGGAGTCGCTCAAATTGCCAATTGATGCCTTAATGGCCCCTAGCGGAGTGTTAATTTCATGGGCTACGCCGGCAATAAGCTGTCCGAGGGCGGCCATTTTTTCTGACTGTACCAGTTGTTCCTGGGTTTGGGTAAGATTGTCAACAAGGGCTTCGAGGTTTTCTTTCTGGTTAATAAGTTCTTCGTTCATAAACTTAATTTCTTCAACCACCCTTTTACGTTCACTAATATCGCGGGCAACAGCAATGCACACAGTTTGGTTTTTTATTTTAAAATACCGTTCGCTAATTTCTACATTTATAATCAAACCGTCTTTCGATTCCCATATTCTTTCGTATTTTTCGTTTGGTTTGCGGTCGTAGGCATCTTTCCAGATTTCAGCTGCCACCAAATCTTCAGGGGTCATTTCAATCAGCTCATGGTGTCCATAGCCGAGGTTTCGTATTGTGTATTCATTGGCTTCGATGAATTTACCGGGTTTATTGTCTCTTTTTATTTCATATATGAAAATAAAGTCGGAAGCACTGTTAAAAACCTGCCGGTATTTTTCTTCCTGCTCTTTAATCAATTCCTCGGCATTGTAACGTTCAGTTATTTCATGGGCCAGCCCTTCAATGGAAACCACCTGCTTGTCGGCATTTAAATTGGGTATTTCCAATATTTCGAGTATATGTGGTATGTTCTGTTTATCAATTGCTTCAACAATATATTTTGGGTGCAGGCGGCCTTGCAGCGAATCGGAACGAAGTTTTGCAACAGCATTGTTTACCGGGTTTTTTGTTAACAGGCTGAAAGATTTTTCCTTATATTCCGATACTGAATAGCCCAGTATCTTTTCTACCGAAGGGCTAACGTACAATACCTGCCCGTCGAGGCCAAGACCGTAAAAGAAGTATTCTTCCTCGAGGTTTTTCACCAGTTTCTCATATCTCTCGCGGCTTTCTTTAAGGGCGTCGTAGGCCGAAACCAATTCGCGGTTTTGGTGGAGTATTTCTTTTTGTTTGCCTTTTAGCTCCGAATTTTTGGTTATCAGATCGTTGGTCTTGCGTATAATGGCCTGTTCCAGTTCCGATATTAACGAATCGAGTTCTTCAACCGATTTTACAGTTTTTTGCAGCGACAAGTCTTTTTGGTGCGATTCGAGTTTTAGCGATGCTATAAGTTTGTAAATACGTTGGTGGTATTTACTAATTTCCGACTCCTGCTTTTTTAGGTAAATATAAAACGACAGGCCCAGGGCTATTTGAATAACTATAACAGCAAAGGCAATAAACGCCTGGCGCGAAACAATTATAAAAACAATGAGCAAAAGGGTAATAAGGCTTAAAACAACAACAAGCCTGCGAAACCTTTTATGTGTAATGAAATTTCCCAAAAGACAATAGTTTTATCTAAAGCTTATTTTTGAATTTTAAAAGTATTTTAATCGTTATAGGCTTAAATATAATTACCGGGGCCTATAAAAACGGGAAACAGTTTGGTTCATTGAAACCCCAAAAGGGAAAAAAACAAAAGTTGTTTCCAGACTTGTTATTAAAGTATTTTGTTAAATATAATAATTTTTTGAACTTGTTAACCAGTGAATTTTTTTCGTGTTTTAATCTTTTTAGGTATATTTATTATAAAATGTATCAAAATGGCGCGCAAAGCACTTTATGTTATCCTCTTAATAATGCTTAGCAACAGCTTGTTGTGCCAAAAAAGTTCACTACAGGTTGATGCCCCCGACACTAACTATTTCAATTTCGGGGCGATTGACCCTGCACAGGCAAAGGCATTCCGGGACAGCCTTGTAAAAGAATATAATTGCGAGGTATTGACAGGCTATACCCTTACTGTTTTTAATGAAATTGCTACAAAAATACCCCTTGTTTTTATTTCGGGAAATGGCCAGGAACAAAAAATTGCTTCGGATAGCCTTGGGCGGTTTTTTATTTTGTTCGATAACGAAATACCTTCTTCGGTTCACCTGAAAACCAGCGATAATAAATTTCAACCTTACGATTCTGTATTAGTTGTTGCAAAGAATCCATTACAACCTTTAACCCTTATGTTACAGCCCCGGTACAGCATTTTGCTGAAAGGCCGTGTAAATATCGGCACCCTGCCTGCCGAAGGTGTAGATGTTGAAATTGTTCACAAGAGCGATACTTTTAAAATGAAGACATTGTCGTGTTATTTCGACGACGAAGAGTATTGGAATTGTCTTTACCTGGGGATGTATAAACAAGATATTTATTTCGATAGCCCCACCGATACAGTTTCTGTAAGCCTCTCAAAAAAGGGCTTTCACAATCATAATTTTGCTTTGCGTGTTGGCGAATACGATGGCGCTATAGTTTATTCCAAGCTGAAATACAATACTTATTTACCAGAATTGTTTAAGTCGGATATTTCATTGAACATGACCCTTCCGGCCTTTTCGGCATGGATGCTTGAACTAAACTATTACCGAGGCATAAAAATTAAAAATAACAGCCGCTTTTCTGCAGGCGTAAGCGGTTCGATAGTTTTAACCACTGTAAATACCACCCAGGCAACATTTCGCGATATGGGCAGCACAAACGATACTACCTATATTTATGCAGGATCCGATTCGACTTATTTAACCGGCTATTTTGGGCCAACAGTGAGATACTGGCTAAATAATCCGGCGCGAAGGAGCTTTGGTGTTTACGCCGGTTTAAGCATGCCCTATTGTTTTCAGGCAGAAAAAATATACCTGTACCCATTTTTAGGAAGCCGGTTTTTTCTGGATCAGAACAAAGCATTATTGGTTGAACTAAAATATTTGAATTACGAACTGAATGTTGCACGGCCGGTTTTTAACCCTTATGGCAATGCAAGCTATTATTACAAGGATACTTATTTTGAGAAATTATTGGTCAATATCGGGCTTCAAATCGGATTTTAAACTATGCAATACCAATACTTAATATACCGGGCTTTATTTTTTTCCATGTTTTTTGCATTAACCGCTTGCAACGAACCGATAGAAAACAGTACCTATAACCCCGAACTTCTTTTTACAGCGGGTCATGAAATAATTATTGATAATTACGAATATACCGATCCACTTGATAGTAATATTTATTTTGTCAACAACGATTCTATTACAGACACCTTGGGCTCCATGCCCGAATTCTGCTGGTTGGACGAAACAGGCAAATTAGTTACAGTGGCGATATCAAAAGAAGAGCTTCTTGTTGAAAATGGAACTATTGTTAATGCTGGTGAAATAATATGGCAGTGGCATACCGGCATGGGGTCACAAAGTTTTATTGGTTCAATTGGCAATAAATACCTGAAAGTTTCGTTTTTAGAAGGCCGCAATGTGGAAAACAAAAATATTTTATACCAGACGCAACCTATTGCACTCGAAAGTGGTCTTTACTTTTGGGCTGTATGGGGATGGGACAGGGGAGGAAAACGGGTGATTTTTTCTTCCAGACAGAGGGGTTTTGTTGTCAAATAAGTATTGTTCACCTAAAAAAATGGGTTATCCACCGAAAATAATTTAAAAATACCAAAATAGTAGCTTAAATTTGTAAATAAATTTTTTAGCCGTGAAGTTAAAGCAAAAACACAACCTGAAAACCGAAAAAAGAAACCGGATTATTATTGAGGAAGTTAATCCTAACGAGTTAGCTGAAATCTGGAAAAGACTTAGCGACCTGAACAAGGCTTTTTAAATACCGGTAGATCCTTCGCAAAGAAACATTTGATCGCCTTCCATAATTTGGGGGCGATTTGTGTTTTAGGCATAATTGTTTTCTTCCAATTTCCGGGGCAGATGTTGCTTACAAATGCATATTTAGCTTCAACCTATTGAGTTTCTAATATAAACCTAATTTTTCCTGACAGCTTTTTTTCACTAAATGCTGATATTACAAGCTTTTAAGTTAGGCATAGTATTCGTCAAAAAATAAACTGCTTTGGTCTAAAAAATTTAATTTCATTTTAACTTATAGCGTATAACCAGGTAAACTTTAAGGATGTTTCCCATGCAAAACGCTAACTATAACGCAGAAACACCTAAACCAAAACCCATATCTACAAAGCTTAGGCTCTTCTCTAATAGGGCAATTCAATGTTTGCTCCTTGTATTTGCTTTATTTTTGTTCACGGGGCATGAAAAAACCAGTCCAAAAATCGGCGAATCGCATATCGACTTTTATCTACAGGAAACCCGTATAATGATTGAAAGCCGATTGAAAATAAGCGATTTGAACAGCTCTTACGGATGTTCACAAATTGATTGTTATCTGAATTCTTTGGTAAATAGTTTTTATAATGAACGTAACTATAAGCCGGCATGGACAAAAAATTTTACCACCAACGGTAATTATGCCATTCTGTCTGGCTTGCTTGATAGTGCAGGATATTTTGGTTTCCCGCATAATTTTATAAATACCGAAAACCTTGTCAGGCTTTATTCGATATACCAAAAGAGCTCGCACAGCGATGAAATTGCCCCAAGGGTTGATTTGGAAATTGAAAGTACCCGCGAATTGTTCCGGTTGTTGGTTTCGTTGCACAAAGGCATTGTATATTCCGATTCTTCTTCTGCATTTGCCAGCTTTATCAAGCACCTGCCGGTTATGGTTAACCATGCACTGGAAAACAACAAACTTCAAAAAGTAGTATCCGATATACAACCAAGGCTGGTGCCCTATAAAAACCTGATGGCCGCTTTGCCGGGTTTTATTCGCAGTTGTACTGCTATTGATACTGCAAAACCTGGCAGCCTGCCAGAATATGTCCTGGCCTCGGCATTGTATTATTCAGGCATAATAGAAAAGCCTTGTTTTGATTCGTTGAATATTATTGATGCAGCAGTGTTAAAATTTCAGAGAAAATTTTCATTGCCTGCCGATGGAATACTCAATAAACCTACTTTGCAGAAAATGAGCGATATTATGCAGTATCGTTACTATCAGTTGTGCCTGAATATCGACAGGTTACGAAAGACTAACAGCAACGAAGACAACTATGTTTTTGTTAATATTCCGGAATTTAAATTGTACTTGATTGAAAACAATGCCGAGGCCGGGATTTTTGATGTAATAGTTGGCAGGGAGGAAACACCTACACCGGTTCTTACAAGCCGCATCGATAAAATTATAACAAACCCGCACTGGACAGTTCCTCGCAGTATTGTTGACAAAGAAATGTTGGCACACATCCGTAGCGATTCTACCTATTTGTTGCGCCATGGTTATACTATTATCGACAACCGGGAGCGTATTGTTGATATGGCAATGATTGACTGGGTAAGTAAAAACCCACTGGAGGGTAAATACTGGATACGCCAACCACAAGGTAAAAATAATGCTTTAGGGCTGGTAAAATTTGTTTTTCAAAACGAACATTCGGTTTATTTACACGACACACCTGGCAGATATCTTTTTAAGAAAGAAAAGAGGGCTTTTTCGCATGGCTGTATCAGGGTGAAGGAACCCCAAAAGCTTGCCCAGTTATTAATTAACAGGTATTATGCGCCGGATAAAGGCGACGTAGATGTGAAAACAGCCATAAATAAAGGAGAAAGCCGCGAAATTAAGCTTGCAAAACCCATTGAAATACACCTAAACTATATAACATCTGTTGCAGGCAGCGATGGCAAATTGTGGTTTATTGACGATTTATATGGTTATGATGAAACAGCAATTAATTTTTTGTTTCGCCATCAGAAGGGTATGCCCAACTAATGTTTGGGTGATAAATATATAAACAGCTCCCGTTTTTTATAAGGTCGATTATTATTTCCGACATATCATAAGGCAACGCAGGACATCCGAAGCTTCTTCCCAACCGACCGTGGCGAGAAATATACGATTGGCTTGCATATTCGGCGCCATGAATAACAATAGCCCTCTTCATTGCTTTATCGTTAATGCCTTTATCAAGCCCTTTTAAACGTAGCGAATATCCATGCCTGCCATTGTAAGTGCCAAGTGTCAGGTACAAGCCCAACGAGCTTTGATACGATTGTGGATTGTTTGAAAAAGCCCCTGCATATACTTCACCAGAGTTTTTGCCATGGGCTACCAGCGATTTGTAAACCAGTTTCGTGTTTTTTAAGTCGAAAATAAAAAGCCTTTCTTCGTAGGAGGGTTTGCTAAAGTCAATGATTGTTATTAACGAATCGTTTTTTAATTGTTTTTCTTTTTCCAATCGCTTGAAGCCTTCGTAAGCAATACGGAAAGCTTCAGGCGACAGCTTGCTTTCTTCCAGTAAACTAATATCGGGCCCATCTGTGTAATCCCCCGTAAAATCGGCTACCGGCTCTGTATTGCCTGCAGAAAGTGGAATACCGTTTAAAAACAGATAAAATACAATGGCCGACAACAAGGGGAAAAACAATTGTACCATACTGCTATATAGAACCGGTGTTTTTTTGTTTGCCATGGTAAGGTTTTTTGTGTTGATGGGAAAAAATGTTTAATGAAAAAACGAAATAGAGTCGTTTAAGGAAGTAGGGGCCCAGATACTTAATTTATCAACTGAAATATGCGATGTCTCGGTTCCCAGCCCGAAATATCCCATTACAAGGTTCGGATCGGTAAAAGTAATTTCTTTTCCGTTCATTTTAAAGGTAACCGATTGTTCAAGTATGTTCCTCTCAATTCTTAAATTGACAGTTTTTTTTGTGGCTGGCACAAAGCCGGGCTTTTGGTCGATAGTGTCCACAGCCCCTTTGTACATTTTCAGAAAGACAGCCCCGGAAGGTTTGAACTGCACTGCATAATAGTTTTGCGGGTTGCGCAACCCGAAAATAAAAAACAGCCCTGGGCAATTATCGCTGCCCGTAGTATTATTGATTAAGCTTAATTCAGAAATAAAATCGCCGAAAACATGACGGTTGATGATCATAGCCGCAGCAGGCCAAAATACAGGGGCAGTGTCGGGTTTTGCTTTTAATTGCAGATACCCGTTTTCGATTTTATAATCGGCCGATGGGGTAAAAATTAAGTTTTTGTGCAAGGTTTTCGCGGAGAAGTCCGACTCGAAATGGCTGATATAGCCAAGTGGAAGGTTCTGGGCCATTATGTCGCTATATGGCAGTATAAAAGCTATTACCAGAAAAAACCGTTTCCATGTGTTGAAGTTCAAGAAAAAATATCGGCGCCCCATTCTGTAAAGTTTTAACAAAAATAGTTGATTAGCAGGTACTGTAATAAAAAAGTATCAACACAAACAAAAAAGCACCGGTATGCGCTTATTGGCTTACCGGTGCGGGTTAAGAAATTTTATTAGCGAAAGATTTTTGCCGATTCAAAGTCGAGTGTGGCAAAGAAGTCGTCGAGGGTTTCTGCCCGGCGAATCTCAATTACGCTGCCATTAGTGCGCAGCAACAATTCTGCAGAACGGAGCTTTCCATTATAGTTAAAGCCCATTGAATGCCCGTGGGCACCGGTATCGTGTATTACTACAATATCGCCAGCTTCGATTTTTGGCAGGAGCCTGTTAATGGCGAATTTGTCGTTGTTTTCGCATAGTGAGCCAGTAACATCGTAAATATTGTTTCCGGCCTCGTTTTCCTTGCCCAAAACAGTAATATGGTGGTAAGCACCATATAGTGCTGGCCGCATAAGGTTGGCCATTGAGGCATCGAGCCCTGCATATTTTTTATAAGTTTCTTTAATATGCAATACCCTGGAAACCAGATAACCAAAAGGGCCTGTTATTGCCCTGCCCGATTCGAAGAATATTTTCAAAGGGGCAAGGCCGCTGGCAACAATGGTTTTTTCATAAAGTTCTTTTATTCCGTTACTTACTTTAATAAGATCGACTGGTTTGTGTTCGTTCCTGTAAGGAATACCTATTCCACCACCCAGGTTGGCAAATTCAAATTTAATGCCCAGTTCTTTGGAAATATCCATAATAACATCGAAAACTATATCGGCTGTTTCGACAAAATAATCGGGGTCGAGCTCGTTCGAGGCTACCATGGTGTGTATCCCAAAACGTTTTACGCCTTTCTCCTTTAGCTTTTTGTACCCTTCAAAAAGCTGTTCGCGTGTAAAACCATATTTTGAGTCTTCGGGGTTGCCGATTATCATATTTCCATCTTTAAGTGCCCCGGGGTTGTACCTGAAACAAACCAGTTCGGGCAGACCGGCAACTTTTTCCAGAAAATCGATATGCGAAATGTCGTCGAGGTTGATAATGGCACCTAATTCAACGGCTTTTTGGAATTCTTCGGCTGGTGTGTCGTTTGAAGTAAACATTATTTCTTCGCCACGCATACCCAGTTTTTCGGCGAGCACCAGTTCTGCCATCGAACTGCAGTCGATTCCAAAGCCCTGCTGCCATAAAATTTTCATCAGGTAAGGGTTTGGTGCCGCTTTAATGGCATAATATTCTTTAAACCCTTTGTTCCACGAGAACGAATCGATAAAATATCTGGCATATTCTACCATCCTTTTTTCGTCATAAATATGAAACGGTGTAGGGTGTGCTTCAATAATTTTTTCTATTTGCTCTTTCGTAAATGGAATATGTTTCCCTTTCATTTTTGCTTTATTTATTAATTATTCTGCTGTTATCTGAAAATGATTGAATGCGTTAATGTTAAAATTTGCGAATGGTTTATTTAAAGCCTTGTATAGTTTCGTCGCTGATGGTGCCCGAAGCAATTTCTTTCACTTCGCCGGTCATCTGTATGTTCCAGTCTTTATCGATCTCAATCGACAATTCGCCACCCAACATTTTAACTTTTATGTTGTTGCCGGTTAAGCCTTTTTTTCTCACAACTGTTGCAACAGCACTCGACGAACTGCCCGAAGCCAGGGTAAACCCTGCTCCACGTTCCCATATCAGAATTTCAACTTCACTGTTGGAGACTGGTTTCACAAACTGCACATTGATTTTATTAGGGAACAATGGGTGGGATTCGATTAAAGGGCCATACTTTTTCACTTCATCGATATCGAGCATGTCGGTCAATATAATGCAATGCGGGTTCCCGACCGAAACGCAATTAACTGTAAACTCGCGGCCGCCGGCTCGGATTTTTTTATCGAAAAACAGCTCTCCATCATCATTAACGGGTATTTCGCGCGGATCAAAAATAGCTTTGCCCATATCTACTTTTATTAAAGATGCTTTGTTGTTCTTTGTTTCGATAATATGAGCTTTTACAATACCGCCTAAAGTGTGAATCGAAAAATCTGTGCTTTTGGCAAAGCCATAATCGTACAAATATTTGGCAAAAATGCGCAGCCCGTTACCACTCTTTTCAGCTTCAGAAGCATCGGGGTTAAAAATTCGCAACCCAAAATCGGCATTTTTGCCCGGTACTTTAAGCAAAATGCCATCGGAACCAATGCCAAAATGAATATTGCACAAGGTTTTTATTGCTTTATCGGTAAGGGCAAAATTAATATTTTCCGAATCCAGGACTATATATTCGTTTCCCAGTCCGTGAGTTTTAACAAATGAATTCACTATAGTTTCTGTAAAGTTTGAGCATCAAAAATACCTACTTTTAGGTAGATGCCAAATAGCTACATGTTGGTAATTTTGGTTTTATTGGGCAAATGCCTTATTTGGAGAGGCGTGAATGATCAATTTGTGAAATAATCAATCATCAAGGCATTGATGCATAAGATCAAACACCTATCTTTGTCGCACTAAAACGATAAACCATAAATTTTTAAATATACAATGGCATTTATTAACGAGAACTATTTTAAACTTAAGGCAGGTTATCTGTTCCCAGAAATTGGCAGAAGGGTAAAAGATTTTTCAACAGCGAACCCCGGAAAAAAAATTATCCGTATGGGCATTGGCGATGTTACCCAACCGCTTGTACCATCGGTAATAAAAGCATTCCACGAAGGTGTTGAAGAAATGGCCAGTGCCCAATCATTTAAAGGCTATGGCCCCGAACAGGGTTATGCTTTTTTGCGCGAGGCCATTGCCGAAAACGATTATAAAAGCCGCGGGGTTGATATTTCTGCCGACGATATTTTTGTTTCTGACGGTTCGAAATGCGATACCGGAAACATACAGGAGATTTTTGGCTTTAACAACAGAATTGCCATTGGCGACCCGGTTTACCCTGTATATGCCGATACCACCGTTATGTCGGGGAAAACAGGCTTATGTGCCGAAAACGGTTACTTCGAAGGAATAATATATATGCCGTGTACCGCGCAGAACAATTTCGTACCGGAATTGCCCAAAGAAAAAGCCGATTTGATTTTTCTTTGTTTCCCCAACAACCCAACCGGTGCAGTTGCAACAAAAGAGCAGCTGAAAAAATGGGTCGATTACGCTATTGCCAACAAAAGCATTATATTGTACGATGCCGCTTACGAGGCATATATTACCGACGATTCCATCCCTCACTCGATATATGAAATAGAAGGTGCAAAAAAAGTGGCTATTGAGTTCAGGAGTTTCTCAAAAACAGCCGGCTTTACCGGCACCCGTTGCGCATTTACGGTTGTTCCTTCGGAACTACTTGCTTACGATGGCGAAGGCAAAGCACATGCTGTAAAACCTTTATGGATGCGCCGACAGACCACAAAATTCAATGGCGTTTCGTACCCGGTACAAAAAGCGGCCGCGGCCATTTATACCCCAGAAGGGAAAAAAGAAACCAAAGCTGTAATTGAATATTACCTCGAAAATGCTTCAATAATGAAGAAAAAACTTTCTGAAGCTGGGTTTAGTGTTTTTGGCGGGGTGAACGCACCTTATGTATGGGTTCAAACGAAAAATAATATGAAATCGTGGGATTTCTTCGATAAACTGCTGAAGGAAGCAGGAGTTGTCGGAACCCCAGGTTCGGGATTTGGCCCCTCGGGCGAAGGCTACTTCCGCTTTTCGGCATTTGCCGACAGGGCAAACGTAATTGAGGCAATGGACAAAGTCCAGAAATTATTTAAATAAGCAATAACCCTGTCAGGATTTTAAATCTGACAGGGTTATTATTTTAAAAAATGAACATAGCTTTCGATGCCAAAAGGGCATTTCTGAACAGGAGCGGACTGGGCAATTACAGCCGCCTGGTTATTCAATCTATGATGAAATATCACGGAGAAAACAACTATTTTCTGTTCACACCATCAGTTCACCCAAAAATATTCAACCCGACAGATTTTGTTTACGCTGAAGTTCGTACGCCCTATAAGCTTCATCAGCGATATTTTAACGCTGCCTGGCGAAGTTTCGGCATAGCCGGCGAACTGGGGAAAGACAAGATTTCGGTGTATCATGGGTTAAGCGGCGAAATACCCCACAAAATCCACAATTATGGGATAAAATCGGTAGTTACAATCCACGACCTTATTTTTTTACATTATCCTGATCTGTACAAACGAATCGACAGGAAAATATATGAGAAAAAATTCCGCTATGCCTGTACCAATACCGACCGGATAATTGCCATCAGTGAGCAGACCAAAACCGATATTGTAAACTTTTTCGGCATTGATAAACAGAACATAACCATCTTGTACCAAGGGTGCCAGGAAATTTTCCAACATGAAGTACCTTTGGGGCAAAAGCAAAGTGTTAAATCGAAATACGGGCTGCCCGATAATTATGTTTTATATGTTGGTACAGTTGAAAAGCGAAAAAACCTGATGTCGGTTGTAAAAGCCATACACGAAGGAAAAATTGACACTACCCTGGTGGTAATTGGCAGACAAACTAAGTATAGTGCATTGGTTAGTGAGTACATAGTTAAGCATAAACTTAAAAATATCCGGTTTCTCGAAGGAGTGTCGAATAGCGAGCTTCCGTCAATATACCAGGCGGCTACAGTATTTGTTTATCCTTCGCTTTTCGAAGGTTTCGGAATACCGATTATCGAAGCATTATATTCCGGGGTTCCGGTTGTTACATCAAAGGGCGGGTGTTTTGCCGAAGCTGGAGGCCCCGGTTCGTGTTATGTCGATACCAGTAGTCCCGAAGCCATAGCCGACGCTATTAAACAATTGTTGTCGGACGAAGAGCTCCGCCGCAAAATGATTGATGCCGGGTTAAAATATGTGCACAAGTTCGACCATGAAACCCTTGCCGGCCAGTTGAACTCAATTTATCAATCTCTATAAAAATGAATAACGATATTTTGCGCGCCCTTGAAGTTCTTCGTAATGGCGGGCTGATTTTATACCCGACCGATACTATTTGGGGCATTGGTTGCGATGCCACGAATACCGGAGCAGTTGCAAAAATTTACGACATAAAAAAAAGGGCCGACAGCAAATCGATGTTGGTACTTGTCGATACCGAAAACCGGTTGGCACAATATATCGACAAAGTTCCGGAAATTGCATGGCAATTAATAGAAGTTGCCGATAAACCAATGACCATAATTTATCCGGGGGCAAAAAACCTGGCAGAAAACCTGGTAGCTGATGATGGAAGTGTTGGAATACGCCTTGTTAAAGACGAATTTTGCAAGAAACTTATCGAACGGTTTAAAAAACCGATAGTTTCCACATCGGCCAATATCAGTGGCGATAGGCCACCGGCTGTTTTCAATGATATTCCCGAAGAAATTAAACAGGGTGTCGATTATATCGTTGAGTGGCGACAGGACAATTTGTCGCATGCAACGCCATCATCAATTATAAAAATCGATGCATCGGGGAGGTTTTCAATAATCCGCCATTAAACTGCTTTAGCCCTAATTATTGGCAGTAACTATAAATAGCGCAATTTAAAACTGTTTGCCTGTTTTTACAGTTGTTGTCGATTGGTTCCGGTATTTATTGATTTCATCGAGGTGTTGGCGCGCCATTTTTTGTTCGCGCTCCAAGGCCCTTTTTCGGTAAGCGTCAAATTCATCTTTTAGCTCCGAAAGATCTTTTGCATGTTGTTTTGCAGCAGAATTCCGGCCTTTATAGGCTAAATAGCCAATTGTGAGTACAATCAGCAAGCCGGTAATAATAGACCATGTAAGGGCATTGTATTTGGCTTTTTCGATTTTAAGTCCTAAAAAACCAATGGCATTTTTCTCTTTTACAGCAGTTTCAAGCTTTTGGGAAATCTGGCCAAGCCCATTGGCAAGGGAATCAATTTGTGCTGCCTGCAATTCGGTAAGCTCCTGAAAGCGGGCAAGTTCCGATTTAAAGTGCTGAAGTGAATCCAGGGAATGCCTTTTCAGCTTTTCTAGCCAGGAGGCACGTACAGCCTGATACTCGTTATAACGTGTAGATTTTCCGATTACAAAATCGAATTGTTGTTTTACGGTTCCGGAGTCGATTATTTCCTGGGAAAAACCAGTGCAATGTATTGACAATAAAAACATTAGAAAAATTGCCGCAGCCGACTTTGGCATGGATAAACGTAAATTCATAATCAAATATTTTAGTAGTTCGTGGTTAAATAATTAACGGTAAGGTTCAGTCAAAATTGTATATGCAATTAATCTGGGCCCAAAAAATTATTTTAACCACTTTTAAAATAGTATTAAAATTAAAAGATACTAAAATAAATTAGAAACATACAAGCCTGGAAGCCTTAATACACAAAGAAGTTATTAACTGCAACTATTGCCGGAATGGTTTAATGTATTATTGTTGCCGGCTTTTTTATACATTTTTTTTCGCCAATCGTTCTTAGGCGGAACCGGATCGTAACCGCTGGTTCCCCAGGGGTTGCATCGCAATATGCGATGAATGCCCAACAAAAGTCCTTTCAGGGGGCCATGTACTTTAAGGGCTTCAATTGTATATTGCGAACATCCGGGAATATGCCGGCAGCTGTTTGGCAACAAAGGGCTTATGGCATATTGATATACCTTAACCGGAAGTATCAGAATATAAGTTAAAGCACTTTTTATAAAGGCAAAAAGTTTAATAGCCATTGTATTCTATAAAATTTCGTTCGGTTTCGTAGAGCACTACCGAAAGTTCCAGATCGTAATTGATTTCGCAGCGCAGTATATGCCATATAACTACTGCAATATTTTCTGCTGTAGGGTTTAGATCGGCAAATTCAGGTAAGTCGAGGTTAAGGTTTTTATGGTCGAAACGTTCAATAACCTTGTCGTGAATTATTTTTTTGAGGTATTTCGTATCTACAACATAGCCGGTTTCTTTATTTATTTCACCGGTTACTTTTACAACCAAATCGTAATTATGCCCATGAAAATTTGGGTTATTGCACAAGCCAAAAGCTTCTTGGTTTTTCGCAAAGCCCCATTTTGGGTTAAACAACCGGTGTGCTGCATTAAAATGCTCTTTACGGCATACTGTAGCTTTCATAACGTACTATTAAATATTATAGTTTAAAAATCGGGATGATTTATAAAATTAACAATCGTAATAAACAAAAGTTCCCTAAAGGTGCAATTGCTTGAGAATGTAGTTTAATTAATTTTGTTAAAAAACGTTTCAAAAGTGCAAAAAATTTTGTTAGCTCTTTGGCACTTTTTACTTAAGCAAACAAGTTGAGTATGGAGCGATTATTTATATACGGAACACTTCGAATTCAAAACCTCAGAAAGAAACTTACCGGCAGAGAAATAACTTCTTTTGGCACTGATAGTCTTTCAGGTTTTCGGTTATCAAAAATATATAGCGAAGGCCAGTATTACCCTATAATTATTGACGATTCTTCATCAAAACAAATTATAGAGGGAGAAATAATTGAAGTTACTGTAAGCGAATTAAAAAAACTTGACTGTTATGAAGGTTCTTTCTATAAAAGAAGAAAAGTTGTTCTGAACAGTGGAATTGTTGCATGGGCTTATACCCAATAATCATAAGCAATAAATTGATGGTTGATTAAAGATAATCTTTATGATAATTTGGCATTCTTTAATAATTATTTACATCAATTTAAGGTAATTTCGGTTATCAAACCTGTTAACCGTGAAAAGAATTCTATTTCTGTCCATCACATTTTTTACCCTTTATTTGCCATTGCTCAAAGCCCAAAAAATCACAAAGGGATTTACGGTATCGGGTATTGTTATTGATGAGAATTCGGGCAAAGCGGTTAGCTTTTGTCATATTTATAACGAAAGCAGGAGGAAAGGCTTTATTTCCGATTCAACAGGAAGATTTAATTCATACACTTCGGTTGGTGATACGCTTGTTTTTATTGTTCTTGGCTATTTCGGGAAAACATATAAAATTCAAATTAACGATACTCTTCCCTTCTACATAAAGCTTACACCACGCACATACGAAATCGGGGCAGTATCTATTGGTATTCCCCGTAATTATTCCGGGCTCAAAACAGCAATTTTAGACTTCGATACCAGGAAAAATAAACCAATGCCCGAATTGCCGGAATACAACCCATTTATAAGGCCATTGTTGCTCGACACAAATGTTATTTACAAACCCGGGTTTATGATCATGCACCCCGTATCGGGCATTTACTACAGGTTTAATAAAGAAGAAAAATCGAAACGACAGGTGAGATATTTGCAGGAACAGGAATTAAAACAACCTTTAGTTGATGATAAGTTCAATCGTAATTTTGTTTCGCGTATTACTGGTCTGACAGGAGACGACTTGAATAATTTCATCGGATATTGTAATTTTAGTTTTAATTATCTTTATAATGCAACACCACTTGAAATAGTCGAAGCAATTGATAGAAAGTACAATGAATTCAAAAAATGTTGCCTCGGGAACAAAGATGAAACAAATACCGGTTTTGAATGACATATTTGAAGCTGCCGAAAACATAGCTCCTTTTGCACATATTACGCCTGTTTTTACATCACAAATTATAAATTCGGTTTGCGGATGTAAAGTATATTTTAAATGCGAAAACCTTCAAAAGGCGGGTGCTTTTAAATTCAGAGGTGCAACAAATGCTTTATTAAATTCTAAGGGGAAAGACAAGCCTGTAATAACACACTCTTCCGGGAATCATGCAGGAGCCCTCGCTAAAGCATCTGCAATGCTGCATCGAAGATGTATTGTTGTAATGCCGGAAACTTCCCCCGCGGTTAAGGTGGATGCTGTTAAATATTACGGGGCAACAATTGTATTTTGTAAGCCAACTTTACAGGCACGAGAAGACACAACAAATCGGCTGATATCGGAAACTGGTGCTGAATTGGTTCACCCTTACAACAACTTTTATGTAATAGCCGGACAAGGTACTGCAACTATAGAGATGCTTTCAACAAATCCGGAAATTGAAGTTGTAATTGCTCCTGTAGGCGGAGGCGGATTGCTTAGTGGCACATCCATTGCAGCAAAAGGTATTAAACCTTTTGTAAAAGTTTATGGTGCAGAACCTGCCGGTGCCGACGATGCATACCGTTCATTTAAAGCAAGCAAGATAATACCTTCGGAAAATCCAAATACAATTGCTGATGGATTATTGACCTCTTTGTGCGATTTAACTTTCGAAGTAATTAAAAAATATACAGACAATATTTTAACTGTAAGCGAAGAATCGATTGTTTCTGCCATGAAAATGATCTGGCAATACCTGAAAATAATTGTAGAACCCTCAGGGGCTGTTTCGCTGGCCGCGATACTTGACAACAAAACTGTGTTTTCGGGAAAGAATGCCGGGCTTATTTTGTCAGGCGGAAATATAGATTTATCAAGGCTTCCGTTTTAAACCTGCGGTTTTTTGAAGCTGCAGGCAACAACTAACCGGGAAATGGTCGGATAAATTTACCCGGCTGGTTTTATAATTTCGCGAAAAAAACCTTTTATCGTAAAAAATATAATCGATACGGTACGAAGGCAACTTTCCCCTATAGGTGTTTCCGGGCCCGCCGCCCGACTTCCGGTATGCATCTTTTTTACTGCCTAAAAGTTGGTGATAGGTATAGGAAACAGGGGTATCGTTAAAATCGCCGCATAAAACCACAGGGTAGGGCGATGCATTCATGTGCCCGACCAATTGGTCAACCTGGTTTGCCCTTCTGACATAAGCATCGCGCAGGCGTAATGAAATATCCCTTACATCGTCGAAGCTCTTGGTATTGCGGCTGAAAATACTATCAATTACACCGTAGTTGTCTTTCCTAAGCCTAATCGACTGGAGGTGAACATTATAAACCCTCATGGTGTCGCTATCGATTACAATATCGCTGAAAATACACGAATTGAATGAATTACTGAACAGAATCCGGCCTTTGTTTATTATCGGGTACTTACTGAAAGTTGCTATACCATAATCGGAACCACTTTTAAAAGCATAGGTATAGCTAATATGGCAGTATGGCAGTTTCGATAAACGTGTACGGATGCTTTTTTCGGAAAGGCCTTGTTTGTTTTTGGTAAAGAAATCCTGAAAGCATACAACCGATGGCGATTCTGAACCTATAAAACCCAAAATACTGTCGCGTACCCAGGGTTCATGTTCCCATTCGAAATAATTAAACAACCTTACATTGTAGGTCATTACCCTGAAATATTTTCCATCGGGCAAATTATTATCAGAATGGTTCAATTGCACAAACCGCCCAATATAGCCGAAGCCCAAAATAATTGCAAAAATACTGAAAAACGCAAATTTTTTCCGTACAAACAACCAAATGGCGATAAAAAAAAAGTTTACCAATAATAATACCGGATATGCCAGCCCAAAGAAAGAAAAAGCCCAGACCTTTTCGGGGCTTATAAAATTCGACAGGTACGCCAGGCATAGTGCCAGGGCCATTAAAATGTTTAAAAGTAGCAGTATTTTCTTGGTCAGAGTCTTCAAAATGTTTATGCTTATCTGTTGTTGCCCATTTTAAAAAGGGTTTCTTTTTCTTTTTTCGAAAGGCTGTCGTAGCCCGATTGGGCAATTTTATCAAGAATTTTGTCGATTTCTTTCTGTGCTTCTGCCTTCGATTTGTTATAATCTAAATCGTTCATAAAACGGGCATTGCTTTTATGGGCAACTTTCAATTTTGGCCTGCGGAGAAATATACTTACAAGCTTGTCGGTAAATTTTGAAAAACCTTTTCCGGTATCTTTTCCGCGCCTAAGCCCTATGGCAAACAAATAGCCGTAAAGTGCCCCTCCCAGGTGTGCCAGGTGACCGCCGGCATTGTCCGATGCAATTTGCAAAACATCAATAATAATAATAACCAGGGCTATATATTTTAACTTTGCAGGCCCTATAATAGGTATATATACCTCATAATTCGGGGCATAGGCCGATATTGCAACCACAATTGCCATAACAGCGGCAGAAGCACCCAAAGCCTGCCCGTCTGACAGTCCGGGAAAAACATTGTACGATACTATAAAAAATGCTGCTCCGGAAAAGCCCCCCAGCAAATAGGTGGTGAGGAGTTGTTTTTGGTTTAGGTAATGGAGGAATATGCGGCCAAACCAAAATAATACCAAAAGGTTAAAGAGAATATGAAAAAACCCGAAATGCAGGAACATATATGTAATAAGTGTCCAAGGCTGGCGCAATAGCATCAGAATATCTGAAGGAACCATCAGGTAACTCAGGTAAAAAGCCTGAAAGTAGGCCGATTTCTGGGCTAAGGGGTTCTCGTTAAAAAGAAAAAAGACCAAAAAAAACAATTGTACCAAAATAAATACGCCAAGGTTAATATAGATAAGCTTGGTTAGTGTGTTCCCCTTGCGAAACGATTCGCGTATTTCGTCGAAAATATTAGATGATTGGTACATAGTAAAAAAAAATACAAGCAAATTTATACAAAGCCACAAAAAGAATTAATACCTGCGGTATTTATTTTTCCATAACAATATTATTAAAAAGCCTACTATGGCGCCACCCAAATGGGCAAAATGGGCAATGTTGTCGAAACTAACGTTGGCCATACCCATAAAAAGCGATAACACCATAAAACCAGGTATTAAGTATTTTGCCTTTACAGGCACTGGAATAGGTATTACCATTAGTTCAACATTAGGGAACAAGACAGCAAATGCTGCCACAATGCCCATAAGAGCTCCCGATGCCCCAACCATTGGCACCATAATGCCTTGCCGGTGAAAAATAAAAAGTTGCAGGGCTGCTGCCCCCAGCCCTGAAATAAAATACAAAATAAAAAAGCGCTGGCTGCCCAACACGTTTTCCAATACCTTTCCGAACATAAACAAACCAAACATATTTAAAAATATATGCCAGAAACCGCCATGCATAAACATGTGCGAAATGAGTTGGTAAGGCTCAAAATAGGGGGTTCCATAAGGGAAAAGGGCTAGGCGGTTAAACAAAAACGGATAGGTCAGGTAATCCAGGATAAAAAGCACAATATTTATAACAAAAATAAACCTTGTTACCGGTGGCATGCCCGATAAAAACCCGCCGCTTCTGGTACTATAAGAAAAACTCATAATTATTAATATTTTCAGTTAAAAAGTTTGTCAATCTCGTTTATGTTCAATATGGCCAGGATTTTTTTCCCCGATGGTGAATAATTTGGGTTTTCGCAGGCAAATAGTTCATCAACCAGATGTTGCATTTCTATCGAAGAAAGTATTTTTCCGTAGCCTATTGCCGAAGCTGTTGACAGCGACAATGCCACCCTTTCTTTCAATGTCCCTTTCACCGTGTTTTCGGTTTGTTTGTATTCTTCAATTATTTGTTCAAGAAGCTCTTGCGGGCTGCCATTGAAGTTACTCTCGGGCACACCATTTATTAAAACCGAATTGCTTCCCAAATCGCTAATATCGAAACCCAGACAATTCAGGTTTTCTTCTAACTGTTTAAACACACTGTAATCTTCGTTGTTCAAATCAGTTTTTTCGGGATATAACAGGCGTTGTGACACAGCCTGGTTCATAGCCAGGTTTCTTACCTGCTGCTCAAACAATATGCGTATATGGGCTTTTCGTTGGTCGATAATCATCAGGCCCGATTTCACCGGTGTTAGTATAAACCTCCCTTTAAACTGCAGGTAGTCGGCACTGGTGCTTTCTTGCTGGCCGGTATCTGTCTCTGGGGCGAATAATTCTGGTTCTTCATTGGGCATAGCCCGGCTGGTTGTTTCAATATTTTCAAAAAGCTTTTCCCAATGGCCGGTGGATGGCCTGTTTTGGAAAAAGTCGTTTCTATCTGTTGGGTTTCCTTGATTTTTTACCGGCTTGGTTTTGAAAGGGTTAAACGAATAGTCAACCGGTATTTCCGGTATGCTTATACGGGTATCTTTTTGCAACAGGGGTATGTCAACCACTCCATAAGTATCGAAATCAATCGAAGGCATAACGTTGGTTTTTCCAAGGGCTTCTTTTACTGCTGCCGTTATAATCTGGAAAATTGCCTGTTCGTTTTCGAATTTAATTTCAGTTTTTGTGGGGTGTATGTTCACATCGATACTTTGCGGATCGACTTCGAAATATATGAAATAGGCCGGGAAACAATCGGCAGGCAAAATATTGTCGAAGGCTTTAACAACTGCCCTGTGGAAATAGGGGTGGCGCATGTAGCGCTGGTTGATGAAAAAAAATTGTTCGCCCGAGGTTTTCCGAGCAAATTCGGGCTTGCCTACAAAGCCCGAAATAGAAACAATCGAAGTTGAATTTTCAATACGGGTGAGGTTTTGGTTCATTTGTTTACCAAAAACATGAATAATACGCTGCCTCAGGTTTGTTTGCGGCAGGTGTATCATTTGTTGGTCGTCGTGTGTAAGCGAAAATTCAATATCGGGGTGTGCGAGCACAATACGTTCAAATTCATTAAATATATGCTTGAACTCTGTAGAATTGCTTTTAAGGAATTTTCTTCGGGCGGGCACATTATAAAAGAGGTTTTTTACCAGAAAATTGCTCCCGGTGGCACAGCTTATAGGTTCTTGTTTTTCAACTACTGAGCCCGAAAGGGTAATTTGGGTGCCGAGTTCAGAGGCAGCCTGACGGGTTTTTAAAACAACCTGGGCAATGGAAGCAATGGAAGCAAGCGCTTCGCCGCGAAAGCCCTTGGTACGTATTTCAAATAAATCGCCGGCAGTCTTAATTTTTGATGTAGCATGACGTTCAAACGAGAGCCTGGCATCTGTTTCCGACATGCCTATGCCGTTGTCGGTTACCTGTATTAGCGATTTTCCGGCATCCTTTACGGTTACCTGTATAGAGGTTGCCCCGGCATCAACAGCATTTTCCACCAATTCCTTTATAACCGATGCAGGCCTTTGTATGACTTCGCCAGCGGCTATTTGGTTAGCAACCGAATCGGGGAGTAATTGAATAATGTCAGACATGAATGCGAAATTCTATTTTGACAGAAAGTTAAACGAACCTGAAATAAAAAATAATACCAGCATGGTAAGTATTGCTACAATTACCAAAAGCCTGATTACCGAAGAGCGGTGGGCTGTTTTCCTCTCACTAAATTTTCTCGACAATGTGCCACGTGAAATGCCATGTTGGTAGGCCCCATTGTTTTCAATACCCAATTCCTTGCTTATTCGTCGTTTACGTTGTTCGGCTTCTTCTTTTTGCTCGTCGTAATAGCGTGGTATATATTTGAATTGCTTGGGCTTATTGGTTTTAAAAAATGTAATACGCATGTTGAACCCGTTTAAGTTTGTAAAGGTAAGCATATTTTTATGTCTGAAGAACTTATTGAAAAAACCATGCCATAATAGTAATAGAATAACTGTAATAACTTTTCTATTTCATAATGGCAATGAACTACCTTAAATTATACTACTGCCAATATTTCAGTTTAGTTTTAATATAATTCGTGCATTTATAAAACTTCCTGTATATAGCCAGCTAGAGCCCTAAAGGGTTCATAAATATCCATGTATTAACCTGTTTTCAGTTAAGCTATACTAACTATTTTGCAGAAAAATGTGTAACTAAACCGGGCTAATACTGTCATTTGCAGGAACAGTCTCTGTTTTAGAACTGATTATAGGCAAAATCTATGAATAGGGGAGGTTAGTTCCATCTATCTCATCTGGGCCAAAAAGTCGTTGTCATAGGTTGAAAGATATAAATAACTTATCCTTAAAAGGTTTTAAGGTTTAACCCCAAATGCGAATATGTAAATAATAGATATATATAGTCCTATTCGTATTTTTTGGTTGACAATTACTGTTTGGGTCCAGGTTTTTTAACTACATACACCACCGAGCTGCTTTTTTCTGGGTTAAACAGGCTGTGGAAGTTAGAAATCTGTCCAGTAAACAAACCTTGTAAAAACGACAGCTTTTTGCCTGCATACCGGGCGCTCATCATGCAATTGTAGTAGGCATCGAAAACAAGAGGTTTTACACGTATTGTTTGAAATTCATACTGGTTAATGAGTTTTTCGAAAGTAAGCGGGTTAAAATGCCACAAATGCCTGGGTACATCGTATGCAGCCCAGTATTTGGCATATTTTTGGGCATCGTACGAATCAAAATTCGGCAATGCAACAAACAAAAAGCCGTTGGGTTTCAACGAATCAAAAATCCATTCTAAATAGCCTTTAATATCGTAAATATGTTCAAGCACATGCCACAATGTAACAACATCAAACTCGCCGGTATGCTTTTCGTTTAATGTTTCCCGGGGGCTTCTAACAGCGAGGTTAAAATTTTCCATGGCAAATTTTCGGGCAGATGGTTCAATTTCAACACCTGAAACCTGAAACCCTTTATGCTGCATATAGTTTAAAAAGTGGCCTGTGCCACAACCAATATCCAGGATTTTTTTGCCCGGGGTAAAGTGTTTTATCATTTTACATTTTTGGCCAAGCATAAATTTCCTCACCTGGTGGTACAAGCTATTAACAATGCCCTTTTGGGTGTTGGAATGTGAGATGTAGTTCTCGCTGTGGTAATAACCGGCAATGCTCATTTCATCTGGAGCATTGGCAGTAAACCTGAAACCGCATGTTTTACACCTGTTTACAATAAATTTTTCGCCTGACACAAAATGATCGGTACACTCAAGGAACATACTGGTATCAGGGCTATTGCACACAAGGCATTTTTTCATAATTGGCATGTTTAAGAAAATTAGCGCGCTAATGTAATTATTTAATATTAAATAGCCAGTGTTGGATTATTTAACATCAAGAAACCATTTTTATTAAATACCCAGGGTAATTGGCCAAACAAGGTTTAAGCTGGTTATTAACCATTTCGGGCTTATAATTTTATTTTGCTGTTCGATAAACAAATGCCATTTTAGCCATGAGAATCTGGATTATTATCTATGGGTTTTGTTAGAAAAGTTGAATTTGGTTTTGGTGAAGTATCGCTTGAAAGAAACCCGCGATCGAGAAACCTTAAGATTAAAATTCATCCCGAAAAAGGGGTTTTGGTAACAATGCCGGCACTTTGTACCGAGGCTTATGCCCTTACTTTTGTAAAAAACAAAGAAGCGTGGATTAGAAAGTGTCTGGCAAAAACATCGCAGGTTATTAACAGAATTACGGTTTTTAATGAATTCACAGAATTCTCTACTAAGTTTCACAAACTGAACGTTCAAAAGCATAATCGTCCTGCCTTAAAGTATGAGGCCCGTCAGGGGAGACTAACAGTGTTTTATCCCGATTTTGCCGATACTTCTGACCCGAAAATACAGCACTTTATACGCCATGCCATTGTTCAAACCATACGTTTCGAAGCCCTCAATTATCTTCCTAAACGCACAAAAGAACTGGCTGCCATTTTTAATCTGGAGGTTTCGGGGGTTAAAGTACGTAACAATAAAACACGATGGGGAAGCTGCTCAGGTAAAAATTCTATTAACCTTAACATTCACCTCATGCGCCTGCCCGATCGGCTTATCGATTATGTAATTCTGCACGAGCTGGCGCATACCCGGGTAAAAAGCCATGGAAAACCTTTCTGGCAGTTTCTCGAAACTTTATTGCCATATGCCCGTTTATTCGATAAAGAATTAAACAGCTACCACCTGGGGTATTGGTAAGCAAAAGCCTTATATAATTCCCATACGGATAAAGATTGTTTCCAAGGTTGTTGGTTTATTAAACAGCACTTTGCAAATATGTTAATCTACCGATTAAAAGCATGGGCAAAAAGATAAATGTAAAAAAAACTTTTATCTTTGAAACCGGATAATTATTTTCGGTGCCAGGCATAAAAAAGGGCTACCAAATAAACACATTTCAGCAACTTTAGTGGTAATGTGTTTTGCTTTTCGCATAAGGTTTTTACTAAAAGTATGAAGCTTTTTGAAAGTTATTCCGTCTAACAACTCACCAATGAAATATAAACTAACAATTATTCGAATGCAAAAATTTAAACTTGTATGGCTACTTGCCATAGCAATTCAGGTCAATGTTTATGGACAAACCATTGACCGGGTCGAAGGGAGCCCATTTTTAAGCACAATGCCCCCTGATACGCTTTACTATTCCGGCAGAAATTTATCAGAATCGGAACGGTTTACATTGGCAACCCTTCAGGGGCTTTTGGCCAAAACCAAACCAGAGATTATAATTTATCAATATTTCCATGAGGAAATTATCAAGGAATCAAAATTAGTTGATATTCCTATTTTATACACTTATCAGAATAATTTACAAGCATTTCTGGAGAGATATGCCGATCGTATTGATGGGTATATTTTGTGCGATCCAAAAAGCTCAAGCTCAAACGCAGCCAACTCTCTTTGCAGCATTTTAAATGCAGTGGCTGTTCCAACCGATATTGAGGCTAAAGCCATAGCTGCGGGTTTAACTAAAATACTCGATGTAACAGGAAAAGATGAAGCCTGGGCCTGGGAAAACTATCAAGATCAGTTTAATAAAGATGTTGCCTTTTTTGTAAAAGGAGACGATTTGGGACTTATTGATTATACGGTATATACTGGCGGGTTCCGTTTTTGGGACAATAGCATTAACACCGGAGGAACACTTTCCCAAAGTGTGTTTGATTATTTAAACCCCGGCGCCAGGTTTCATGGCTGGTGGGTTTCTGAAGATGGTACGGTTGCAAAAATATCAGAAAATGGGTTTCAAATGATTCCCGGTTCATTAAATAATCTTTCTACTTTTACAAACATAGATGTACCCAATGTAAAGCAAAAAGAACCTGTTACACCGTACAAGGTTGTTGAAAATGTTCATACTGTTTGTTTTGTGCAGACCGACGGGGATCATATTGGCTGGGTAGCAGGTGCTGGCTATTGGGATGCATGGATTTGGAAAACCGATAATCAAAGCCGTATTAAAATGGGGTTTACCCTTGCCCCAAACCTTACCGAATTAACCCCCCTGATTTACAGCGATATTATAAAAGGCCTCCAAACAACCCCATACGGACGAAATGTTGCTGTTGCAGCCCCGTCTGGCCTGGGTTATTACTTTCCGGGTTTAAGTCCTAACCACCCCGATCATTGCGAACTATTAAACAAATACATGAGAAAGGCCGACATGAGCATTGTTAATGTTATCGATTCTGATCAGGAGGCTGTTAACCACAATCCCGAAGAATACTTAAAGCAAAGCAATATCGATGCACTGTTTTATTACACCTACGGTGGACAATACCAAGGCATGCATGGCGCTATTAAGTGGTATAAAGATAAACCAAGTATTGGCGGACGGTTTGTTCTTTGGGGAAATACAGAAAACAATAACGATATCACAGACGATGCTGTTACTACAACTTTGGCAAATATACTTAATGCACAGTCCACCAACATTTATTCTGAAGCTGGCTATAGCCTGGTACCGGTACATATTTGGACAATGCAGCCACACAATGTTTTAAATATAACTAACAAGCTTGGGCCAAATGTTCGGGTTGTTGCCCCGGATGAGTTTGTCTGGCTGATAAAGAAAAATCTCGGTGGCTTGGCAATGGGCACAGGAAACGGGTTAAAAGGCGAATATTTTGAAGGTTCTAACTTCGAAACCTTAAAACTTACACGTATTGATAAAAAAGTTGACTTTGAATGGAAGGAAGGTTCCCCAATCGATACTTCGGATAATTTTTCAGTTCGTTGGACTGGTCAAATTCAGCCCTTATACTCCGAAGAATATACTTTTTATGTTAATGCCGATGGTGGTGCAAAACTAACTATTGACGGAACAGTAGTATTTGATTCTCTTAATAATGCCGGAGAATCGGTAAAATCTGGTAAAATTTCTTTAATTGCCGGCGAAAAACACGATATTGTTATAGAGTATGTCGAAAAAACCGGCAATGCATATTGTACATTTGAATGGGAAAGCACTTCACAACTACGCCAGTATGTCCCATTCACTCAATTATATACTACTCCCTTGCCCACAACAGGCATTGTAACAGTATATGCCGGTAATAACAAAAATGGTTTTTCTGCCGGATTAGGTTTTGGTACTTATATGTTATCGGATATTAATTCTTTAGGCATTCAGGCCAATGAAATCTCTTCTTTAGCTATTGCCGAAGGTTACAAAGTAATTCTTTATGCTAACGACAGCCTCCGGGGCGAATCGTTAGAATTAACTTCAGGTGTTGATTCCCTTACGAATTTTCTACTGAATGATGGTGTTACAAGTTGGGGCAATAATATAAAATCTGTTAAAGTTATGGCCAATGGCGATACAACAGTAGCCGGCGAATATTATGTAATTAACCAGGCCAGTGGCTATTACCTCGATGTTAGCGGTGGCCCTACAAATTACGAGCCGGGGGCAAACGTACAGGTTTACCGGGCCATGAACAAAAACAACCAGGTATTTCATTTTACCCATCTGGGCGATGGCGTTTATAAAATAATAGCACGGCACAGCAAAAAAGTGCTTACAGTGCGGGGCATAAGTTTTGATGATAATGCAAATATCCACCAGTGGGAATACTTTGGTTCACCAAACCAAAAATTTATTGTAGTACGGCCTAATGATTCAAGTTACAAATTTATTGCCCTGCATAGTGGAATGGCGGTTAATGTCAACGGCTTACAAATCGAAGCCAATGTGCAGCAAAACACTAACAACAACCAGGTAGAATCGTGGTGGAAGTTTACCGAAACTGTTAACAGGGAAGGCACAGGTACCGGCTTAACAGCAGGATACTATTCCGGAAAAGACTTTAACACGTATAAATTTTCACGAATCGATCCGCGCGTAGCTTTTAACTGGGGCGAATCGGCACCAGATCCCCTTTTACCGGTTGACAATTTCTCGGTAAGATGGACTGGCTCTGTGCAACCAAGGTTTACAGGCCAATACACATTTTCTATTATAAGCGACAACGGCAGGCGCTTGTGGGTAAATAATGAATTAATTATCGACAAATGGCTAAACGACTGGGATAAAGAGTATTCGGGGTTGATATACCTTGAAGAAATGAAAAAATACAACATTTGGGTAGAATACTTCGAAGCTACAGGTGGCGCAAATATTAAGCTTGAGTGGAGAAGTTATAACGAAGCAAGGGAAACAATCCCTCAAAGCCAGTTATACCCCGAACTTACCGATTCAATACCCGAAAACGTAACGGCAGTCCCAAACACCAAAATATTCCTGTACCCAAACCCGGCCGGCAATACCCTTTATGTGAGCGGATTGCCTGGCGAAACCCGTATGGAAGTTTTTAATTTTCAGGGGAGCAAAGTTTTGGAAACTGTTGGCACTTCGGTTTATCTCGAAGGCTTGCCATCGGGTTTGTACATACTTAAAATGGAGGTTGCAGGAAGAATAGAATCCTGTAAGTTTGTTAAGGAATAATTAGAGGGAAGAAGCTAAGTAATATATTCTCTAACCAGCCTGTAGAATTTTCTGCAGGCTGGTTTTTTATTTTCCCCCCATTTTAGCGAGCAAATAAAACCCCCACACCATATAATAGTGGTGTGGGGGCTTTTAGTAGTCCCACCAGGAATCGAACCTGGATTTAAAGTTTAGGAAACTTCCGTTCTATCCATTGAACTATGGGACCATTTACAATTGTTGGAACAAATAATTCGAAACCGAGAACTATTTACCCACCTCAAGTTAGCTTTTAAAAGCAGGGTGCAAATATAAGCTGTTTTCTTATTTAAACAAAAACAATAAAGCATGATTACTTTAATTATTGTGGAAAAAATGCTTTCAACCTTTTACCAATAATGTATAATTTTAACAAAACCAAATAAGCTAATGGTATTCGATATTGCAATTCTCATTATATTCCTTTGGGCTGCCTATAAAGGCTATACAAATGGCCTTATATTACAATTGTCAACCTTAGCAGCCCTTGTTCTTGGCATTGTTGGCGCTATTCGGTTTTCGGGTTTTCTCAATGGGTTTTTTCTTGAGAAAACATCGATCAATGAGGAATTTGTGCCGGCAATTACTTTTGCGCTTGCTTTCGTTGTCATTGTAATTCTGGTTCACCTTATTGCCCGGCTGCTTGAAAAACTTATCGAAGCGGTGGCACTGGGTTTTGTTAACCGCATTTTTGGAACGGTTTTCAGTATTTTAAAGTTTGCCCTGGTAATTAGCGGGTTGCTTGTGGTAATAAATAAAGCCAATGCAGTTTACTCTGTTTTTCCTGAAGAAAAAACCAGTCATTCCAGGCTATACAAACCACTCTCAAAATTTGCCCCTGCAATATTTCCATACCTTCGGTTCGAAAAGCCTGTTGAAATATTTGAGGGCGCCAGGCAGGAGTTGCAGGTTTAAATCAATTATCTAGGTTGTTTTGGTGCAATTGTTATCTTTGCAGAAATTTTTTTACCAATGAATTTTATCGAAGATCTTACCTGGAGGGGAATGGTGCACGATATTATGCCAGGAACCGATGAACAACTTAAGAAAGAAATTACTGCTGCATATATAGGTTTCGATCCTACTTCCGACTCTTTGCATGTTGGAAGTTTTGCCCAGATAATGCTATTGAAACGTTTTCAGCTTGCCGGGCATAAGCCCATAGCACTTGTAGGCGGGGCAACCGGAATGATTGGCGACCCTACCGGCAAATCGCAGGAGAGGAACCTGCTTGACGAAAAAACCCTGCAAAAAAACCTTGACGGCATTAAAAAACAATTATCAAAATTTCTCGATTTTGATTCGGATTCACCCAATAAAGCTGAACTGGTAAACAATTACGATTGGATGAAAAATTTCTCATTTCTTGAATTCATCCGCGATATTGGCAAGCACATTACTGTGAATTATATGATGTCGAAAGACAGCGTAAAAAAGCGTCTGGGCGAGGAATCGAAACAGGGAATGTCTTTTACCGAGTTTACTTATCAGTTGGTACAGGGCTTCGATTTTCTCCACCTCTACCAGGCGAAAAACTGTAAACTCCAGATGGGGGGATCCGATCAGTGGGGGAATATAACCACCGGAACAGAACTTATCCGCAGGAAAACCGGAGGAGAGGCTTTTGCACTTACCATACCTTTAGTTACAAAGGCTGATGGCGGAAAATTCGGCAAAACCGAAACCGGCAATGTGTGGCTCGATCCTGATAAAACCACTCCTTATGCATTTTACCAGTTTTGGCTTAACACATCCGACGATGATGCCGCTAAGTACATTAAAATATTTACCCTTATCGGAAAAGAAGAGGCTGAAAAGCTAATAGCCGATCATACTCAGGCCCCTCATTTACGTTTGCTTCAAAAGCGGCTTGCCGAAGAACTTACTACTATGGTACATTCGAAAGAAGAGCTTGAAAATGCCATTGAAGCATCGAAAATATTGTTTGGCCAGGGTACAACAGAAAGCCTTTCGAGACTTGACGAGCGTACTTTTCTGTCGGTATTCGAGGGAGTGCCGCACTTTACCCTTTCGCTCGAAAAACTTGAAAATGGTATTAATACAGCAGATTTACTGGCTACAGAAACAAGCGTATTTGCATCGAAAGGCGAATTGAGAAGGCTGGTTTCCGGCGGTGGACTCAGTATTAACAAACAGAAAATTGAAGATGCCGAAAAGCTCCTGCACCCAACAGACCTGCTGAACCAAAAATACCTGTTGGTGCAGAAAGGCAAAAAGAACTATTACCTGATAACCATAAAATAATTCAATAGCTCATGGGAAAATCATCCAAAAAAAATCAGAAAGTATTTAATGCTTTCGATTTATTAGCCTTTGCATGGGAAAAGAAACTGCTCCTTATCGGCCTTACAACGGTGGCAGCTATTATGTCGATAATCATTAGCCTGTCTATGCCCGACAGGTTTAAATCGACAGTTGTATTGTTCCCGGCAGCACCGGTATCGGTCTCGAAAAACCTGGTAGAAACTTCGTCTATTTCCATGGACAGCCGCGATATTCTCTCCTTCGGGCGCGAAGAAGATGCCGAGCGTATGTTGCAGATACTGCATTCGAACCAGATTAAAGACTACATAGTGAACAAGTACGGGCTAATGAAACATTACGAAATTGATGAGGCAAAAGACAAATTCCCCTACACAAAACTCGACAACAAATACAAGGGCAACATTAAATTTCGCCGTACCCAGTTCCAGTCGATAGAAATTACCGTTTTCGACGAAGATAAAGCTTATGCAGCCAACATTGCAAACGATATTGCTGCATATATCGATTCGGCAATCCACAACATGCAGAAAGAACGGGCCATTGAAGCCATGAAAATTGTAGAAAAGGAATATAATTCTTGCCAGTCGGGAATTGAAATACTAAACGATTCGATTCAGAAAATACGCCAACTTGGCATAATCGATTACCAATCGCAGGCAGTTGCCCTGAACCAATCGTACGCCGACGCCCTTGCAAGGGGCAATTCATCGGCTGCCTCCGCCATTCAAAACAAAATGAATGTATTGGCACGGTACGGTGGCATTTATGTCGAACTTTCAAAAAAACTTGAATCGGAAATTGAAAGGCTCGGACTGCTGAACACAAAATATGCTGCTGCAAAAGTTAATGTTGAACAAACCCTGCCACAAATTTTTATAGTTGACAAGGCGAATGAATCGGAAAGAAAAGCCGAGCCGAAACGATCGATTATTGTTATAATAAGCACTATGTCGGCATTTTTCCTTTCGCTGTTAATTTTACTAATTATCGATAACGTTAAAGCCCGCTTATAACACCCGTGCTAAAACCAAAAGAAAACAGGCAGAATATTGGAGTAATAGCAATAGTATTGCTTTACATTGCTGTTAATATGCTATTAACCTTCAGGGGGGTATATTTTTTCAACCTTTTTCCTGTGGTTGTATTGCTTGTTTTTTTGGCATTTACAAGGCTCGATATTATTTATTTTATTATTATTGCCTGCACCCCTCTTTCGATACCCCTTTTAGAGTTTACTAAAAACTCACCTGTCGATTTTTATATTCCCACAGAACCAATGCTTTTCGGGCTTATGCTCATAGTTGTTTTCAAACTCTCGCGCGAAAATTTTATCGACCGGCGCATCATCAGCCACCCGGTAAGCCTGGCAATATTGTTTAACCTTTTTTGGATAGTGGTAACCTCTGTTACAAGCTCAATGCCTTTGGTGTCGTTTAAGTTTTTGCTCGCCCGTATATGGTTTCTTACCACATTTTACCTGTTGGCAATATATATTTTTAAACGGCCACGCAATATTCCCAACATGGTTTGGGCCTATACCCTGCCACTTTTAATTGTAATAGGGTATGCAGTTAACCGGCACCTGGCTGTTGGCCTGTTCGACAAACAGGCAGCACACCAGGTTATGAACCCTTTTTATCGCGATCATACATCCTATGGGGCTATTTTGGCCATGATAATTTTCGCCTATGCTGGTATAAATACCAGGCCTGGCATGAGTTTTTTGCGCAAAATGGCGATATGGGCAGTTTTTGGCGTTTTACTGTTCGCACTGGTTTTTTCTTACACCAGGGCAGCCTGGATAAGCGTTTTTTTCGGATTAGGGGTTTTGCTCACAACATATTTGCGCATAAAGTTTAAATACCTTGCTATTATTGGAGTGGTTATAGTGGCTTTTTTTGTCAGCAACCGATACTCAATATTGCATAAGCTGGAAAAAAACAAACAGGATTCTTCCTCAAACATTACCGAACATTTTCAGTCGGTAACCAATATAGCCACCGACGAGTCGAACCTCGAAAGGCTTAACCGGTGGGCAGCTGCCTTCAGGATGTTCGAAGAGAGGCCTTTCTTTGGATGGGGGCCGGGAACCTACATGTTCCAATATGCCCCATATCAGATCTCGTACCAGAAAACAGGCATTAGTACAAACTTCGGTGATTTAGGAAATGCCCACAGTGAGTATATCGGGCCATTGGCCGAATCGGGTGTGCTTGGTATGCTTTCGTTTGTGCTTATTGTTGTAATATCAATTATTACGGGTTATAAAGTATATCACAGGGTTGTTGAGCGTCAACTGAAAATTGTTGTGCTTACTTCAATGATTGCACTGATTACTTATATGATACATGGTTTCCTCAATAATTTCCTCGATACCGACAAGGCGTCTTCTTTGTTCTGGGGCTTTATTGCCGCAATTGTATCGCTTGATATTTATTATAAGGAAGGCAGAAAGCGGAACATATTGCACAAAAGCGAGGTTAAGTAAAAAGACTGGCGTTTAAAGACTGACAAAAAAAAAGCAATCAGGGCAGGGGTTAATAGAGTTCCAGTCCGAGAATGCTTATGTCGTCAAAAATTTTCGCACTTCCCTCAATAATGCCCTGGAGCGAAATAATCCGGTCGATATTTTCCTGAATAGGGTAAGCATTCATGAGGCATTCTTCAATTTCACCGGTACCAAACGAAACACCTTTGCCATCCATTAGTTCAACAAGGCCATCGGTATAACACAACAATTTTGCCGGGCCTTCTATGGTTATCGAACCTTTTCTAATTACCGGAATTTCATCGAGCATACCAATGCCAACACAACCTTTATCAAGATAAACCAGTTCATTAAGGTCTTTTCGGAACAAAAAGGGATGGTTGTGCCCGGCGTTAATATATTCCAGTTCGCGGGTCTTAAAATTGTATTTAGCAATAAACAGGGTAATAAACTTTTCTCCATTGGCGGCGTTAATAACCCTTTCGTTTAGTTTTTCTATGAGTGCCGGCAGGGAAATTTCGTGAGAAAACAAAGCCCTGAGGTTAGCCTGAAAGTTCGACATCAGAAGGGCGGCAGAGATACCTTTACCTGATACATCAGAGATGCAAAAACCTATTTCGTCTTTACTAAGTTCGATATAGTCGTAATAATCGCCACCAACTTCCAAATGGGGTTGATAAAAGGCTGTCATGTAAACACGCTTATTTTTGGGCAAGGAATTCTGGTGTGGAATAAGCATGCTTTGCATTTTAGAGGCCAGCTCCAATTCTTTGCGCATAGCTTCCTGGCGAAGGCTTTCGTTAAAGAGCCTGATGTTTTCAATTGCAACAATAATAATGTTCGAAAGGGTTTGGATAAAATTAAGGTGTTTTATTATTGGGCTTACCCCTTCGCTGTCTTCGTCCACATCTCCAATAATAATAAAGGCAATAGGTATGCCTTTATGCTGAATGGGCACAACAATATCATAGGTACCCAGGTTCGATTCGGTATTGCTTTTCCAGTCGAACGATATTTCATCGTACTTCAGTAAGTCTTTTTCTACATCTATATTATCAATAAATTCATTGCTATAGCCCATGTTTATGATACATTTCCAGCTTTCGTCGCGTTTGAAAAGTATGAGCTTGCCTATATTTAAATCGCTATGAAGGAGATCAATATAGTGTTGCAGAAGTTCTTCCTGGGTATGGTTTTCATTAATGGCCAGGGTAATATTCAGCAGGGCACGCAACTTAAAAGTTGTTTGTTCCAGCCTTTTTATTGCAGTGTTCGATGCCATAAATTGCCCTTTTTTATTTTATCAGCCAGTTTGTCAGTTTTATGTTCCGGAATATACCAAAAACATTTAAAGTATTGCAGGCATTTTGGGTGCCTGCAACCTTTTAACTTATTTTACCCTTTCAACGTATGAACTGTCGCGGGTATCGATACGTATTTTTTCTCCCATTTCAACAAACAGGGGAACCATTACAGTTGCGCCGGTTTCAACAGTTGCTTGTTTCAAGGCTGTTGATGATGCTGTATCGCCTTTCAAACCCGGTTCGGTATAAGTAATTTCCAGCACAACATGTGTATTCAGCTCGCAGTATAACGGCGATTCTGTGTCGGCATGGTAAACAATTTCTACATTATCGCCCTCTTTCAGAAATTGGGGGGCATTAATCATTTCTTCAGAAATAGTTATTTGTTCGAAAGATTCGCTGTGCATAAAGTTGTACCCCATGTCGTCTTTATATAAAAACTGATGGGGGCGCCGTTCAACCCTCTGTATTTCAATCTTCACCCCGGAACTAAAGGTATTGTCGATTACTCTGCCTGTTTTCACGTTTTTTAATTTGGTTCGCACAAACGCCGGCCCTTTTCCAGGTTTAACATGCTGAAATTCAACTATTGTGTACAAATCGTTGTTGTACAATATACATAATCCGTTTCTAAAATCTGCAGTAGTTGCCATTATTAAAATATTTGTTCAGGCTACAAAAATACAAGTTAATTCGTAAAAAACTTAATTGCTTGGTTTTTTAGGGGCATTTATTGTTCTTTTGCCATTTCAAATTCGCTCTCCATAGGGAAGTGTTTTAGTTTGTTAATCTATTCTTGTTTCTGAATAGGAACCATTTACAGTCTTTTGATATATCTTGTTAAAAAGAAACAGCCACAAACTTGATTGCATCAACAATTTTTAGTAATTTTTAGTTGCTAAACACATTTACTAAAACTTTAAAAGGTATGAAATATTTTAATTTCAGAACAATTGTTCTTGTAGCCCTCGTTTTTTGTGGCACATTGCTAAAAGCCCAGGAAACAAAGCCAAAAATTGGTTTTATTCTTGCAAACCTATATGTCGATAGGTGGCATAGCGATAAAAACATGTTCCAGGATGAAATAAACCGGTTGGGAGGCGAGGTTATTTTTATTGATGCATACGATAATGCCGACAATCAGGTAAAAGCTGCTTCAAAACTGGTGTCAGACGGTGTCGATTTGTTGGTTGTTGTGCCTGTTGACGGGCTATCGGCAAGCAAAATTGTTGATATTGGGCACAAAGCCGGAATAAAGGTTATAGCTTACGACAGGTTAATAATGAATTCGAACCTCGACTACTATATTAGTTTTAACAGCATAAAAGTAGGGGAGCTAATGGCCGGATTTGTTGTCGAAAAAATACCGGCCGGTACAATATTAAATGTTTGTGGCCCTTTGGAAGACAACAATTCTTTCCTGATAAAAGATGGCGTGAAAAATGTACTTGACCCCCTTGTTGCTGAAAACAAATATAAGGTTTCGCATGTGCATGTAAGTACCTGGAACCCTCTGGATGCCTATTTGCTGGTTGAACAATATTTAACCCGTAACCCCATGCCGGGTGCCATAATTTGTGCTGCCGATGTTTTGGCGCGCGGGGTTGCTGAGTTGCTCCAGCTCAGCGGCGATATTGGAAATGTAATTATTACCGGGCAGGATGCTGAGCTTGAAATTTGTAAAATGATTGTGAACGGTGATATCGGGATTTCGGTATATAAGCCTATACCCCTGTTGGCCGAAACTGCTGCCCGTATAGCTATGGATATTGTTAAAGGTAAAGAAATAAACAGCACAGAATCAGTTAACAATGGTTTTATCGATGTGCCGGCAATATTTCTTGAACCTATACCTGTTACAAAGGAAACTATTGACGAAAATATTATAGAAAGTGGATATTATACAAGGGAACAGGTATATGGAAAATAGTTTTTAATACCATACCATCGGAATAACACCAAACCGTAAAGTGATATCTGAAGATTGGGATAATGAGACAAAAAGGTTTCATTGTTCCAATCGTTCGAAGAAATTGTCGAGTACAGCTATTCTTTTTTTTGTCCATTCGTTAATGTAAGCCTGTTCATCTTCCGGTTTATTTATCGATTCGGGCCATTTTTCAGCTTCCCTCGCAAGGGCACCCGATATTTTAAACATATTGGCATAATATGCGAATTGATCTTGAACAGCTTCATAGGTTATTACTTCTTGCCTTAATATATGCCAGCGTTCTTTCATTCTTTTTTTGAATCCCTCGGGGTTGCAATAAAACAGCCTTTCGTAAAGATTGTTTGTAAGAATAGTTTCGGCATCGGCCGGATTGCTGTCCCACCACCTTCCCCAGGTTGCATCCAGGTCCCAGGGGCAGATATAAAACAAGCCGCCTGCATGGTTTTTTACAAGAAAGATATTTTTACCGGTGTTGTCGGTTGCTTTTGTAATGTTCATCAGAATGAAATAGTCAATTAAATTGTCTATGTCCATTCTTTTGAAAATGCCTTCACGGAAATCTTCATCATCCGAATTTGCAATATAATCGATCAACTCAAACAATGGATGCCAGCATGAAACCTTTCCTGGAGCAGGGTATTTTTGTTCCCAACCACACCAAAAACGGTATTTCCCTAATGTATCGGCAGTTGCTAAAAACTTTGTTGCATTGCTCCATTCTTCCGATTTATAGAGCAGGAAGCCATTGATTAATTTGTCTGTTTTCAGATACAATAGTTCTTCATCAAACTTTTCGCTCAGGAAAAACAAACCAAGGTATTTATAATTTGCAAAAACTTCAACAGCCTGCCCGTTAATATAAAAACCATCATGCACTGCCGGTGGCTTATGGGTCTCTAATATTTTTTGCCATAAATCAAACGAAACACGGTTGCGCATTTTTGATAAATCGGCATACATGGCATCGAGTATCCAACTGTTGTTTAAGCGCATGCCAAGAATTGCACTGCTGGCATAAGTATTCGCCTGGTTGTCGTTACTTAAGCTTATACTAAACGATTTCTTCGGTCGGCGTATGGCTTGTCCCCCACGTATTTCAATACCGCAATAACCAATATAGGGTTGGGCAGCCCTATTGCCTGTTATCTTTATTAACGCCGGCACTTTAAATTCATCGGGTATTACAGTGCTGTGAAACAATTGAACAACAGGCAACAATGTAAACTTTAAATGCGAGCGAATAGTTTTTCCATCTTTGGTTATCATTGATATTTGCCAGCTGTCGGCAGCATTAATGTCAGAGAAAATATAGGTGTTTTGGTCAACAATATTATTGTCGTTAATCTCAAGCTTTTTAATATTTCCAAATGTAATGTTTGCAGGGTAATTTGTGCCAAATTGTTCAATATAAACAAGACATAAACCAGTATGCAAATCAATTGCAACCTCGTTATTGTTTATTTTGAAATATAAACCAGCATCGCCAATACTTTCTGGAATAATTACTGCTTCTTTATAACACGAAACCAGTAACATCAGCATTAGCAATGCAGTAACTTTTATGGCTGTTGTTCTAAAGTTATCAGACATTTATTTAAGTTTAAAGCCCATAAAGCCAACTTATTCCAATGGTACTAATAATACAGGGCAAAGTGCTGCCAAGTTCCCTTTCGATTTTATAGTACATGCTAAAGGTACCCGCTTTTGAAAAATTGTAATCGGCGCCAATAATTGTTTTTATTAGAGAGGGATTGAAACTATTTTCAACTTGAAGGTTTATTTCAGTCGATAGCAAAGGGTTTAGCTTTGTACCAGGAAGGTTGTATTTAATTTTTATCCTGTTTTTGATGATATCGAAACCTAAAATCGCGTATAACCCTTACCTCTTGCGAATAATTTAATTCGCATAATAAAAGAAGTACAATGCCTGTTATTGTTTTTTTCAACATTTAAAAAAGTGTATTCTTTACTAATTGCTTATTATTGGCAATATTGCAGCAAACCATATTGTCCGATAGTATAAGCGTACATTTAATAACCGCCAATATAATTGTTTTAGTGGTTCTGCCAAATATTAATCTGCGCTTTATTGGTTTTATAACACGAGTTTGTATGCGTAAAAATATATTGCTGAAAATCTTTACGTTCAGTTAAACAGGAGTACGTTTACAGTAGTCAAACAGTAGTTTTGCGGGATTAAAAAAAGCACAGTTAACCATTAATTTCGATAGAATTGCCGGTGTATAAACCAAATGTAATTTTTTATGAAAAAATTAGTACTTTCTGCATTAACATTGATGTCGGTTGCAGCCATATCTTACGGGCAACTTACTGCCGACGATGTGAACATTTTATTCGATGGTTCAACTGTTGGGGCTTCTGCCGAAGACTGGACAGTTGACAACGATGGCACAAACCACATGTGTTCTTTGGAAATTAACGATGGCATTGTAGAGTTCAACCTTAACACAAACCATGCCGGGTGGTATGCTAACATGGGAGAATTTTATCCTGGAGGAAACCTCGATTGCTCAACAAAATCGAAACTCATGATTCGCGTACAATTGCCAGAAAACCCAAAGAATTTTAAAATTGAGCCGCTAGGTATTGTAGCCGAGGTTATCGATGGCGAACCGGCATCTTATGGCTGGGCACTTGAAGTAGGGGATACAGCCCGCCTTAATTCGGGCGATGCTACCAGCAGTAACCCCGAATTTGCAGCTGCAAGCCTTGCTGCCAATGGTGAATGGCAGATAATTGAATACGAAGTTGGCGAATGGTTCTCAACCTTCCCTGCAAAAAACACACGTATGGATCCGGCAAAGATTATTGGCGTAAGGGTTTATTATGGTTGGGATGCAGGCGATGTAGCTTTACAGGCAGATATAAATGTCGATTGGGCTGTGTTTGTTGCCCCAGCCACACTGGCTGCCGATGTTACTGCTTTTATGTCGGGCGGAAACTCATCGGTAAACGATGCTTCCCTGTCTGGCTTTTCGGTTTATCCGAACCCGGTTGCCGACGTGCTGAGGGTTGATGCTGAAAACGGCTCGGTTATTAACCTTCTTGATATGAGTGGCCGTACATTGGAAACAGCAGTTGTAAAAGGAGCCAATGTTGAGTTTGTTGTATCGAAGTATAACAAAGGAGTATATTTCGTTCAGTTTGTGAACGGAAACCAGTCGCTGGTTGAAAAAGTTGTATTTGAATAAGCGAACATAGTTTGTTGGAACCATAAGCAGCATTGGGCAATTACTCGCCCAATGCTGTTTTTTATGTAATTATTTATAACAAAACCCTGATTTATGGCTATGTAGTGAATGATTTAGGTTAATGTAAACCTGTTCGGCATATAAATAACCTTTCTGGCACAATAAAACAAATTCAATTGTTTACTTTTGCGGGGTACATGAAAACAAAAAAATGCATGAACCGCATATTGCTTATTGATACAGCTACAGATACATGTTCGGCAGCAATCGGCGAGGGGAATTCGATAATTGCATTGCGCGAATCGGCCGACGACCGCTCGCACGCTGTAAAATTGGCAGCCTTTATCGATGAACTTTTTAAAGAGGCCTCAATTGAGCCAGGCCAACTTTCGGCAGTGGCCATTAGCATGGGGCCCGGTTCTTACACAGGTTTACGTATAGGGGTTTCGATGGCCAAAGGGCTCTGTTACGGTGCCGGCGTGCCACTTATAGCTGTTCCTACATTGCAGGCTATGTGCTACGGAGTACCAAAGAGTTTTCTCGACGAGAACAATCTTAACGACTTTTACTACTGCCCAATGTTGGATGCCAGGCGCATGGAGGTATACACGGCTATATATAATCAATTGTTTTTTGAGTGTAAAGAAACCAGTGCTGAAATAATTGGCCTCAATTCTTTTAGCCATTTTTTGCAGGAAAAGCCTGTTATATTTTTTGGTACAGGTGCCGAAAAAACCCAAGAGATTATTTCGGCCCCCAATGCTTATTTTTTTAACAACTTTAAGCATTCATCGAAAAATATGCTTTCTATTGCTAACCTGTTATATAGCCATTCATCGTTCCAAAATGTTGCTTATTTCGAGCCTTTTTACCTGAAAGACTTTATTGCAACTGTGCCCAAAAACAAAATTTTAAGCTAAAGGGCAATGTTTATTTCCACCAGTGGAAAAACTATATTTAAACCGGAACCATTGCTTTTACTGCCTATCTTTAACCCGATATACTGAACTATTGTGCAATAGTACATTTAGTATTATTTTTAGCTGCAAGTTTTTTGGACATTTTTTAAACTGCCGCAAATGAACAAGCCCGCATCAATTTTTATGGTTACAACTGTAGCAACAGTTGTATTTATTACTGTTTATTATTTTATTAAAGTTTTATTTTCGAAATCGACCACCAAATCGGAAGGAGGACAGAGCTGGACCCGTATTGGTTTGGTGCTGGCTATGGCCGGTAATGCTGTGGGCTTTGGCAATTTTTTGCGGTTTCCGGTACAGGCTGTTCAAAACGGAGGGGGCACCTTTATTATACCTTACCTGGTTTGTTTTTTGTTAATGGGCATCCCACTATTGCTTGTTGAATGGTCTATTGGCCGCTATGGAGGCCAGTTTGGCAACCATTCAACGCCGTTTATGTTAAATAGCCTTAGCCGGGGAAGAATGTGGAAATACATTGGCGTGTTTGGTATTTTCAGCAACATTGGCATTGCTTCGTATTATTGTTTTATAGAATCGTGGACCCTGGCTTATGTTTTTCATTCGGCCATCGGGTCGTTCAAGGGTTTAGGCCAGGGCGAAGTAGAAGCTGTGTTTAATAATTATATAAGTTTAAGCAAAGCAACATTAATTCCTTACGAGGCAATAGTTTTTTATGTAATATGCCTTTTGATTAATGTTTATATTCTTTCGCATGGTATTAAAGGCATAGAGAAGGTTGCCAAAATTGGCATGCCTATGCTTATTGTATTTGGGCTTATCCTGGCAATCCGCTCTGTTACACTAAAGGCAGGGCACCAGGGGGCTTTGTATAATGGCACTGAAGGCCTTAACTTTTTATGGAGCCCCGACTATTCATCAATATGGAACCCTAAGGTTTGGCTTGCCGCTGCAGGCCAGATTTTTTTCACCCTGTCGGTGGGCATGGGCTCCATACAGTGCTACTCATCGTTTATTAACAAGCGCGACGATATTGCCCTGAATTCAATGTCGGCCGGTTGGATGAACGAATTTGTTGAAGTTGTTGTAGGGGCAGCAGTTATAATTCCGCTTTCGGTTGGCTATTTTGGTATCGATAAAGTGAAAGAACTGGTTGGTTTAGGAGGCCTCTCGCTTGGCTTTAAGGTAATACCATTTTTATTTAACCAGTGGGGGCCTTTTTTGTCGGTTCTGGCCGGGGTAATGTGGTTTATGCTGCTGTTTTTTGCAGGTATTACCTCGTCGTTGGCAATGGGTAAACCCTGTGTAAGTTTCATGGAAGACGAGTTTAAATGGGGCAGCAAAAAGGCATCGTGGGTTTTTGGCCTGGTTATTCTCATTCTCGGGATGCCTACCGTGTTGTTCTTTAATTATGGCGTATTCGATGAATACGATTACTGGACCGGCACTGTATCGCTGTTTGTTTTTGCTATGTTCGAAGTGATACTATTTAGTTGGGTGTTCGGCATGAAAAACGGATGGAAGGAAATTACCCGTGGCGCCGACATTAATATTTCGGTGGTTTTCAAATTCATACTATTATATATTACGCCGGTAATATTAATCGGCGTTTTCATGGCAGCCCTGATAACCCCTTACCAGAACGATTGGGGCTCGGCATTTGCTTCGCTGTTTAACGGCAACGGATGGCCGCTCGACAACGGGTCGATTATTCGCCAGGTAAACAATGCCGAACTCAGGCAGCAAATTGCAGTGGCGATAGCACCAGAAGTACAATCGGCACTTAAAACAAAGCTTTATTTGATTGTTGGGGCAAAAATTCTCCTGTTAACGCTTTTTACCGGTATTGCTGTATTGGTTTATATTGCCGGCAAAAAACGCGAACGCCTGGGAAGGGAACAATAGAAATTGTTGTATTGTAAATGCGTTAAACGGAATCTGCCAAATAAACCCCTTATTTGTTCGCATTTTTGCGTAATAAGAAAAAATTTTTAGTTTATGTGAACAAATTGCAGAAAGACAAAAAAAAAATAAGCCGGCCCCGGAAAGGGCCGGCTTATTTTTAGTATATCACAATATTATCCAAAAATGCTGAAAGCTACGGTTAAACCGGCCATAACAACCGAAACCATAGTCATTAACTTAATAAGTATATTCAACGAAGGGCCAGAAGTATCTTTAAACGGATCGCCAACGGTGTCGCCTACAACCCCGGCTTTGTGGGCAGGGCTTCCTTTTCCGCCATAGTTACCTTTCTCGATATATTTTTTGGCATTGTCCCATGCACCACCGGCATTGTTGAGCATACAGGCGAGCGTAAACCCTGCAGTTAAGCCCCCGGCAAGCAGGCCAACTACCCCGGCAACACCCAGCACAATACCTACCAGAATTGGCACTGCAATGGCCAATATCGATGGCACCAGCATTTCGCGTTGGGCTCCTTTTGTAGAAATGGCCACACATTTTGCATATTCAGGTGTAGCAGTTCCTTCCATAATTCCCGGTATATCACGGAACTGGCGGCGAACTTCATCAACCATAGCGCCAGCAGCGCGGCCTACGGCTTTCATGGTCATTGCACAGAAAACAAAGGCCATCATGGCGCCAATAAACAAGCCACCAAGAAGCATTGGGTTAAAGAGCGATAAATCGTAAGCAGCCACAAAATCTTTGATACCGGCAGCGGAAAGCTGCACAAATTCCACATCGGCAATACGTTCGGGGGTTAGGGCCATTTTTTGTTGAACGGCTTCAATTGTAGGTTGCGAGTCCCTGAAGAAAACAATATCACCTTTCATAAGCCATCCATCGGTTTTCATCGACATTTTACCCAGCCAAAGGCGAATTTCTTCCATATATGCAGCAAGCAAGGCCATAGCTGTTAAAGCTGCAGAACCAATTGCAAACCCTTTACCGGTTGCGGCAGTAGTGTTTCCTAACATATCGAGGGCATCTGTGCGCTGGCGAACTTCTTTTGGCAGGTGGCTCATTTCGGCATTTCCCCCGGCATTGTCGGCAATTGGCCCAAATGCATCGGTAGCTAGTGTTATACCAAGGGTTGAGAGCATACCTACTGCGGCAAACCCAATTCCATAAACACCTTTGGCAAAATCGTGGAAGCCACCAGCAAAACCATAAGCAGCAATAATGCCGCCAACAATGGTAACTACGGGTATCCAGGTAGAGTACATCCCAACAGCGATACCGTCGATAATGGTAGTGGCTGGGCCTTGTTGGGCCTGGCCTGCTATGCCTTGTGTAGGCTTATATTCGTCGGAAGTGTAATATTCTGTTCCCTGGCCAATAATTACCCCGGCAATTAACCCGGCAACAACCGAACCAAAAATGCCCCAGGTAATAAAGCCGGTTGCTGCCATAATGGCTACAGCAACCAAAATTAATATTGAACTTCCAAAAGTTCCGGTAAACAAAGCGCGCAAAAGGGTTCTTTGAGTTGCCGATTCTTTGGTGCGAACCATAAAAATACCCACAATTGAAAGTACAATGCCAATGGCGGCCACAAGCATAGGAGCTGTAATTGCCTGTACCTGGTTTACGCCAACAAGTGCAGCACCAAGTGCGGCCGTGGCAAGTATCGATCCGGCGTACGATTCGTACAGGTCGGCGCCCATACCGGCAACGTCGCCAACATTATCGCCAACATTATCGGCTATGGTAGCAGGGTTGCGGGGGTCGTCTTCTGGTATACCGGCCTCAACTTTACCAACAAGGTCGGCGCCCACATCGGCAGCTTTTGTGTATATACCACCACCAACACGGGCAAACAGGGCCTGGGTTGAAGCACCCATACCAAAGGTAAGCATGGTAGCGGTTATTTCTATATATTTTTGATGATCGTCTATTCCTGCATGAACAAACCAAAGGCCAAACGCTTTAAGCCCGCTTTCCATGTGTTCGGGGGTAAAAATTACCCGGTCGAGCAGGAGGTACCAGGCCGAAATGTCCAAAAGGCCGAAGCCTACAACAACCAAACCCATTACCGCGCCACTACGAAAGGCAATTTGCAACCCTTTGTTCAACGATTGCGAAGCCCCGTGTGCTGTACGGGCCGAAGCGCTTGTGGCTGTTTTCATCCCCAGGAAACCACAGAGCCCCGAAAAAATACCTCCAGTAAGGAAGGCAACCGGCACAAAAGGGTTTTGGATGCCCATGAAAGCCAGTACTGATAACAATAAAACCAATACTATGAAAACTTTTCCGACAACTTTGTACTGACGGGCCAGATAGGCCATGGCACCTTCCCGCACGTATTGGGCAATTTCCTTCATACGGTCGGTACCCTCGGAGTTTTTCATCATATTTTTATAAAAGAGAAAGGCAAATACTAAGGCTACCAGAGAGCCTAACATTGCCAGCAAAGGCACTAAAGCGTAAATCTTATCCATAATTAAAGAGTTTTGTTATTAATTAATACTTTAATTCTTCAATTTTTTTTTTGAATAGTAGCAAATATAGTGAATTTGCTTATATAGCGCGTTTTGCCGGCTGTAACCTTTTTGCCTTACGGATTATTTTCACAGACATAAACTTGTATCTTAATAGTAAGAATCAGTTTTACAATAGTTTATAAAAAGTTGGATGTTGTTTTTTTTTTCGCTAATCCCAAACTATTGTTGGCTGGTTGTCGTATGAGTTGTTTTTTAATGTTCAGGATTGGAGTTTTACCCATATTGCTATAGCAGTAAAAGGGTATAATTACCTGCCATTTTTGTAGCACTATACGACCAATTGCCTCCAAACCATTAAATGAGTGTCCGGTATTAGTGGTTTTTTAAATGTTTATAATAAATTTGAAAGCATTTTTTATTTAAATTAAAGAAGAGTGAAAAACAATAACTTTACAAATCTGCAGCTTTTTTCTTTGGTGGCCCTGCGTTGGCTGATTGCATGGCATTTTTTATACGAAGGGCTGATAAAAATCGGGAACCCGGCATGGACTGCCCGCAATTACCTTGCATCGGCTGAATGGCTTTTTAGTGGTTTTTTCCGATCCGTGGCACTTAACGATACGCTTATGCAGGTGGTCGATTTTATGAACATCTGGGGGCTTGTACTTATAGGTGTTGGGCTTTTCTTAGGGTTCATGTCAAAATATGCCTCGTATGCCGGTATTTTGTTATTGCTGCTTTATTATATAGCACATCCGCCCTTGTTCGGAAACGATTTGGTACCTCTCGAAGGAAGCTATATTATTGTCAATAAAAATCTTATAGAAGCTGCAGCCCTGGCTGTTGTGGCTCTGTTCCCGACCAGCCATATTATCGGGCTGGAACGATTAATTAGAAAAATTAAGTAACTTAAATAATAATCTGTATATGTCAGTTAACAGAAGGGATGTTCTCAAAGGGCTGGCCTCGTTGCCTTTTATGGGAATGTTGGGATGGGCTTATTATAAAAAGCACTCGATAGATAATGAAGTAAAAAACCGAATTCTCGAAGAACTAAAAATAAAAGCAAAAGCCCCGTCTGCCACCGGATCTATGTCGGGGGGCATTTTACGGCTTGGCATTATCGGCCCGGGCGGCAGGGGCCGCGATCTGATGAGGGCTGCTGGATATGCCGAACCACAATGGATTGAAGAAGCCAAAAAAGGGCTTGAAGCAAATAATAACGACAAGAGGCTTGAAACTTTCCTTGGCCAGGAAAATCTGAACATACGATTTACTGCCGTATGCGATGTTTTTGATATACATGCCGACAGGGCTATGGCAGCAGCAAAAACCGACGACAATACCCCCAAAAGGTATCGTCGCTACCAGGATTTGCTAAACGACCCTAATGTAGATGCCGTAATTATAGCAACCCCCGATCATTGGCATGCCCCGATTGCTATTGATGCCATAAAGGCCGGCAAGCATGTTTATGTCGAAAAATGTATGACCCATAAAGTAAAAGAGACTTTCCTTCTCAGGGACACAGCCTTGCAATATCCAGGCATTAAATTCCAGGTAGGCCACCAGCACCGTCAAACCCTTAGTTTTTTAACTGCCATTGATATTGTAGAGAAAAACATCTTGGGACATATATCACTTATCGAAGCCAGCACCAACCGAAACGATGATGTGGGTGCCTGGCAATACGACATTCACCCCGAAGCAACTCCACAAACTGTCGATTGGCAGCAATTTCTTGGCGATGCAAAGAATATCCCCTTCAATGCCGAACACCTTTTCCGTTGGAGAAAATGGTGGGCCTACGGCACCGGATTATCGGGCGATTTGCTTACCCACGACTTCGACCGTATAAATTGTATTTTAAATATGGGCATACCACAGTCGGTTTTTGCTTCTGGCGGAATATACACCCACAACGATGGCCGCGAAGTGCCCGATGTAATGCAGGTTGCTATGGAATATCCGGAATTTGAAACCGGATCGAGCCAGGAAAAAGGCAAAGAAAAAGGCATGACTTTCCTTTATAGTGCTACTCTTGGCAACCAGTTCTGGAGGCCTACCAAGCTTATGGGACACGATGCAACCCTCGAACTTGGCAATACCCTTACGGTTTTCCCCGACCCGAATTCTACCCGCTATAAAGAATTAATTCAGGCAGGCACAATATCGCCCGACACTCCAATGTATTCATACGACCCCAGTGTTAAGGGAGTCGATGGGGTGACTTCGGCCACTGCAAAATATTTTGCCCAAAAGGGCTTGCTTTATACTTATCGCGACGGGAAAGCAGTTGACAGCACACATTTGCATATCCGTGAGTGGGTTAGTGCAATACGTAACAATACCAAGCTCAGTTGTGGAATAAATGAGGGTTTCGAAGAAGCTGTTTCGGCACACATGGCTACCCTTTCATTAAAAACCGGCAGAAAAGTAATATGGGACAAAAATGCAGGCAAAATTGCGATACCGGGAATGGATAATGCCGATTTGGACGAGATTATTGTTCAAAGCGGCCAGCCTATATAAAAAACACAAAAATGTTGGCTACAATCAATAATATAAGCAGTAACTGGTTGAAAATACTATAGCGGCAGGTTGAAAAATAAAAACTGAACAGAAAGCTTAGAGGGAATATAATAAAGAATATGAAATCGGTTTCGATTCCCCTATAAAAGAAGGCAATCAGCAAAGCGTTTATAAAAAGGGCCATGAATGCCAATGAATACTTTCGGTTAACAATTTTCATCTTCATATATTGTTGTAAAATGTGAACCGATGTTAGGAGAATAATAGCCCCGGAGAAAATACCTGGTATTAGTGCGTGTTTGTATGCATTCGATTGTAAAACTAAACCAGGGTAATAAAAGAACTGCTTAAAGAAACCGTTAAACTTTATATCTGACAGGTAAAAAGCCGAAAACAGGAAAAAATAGGGCAATATTGCCCCGATAATAATATAAACAAGTTCACGCCATCGTGCTATACCCCTGTAATGCAACCAGGCAAAAAACAAAAAAACATTAAAAAAAATAACATAGAAACTAAAAAAACTAGCCACCGACAGTACAAGTGCCATGTCAAAAAACCTTCTTGATGTGGCTTTGATATCGATAGCCTGGAACAGCAAATCAAAGGTTATTAAAAAGAAAAACAACGATACCAGTACGGGTGAAATTCCGGAATAAAATGCAAAATAAGGAGAAGAAAGGAGAATAAACATAAACTGGTGCAGCGATGAACGCTGCGGAATAGCTTGGTATCTGATAATTATTTTAGAAATGTATATGCTGTTTATCAATAGGAGCATTACATTAAAAAGCGATGCCAGCGCCTGAAAATTATCGGCCTGACCTATTTCCGGAAACATATAAAAAATGGCCGAACGATAAAACATCCTGTCCCCCGGGTTATAGTTACTGTAATATGCTGGTATAAACCAGTAAAAAAACAAAAGAATAGCACTGAACAGGGCCGCTAATATTTTATTGTCTCGTAATAGTCTGACAAGCATCAGGTGATTGTATAATATATAAAGTGGTTGCAGCACATAGCTTCTGTGTTCATTAACATTCTCTGTGAATCTCTGTGGTTTGAACATTTACTTACAGAAGCCACAGAGATTTCCACAAAGGCCACAGAGATATAATTTGATAAGCTACGCACATCTATTGTGCAGCAACAGTTTTTTTTTTGATTAAAGTAATGCTTCAAGTTTGTTGACAAAGGTGCTTTTTGGGCTTGCCCCAACTTGTTTGTCCTTTACTTCACCGTTTTTGAAATAAAGAACTGTTGGTATGTTACGGATACCAAACTTTGCGGCAACACCCGGGTTCGAATCCACGTCAACTTTTCCAACTACAGCCCTGTCGCTGTATTCTTCGCTGATTTCGTTAATAATTGGCCCAACCATTCTACACGGGCCGCACCATTCTGCCCAAAAATCGACAATTACCGGCTTGTCGGAATGAAGGACAAGCTGTTCAAAATTCGCATCAGTTATTTCTAAAGCCATTTTCTGTATATTTAATTATTACTACAAATTTAACTATTCACAAATTAACCTAAAACAATTCATTTTGGTTCAATAAAACAAAAAAAACGAAAGTTAGTTTACGGCATATTCAATGTCGTTTTTCTCAAGAAATTCTACCAGTTCGTTGGTAACATTAACCAGGGTGTTCCTCGAAAACATTTCAATGCCAAGCCCGTCGGAGCTGTCTGTAATCTGAAAGCTAAGGTTTGCCTTGCCTTTATTTTCTGTTGCCTGCTGGTGAATTTTTTCGACAAGCTCATCCGTTAAATCCTGCAGGGGCAATTTCAGCGAAAGGCTTTTTACCATTTCTTCGCGTACATTGGCAAGCAGCGAAACCGATTTTATTTTAAATTCCAGCTCGCGTACATCTTTTTTCCAGGGGTTTTCCTGCACTATACCTTTTATAAGCAACGAATACCCTTCGAACAGGTAGTTTCGGAAATCTTCGTAATCTTTTCCAAAAAGCATAAACTTATACGAATCGGAGTAATCTTCGATTACCAATGTGCCATAAGGCCTGCCATTTTTAGCGGTCAGGTGCCGGACTTCAGTAACCAGCCCGGCAATGGTAACCTGTTTGTTGAACAGGTTGTTTAAATCGTGGAGGTCGGCAAGGGTTTGTTTTGCAAAATTCCTGATTTCAAGTTTATAATTATCAAGTGGGTGCGACGACAAATAAATCCCAATCAGTTCTTTCTCGCGGTTTAACCTTTCAAGTGGCGGCCATTCTTCGCATGCCGGAATATCGGGGCGTTTTTGTGCACTTGCATAACTCGAATCGTTGCCAAAAAGGGTATTCGAAGGTTGCTGGTTTTTTACAAGGTTCCCGTATCGGACTATTAAATCGGTAAAACTTAACCCATCGTTATCGGCATGAAAAAACTGGTGGCGCTTGGGCGTTACGAAACTGTCGAAACATCCTGCCATTACCATATTTTCAATGGTTTTCTTGTTAATAATCGACAAGTTTACCCTTTCAACAAAATCGTAAACATCTGCAAAGGGGCCATTTTTGCTACGTTCGGCAATAAGGTGCTGCACAGCAGCTTCGCCTACCCCTTTAATGGCTGCCATGCCAAAACGGATATCGCCTTTCTGGTTTACCGTAAAGGTGGCAAAACTTTCATTCACATCGGGTACCAGCACGTTCAACCCCATGCGCCGCGACTCCTCCATAAGTTTTGTTACCTCTGTAATGTTCGACAGGTTGCGGCTGAGGGTTGCGGCCATAAATTCTGCCGGGTAATGGGCTTTTAAAAAGCCGGTTTGATAGGCTACATAAGCATAACATACCGAGTGCGACTTGTTAAATGCATAGCTGGCAAAAGCAACCCAGTCTTTCCATATTTTTTCAATAAGTTCTTGTGGCTCTTTGTTGCTTGCTTTGCATCCGTCAATAAATTCTTTGTTTTTAAGGCAGCCTTCGACAAAAAGCACTTTGAGCTCTTCCATGAGCTTGAGCTTTTTCTTTCCCATAGCCTTACGCAGGGAGTCCGACTGGCCGCGTGTAAAACCTCCAAGCACCCGGGAAAGCAACATCACCTGTTCCTGAAATACGGTTATACCGTATGTTTCTTCAAGGTACTGTTTCATAAGCGGATGGTCGTATTCCACTATTTTGCGCCCATTCTTGCGATCGATAAAGTCGGGAATATATTCCATAGGCCCCGGACGGTAAAGTGCGTTCATAGCCACCAGGTCTTCGAACCGGTTAGGCTTTAACGATTTAAGGTGTTTTTTCATGCCGGGCGATTCGAACTGAAAAATAGCAGTAGTATCGCCCCGGCTGAAAAGTTCAAATGTTACCGGATCGTCGAAGGGTATTTTATCGATATTGATTTCTATGCCTTTAGAAAGTTTGATGTTTGCCAGGGCTTCCTTAATTATCGAAAGGGTTTTCAAGCCAAGGAAGTCCATTTTAAGCAGACCGATCGATTCAACAAACCTGCCATCGTATTGTGTTGTAAGCAATGCCTCGTCTTTAGTGGGCATCAGTGGAATATTGTCGTCGAGCGAAGTTTTCCCGATTAGTATTCCACAGGCATGCACCCCTGTTTGCCTTACCGATCCTTCGAGGGTACAGGCAAACTTTAAGGTGTCGAGTTCGGTTTGGTTGCCCATTGAGCGGGCATTTGCAATTTCACCGGCAATATAGAGCTGAACATCGTATTTAATTTCATCTTTCTCGTTGCCTTCTTTTTGTGCTTTTATTTTCGACTGCCTGATTTTTTCAACCGCTTTTTCGAGGTTTCCGAGTTCGTTTTCGAGTTTGATGATATTCTGGTATGCTGATGCCAGCTTGCCGTTATCTGGAAATTCTTTGGTAATGCGGTTGGCTTCGTCAAGGGGGAGCTTAAGAACCCGGGCAACGTCTTTAATGGCCATTTTTGCGGCCATGGTACCAAAGGTACAAATATGGGCAACCCGCTCGTGCCCGTATTTCTCTGTTACCCAGTCGAGCACCAGCTGACGGCCGTCGTCGTCAAAGTCGATATCGATATCGGGCATCGATATACGGTCGGGGTTCAGGAAACGTTCGAAGAGCAAATCGTGCTTTATAGGGTCGATATTGGTAATGCCCAGGCAGAACGATACTGCTGCCCCGGCTGCTGAGCCACGCCCAGGGCCTACCAGCACACCCATATCGCGTGCTGCGGCTATAAAATCCTGTACAATCAGAAAATATCCCGGAAACCCCATTTGCCTTATCGTATCGAGCTCAAAATCGATACGTTCCTTTACAGTCCCATTAAATTCGTTGCCATACCTTTTTTCTGCACCAATGTATGTCAGGTGTACAAGGTAATCCGACTCCAGTTTGACTCGCAATACCGTATCATAACCGCCAAGTTGCTTATAGCTGGCAAATTCTTTCTCCAGATCGGCTTCGCAATATCTTTCGCGGTACTTTTCAATGGTTGCAAAATCGGCCGGTATGGGGAATTCCGGCATAATGGGGTTCGAGTCTAGCTCGTACAATGCCACTTTTGAGGCAATATCCATTGTATTTTGCAGCACAGTTAATTCGTCAGCCCATAGGGCATACATTTCATCGGTGGTTTTAAACCATTCGTGCCCTGTATAACGCATCCGGTTTGGGTCGTCGATATCTTTACCGGTGTTGAGGCATATTAACAAGTCGTGTGCTGCTGCATCTTCCTGGTTTATATAATGTACATCGTTGGTTGCAATTACCTTAATGTTGTGTTTTGCCCCTAGTTTGAGCAATTCCGCATTTACAAAAACCTGGTTATCGTACACCTCTCGCCTGAGTTGTGGGTTATCGGAAGGGTGACGTGAAACTTCGAGATAAAAATCGTCATTAAAAACCGATTTATACCAAAGGATAGCCTTTTCAGCTGCGTCGATGCCCTCATTCATTAATTTACGGGGCACTTCGCCGCCAAGACAGGCTGTCGAAACAATAAGCCCTTCGCTGTATTTTTCCAGTGCAGGTTTATCGATACGGGGTTTATAGTACATGCCCTTAATATTTGCCAGCGATACCAGTTTGAGCATGTTGCGGTATCCGGTTTCGTTTTTGGCCAGCAGTATAATATGGTAGTTCGCTTTGTCTTTTTGCGTTAAATCGTCAACCAGGTAGGCCTCGCAACCAAGTATTGGCTTTATTCCCTGTTTTTTACATTCTTCGTGGAATTCCTTCACGCCATACATATTACCATGGTCGGTAAGGGCTATGGCTTCCATGCCATCTTGTTTGGCTTTGGCCACCAGTGCCGATATCGAAGCTGCTCCGTCGAGTATGGAATATTGGGAGTGAACGTGGAGGTGGGTAAATTTTTTCTCGTCAGGGTTTATTTCTGCCCGAGGCTGTTCGAAAGCTGGCTCTTCTTTCCGGGCTATTGTTTCGGTTATTTGTGCTGGTTTAAAATTCGATACAATTTCAATATTTGCTGGTTCTATTAAAGAGGGGTTTGCTTCACGAAAGGCTGATAGAAAACCTGCGGGAAGCTTCAATTTTTGCGAACTTATAACCCCAAGCCTGACCAGTTCCAGAAAGCACCGGCTGGTGGCCATAACATCGGCCGAGGCATTGTGGGCCTCGTCGAAACTTTTGCCAAAAAGTTTATTGTGAAGTTCCGAAAGGTTAGGCCATTTGTATTTGCCGCCTTTCCCGCCGGGCAGCTGGCAAAATTCGGTGCTTTCGTCTTTCGTGTCAACAATTTCCTTTTCCTGAATGGTTGTTTCAACTCCTTTCCGCAAAAACTCGCAGCCAATAATGTTGATATCGAATTCAATATTATGCCCGATAACATACGATGCCCCTTCCAGGGCTTTGTTAAACTCTTTAAGTACCCATGACAGTTCGTACCCTTCTTCCAGGGCACGCTGGGTCGATATACCGTGCACTTTTTCGGCCTGAAAGGGTATTTCGTACCCTTCGGGTTTTACGATATAGCTTTTAGCATCGATAAATTCGCCATGGAGGCCATGAATCTGCCAGGCGACCTGCACCATTCTGGGCCAGTTGTCGAAATCACTCAGAGGGGCCTTGTAATTCTTTGGCAAACCTGTAGTTTCGGTATCGAAAATTAAAAACATTACCGGTGGGTTTATTTGTTCACGAATTAAACGCTAAAAATACGACACTCCGGGGTTAAAATTCCCTGATGTTGATAAAAGGTTAATAAAAGACGCCAACAAAAAAGGGAAGCCAAATTGGTTTCCCTTTCATAATATTGGTAGTTGCAGGCAAAAAACCTGATTATTGTTTTTTCAGCAGAATTTCTTCAATTTGCTGCCTGAACAATTCTTTGGTTTGCTCGGGGGTTTGTGCAATACCAGCCGACATCGTAGGGTTACCATTCATGGGCATGAACAGGAACGTGGGGATACTTTGCACCCCAAATACCGCAGCCAGTTCCCTTTCTACGTCAACATTAACCTTGTATATTTTTATTTGCCCTGCATATTCCTGTGCAAGTTCATCTAAAATAGGCGATGTTATTTTGCATGGCCGGCACCAGTCGGCATAGAAGTCAACCAATCCGGGCATGTCACCTTTATATACCCATTGTGTTGTATTAGTTTGGTAATCCATAATTTCATCGATAAACATTTGTTTTGTCAGGTAAACCGGTTTATCTATAGCGTCCTTGAGTTCAGCTTTTGCAGGTGGGGTAGTGTTGTTACCATCGCTGCTGTTGCAGGCCATTGTGCCCAATATGGCAATTGACAGTACAAAAAAAACTTTTTTCATTTTATTCGGTTTTATGTTATTTGCTTGCAATAAATTAATTTCGACATGTAAAAATACAACAATATAAATATATACATATAACGTGCCATATTATTTTTTGTTTCAAAACAGACATATTGACAGTTTTTTCATTATGTATAATCGAAAACCCGGTAAAAAGTTCAATAGGGAACAAGAAATTTTTTGGCATGAAGAATTAAACCGAAGGTCTATATCATTATTAAAGATAAAATTGTATATTTGCAGCCCCTATAAAAGTAGGTTGAATTATTAATTAAAAAAAGGTTTTATGCCCGTAAAAATTCGTTTAGCACGTCACGGCCGCAAAGCACGGCCAATCTACCACATAGTGGTAGCAGATAGCAGGGCGCCACGCGATGGTAAATACATTGAGAAATTGGGTTTGTATAACCCGAACACCAATCCTGCTACAATCGATCTGGAATTTGATAAAGCTCTGGATTGGTTGTTAAAGGGCGCCCAACCTACCGATACCTGTAGGTCGTTGTTATCGAAAAGAGGAGTACTTATGAAAAAACACCTGCTCGAAGGTGTTAAAAAAGGTGCGTTCTCGCAGGAAGAAGGCGAGAAACGTTTCGAAACATGGCTGAAGGATAAGGAATCAAAACTTCAGAGTGAGGTAGATAAACTGGCAAAAGATAAACAAGCCGGTTTGAAAGCAACCCTGGATCGTGAAGCAAAAGTCAACCAGGAGCGTGCTGCCGAACTTGCAAAGAAAAAAGCTGAGGCCGAAAAGCCCGAAGCAGTATCGGAACCAGTTGCTGATGAAGCAGCCGAAGAAGAAGTACAGGGTACTGCTGAAGTAGTCGAAGCAGAAAGCAAAGAAGAATAAAACTTATAATATGCCCGGGATCGACCTGAACGATTGTATCGAATTGGGTGTGCTGGGCAAGCCACATGGCATTAGAGGGCATATTGTCCTTAAACTTAATAAGTTTAGCTTCGACGATATTCAGGAAATGGAACTGGCATTCATTATAATTGATGGTTTGCCGGTTCCTTTTTTTATTGAAGAATTCCAGGAAAAAACAACAGATACCCTTCTGATTCTTTTTGATACTGTTAATTCAGAAACACTTGCACGAAAATTATCGGAATGCCGGGTGTATATTGAAAAAAAATACCTGGAAGAAAACAGCCTGACAGATAAGGATTTTGACAGCCTTCCGGGCTATACTGTTATCGATCGCCAAAAAGGAAACATTGGTTTGTTCGATTCTGTTGTTGATTTCGATTCGAATGTAGTTATAAGGGTTCTCCGGGGCAACACCGAAATATTTATTCCCCTTCAGGCCGGGTTTATTACCGATATTAACCACCAGCTCAAAGAAATACAGGTGGACTGTCCTGATGGCCTCCTCGATTTATATTACTAAAACCTCATTTTATTGCACTCTTTATAAATATTTCTATTCAACAGAAATATTTCCTGCTATATCTACTTCATTAAAAGCTCCAGATTTTGTAAATTGAATATATGTTCTGGCCTATTCATTTACATTATATCGATTATTTTACACGAAACATATAAAAAGTTTGACGAAACAATAAAATATGTTGACGAAAGCAACCAAATATTTTTTTTATCGTATATGCATCCAAACTACTAACACAACTTTTGAGACATAAACCACCTCAAAGGTATTTTTGGGCAAACTTCAGGACAGCCGTTTAAGGTTGTTCTGTCATAAATGGTCTGGTAATGAAAACCACAAAACTACTGACTATTTTTAATCTGCTGCTTTTGTTCGTGCAGATAGAGGTTTCGGGCCAATGCGAACTGATTACCGTTAATGGAAGCAACCAGGCGCCCAGTTCGGTTTGTGCGCCGGTTAATTTCACTATGGACGCCAATTACCAGTTTATGATTCCGGTTGATACCTCATTGGTACAGATTCTTTTTGTCTGGAACGATGGCACAGGTGCGGAAACATTGGTACCGGGAATATGGAATGCTGCCCACGATTCGGTGTGGGGTTTTGCTTCTCACCTTTACCTTCCTACAGATGAATGTTCGCGAACTGCCGAAGCAATTTTGGTATATAACGGGGTAGAGTGTACCAGTAGCGGATACCAGGCACAGATTTTTAGCACATGGGGAACAGATGAAGAAAACAGCGGTGTTTTAAATACCGATCCGGTTGTGCATTATGTGTGCGAAGGCGATGATATAGTTGATGTGGTCTTCGATGACAATTCAACCTTTAATTGCAATATTTCCATAGAGCCCGACAGGCCTAACCGATATTACCGGTGGGTACAGTTTGTTTATAACACCTATGAACAGGGAGGCGACCGTATCCCTGATGTTACAATACGGGACACCGGTGGTGTTGTGCACAATATGACCGATGGCCTCGGCCTGTTTCTTGATGATTTTTTTGGCCCTGTTGTCAGGATTCCTATACCGGCCGATGGGCCGAACCAGTCGTCGCTTCCGATTAGTGCCCCGGCAGGTGGCGTTGCAGGCGATATTTTTGAAATTACCCTTAGAAACTGGAATGTTTGTAACCCATACGACAATAATCCCTCCGACGGAATTGATCCAATTGATCCGATAAATGGCGATAACCCTCCGATTCTTACAACCGCACGTATCGAAATTGTTGCACCCCCTCCTGTAGTGGTATCCGACACTTTTGAATTTTGCACCGGCGACAATATTCTTTTAAATGCTTCTGCCGGAGCAGGCACAGTAAGGTGGTACAAAGACCCGGCAATGGATACATTTCTTTTCGAGGGCAATACGTATAATCCTGCAATGCCGCCAATGTCGGTAAATACAAATTTGGCCGGGGTTTATACATTTTATGTAACCAGTTACGAAGGTTTTTGCGAAAGCGCCCCAAACCAGGTAACTTTAGTCCTTCATCAATCACCACAGGCAGCAGATGCAGGCCCCGATATTATTATCTGTAACGATTCTGTTTTGCTTAACGGCAATGTACCTACAGCAGGAACCGGATTGTGGTCAACTTCGGGCACCGCCATAATCTCTAACCCAGCAAACCCACAAACTAGCGCCGTAAACCTGTCGTTTGGCCCGAATACTTTTACATGGACAATTACAAACGGCCCCTGTACAACTTCCGACAATGTTATTGTCATTAGCGATCGCCAGCCCGGACCGGCAAATGCCGGTAACGATACACAGTTATGCGATATTGCTTCAACAAATTTGTCTGCTGCTGTGCCAGACCTTAATGGCACTGGTTATTGGGATATTATCTCCGGGCAGGGTTCCATATCTGATAGTACAAACCCTTCAGCTGTTTATTCTTCTCCGGGGCATGGGCAAAATATGCTGTTATGGCGGGTTTCGAGCCAGTTTGGTGTTTGCCCGGTTACTACCGACACCTTAATAGTTACTGCCGATTTTAGTGCAGGCATAGCTAATGCCGGAATTAATACGGTGTTATGCGAGCAATCATCTCATAGCCTGAGTGGAAACCCACCGCAGAACTCTGGAACCGGCCTTTGGCAGGTGATTACCGGTTCGGGAACAATCAACCTGCCAGCAAATAGCAATGCCAATATCTCAAGCCTTTCGTATGGCGAAAATATTGTAAGCTGGACATTAAGCAGCCTGCTTGGAATTTGCCCGTCGAATTCCGATACGGTATTAATTGAGCGTTACCAGTCGCCTGGGCTGGCCGATGCGGGCTTCGATAAAGCTTACTGTTTACAAACTCAGGATACTCTGGCTGCAAATGCACCGCTTATCGGAAGCGGTAGCTGGAGCGTTATTGAAAATCCGTCGGGCGTGCCACCGGTATTTTCACCAAATAGCTCGGTGCCGGGGGCAATATTTTCTGTTTCACCTGGTAACGAAGGCCGATATGAGTTAGTATGGAATATGGTAAACGGCCCATGCTACAGCCGCGATACAGTTGTCATCGACTTTGGTGTGCCGGTGCCACCTGCCATTGCCGGTCCCGATACAATAACCTGCGGATATTCATACCAGATGCAAGGCAATTCTATCAGCCGGGGGCTGGGCACCTGGTTGCTTATAGATGGCCCTGGCACTGTAAACTATCAGCCTGATAAAAACACTTCAAATGCAATAGTAAATTTCCAGGCAGGCACCGAGGGTCCATTCCAATTCGAGTGGAAACTTACCAGTGGAAGCTGTCCCCCAACGGCCGACAGCCTTACGGTTACCATAAAAAAGGCCCCGATGCCGCCAATAGTCCCTAAACTGCAATCGTGTGGCCCCGATTCCTTTACCATACTGTTAGCAGCATCAGATCCGCACTATGAAGCATTCTGGTACGATACCCTTACTGGCGGTTCGCCTATTTATCGGGGTTTTGAATTCAATACGGGTGAAGTAAGCACAACCAGTAGTTTGTATGTGAGTTTTTTCGATAACCTGACAGCCTGCGAAAGCAGCCGTTCGGAATTAGGAATTGTTATTGATCAGGTTCCGGCCCTTCCCGTGCTTACTAGTGATACGTTGTGCGGAAGCGGGCAGGCAGTTTTATATGCAATTGCCCTTCCACCCGCCAACAGGGTTATATGGTATCGTTCCGATACTGCTGCCCAGGCTGTCGATACTGGTTTTGTTCTTTTGACCGATAATATTGTATCGGACACCCAGATATTTGCCAGGGCATATAATACACTTACCGGGTGCATAGGCCCGGCGGGAGTAACAAATATTAAAGTTTGGCCTGGTGAAACAGCTCCGGTTACAACAGCCGATTCGGGATGCGGGCCAACAGCCTTTTCCCTTTCTGCACAACGCAACAATCCTTCAAACAGCTTATTCTGGTACGATTCTGATTATAACCTGGTATATATTGGCGATACACTTCAAACTTCATATATCGATTCCACAACCCGGTTTTATGTTGCCGAATTTAACCCTTTTACAAACTGCCTGAGCCCTATGTCGGAGCTGCCGGTAATTATTCATCCATTGCCGCCCATGCCTGCAACCGAAAATATTTCGCATTGCGGCCCGGTAGCAATATTGCTCAGCCCTGAACCTGATCCAAATATTTCAGAATTTCGTTGGTATAACGCACCTCTTGCTGGCGATCTGTTAGCCATTACCGATACTTTTCGAACACCTTTTCTTGCTTCAGATAAATCGTATTGGGTATCGGGGCATAACAGCGCCACTGGGTGCGAAGGCCCATTAAGGGAATTGAAAATAGAAATAAACCCATTGCCTGGGTTTATTGATATTCTTGGCCCTACTGTTGTACTTAAAAACCAGTCGAACGTTATGTTTTTTACAATTAACGGCAGGCCTGGTTCGGCATATTTCTGGGATATTCCCGAAGAAATAAACCTGGAGTCGAACATGAACGATTTTGTTCGCCTGGGGTTTCCGGACACAGGTTCATTTGTAATTTCGGTATATGAGGTAACTGTGGATGGATGCATAGGTGCAACGGTATATCATGGAATAAGGGTAATTTCCGATTCGATGTCGGTTGATATTGGTGATTACGATCAGGCTTCGTGCACAGCCGATGCATTTGAAATTCAACCCTGGCTATTTGGTGGTACGCCCCCATATACTTTTTCGTGGACTGGCGACACTGAATACCTAACTTCGGCAAATACATTGTTTACAACCTTTAGCCCGCCAGGCACCGGCGATTATTATTTGTACCTTGAAGTTGCCGATATCAACTTAAAGGTGGTGCGCGACTCGTTACACATTGTTGTGTTTGAGTCTCCTTTTACGGAAATTAGTAATACCGATACTATTGCCTGTGTAGATGAAGCTTATCAGTTGCTTACCACTAATACAGGCTCTGGGCCGTTTTTGCATTACTGGAACGGGCCTGTGCAAAACCTTTCTAATTATACTATGCCCAATCCGGTATTTACTGCCCGACAGGCAGGTACTTACACATTTTCCCACATCCTTTCCGATGTAAACGGGTGCAAAGCGGTTGATACCATTACCCTTGTTTCCGACGCTCCAGTTGCCGGTTTTAATATTCTTACCGAACCCGGTTGCAGTCCATTAGCTGTAAATTTCGAAAATACTTCCTCCGGCGCAGTTTCTTACCGATGGGATTTTGGGGATGGTACTACTACTACATATCCTGATCCGCAGCATTTGTTTATCAATAGCACACCTGAAATTAAATACCGCGAAGTAAGCTTAACAGTTACCAGCAGGTTAGGGTGTACCGATAAAGCAACAAACTTTGTTATGGTATGGCCAAACCCTACTGCTGAAATTACTGCATTGCCGCAAACTTCGTGCAGCCCGGCACAGGTTATGCTGGTATCGACCCCTGGAAACACTCGTTATTACTGGAGTTTTGGAGATGGAAAACCCGATACGGTTTCAGGAAGGTTTAGCGTTTACCATCAGTTTGTAAATAATAGTTTTTCCGACAAAACTTATAAAGCAAGGGTTATTACACAGTCGTCGTTAAATTGTTTCGATACGGCTGAGGTTGACATCACCGTTTATGCAACCCCTGTGGCTAGTTTCGAGGCAACACCACTAGAACAGATGTTTCCGGAGAATACTTTTGCTATTGACAACCTTACCAGTGGGAACTGGCGATATGCCTGGGATTTTGGCAATGGAAAAAGCTCTGTGCTGGCAAATCCTGGCAGTATTATATACGACGAGCCAGGCTATTACACAATATCGTTGAGGGTTTCTGGCGATTATTGCTCCGACAGTGCCAGCACATCGGTAAGGCTCCGCCCGGCGCCACCCGTAGCGGCGTTTAAAGGTGCCGATGATGGCTGCATGCCACACACCATTACCCTTATTAATGAGTCGAGCTACGCCGATTCGTACTTATGGGATTTTGGCGATGGAAGCATTTCAACCGCCAAAGATCCCACATATACTTATTATCAGTCGGGCATTTATAAAATTAAACTTACTGTAAATGGGCCTGGTGGTGTGGCATCGTTCAGCGATACTGCAAGGGTACATATACTGCCCAATTCATTCTTTGATTTAGCACCGCGGCATGTTTATGTAAACGACCAACCGGTACATTATTTTAACTTGTCGGACAATGCCGATGTAATTGAATGGGATTTTGGTGATGGTTCAACATCGGCTGAGCATAACCCAAAACATGTATATAAGGAAACAGGAACTTATGATGTAACACTCAAGGTGTGGACCATAAACAACTGCTTCGATTTATATGTGATGGAGAATGCAGTTTTTGCACAACCCTCGGGAATAGTTGAATTCCCGAATGCCTTCAGGCCTGCCTCCCCACTGGATGAAAACAGGGTCTTTAAGCCAGGCATAATCGATCATGTTGATGATTATCACCTGATGATTTTTAACCGCTGGGGGGAACTTATTTTCGAAAGTTTCGATCAGGAAACTGGCTGGGACGGCTATTATAAGGGAAAACCTGCCAAACAGGATGTATATATCTGGAAAGTAAAAGGTACTTATACCGATGGGAAAGGCTTTATAAAAACCGGAAACGTAACCCTGCTTTATTAAAAATGGAAGTGTGTTGAAAGTATTTATTTTCAGTATTGTACGATGAAGAAAAAGTGGGCTATATTATTGTTTTTAATAACAGTTTCTATTTTGTGCATTGCGCAGGATGCCCATTTTTCGAGGTTTTATTCTAACCCCCTTTATCTGGCACCTTCGTTTGCCGGAAGCACTGGTAAAAACCGCTTGTCGGCCAGTTATCGCAATCAATGGCCAGAAATAGAGGTGGGCTATAAAACCTATTCATTTGCTTTTGACCATTATTTCGAAAGGGTCCGCTCCGGTGTGGGGGTTTTGTTCCTGAACGATGTTGCCGGTTCGGGAAACCTGAGCACTACCAACTTTGGTATTTTGTACAATTACGACTTCAGAATATCAAATACCGTTCATGTCAGGCCGGGGATGCACCTGCTTTATACGCAACGCAGTATCGATTTTAACCGTCTTTTATGGCGCGACCAGATGTCGGTTGCTGGCAATGCACCAGGTTCGGGCGAAGTTGTGCCTTTTGAACGGGTAGGCGATATCGATTTTTCCAGTTCCCTTCTTGCCTATGGCGATATGTTTTGGATTGGTTTTTCTGCCGACCACCTGCTTAGGCCTAACCAATCGCTGTATTACTTTGAGTACTCCGACTTAAACCTTGCCCGTGTTCCGGTTAAAGTTCAATTTTTCGGCGGTACAAGGCACATTGTAAAACAATCGCTTTTACGCCCCACCCCAACGGTATTGCAATGGGCATTTCTTTATAAAAAACAGGAAGATTTTCAGCAGCTCGATCTTGGGTTTTATTATCATTACAGCCCGGTAGTACTTGGTATATGGTACAGGGGGGTGCCTGTTGTAAAAAGCAATAAACTTAACGATGCAATTATTTTGCTTGCCGGCTTAAAAACCAACCAGTACAATATCGGTTACAGTTACGATTTTACTGTTTCACGATTAATTACATCAACGGGCGGTAGCCACGAAATTTCTGTATCATATACTTTCGGCAAACCATCGAAAAAGAAAAAGCCAAAAAAAATGGTTCCCTGCCCCGAGTTTTAAGAAATTAATGAATTAAGCAATAATTGAACTTTACAAGTTTTTTCTCCTTTGTGTCGATCCCCGAACAATTAGCTCGGTTTTTATTTGCTCTACCCTGGTTTCGATGTCGGTTTCGCTTTGAATACGTTCCATAAGCATGGTTGCGGCTTTCTGCCCCATAATAAAACCGTGCTGCTCAATAGTGGTTAGAGGCGGGTCGGTCATATTGGTGTAAATGCTGTTACTGAAGCCGGCAATGGCAATATCTTGGGGTATTGAATAGCCCGAACGTTTTATGATTGACATGGCTGTAATGGCTGTCAAATCGTTCACTGCAAAAATACCATCGATTTTCTTCTCCAGCGAAAGCAGGTATGGGATACACTTTTTTGCGTGTTGGTCGGTATCGCAACGCAAAATAATTTCTTCATCGACTTCTATGCCGCAGTCTTTTAGTGCTTGAATATAGCCGTTTTTCCGGTTTCGCCCGATAAGCAGCTCCTGGCTTGTGGCCAAATGTGCAATGCGGCTGCATCCGGCCTCCACCAAGTGCTTAACAGCCTTGTATGAGCCGGTATAGTCGTCAACGATAACCCTGTCGGTATTCGGTATATTGCACACACGATCGTAAAAAACCAGCGGTATGTTACTGTTTTTAAGTTCGTAATAATGATCGAATTTGTTTGTTGTTTTCGATACCGATGCCAATACACCATCAACACGCTTTGAAAGAAGGGTGTGTACCACATGAACTTCCTTATCGTAATCTTCGTTCGACTGGCAGATAAGTACCGAAAACCCCGATTTATAGGCTATATCTTCGATTCCGCTTATTACCGAGCTAAAGAAATGGTGCACCAGTTCCGGAATAATAACCCCAATGGTTTTGGTAAGGCTGTTTCTGAGGCTAAGTGCAATAGCATTGGGTTCGTAATGAAGTTCTTCGGCCAGTTTCTTAACCGCTTTTCGGGTTTTCGGGCTTATATCGGGATGATCTTTCAGCGCCCTTGATACAGTTGAAGGCGAAATGCCCAGAATTCGGGCAATATCTTTTATGGTGGCCTGGTTGCTCTTCATTATTTGATTCTCAAACGGGTTTGGTTTGGTTTTTATGTGAAGCAATAAACTTAGTAAAACGCAGTGGTTTCCGCAAACGTTTGTGATGATTTCCAGGTATTTTTATAAGCTATACAGATGGCCGTTTTTACGAACATCGATAAATTCGATTTTTTAATATAACTGAAAAAGCCATGAAACTATACCAGTGCATAATATATTCTTTTCTCATATTGGCATTTATTATTCCTGTCTCAGGCCAGCCCATAAACTCTGTGCCGGTTTTTCCTGCCATAAACGACGAAATTACAGTGCGTATCGATATTGATAAATGTACCCGTAAAGATTTGTTGAACTTTACCGGGGAAGTATATGCACATACAGGAGTAAAAATTACAAGCAGCAACAGCTGGCAATATGTTGTTGCCCCCTGGGAAGAGAACATTTCCAAAGCAAAGTGTACCCGTGTAAGCAGCAATGTTTACGAATTAACACTTTCGCCCGATGCATATACTTATTATGGAATTTCAGCCACCGATACAGTTACACACCTGGCATTTGTTTTGCGTAGTGGCGATCGCTCAAAACAAACAGAAGATTTGTTCCTGGCCGTTTACAAAGAAGGACTATCGGTAAAATTCGACAAACCTTCCGAAACCCTCTTTGTTGTGAAGGGTGAGCCCATTGAGGTAAACGCTTCGTCAGTGGCTATAGGAACTCCTGTGGCCGACAGTATCATGTTGTATGTCGATAACGAAATTGTGCATACATCATATAACGATACCCTGAAAACAACTTTCAATGCTGGTTCATCCGGCCTCCATTGGGCAAAAATAATTGCAATTAACCCGGCATATACGATTGCCGATTCTGTTAGCTTTTTTGTACTTAATGAAATTACCACCGCCGAATTGCCTGAAGGAAACCGTTTTGGCATTAACTACCTGAATGACTCTACTGTTACCCTTGCTTTGTATGCCCCGGGCAAAGATGCTGTTTTTGTTATAGGCGATTTTAACAATTGGGAAGCCGACAACAATTACCTGATGAGCCGCAGCAGCGATGGCACAACCTGGTGGATTACACTTTCGGGGCTTATTCCTGGAGAAGAATACGCTTTCCAGTATTTTATTGATGGTTCAATAAGGGTTGCCGACCTGTATTCCGAGAAAATTCTTGACCCCTGGAACGACAAATATATTTCAACAACAACCTATCCGATGCTGAAGGCTTATCCTACGGGCAAAACAACAAATATTGCAGGGGTACTGCAAACACCACCGCCCCAATACGATTGGCAAACCGGAAGTTTTGCCGTTCCCGGTACATCATCGCTTGTAATTTATGAACTGCACATACAGAATTTTACCAGCGCAGCTAATATTAAAACCATTACCGACACCCTTGATTATTTACAAAACCTGGGAGTTAATGCCATTGAACTGATGCCGGTGAATGAATTTGAAGGAAATATCAGCTGGGGCTATAACCCCTCGTTTTATTTTGCATTCGATAAGGCCTACGGAACCAAAAACGATTTGAAGGCATTTGTCGATGCCTGCCATTCGAGGGGCATAGCTGTTATTATCGACATGGTGCTAAACCATTCTTATAGCCAGTGCCCCCTGGTGCAGATGTATTGGGACGGAAGCAATGTAACGGCCGATAACCCCTGGTACAACTCAAACTGCCCCCATAGAAACTGGTGCTGGGGATACGATTTTAACCACGAAAGCCCGGCCACCCGCTATTTTGTTGACAGGGTGAACGAGTACTGGCTTACCGAATACAAGGTTGACGGCTTCCGGTTTGATTTTACGAAAGGGTTTACCAATAAAGCCGATGCCGATGCCTGGGGGCCGGATGCTTCCCGCATAGCAATTTTAAAGCGTATGGCCAATGCTATTTGGGAAGTGAAAAATGATGCCATTGTAATTTTTGAGCACATGGCTGATAATACTGAAGAAAAAGAACTTGCCGAATATGGCATATTGCTCTGGGGCAATATGAACTGCAATTATAACGAAGCTACCATGGGATATAACGAAGGCAATAAATCGGACTTCTCATGGGGAGTTTACAGCAGCCGGGGTTGGAATACCCCTTCGCTAATAACATACATGGAAAGCCACGATGAAGAAAGGCTGATGTATAAAAACAAGGTTTACGGAAACTCAAATACACTGTACGATACAAAAGAAACCGAAACCGCCCTGAGGCGCATGGAAACAGCTGCTGCATTCTTCTTTACCATTCCCGGCCCTAAAATGATTTGGGAATGGTGCGAACTAGGATACGATTACAGTATCAATACCTGTGCCGACGGAACGGTTGGCGATTGCAGGCTTGCCCTGAAACCGGTCAGGTGGGATTATTATACCGATCAAAACCGACACAGGCTTTACCAGGTTTATAAAGCCCTTATTGCATTTAAAAAAACAGAATTTTGTTCTACAGCCGATTTTACCTACAATTTCAGTGGCGCATTAAAGAAATTACACCTGAACCTGCCTGCGGCTTATGCCACAATTATAGGCAATTTTGGGATCACTAACGGAAATATCGATCCGGAATTCCAGCATACCGGGTCATGGTATGACTACTTAACTGGCGAAACCCTGGAAGTAACAGATGTAAATGCCCTCATAAAGCTTCGACCTGGCGAATACCGTATTTACACCGATATTCAGCTTTTGTTGCCTGATGTACCTGAAGCCCCCGAACTGCCCGATGTTTCATCTGTTGAACATATTTCAACAGATGAAAATTTTCGCATTTATCCAAACCCGGTCCTGGAAAAAAAATTGTTTTTTGACTATAAATTATCGGAAAACCATTCGATTCATTATAAAATGTATGATATTAGCGGTAAACTTTTATACAACAATATTTTTCACACGTCAGGGGAAGGCACAATAACGATAAACTTACCGGAGTATAGTCCTCAGGTACTTATCTACGAAATCGGTACAGGCAACAATATACATACCGGCAGGTTGGCAATATATTAAACAGGTGCATCCAGGGTACGTGGAACACTTTCAAATTACAATGAAGAAACATATTTTATTAAGCGCTCTTGCTGTTTTGCTCATAACAGGCTGTGGGAAAGAAAAAGAAAATGAAGTGCTGGCTGCTGTTGAAGCCCAGGAACTCCTTATGCCGGTGGATAGCAGCAGTATAACCATTACAGCCTCAAACCTCGACAGCAATCTTGTTTTTTCATGGACACCGGCAGGCTATAGTGCTTCTTTTTTTGTTAAACCCTTTTACATGGTTCAGCTAAGCAGGGAAGAATATTTTAGTAACCCTTTTTTAGGATTATCTGTTTCCGACACTACTCTAAAAGTTAGTTGCGATACCCTTAATAAATCCCTATTGCTATCAGGTGTTGATGAAGCAATGCCTGTTTCTGTGTATATAAGGGTAAAGTCGCATATAGCTAACCAATTGGTGCAAAATTCCAACAGTATTATACTAAATATTACCCCCTATTTTGCGCCTCCGCCCGAACCCGATACTATCGATAATTCAGGCAATCCGGTAATTAATGCTTTTCAAACCGGCAAGGAGCAATAATTATTCGCCCTGCCTTATTAAAACGGCTTCTTCTTTGATACGATAAACCAATTTATCGTAATAATATTTTGCTTCTTTTTCGCCATATTCGGTATAGGCCTTCGATGCCCATGTTTTGGCCATTTCAAGGTCGCCCAGCACTTCATATCCAACGGCAATGTTAAAAGCTGCACGGCGGCGCACTTTTTTCTTTTTATCGTCGAGGGCTTTGGTCCACGATTCAATAGCGCCATGCCAGTCGGCAACTTCCGATTTGCGTACGCCTGCCCTCAGGTTTTGGTTTTTCTTGGGCTTGTTGAAGAACTCACGGGTAACTGTATAATAGCTGGGCGATATTCGTTCGCCATACATACGCCCCGACTCATAACTGGTGCGGTTAATGGCATCGGTTTTATCGAGAAGTGTACTTACTGCGCCATAAGCATTGCCGGTATAAGTAGCCATGTCAATGCGGTGGTTAATTTTAAACTCGTCAATTACTGTGCGTGAGGCAGGAAAATAGATACGAATCCCAAGGTTAATTACAGCTATTCCATTTGCACGTACTTTTACCGGTGTGTTAATTCCGCCAGAAATTCCGGGTGTTAGCAGAAAATCGGAGTCAAACAGTTCAATCGACAAAAGTGCATCGGCTCCATGCTTTTTACAAAGGGTTTCTACTTCATCCCAACTTAATAGGCTTGGGAAAGTTGTTTTTGTATAATTACTGACAAACTTTTCATTGGTAGTAATAAAAGCAAATTTTCCATATTCCCCACAGCGATCGGTTATTCCGGCAATAACTTCCCTGACGGCCATTTCGTCTTGTTTAAAAGCTTCAACGGTAAGCACTTTTTCTATTTGTGCCCCTTTGGTTTTATCCTGTAATGTGCGATCGATAATTGCCAGTGTTTGAATTTCTACGGGCAATGGTACAAGGGCAGGCTTCACTAAGGTAATCTTAACCCAGGCAGCGCTGCATAAAACAATGAATGCAGCCGATAGCAAAAGACAGAGCTTAAACTTTTTCATGCTGGTAAGTTTATAATATCCTTAAAGATAATAAAATAGATGAAATAATTGTTGCAATCTTATTTCCTCGGGGTTTTGTTAAATATATTTTATTTTGTATTTTATAATATTGTTAAGCCAAAAAATTATTACAATTCAATTTAAACTCTAATTGTATGAAACTTCCATGAGTAAATAATCATTATCTCACACACGAAAATGATTATTTTCGAATGGTAAGTTCCATCTGACCAATAAAAATTAAATTATAAACAGATGAAAAAAACAAAAAAACTATGGCTTTTTATCGTGGCATTTTTTGTTGTTAATTTAACAATTGTAACCACTAAAATGGGCGGCGATAGGTTTTTACAATATGTTTCCGATTTGTTTCCGGTTTTGTGCTCGCTCGTTGCTGTTATTGCCCTTTTTGATTCACTGCGCAGCTTTAAGCTGTTCGATTTCACCAAAAAAGCATGGATATTTATACTTGTCGGTATGATCTTTTATTTTGTGGCCGAAAGTGTTTATGCGTTGCTCGATCTGGCAATGGGATACGACATGAACGAAACTTTTCCGTCGGTGGCAGATATTTTCTGGTGCACAGGATATATCCCACTGCTTTGGGGCTTGCTGATGATGTTTACTGGCTATGCCAAAAGCGGGCTGCCAATGGGCAGTACCAAGCTTTATTTTGTTATTGGCGCAATTATTATGGGAGTTACTGCTTTTGTGGTTTATTATGTTCTGATGCCCATTTCTGCCGATCCGGAAACTTCAGGGCTGCAGTTCGTATTTTCGATGTTTTACCCGATTGCCGATGTGCTTGTTGTGATACCAGCCCTCGTTTTAATGTATATTACAAGTTTGTTTGGTAAAGGTACCATTTCGCGCCCTTGGAAATATCTTGCTTTGGGATTTTTATTGTTTACAGTGGCCGATTTATTGTATTCGTACATGTTATGGCAGGATTTATACGACAGTGGAAGTTACATCGATATAGCATGGAACCTGGGTTACCTGTTTATTGCCCTGGCGGCGTTGTACCAGAAAGAATTGGTTGAATCGGTTAAAGGAAAGGCCTGAAAATGAAAAAGTATGAAAACCCCCTGACAAACAATATATGCCAGGTGCTTAGCCCCTTAATAGGCGATATGATGGCCAGCGGTGTTATAAAAGCACAGGCAACCAAACTGGGCATAACCGAAGAAAGTATATTGCCTGCGCACCTGCCGGTATTGGCAGAGGCTATAGAAAAAGGCCTTGTAATTTTTCTGGGTTCGGAAGTAGCACAACAGGTGGGCGAAAAAATTAAAGCCCTATAAGATTACTTTTTTTTGAGCCGTCTGTTTTAGCCTGAACAGCTTTATTGAGCCGGGTTGGTTTTTCTGTGCAGTAATCTGCCCGGCTGAAGCTAAACATTTTTTCATGACTTTTGTTAATAATAAAAAGTCAGGTGTTATGAAGGCTATTTTATTTTTAATTTTACTAATATTTAGCATGGAAAGAATGAATGCCCAAACAGATAAAATCAAAGAAACCATATTGGGTTCGGGTTGCTTTTGGTGTACCGAAGCAATATTTCAGATGGTAAAGGGTATTGTTGAAATTACACCCGGATATAGCGGCGGACATATTAAAAACCCTTCCTACCGCGAAGTATGTGATGGCAACACAGGCCATGCCGAAGTAATAAAATTGGTTTACAATGAAACAATAATAAGCTTTTCCGAAATACTTGAAATATTTTTTAAAACCCACGACCCTACCCAGTTAAACGGGCAGGGTGCCGATATTGGCGAACAGTATCGTTCGGTAATTTTTTATCTCGACAGCTTACAGGAACAAACAGCAAAAACCATAATTGCCGAACTTGATAACAAAAAAATATGGGACAAAAAGATTGTTACCGCCGTTGAACCTTATAAAAATTTCTACAAGGCCGAAGATTACCACCATAACTATTATAGCAATAACCCCAACCAGGGTTACTGCCGTTTTGTAATTACCCCAAAAATTGAAAAGTTTGAAAAGGTTTTTAGGAATTATACCATAAGAGAGTGAGGGGGGAAACTTATTTAGCTTTTTTCCAGGATACTTTTTCTTCTTTATAGTTTATACGTTTGTTCGTGTTTTGAGGCTTGTTTCATTCAAAGCCTTTTTTATTTCTGGTATTAGTTCTTGTATCAGTACTGTATTTTCTGCCGATATTTTTACCTGTAATTTCTGAAATTCGAGCCTTTTCTCTAGGCTGCCAAGAGTGTCCATTAAAGCACCAGTTATCGATTGCAGGAGTATAGCCCTGTCGTGCCAATAACCAAGTTTATCCTCGATGTTTTTATATCTTAAAACAACAGGTTTTTCAACCGAATTCCGGTTAACCAGTTCCATTATTGCCAAAGATGGGCCTATGAGCTTAAACAATATGCGTACCGAATGGAGGCTGGCTTCAGAAATATCGGGCAAAAAAAAGTTCCGGGCCTGCATGGTAGTGTTGCCGATAAAACTGGCAACCGAACCTATAATATGTCCGGTATCTAACCGGGCACATACTTTTGAGACCTTACGGAGCGATTTTCGGTGTCCCCTTTCATCGAAATTTTTTAGTGCTTTGTTGAGCTGTTTTTTCAGGTGTTTCCTTCTCTCTTTATAAAACTGGGAATAGTTTTCCACTACACAATCAGGGGCGTTATATGTCGATATCAGTTTTTGGTTTACCTGTAGCTCACGGAGTTCTCCGGAAAGGTTAAAAATCTTCTTTACCGGTTTAAACCTCTTTTTTGCAATGAAACGGTTATCGGTTTGTTCCACAAGCCGGTACAATGCCTTTAGTTTCTTCATGGCACGGCGCAGGTAATGAATATCTTCTTCATTTACTTTTTTGCATAGCCTCGAACGATGAAAACTAAAGGTTTCATCCATTTCGCGGATATAACCATGTAAAATTTTTCCGGCCTTCGATTTGTATATTATTTCTGGCATAGCTGGCCTGTGTGCTTTTTCAGTTAAAATATAACTTATTGCCCAAAAAAGCAACTTCTTGTTCTTTATCATTTTTAATTTTAAATGGCTTGTTCCGCAATTGTTAATACTGTTGACAGAAAGTGCCTGTTTGCCTCCTGTGCCATACTGAAATTCATTAACTTTAAATTGATTTTAAACTATAATATGCGATATACAAAACTACCACGAGAACTATTTATCCATAACAGGGACAAACTCTCGCAGAAATTGGAGCCCTCGTCGCTAGCCTTAATTTTCAGCGCACACCAAATGCCTAGAAATGGCGACCAGTATTATCCCTACAGGCAAAACTCCGATTTTTTTTACCTTAGCGGAATCGAACAGGAAAAATCGGTTTTACTGCTTTGTAACGATGAAAAAGCAAAGGATTTTCAGCAGATATTGTTTATCATCAGGCCCGATAAGTCACTCGAAACCTGGGAAGGCAAAAAGCTTACCCCTGAAGCTGCACGCGACATTTCGGGCATTAAGCAAATAAAATATATCGACGATTTTGAACTGCTGTTACATGCCCTTATGGCACAGGTTAAAAATATTTACTTCAATTTGCCCGAACTTCCCAAATTCAAACCTGATGTTTTAACTAGAGACTACAGTTCGTATGTTAAAATAAAAGAACAATACCCATTGCACAAATACGAACGATTGGCGCCCCTGATATGCGAAATGCGGTTAATTAAGTCGAAAGAAGAGATAGAAATAATTCGAAAAGCCTGTTCTATTACCCGCGATGCATTTATAAAACTATTAAAAGAACTTAGGCCCGGTATGATGGAATACGAAGCAGAAGCCATTATCGGATTCGAATTTACGCGCAAAGGTGCCGGGGGACATGCATACCAGCCTATTGTGGCCTCCGGCAGGAATGCAAATACCCTGCACTATGTTGTAAACAATGCCGAATGCAAAAGTGGCGACCTGCTGCTTCTCGATTTTGGGGCGGAGTATGCCAATTACGCAGCCGACCTGTCGCGCACAATACCAGTAAACGGACAGTTTACAAAACGGCAGAAAGAATTGTACGAAGCCACCTTGCGGGTATTTAAGTTCGCACGAAGCCTGATGAAGCCTGGCACAACCATCAAAAATATTCATAACGATGTGTGTAAAATGTGGGAAGAAGAGCACATCGGGCTGGGTTTATATTCCCAAAAGGAAGCCGAAAGCCATAAAGGTGAAAACCCTCTTTGGTACAACTATTTTATGCATGGAACCGGCCACTTCCTCGGCCTCGATGTGCACGACCTGGGCACACGCGAAACAATGCTTGCGCCCGGAATGGTATTAACTTGCGAACCTGGCTTATATATAGCCGAAGAAGGGGTTGGCATTCGAATCGAAAACAACATTTTGGTTACAGAAACCGGAAACATCGATCTGATGGAGGATATTCCCATAGAGGCTGAAGAAATTGAAACGCTGATGCGGCATCAGTAATATGAATACGCGAAATTTAATTTTTCGTTCGAAAGTTGTTCACTGTAAGTTTGCCGGACAAGGCAGTCCGATAGTGCTTTTGCATGGTTACCAGTCCGATTCGCGGATATGGGAACCTGTTTGTCAGGTTTTGTCGAAAAAACACATGGTAATTATGCCCGATTTGCCAGGGCATGGAAAATCGGCCCTGATAAAGGAAACCAATACCATGGAACACCTTGCCGACATTGTTTACCGTGTTTGCCTTTCACTGGGGCTCGGTACGGTTTCTGTGGCCGGCCACTCAATGGGCGGTTATGTTGCCCTTGCTTTTGCAGCAAAGTATTCTATGAACACGGAAAAAATTTATCTGATCAATTCGCACCCCTTCGACGAATCCATGGCACAGGTACTGGCACGCAACCGCGAAACAGATTTACTAAAACAGGGGCGAATGAGGTTTATAATACTGCCCAGTATAAAAAATAATTTCTATAATTGCGACAATCCATTAATAAAGGAGAAAATCAATTTTGCTGCAAAAATTGCACTGGAGCAACCTGTTGAAGGCATGGTTGCCGATTTGGCCGGTATGATGGCAAGGCCTGATACAAGTATGGTTTTTAAGAAACCCAGGCTTCGTATAATGGTAATAACGGGAAAATACGACACGAAATTTCCTACCGAAAGAATGGATGGAATTTATACTAGTAGTTCTTCGCTGGTTGTGCTCGACCAGTGTGGCCACATGTGCATACTCGAAAGACCCGGCGAGGTGGCTTTAGAACTATTAAAATAAAAGCCCTGCGACGAAGTTTTGTACCGCAGGGCTTTTTTTTAGGCTTTCAAAGAAATTTGAAAGTAGAATATACAATAATATTAGTTCACCTTTATTGCATCGGCCCAGTCGCCACGATAAAGGATATCCTCATCGTGGATGCGTTTGATAAATTTGCCATAACGAACTGTCATACCGGCAGAAATAGTTAACACCTGGCATTTTTCGGGAATTTCGTAAGTATCGGAGAAAGTAACTTTTTTCTCATCGGCTTTAAGTGCCTGGGCCTTACTTGGGCCGCCTTCCCAGCCAATATGGTGCGAATAGTTGTATTCAACCGGGCTTACAATACGGAATTTCGAATCGTTGGCAATGGTGTAAGTAGCTTTGCACAATTTGCTTTTTGCAAGGTCGCGCTCTGCAACCGAAACTTCGAGAGTTGGCAATACAACAGGCTTGTCGGATGTTAAGAGCGATATAGTTTCGTATTTAACAAGTTTGTCTTTGCTGTCGTAGAATTCGAAAACAAGTTCGCGATCGACCATTGTAGTGTCGTCAAATACCAGGTTATCGGTAAAATGGCTCTTGGTGAGGCCTTTTTTATCGAGAATAACTTTATCAAGACAAATTACCCTGATACCGGTAACGCCCTTATTCAGGAAAGCTTCAACCGGCACTGTATTGGAGTAAATGCCCTGGTTGCGTGGCGAGGCAATAATACCCTGGTTGTACTCGGCCATGGCATACCAAACCGGGCGCGGGTAACCAATGGTATCGTTAATGTCGCCATAGCCCCAGTATCCAAACCATTCTTCGGGCAGTGGGTTGTGTACTGCAGGTTCGCCGGCTTTCCACCAGCCGTCGGCATAATAAAAGGGGCAAACCCCTGCAGCGCCGCCATCGAGGCAGTTTACCATATTGCGTATTACGTGTGCTTCCTGGGCTTTTAGTGTATTTCCGCCATACATTCCCCAGCCTACGGAAGAAACCGACATACCAAACTCTGTCATGAGCAGGGGCTTATTTTGCCCGTTAATGGCTTTCAGGAAAGCAACGTGGGGGCCAAAAGTTTGTGTATGGGTCATTCCTTCGTTATAGTCGTATGAGTTAAACCCATAAACATCGAAAATATTTTCATTAATGTATTCGCCAATTTGGGCATTGTTCGATATGGTTACCGGAATGCCGGGGTGCTCTTCGTGGATAATGTCGCGCAGGCGTGTCCAAAGGTCAACTGTTGCTTTGGCACCCTGTTCGTGAATATGGGCAACCATAGGTTCGTTCATGATGAGGTAGGTAATAATGCAGTCGAATTTTTTCGTGAAGGCCATTACGCTGCGTACCTGTTCCTCGGCAGCTTTCACAAATTCGGGATTGGAAAATTCGCCGTGTGGTAAAATCCAAATACCATAAACTATTTTTAGCCCCGATTTTTGTACTACTTCCATTTCTTCTTCATACAATTCGCTCCAGGTACGAATAGCATTGAAACCGGCAGCCTTAATAACCTCAAGGTCGTGGGCCATGCGTTCGAGTTCGTAGTAAACCGAGTCTTCATAAGGGTGTTGGCCAGGGCGGGCTCCAATTTCGTAACCCAGGGCGTTAATAAAGGTTTTTTCGCCATTGATATAGTACCAGCCATCTTTAATTTCAAGTTTTGTGGCAGTTTGTTGCGGGCTATCGGCCTGTTTGCAGGCAGAAAATAAAGCAAGTGTAATTACAAATAAGAATAATGTCTTTTTCATAGTTTTTAATTTTTAAACGTAACATAAAGTTAAACAACCAAAATGTAATAACCACTACTTAAAACCTCAAAAGCGACATGTTTTCTACGTTTAAAATACTGCATGGCTTAATTCAAAATCATAAACCTTTTGTTTTCCTTATCCGGTGTATTTCGTTCAGTAACAAGGGGTATGCAGGTGCTGCCATGTTGTGTCCATAGCCCTGTAGTTCGATCAAGCGTGTTTGTGTGTGCCCTGCAACCTTCATCATGCGCATAAGGTATGCGTTTTCTTCGTACCGGCCCAGCATTTCCAGTTCGCGATCGCCGGTTATTAATAAAAGCGGAGGGGCATCGCTACGTACATGCCAGAGAGGGGCAAGCTCATCAACTACCGGACGTGTGCCATCAATACCGCGTTCTTCCCGAATGGTAAAATGGGTAATGGTATGCCCGCTAAAAGGTATAAGGCCTGCAATTTCATTTGCGTCAATATTGTGTTTTGCGAGCCATTTTTTATCGAGCCCAACCATGCTTGCAAGATATCCGCCAGCCGAATGCCCCGAAACAAAAATAAGCGAAGGGTCGCCCCCGTATGCCGAAATGTTATTAAACACCCAGGCCACAGCGGCAGCAGCATCTTCGATATATTTTGGCGAATGAACAGCAGGGTACAAACGGTAGCCCACGCCAACTACGGCAATTCCTTTTTCTTTCAAGGCTTCGGGTATTTCCTTGTTTCCACCTGTGAGACCGCCTCCATGAAACCAAACCACTGTTGGGTATGAATTCAGGGTTTTCGGATAGTAAATATCCAATACACATTGGCTTTTTACATAACTGTCGCGTTGGTTTACCGAATCGTCATAATAGTTAATTGATTCGACAGTTTTATAGGTAGTTTCCTGCGACAACCCCATAATACCAAGCAACAGAAATAAATAAATCAGGATTTTTGTTTTCACGATATTTTTTTTAATTAATAGTAAAGCATGGAACTTACAAATTGTAAGTTTTTAGATTCTTTTTTTTCGCTATTGCCTCGAATAAATAAAGGTACAAATATTCGTAACAAAAAATGGCATAATTACAACTCATTTACATCTTCGCTTTCGTATGTATATGGCTTGTCGTTTTCAAAATCGTAAAATGTTTTTCGCGACAGGTCGGCAATTAAAAGTTTATAACCGATAAAGGCTTCGAGGTGCGAAATATAAGCATTGTTCAGGCGGGCACGGTCGAGGGCAAGGGTTTGGGCATCGATATCGCCGTTAGTAAACCTTGCATTGCTTATTTCGAAGTTACGCTCGGCCACTTTAACATTTCTTTCCAGTAGTTTTAGGCGGCTCAGGCTGCTTTGCATCTGGTTAACCATGGTGCGTATTTCCCTTTCGATGTTTACTTTTTCCAGTTCGAGCGAGTATTTTTCCCTTTCGCGCCCTGCCTGTGCGGCTTTTACCAGGCTTTTATTGACACCCCAGTCGATTATAGGTATATTTAAGGTAAGGGCAATGCCCCTGTTTCCTGGGCGGTTGTTCAGGTCGTTCCAGGTATCGTTAAAGGCGTTTCTCATAGGGGTGCCAACAGGGTTAATGCCAACGCCTATAAAATCGTAATAAGCAGTAATGTCACCGTTAACCATTCCATTGGCTTTTCTTCGTTTAATTTCCAAATCGGATAGGGCAATGCCAATTTCGTGCTCGCGTATTTCGAGCCTGTTTTGGAGCCCTAGTTCAACGGCCATTTCTGGGTTTACCAGCACTTCGTTATATTCGAAACTGCCAATAATAACCAGGCTGTCGTGCAACGAAATGCCAATTTGTTGTTTAAACAAACTGGTTTGTGCTTCAAAATCAACCCGAGCTATGTCGTAATCGTTTTGTGCGGCCCCCAGGTCGATTTCCATTTGCAGTGCTTCGGTTTCGCGGATGAGGCCGGCATTGTATTTATTCATGGCCACATTAAAGGCTTCCTGTTGCCGGGCCAAATCTTGTTTGGCAATGTCTAACCGTTCCCGTGCCGAGAGGCTGCGGTAATAAATGCTGCTAATATTGTAAATTAAATCGAGTTCGGCCCTTTTAAGGCTTTTAAACGACAGCTCGTAGTTAAGTTTGGCTTTTTTATATTCCGATTTAATATTATTATAAGCATAAAAGGCTTCAATAGGCTGAGAGTAACCAAAACGTGTATTGTAACGCAACGATTTTTCATCGTGGTAGAAGTCGTCAACGTTTCTTATGCCTGTGCTTATGTATAGGTTGCCATCGGTTGGCAGTGGCTGGTTTATAACCAGGTCGCCAGAATAGCTCAGGGTTTGTACCGGATAATAATGTATGCCTGAAGTATCAGAATAGTCGTTTATATTTTCGGTATAGTTTGGCGCAGTAAGGTTCATGCCAACATTGGTTTTAAATTTGTTTGTGGCAGCTTTAAGGTTGTACCCGGCAACATTAAGGTTTTGTTGCAACATGAGCATATTATGGCTTTGCTTTTTAGCAATTTCTATGCTACCGGCCAAATCAAGTTCATAAACCTGTTGGGATTTTACAGACACACATGCGCAGATAAAAATAAGTGTCGGAAGTTGCTTAAATATATATACCATTGTTACGGGGTTTATTATTATTATGAAATGATTTTTATGGGTTGGGCAGGGTTTTAATCAGTAATTTTCACATCAGATGTAATTTTTCCATCGAAGAGTTGAATAATACGCTTGCTGTGTTCGGCAATAGCCCTTTCGTGTGTAATTAGAATAACCGTATTGCCATCGTTATTAAGCTTAGAGAATATTTCCATAATTTCCTCGCCGGTTTTTGAGTCGAGGTTTCCGGTGGGCTCATCGGCCAGTATTATTTCGGGCTTGTTTACCAGCGCCCTTGCAATGGCTACCCTTTGCCGCTGGCCGCCCGACATTTCGCCGGGTTTATGGTGCATACGGTTTTCGAGCCCCACTTTGTGCAGGGCTTCCTCTGCCAAAAGTTTCCGCTTGTGCTTATCAATGCCGGCATAAATCAATGGCAGTTCCACATTATGTATGGCATTTGCCTTTGGCAGCAAGTTAAAGGTCTGGAAGATAAAACCGATTTTTTTATTGCGTATCATCGAAAGTTCATCGTCGTTGAGCGATTTTACATCGACATTGTCGAAAAGGTACTTTCCGGACGAGGGCGTGTCGAGGCAACCCAGAATGTTCATCAGGGTTGACTTGCCAGAGCCCGATGGCCCCATAATTGCCAGGTATTCGTTTTCTTTGATTTCCAGGTCGATTCCACGTAATGCCTTTACGTTCACGTTTCCCAGCATATATTCTTTCTCAATGTTTTTAATATCGATAAGCATCAGTACTTCAATTTTTATTCGTAACGAATGGATTCTATAGGGTTTAAATTGGCTGCATTGCGCGCCGGCAGGTAACCAAACACGATGCCTACCATTACAGAAACGGTAAAGGCAATAAATACCGAAAAGAAGGTAATGTTGGTTTGTACATCGGTAAATAAATTTATTATCAGAGAAATTCCTACCCCAAGCACAACACCAATCAAGCCGCCTGAAAAACTAATTACAACAGCTTCGGTGAGGAACTGTCCCTGGATATCTTTCTTTTTGGCCCCTATGGCCCGCCTTACGCCTATTTCGCGGGTTCGCTCAAGTATAGAGGCCAGCATTATGTTCATGATGCCTATTCCGCCCACCAGCAAGGATATGGCAGCTATTGAGCCCAGCAAAAAATTATATGCTTTACGTTCCTTTTCTTCCTGTTTGAGCAGTTCGTAGGGAATAATAATGCTGTAATCGTCGTTTTTGAAGTGGTGGCGGTCAATCACACGGCGGATGATTTCGGCTATCTCTGCAATTTTTTCCGATTGTGTAACTTTTACAGTAATTTGTTTAAGCTCGCTTTGCAGGAGATTTTCGGGTGAGAAACGTTTTAAAAAGGTGGACAATGGCACATAAATATCGTTGTTTAAGTCGCGTGAGGCAAGCTCCCCTACAGTTTCGGAAAACAGCGATTTGTTTTCCATTACGCCGATAACTTCCATCCACTGGTCGCCAATTTTAACCTGGTTGCCAACAGCCTCTTCAATTGGGAAAAGCAAATTGGCTACCGAAGCGCCCAAAACACAAACCTTTAGTTGCCGTTCGTACTGATCGGCATTAACAAAGCTGCCTTTTTGGGTAGTATAATTTAAAATTCCTGCCGATTCGGGGGTAATGCCTATTACGGTTGCTTTTGCCGATTTGTCGCGATATTTGACTTCGGCCTTAATTTCGGCCTGCGGGGCAACCGATTCTACCATTGGCACTACCTCTTCAATTGCATTGGCATCGAGCAGCGATAGGCCCTGAGAGAACTTTGCCCTGGCTTCCTGCAGTTGGGCATCGTTTAAATCCTTGTCGCGTACAATTATATTGTTCACTCCAAGATCTTTATATTTTGCAAGGGCCTGCCGTTTAGCCCCTTCGCCTATCGATAGCATGGCAATAACAGCCGCAACGCCAAATATTATTCCCAGCATGGTCAGGAATGTCCGTACCTTATGGTCGAGAAGCCCGTTAATCGAAACCCTTATGTTTTCTTCGAGTTGCATATTAATCTGTTAAGGTTTATTGAAAAGTAAGTCGTATTCGTTGCGGTTAAGGTATCGTTTTCCTTCCTTTATATCGCCCGATATGGCAGTAAAGCTATTGTTGCGTGCCAGAATAGTAACCGGGGTTTTATGCTGCTTGCCGGCAGACTCGTTTATAAGGAAGAATTGAGTGCTGTCGCTGAAAATACAATCGTTTTCGATGTAAAATGCATCGTTAATTTCGTTAATCACTATTTCGCAGCTTACAGTCATGCCTGGTTTTAACGCCGGGTCGGAACCGCTTACAAGAACTTCAAAGTCGAAAATTTTAACCAGCTCTTCATTTTCTTTTTGGCGGCTAATTCTGGCAATATTGCTGATTTCTCCAGCGAATGGCTTGTCGGGGTAGGCATCGAGCCTGATAATAACCTGTTGCCCGGGTTTAAGTTTTGCAATATCGTTTTCGTTAATGGTTGACAATATTTTCATACGGCTCATATCGGGAATCCCGGCAATAAGCTGGCCCATGTGTATATCGTCGCCCAACTGTACCTGGCTACGTGTACGCCGGTTGCGCTCGAGTTGAAAAATGCCATCGATGGGGCTGGTTATAAAGAGTTTTTTTAACGATTCGGCCGATTCGGCAATATTGCTTTTAATCTGGTTAATTTTTATTTGCTGTATTTGCTGGTTATTCTCGAAAACGGTTTTACGCGACTGGTATTTTTTTTCAATGTTTCGGAGCCTTATCGAAGCAATTTCCATTTCCATTTCTTTAATTTTGCGCTTATTTTCGGGCTCAAAGCTGAACTTTTCCACTTGCAGCTTTATAAGTTCGAAGTTCGATTTGGCCGATAGAAGCTCGGCTTCGATTTGTTTAAGCTCGCCCTGGTTGCTGGTAAGCATTTTGCTTAGGTTGGCCTCTTCGGTTTCGAGCCTTATTTTTTCGCTTTCCATTGTTTTGCTTACCGGCGAAGGATCGATAATTGCCACAGTATCGCTGCGTTTTACAAGAGAGCCGTGTTCTGCCAGCATAATTATTTTAAATTGCCATCCGTATTTCCATCCGAGAAATGGCATTGAAACTGAACGGGAGTTAATGGCCTGTAACTCGCCAGTTTCGGTAATTGTGGCCCTGTAATGGCCTTTTTTAACATAGTATTTATGTTTGCTTTTGTCTCCGGAACATGCTCCTGTTAGAAACAGGAGCAAATGGAGAAGCACGAAAATTTTAATTTTTTGCCTGCCCATAACAAATTAATTTTGCTTTTTCTGGTTCGACTGTTGTTTTTTTAGTTCCTCTTCGGGAACCGACAGTGATATCCGGTCGCCTGCTTCCAGTCCGTCCTCCACAATAATGAAATCGTAGTTTGCCAGTCCGGTTTTTATATATTGTTTTTTGAAGCTTTTACTGTTGCGCAGGTAAACAAACTGTTCGGGGCCTTCTTTATGCACAGCATCAAGGGGCACAAACAACACATCGTCTATTTTATCGACAAGAATCCTACAGCTAACGGTCATGCCAGGCAAGAGTTCATCCGATACAGTATCGAGCAGCACTTCAACCGGGAAAACTTTTATTTTCGACTTTTCTTCGTCTTTAAATTTCGCCAATGTAGCAACAGTTAACACTTTCCCCGAAAACGACTTATCGGAAAAGGCATCGAGTTTTACCCTGGCTTCTTGTCCGATTTTAATTTTTGCGATATCGACCTCGTTAATTTCGGTTTCAATTTTCAGTTCCGACAAGTCGGGCAAGAGTATCATGGGAGTGCCGGACCAGGGTTGATCGCCGACCTGCCATTTGTTTCGTGTGTTCCAGTTTCGCCCGATAATGGCAATGCCATCGCCGGGGCTGGTAACAGTAAGTTTTTTTAAGGCATCTTCCGACTCCTTTAAACGGGTTTGCAACTGCCTTATTTTCAATTTAGCCTGAAGCACCTCTTCAATATGAATTTTTTTCTGGTTTTCAATTTCAACGCGAACCTTCTCCAAATCTATCTGTGTTTTTTCGAGGTTAAGCTGAATTTCCCTTCGGGTAACATCGGCCTCGTATTTTGCCTGTTCCAGTTGTATCTGGGCAATTTTGCAGGTAATTTCATTAATTTTAAGGTTCGATTCCAATTCTTCAATCCTCGATTGTTGTTCGGCCTGGAGTTTATTTAGTTCGGCCTGTGCAATTTCCATTTCGGCTTTGGCATTCAGGGCAACTTTATGAATTTCGGAAGGGTCGAAAAGCACCAGGGTATCTCCTGCTTTTACCATTGCCCCGTCGTCGATAATCTGGTTTATCTTCAGGGCACCGAACTCCCAAGACAGCGCCGGCGATGAAATATTCAACGATTGTGTGGCATTTAGCTCCCCCGTTTCGACAACTTCAATAAAAAAAGAGCCCTTTTTTAATGAATAAAGTCCGGAGTCAACATCGTCCTTTGGTTTGCAGGCAAAACAGGCAAGGAAAAATGCCAGGTAAAATAAGTGCTTCATCGGGTTAAATTATTTATTATTAGCATATTTCGATGGTTTAATTACTGATACCCGGTCGTTTTCGGCCAAACCGCTGTCGATAACTGCCATGGTTGAGCTCTGGCTGCTTACTTTAACAACTTGTTTTTTAAATGAACCGTTTTGCTTCAGGTAAACAAATTTTGTACTGTCGTTGTCGAATAAGGCAGTCAACGGAATTACCAGTGTGTCTTTAAGTTCTTCGAGAAGCACATTGCATGAAAGGCTATAGCCGGGTTGCAACCTTGCATCGGCAGAATCGACTGATACAAAAACATCGAAAACCTTTATTTTACTGTTGCGTTGTACAGGCTTGCCTCCGGCCGATTTACGTTTCACTTCGCCATTGAGTGTTAACCCTTGCACTGCATCAACTTTCATGCTTACTTTTTGTCCGTTGGCAATTCTTTTAAAGTTAGCCTCGTCAACAAGTAATTTTGCCTGGTAGCTCGAAACATCGGGTAGTTTTATAATTGTTTGTCCCTGCCAGATTATATCGCCTTCGGCCATCTTTTTCCCGGTCGATCGGTTATGGGCGTATTCAACAATTCCAGAGTTTTTCGAAACGATAGTTAGTTTCCCCAGCGATTCCCTAGCCCTTTCGGCGTTGTTCCTGGCCTGATCAATCCTCAGTTTTAACTTAACCAGTTCCGATTCATTTATTCTTTTCAGGAACTTGAGTTTATTTTGTAGTTTTTCTTTTTCTATTTCCGATTTTTGTATGCCCAGACGGATAATTTCGCGTTGCGAATCCGATACAAAGGCCATTTGTGCCGAATCGAGACTGGTAATCTGGGCAGAGGCCTCAAGGGTACGAACCTGCGATTCGAGCAACAAATACTGGAGTTTCAGGTTTTCAACCGATTTCGAATATTCCAGCCTGGCTATTTCCAGTTCCTGAACCGACGATTCGTAATTATTTTCGATTTCGGTGGAGGTTAAAATGCAAATCGTATCGCCTTCAGCAATTTGCGAGCCTTCTTCGATTAGGTATGTTATAGTAAGATCGGTATTTACATCGGGGCACATAATGCTTATTGAATTTACCGATTCGAGAAAGCCTGAAACGTGCAATTGGTTTGAAAAATCGGTTTTGGCAACCGTGTACAGGGTATTGCCCCGATCTTTTGCTAAATTTGAGCAGGAAGCAACAAAAAAGCTAAAAAAGGCAACTAAAAAACTGTTTACCAACGAATTTGACATTTACTTATTTGATAGTCTTGTAAAAATGTTTACCAATAATTTAACGATAACGTAAGAATTGTAAAAATAGTATAATACTTAAATAAATATTGTCAGATTTGGGCTTTGTTTATTGCATTTTCAGGCCATTCGGGCGCTTTTTTATAAACTTGCCAAAAGTTTTCGGGTTTATCCAGTAGCTGCCACATCATAAGGTGTTCGGGGTGCAGGAAATGCTCATCGGCCATTTTTTTGAAAAAGTTTTGTAGTGGGTTATAAAAACCGGACGTGTTTAACAAAATAATTGGTTTATTGAATTTCCCCAGCCTTTTTAGGGTAATAACCTCTGTTAACTCCTCAAGGGTGCCGGTTCCACCTGGCAGGGCTAAAATTGCATCGGATTCCTCAATGAGCAATTTTTTACGTTCGTGCATGTCGTGGACAATACGCATATCTTTTACACCCGGGTGCGCCCATTCTACTTTTACCATAAATTCGGGAATTACCCCTGTAATATCGCCACCCAGTTCGAGGTACCTGTCGGCCAGGGCGCCCATAAGGCCAACAGCGCCACCGCCATAAATTATCCTGGCATTCTGTTTATAAAGCTCATCGGCCAGAAGCCGGGCATCATCGAAGTATTTTTTATCGACTTTGCGGCTCGAGGCACAATATACTGTAATGGTCATGGGCAGAAATACTGTAAATAAAAGTTGATATGGTTTATTATTATTTGTTTATTCTTCTGAGTTCCAATTTTATCGCAATTATAACATTTGAAGGTGTCTAAAAATGAGCAGTGAGATATTAATGGCAAACAATACTAATTTTCGGAGTAATAAATATTCGCCCAGTTAACATAATCCCATACGGCATTATTAAAAATACCATCCCAATCGCCATCTGTAGGCGAGCTAGCAGTGCCGTCGCCATTGGTGTCGCCCTTCAGGCTATCATCTTTAAACGATGTAAACTTTACGCCGGCACTGTTATAATTTATCAGGGTGTTCAGGTTATGCAATACCAACCCGGCCCCTCCGGTAAATTTGAGCACTACATCGTTTGCCAGTGTAAGCGAGAAATTCTCCCAAATTTCGAGGCTGCCATAGGTAACAACAAAAGCTACTTCGGTTTCGGCCCAGCTAACATGGTTTTCCATAATATCCTGGGTATGTATAAATATACCGTTGTATTTATTGGTTACCGAAGAATTCGCGGGGTTGTGGAAAGTGTTTGAGTTATCGAGGCTGATGTGTGAATCTATTGTAAGCGGTACTATATTGTTAAAGAACACATTGTGTTTAATTACAGTTGATGAATTGGCGTTATCGGCAAAGAGTGCCCCGCAGAAGAAATCGCTGGAAACATAGGCACCGTTATTGGTAAACAGGCTGTTGGTAACCGAGTGGGTGCCGGTTCCCAGGTGCAGGGTGCCATAATTGTTTGTGTTGCCACCATAAGAGAACTGGCAATATGCAAAGCTTGAGCCGTTTGAATATCCCATGTCAATGCAGCCCCAGTCGCCTTTATCTGGGCTTGTTGCCTGCTGGTCTTTGTTGGTGTCGCCGCCTTTCGAGTCGTCTTTTACCGAGGTAAATACTATGGTGTCGGCAGAAGTGCCTATGGCATTGATCACGCCATCTTCCCAAACCTCAATTTTTTTCCCGGCGCCAATTTTTATAACAGTACCGGCTTGTATGGTTAAGGCTGCCATAACTTTAATGCCGTTTGGCAAAAGGTAAACCGTATCTTTCGACCATACCCTGGCTTGTTCGATATTATAATTTACTGTAACTACATTTGAACTGTTTTGTCCATTGTTGTTGTTTTCATCATCATCGTTGCAACCCGGAAATAATATCAGGGCGGCAATAATGCAAAATAAGTATTGTTTCATTATAGTTGTTATTAGGTTATAAAATACAATTTTAAGTAATATTTAATGAAATTAGGTTAATTTTAATAATGTGTTTATCCACATTAGGTTTTTTTACAAATTGAACTGAAGATCCAGCAGCATCGTTAAAGCTTAACTAAAGGGACTTACAGGTGAGGGGAAAAAAGAAAAAGAGAAAGCCAATTTACAGGCTCCCTCTTCATTCCCTTTGATTATTAGATGTGAAAAGCTTTATTTTTCAACCACATTTCGACGAACCGCAATTGGTGCAAAGCAGGCAACCTTCCTGGTATATTAGGCTTTCAGAGCCGCATTCCTGGCATTTGGTGCCTTTTTTAACTTTAGTGCCGTTGGGTATATATTTTTTCAGGGCACGCTCTACCCCATTTTTCCAGGTATTGATATTGTCGCTGTCGAGGTGCAGGGACGAGATAAGTTTTACTACATCGGCAATGGGCATTCCATGTCGCAATACCGATGAAATAAGTTTGGCATAGTTCCAGTATTCTTTGTCAAACATGTGCGATAACCCGCCGAGGGTATTCTTGTACCCATATTTGTCGGTATATTGGAAATCGTAACGCGATATTCCGTTTTCGTCGCGGGTTTTAATAATTTTTCCTTTTTTAATCGATTTGGGGATGGGGAACATTTCTTCATCGGCCAAACCGGTAAATATTTCGTATGGGCGGTCGTTCATTAAACCTACGAAGGCAATCCATTTTTCATCATCGTTGTTAAAGCGGATAATTTCGGCCTCAAGCACCTCGGGGCGTTTAATGCTGTGCACTTCTATTGCAGGTTCTTCTTTCTTTTTATCATTGCTAATCAACACGCCAGAGCGCGAACCGTCGCGATAAACCGTTACCCCTTTGCAGCCGCTTTTCCATGCATTAACATAGAGTTCGCCCACAAGTTCTTCCTTAACATCTTCGGGCAGGTTAATGGTAACGCTTATTGAATGATCGACCCACTTCTGAACTTCGCCTTGCATGTGTACCTTGCTTACCCAGTCAACATCGTTCGATGTGGCTTTGTAGTAAGGCGATTTTTCCAAAATGGACTGCATTTGTTCATCGTTGTAATTTTTAACCTCGTCGAAGTTAAAGCCGTTAGTTTCGAGCCATGTAACAAATTTATGGTGGAAAACATTATATTCTTCCCACGAATCGCCAACCTCATCAACAAAAGCAATTTTTGAGCTGTTGTCGTTGGGGTTAACCTTACGGCGGCGCTTATACACCGGCAGAAAAACAGGCTCGATGCCCGAAGTTGTCTGGGTCATCAGACTGGTGGTACCTGTAGGGGCAATGGTTAACAGGGCAATGTTCCTGCGGCCGTATTTTACCATTTCGCGGTAAAAGTCTTCATCTTCGTTGCGCAATCTTTGAATAAAGGGGTTGTTACGTTCGAGGTGGCTGTCGTATATGGCAAAGGCGCCACGGTCTTTCGCCAGGTAAACCGATGAACGGTATGCTTCGAGGGCAAGGGTTTTATGTACCTCAACCGAAAAATCGGTGGCATCGTCGCTTCCATAGCGAAGGCCCAGGGCTGCCAGCATATCGCCTTCGGCAGTTATGCCAATTCCCGTGCGTCGGCCTTCTTCGGCTTTAAGCCTGATATTTTCCCAAAGTTTACGTTCTACCCTTTTTATCTCAATTTCTTCCGGGTCGTGTCCGACCTTTTCGAGTATTGAATCAATTTTTTCCAGTTCCAGGTCGATTATGTCGTCCATCAGGCGCTGGGATATGTGTACATGTTTTTTAAACAGTTCGAAATTAAACTTAGCTTCCGAAGTAAACGGATTTTCGACGTAGCTGTATAAATTTATGGCTATAAGGCGGCATGAGTCGTAAGGGCAAAGCGGAATTTCGCCACAGGGGTTTGTCGATACGGTTTTATAACCAAATTCGCTGTAACAATCAGGAACAGCTTCGCGTGCTATGGTGTCCCAGAATAAAATTCCTGGTTCGGCCGATTTCCATGCATTGTGCACAATTTTTTCCCAAAGTTTACGGGCATCTATTTCTTTTGTAAACACGGGATTTGGTGAATCAACCGGGAATTGTGTCATATAAGGTTTGCCTTCAACAACTGCCTGCATAAACTCATCGTCAATACGGACCGAAACATTTGCCCCTGTAACCTTTCCGGGGGTAAGTTTTGCATCGATAAAATGTTCTGCGTCGGGGTGTTTAATTGATATGCTGAGCATAAGTGCGCCACGGCGTCCGTCCTGGGCAACTTCGCGTGTTGAGTTTGAATAGCGTTCCATAAAGGGCACTACACCGGTGGAGGTAAGGGCACTGTTTAGCACAGGGCTGCCTTTGGGGCGTATGTGCGATAAATCGTGGCCAACCCCGCCACGGCGTTTCATGAGTTGTACCTGCTCCTGATCGACTTTCAGGATGGCGCCATAAGAATCGGACGGGCCCTGATTGCCAATAACAAAGCAATTCGACAGGGAAGCTATCTGGAAATCGTTCCCAATACCGGTCATTGGGCCTCCCTGGGGAACAATATATTTAAAGTCGCGAAGGGTCTCAAAAATTTCTTCTTCTGAAATGGGGTTCGGGTATTTTTTTTCAATCCTGTGGAGTTCCTTTGCCAGGCGCCGGTGCATGTCGTCGGGGTTTTTCTCAAATAACCTGCCATACGAATCTTTTAGTGCATATTTGCTTATCCAAACCGTTGCAGCAAGCTCGTCTCCCTTAAAATACACAATACTGCTTTTAAGTGCTTCTTCGTAGGTATATACTTTTGGCGAAGAACCGGTTTGTTCTAATTTGTTTTCCTTAACTTTCATCTCTGCGGTCAATTCTTTTGTTTTAATTTCTTCGGCTTGCATGTGGCAATTTTTTTAAGGTACTGGTTTTATGTTAACTACGTAAATCAGAGAGCTCCCTTAGTTGGACTTGCAATATAAAAACAGAAACACTCCCGGGCAATTACAAAACAGTTGTAGTTTTTAACATTTCAGAAGAGTTATTAACCATTCGCCCTAATGTCTTGAAAAGCTGATTTTTAAC
>JAFGQZ010000107.1 GCA_016935435.1 Bacteroidales bacterium
ATCCGCTTTGGATTGTTTTCAAACTATACTCTTTTTATATAAAAGCCTGGGAAATTAAGAAAAGTAAATCTGCCGATTATATAATTGCTGCTTACCCAAAAATTGAAGGGCACTTTCAAAAATACCTGAAAAATAAACCAAACACTATAATATATAATTTCACCACATTAGTGCCAAAACAAAACAAAGGCATTGAAAAGAAGTACGATGTAATTTACATTGGGGCCATTAATAAAAACAGGGGCATTTTTGAAATTGTGCGCACTGCCGATATTCTTAAAAAACAAGGAAGAAACCTTAAGTTCCTTGTTTTGGGCCCTTTTCACAACAAAAAACTTGAATCGCAGGTAAAAAACCTTATTGCCAAACTCGGATTGCAAAACTGCATTGAACTACACAAACCTGTTGCCTATCTGAAAGTTGAAGAGTTTCTTGCGCAAAGCAGAATTGCACTTTCTGTTTTCTTGCCGGTAAGCGTATATTTTTATGCAGTACAAATTAAAACATTTGAATATATGGCCAACGGTTTGCCTATTGTTTGCAGCAATTTTGGCACGGTAAAAACATTTGTTGAAGAAAGTAATTCCGGCATTCCTGTAAATCCATTAAAACCAGTAGAAATAGCAAATGCTATTGCATATCTGTGCGACAATCCTGATAAATATTCCGAAATGAGCGATAACGGCATTGAAGCCGTACAGAATGTTTTTAATTGGGAGCAAATGGAAACTAAACTGCTAAATATTTATAGCAAATTACTTAAATAAAGGCTGCATTATTATGGTTAAGAGCGGTAAAAACAAGCTCTACAAAGATTTTGCCTGGTATTTTTCAGGAAATATTGCAACTATTATTATTGCAATTATTAAGTCGCCCATATTCACCCGCCATTACACTCCCGAAGAATATGGCAATTATACCATTGTAACTGTAACCTTTAGTATTCTAAGTATTATTCTTTTCACTTCGGCATCGAGTTGTATCTGGAGGTTTTACAACCAATACAAGATTAAAAACCGATTGGATTTATTGTATGGTATGCTCCTTCTTTTTTATGGGGCATCGATAATTGTATTAGCAACAATATCGGGCTTATGGCATATTTTTTCTGTGAATGAAACTTATCAATACCTCATATTTCTTTCTTTTATTCAATTTGTCTCGAATGAAATAATACTGGTATTTATGATAATTTTCAAGCTTGAAAGAAAGGCCGGAATTTATACCATATTAAACAGTGCCCGGACTATTCTAACATTCTTAGTGTTACTTTTTCTTGCATTTGTATGCGATATGTCTATAGAGTCGCTTATTGTAAGTGCCATTTTTATAAACCTGGCAGTTCTTTTAATATTGCTGGTTGTGGCACGCAAAAAAATTATTTTTTCTTTCGGTTTTAATAAACATGAAATAAGCGAAATGTTCAGCTTCGGCTTAATGAGCATACTCTTTAAACTTGGCTTTACCCTTTTGGTAAGCAGCGACCGGTATTTTATTAAATTCTTCGATAACATAAACAATGTAGGTGTTTATAACCAGGTATATAACCTTGGGCAGATAAGCCTCGATTCCCTAATTATAGTATTCTTTAGCAGTGTTTCGCCAATCTTAAACGAACATTTAACAATTAGTATTGCCAGGTGCAATAAACTTATTCGCAAATACATTAAAATATATATTCAATATTTTACCCCGGTATTGGTTTATCTTGTGCTATATAGCGAAACAATTGCAAAAATTTTGTTAGGCCCCGAATTTCAAACAGGAAGTAGTATTTTGCCCTATATTTTTATAAGCTCATATCTTTATGGAATAACAAACTTTTATGAATTAAAACTTAAATTCGAAAACAGGCTGAACCTGCTGCTTTGGGGAATAATTGCTTCGCTCGTTGTAAACTGTGTGTTAAATATAATTTTTATACCAACATTCGGTTATAAGGCAGCTGCTTTTACTACTTTAATAGGTTTTGCCCTGCTTTTTATGTTATATCAAACCAGAAACTCATTTAACTACCTGAAACAGAAAAGAAACAGCTATCACCTTCTTTTTATTGCCTTTGTTTTGTTAATTCAGGTAATAATACATTTCTCTCTAAAAAGTTTTATCCGGTGTGAACAAAATATTTTCTATGAAGTAATTGAAGGGATTATTTTTAGCATTGTTTTTCTGTATAGTATTTACCGTTTTAATAAAAAACATATTGCTGCTGCTTAAAAACCATAAAGGTTATAATTGGCATTCGGATGGAAAAACCTTTTTCAAGGGTTTTTTCTTTCTCGAAGCGAAATTGTACGCCGGACTAGATGCATTAAATTTCTTAAATCAGTTTGACGACAACAATTTATCTAAAGAACTCATTATCAAACTTAATGGCCATTTTTCAATAATTCGAAAAAAACACAACTATATATTCGCCTGTGTTGATAGAACTCGTACCTTTCCGCTGTTTTATGTGCAAAAACCAGACGGGATAATTATTAGCGATAATACCTGCGACCTATTGCCACATGTTGGTTCTACAGGAATAAACCATTTTGCAAAAAGCCAGTTTTTAGCAACAGGCTACACCCTGGGGAAATCGACCCTGATAGAAGAAATCAATCAAATTGAGCCTGGTCAATATTTGGTTTGCAACGGCAAAACATACAACACAAAGTTCTATTACAATTATTTGCCAGAAAAGCAAGTAAGCCTTTCGTATCCGGAACTAAAAATTAGTTTTAACAAAAATATTTCTGAACTTAAAGAACGCTTAAAACTCATTCTAAACAACAAAACTCCGGTTGTGCCCCTTAGCAGCGGGTACGACTCTCGTTTTATTGTTGCACTTTTGAAGCTATCAGGAATCGAAAACGTAATCTGTGTAACTTTTGGGAAAGAAAACAACAGTGAAATTGAAGTTTCAAAACTTGTTGCAGAAAAACTGGGCTATCGATGGGTTTTTATTCAATATAAAAGCGAATTGGTTTCGAATTATATTGACAATAAGGTTTTTAAAGAATTCTATAAATACTCTTCCAACCACTCATCGATGTTTTATATGCAAGAATATTTTGCAGTAAAAGAATTGTTTGAGCAAAAAATCATTCCCGACAATTCATTGTTTTTACCCGGCCACATGGGCGATTTCATTGCGGGAAGCCATCTTTGGGGCGATTTATCAAACCATATTAACTTAAAAAAAGTTGCAAGAAAAATCTATAACAGAAATTTTGTACTTGTACAGCCCGATAAGAAAAATAAAAGGGCAATTTTAGATTACCTGTTCAACCAAATAAATACGTATGGTACCTGCACATACGCAAAAACCCAGAATTGGGAACTAAAAGAAAGGCAGCCCAAGTTTATTTTAAACTCCAGCAATGTATTTTCTTTTTTTGGGTTCGAATATTATATGCCCTTATGCGACATAGACTTTACCGGATTCTTCACTAACCTGCCATATAAATATCTTGTAAACCGGAACTTTTATACGACAATATTGTCTGAAGAGTATTTTTCGCCCCTTGGCATCGATTTTAACAGAAAAGCTTTACCAAATGCATTTACCTTAAAACTGCAATTAGTTAAAAGCACGATAAAACAATTTCTCCCCTGGCATATAAAAAAATTGTTTTTTCACCACGAAGATACTTTTAACTACCGCGAAATAACCAAAGAAATGATTAAGGATATGAAATCGAGAAATTTTCCGGTAAACGAGCATGTTCAGTTTGAAAATTCTTATATCGTGCAGTGGCTTGTATCTGTATTGGAGAAACGTTAAAGGACATAAATAAATATTTTGCCTGTGTACAGGGAAAACCATAAGAAATTATTGAATATAGCCTAAAACTAAACCTTACATTTTCAGAATTAATGGCATAAAAAACACAACTCCTTTTAGGCTAAGTTTTATTGTTTTTTTTGCAAATAAGCCTTCCGAAATAACCCCTGAAAAAATTAAAAGAGTAAAATATTTCCTCTGTTGCCCCAAACCCTTTATAAAACCGGGCAATGCCTTCTATCGAGGAGCCTTCAAAATCAAATTTCATAAGCAGGTTCGAAAATTTTTTAATTAAAAAATCGATTAAAACGAACTGGGCATTAAATTGGTACCCTCTTGCGCTCGAAACAGGAAAAATATAAGTAAGCCTTTTTTTGTCGTTTAAACAAAATGCGGCTGCAATTAATTCATTACCCGACAGAACCCCATACAATCCGCACATACTGCGATTGCGCGCCTCGCTAATAATTGTTGAAAGTATTTGCATATCGTTTTTTGTCCAGCCTACTTTTTTGTCTAAACCACTTGTATAATATAGAGCAAAGAAATCATCGGCAGCAATATCTTGGACAATAGTTAACCTGTTATCCTGGGCTTTAGCAATATTGCGCAAATGGTTTTTGCTATATGCAGCTGCAATAGTCGAATATTCGGGGCGTAAATCAAGTGTTAAGTTTCTACGGGCTGTTATTTGCCTATATTCCAATTGTTTAATTCCATTTTTATTGATCGAGAGGTGGCCAAAAGGGTAGAACTTCTTCAAATAATACAATAAAACCTCATATTCTATTGTAACTTCTTCTGAAAAAACACCTAATTGTTGTGCGAACCAGGGTTGATATAAATATTTTATCCCGAACTTTTTTTTAACCGGCAGTGGCATAACCGCCTTATAATCATCAAAAACCAGTGCCTCCCAAGCCGGAGAAATTATATCGAGGTACCAGGAATATGCATATATAAAGCTATTTGACGATTGCTGAACGCAGCTGTCCCATAACTCTTTATCAATTTCATTATGTTTCAGGTGTTTCAACATTTCTTTCATAAACATGTAAACCTAAAGCTTTATGCAATCAAATATCAGTTCGCGGTTACTGTCGCCCAGGCTGAACCTGATTTTATCAGCGGCCGAAAATGATCCCCGGTAATCAATTTTCCTTACTTCTATTTTCGGGCGCATCAACCTAAATTCAAAATCATTGCCATGCAAACGTACTAAATCGGCTTCGCCATAATATTTTAACCTGTCAGTAGCAGTTTGTATGTTATTGTCTTCTAATGTTTTATTGGAATTCTGGTTAATAACTGTTAAAACTAAAGCCCTTCCGCCCGTTTTTAACACCCTGTACATCTCGTCAATAGCTTTGCCCTCGTCGTAAACATGCCCTAATACATGCGAACATATAATAAAATCGAAATAATTGTCGGGGAAAGGTATTGCTGTAATATCAACAACCATATCGGCCAAAGCAGGGTTAATATCGGCTGAAATATACAGGCACCCCGATTTTTTGAATTTTCTCTCCAGCATTCGCTCGGGAGCAAAGTGCAATACTTTTTTTCCGGCAGCAAATATTGTAGTTTCTTTTTCTAAGTAAAATTGCAACAAACGGGTCCTTTCCAGGGAATTACAATAAGGGCATGCTGCATTCTTCCTGGGATTATTACCATAATCGAGAAACTTTCGAAACGATTTTTTGCAACAAACGCAATAACAGGTGTTTCCTATATAATATAAAGCCCTGATTTTAAAGTAAAAGTAATTAACATTTATGCGCACCTTTTCTGAAACAATTTTCTTGTAAATCGACTTTAAAATCATTTTTTTATTTTTATGCCTTTTATGCTTACCAATTTATACTCTTTTTACCCGCCGTTTCCCCACTAAGCCTTTTAGAAAGTAATGCAGGTATTCCGATTTTAAAAGATTTTCAGCTTGCAAATACCTGTTGTCCATTGCTATGCGCTGTATGTGGTTCTTTTCGGGGTCGTTCTTTAAACCGGCACAGGCAAAGGTTAAATCGGGTTTATATATTTCATTAAATTTTTCGAAGAACGATTTTTTTACGCCCGAATCGGTAAAAGGAAATGCAAATATACTATATGGAAGATTAAACCATTCTATAAGGGTTTCTACCGATTTGCCTGCCTGTTGCAGCTGTTCTTCTTCTGTGAGCAAATAAAATTCGGGGTGCCCTTCGCTATGTGCCCCAACTGTAAAGCCTTTTGATACCAGGTGCCCGATTTCGTCTTTCGACATGTAAGGCCTGTAATCTTGCAGTTGTCGTTCAATATCAACTTCGAGATAGTTGATGGCTTCTTGCAAGGTGTTTGTTTGCCGGAATGTTAAACCCTTTACATAATTGGCAGCTTTATAACGACAGGAAAACTGCATATTCGTAAAACTCTCCAGTTTATGTTTCAGCCTTTCCGATTTATCCTTTCTGATTGCCTCCGATAAAAGAACGGCTTTAAACCGGTGCAAAAAACCTTGATTACCAACAAAACCGGTATTAATAAAAAAGGTTGCCGGAATTCCTTTTCTTAAGAGTATCGGGGCAATAATTTCGCTGCATGGCCGTAGCCCGTCGTCGAAGCTTAAAAAGAAATACTTCTTTTTTCCCGGAAGAAGGTTTTGCTGTTTATATTTTACCAGGCTTTCCAAATCTATCGGGGTATAATTTTTTAGCAGAAATTCGAGGTCTTTTTCAAAGTCTTCCGGTTTAAGAACATTGTACAAACCGCTCAGGTAAGGCATATTTTGTGCATCGCCCACTACATGGTACAGCAAGGGCAGCACTTTTGGTTTTCCAAAACTTTGCAGAATTTTAAACGGTATTGCCTTCGATATTTTATCGATAATTGTAAATTGCATCAGGTTGAAATTCACTCTGCTAAAATTAGTTTATTTCGCCATACCCCAAAGATTTTTCAAAAACTGGCCGCCAGCCCTTCCATTCGCCGGTATCGCCAATACTGTCGTTATGCCACAGCAAAACAAACCAGCCTCCTATTTGTTTGGTGTATTCTTTAAGCTGATCCAACAGGGAAATGGCCTCGTCGGGTGTAAGTTTCATGTAATCTTTTAATGTGCGGTCCATGGCTACAAATGGCACCAGCATAAGGTGGGTTTGTTTTTCGGCCAACAAATCGTAAAAAGGGAAGGGCCTCGAGATACCGGCCCTAAAACCTGCCTGGCTGCCCCACCCTATCGAATAGTCTTCGCGAATGCCCAATTTAATAAGGTTGCGGTATGTACCTGGAAACTTCAACAACAGGTAGTGCTGCCGGCTTTTGGTAATTTTGTTTGTAAACACCGAGCAAAGCGACAGATATTCTTTCTCCAGCTCCTTTTCGGAACCAAAAGAACGGTACGACGGGTGAAGGCCGACACTCTTTTTTTGGTTTAGCCTTACTAAAAGTTTACGGAATTGCTTGTTGCCTATGGGTATGGCCCTGTCGTTTTTCCCCCTGCTGCCGGCAAGAATAAAATATTGAACAGTACAGTCTGTTTTGCTTCCAATTTCTTCGAGGTAAGCATAATTGTCGGCTGGATCGGACATTTTGCCCGATATCACGGCAATTTTTTCTCTCAGGCTGCTTAAATCCATTTTGAGCAAACTCTTAAAAATGCCCCCGACGGTCCTGAAGAAACCTTTGTTTTTATATTTCCATGCGTTGTCGATATCTATAGTGGGCAATACTTTCACAGGCTGATCGGGAAACGCTATGCCCAACTTGTCGGCCAGCAGTTTGCACCAAAGTTCAACAACCGGTAAACGGTGAAAACCGTATTTATAAGCCAGGCTCTCTTCAGCCCTAAACCGGCCGTGAACATCGCCTTCAAAAGGCAGGTATTCTTCGTACCGGCTAACCATATAAAAAATTGCCGAAAAAATATCGAATGGAATATCGCCCTTGCCAGAATGATAGATGGTAGGCAATCCTTCAAAATTACCATTTTTTTTATCATGTTGTTTTAAGAAATTCTCGCTTAACAACCCTGATGGCAATATTTTAACGGAGTTCTTAATATCTGAATTTGAATAATTTATAAGAAGTTCTGATTCGTTTTGGGTTATATCAAAACTGGTTATTATCGAATAACCCAAACCAAGTATTCTACTAAACACCAGGTTTAATGTGTACTCAAGGCGAGGTGTACAAAATTCTGAATAAATTATCATTTATAAGAATATAGGCTTACAAAATATTATCGCTACTGCTTTTTATTTCATTGCAAAATATAATGAAAAATTTTGAAGATAAATCAATACTCCAGTACAACATGGGTTATGCCTGCCCCGCCCCTGTCGGCATGGGCATCGGTATATGATTTAACAAACGAAAGTGTTGCCAGGTACTCGCGGATAAGTTGCCGTAAAATTCCGTTGCCCTTGCCATGCAGTATGGTAAGCTGACGGTTTCCGGCCATAATGGCCTCATCGATAAATTGCTGTACCGACATGAGCGCATCGTCGGCGCGCTGGCCACGAACATCAAGGTCGGACTTGAAATTGAGTTTCCGGTTAGTGATAGACTGACCTACTTTAACCCCTGCGCCGGCTTTAGGCCTTTCCTGCGTTTCGCTTATTTGTATTTTTTCTATTTCAATGGTGCTTATCATATTTCCAAAGGCCACTGTGGCATGTTTCCCTTCGAGTTTTACCACTTCGCCAGGTGTATTAAAGCCTTTAAGTGTAACAACATCGCCCACCCTGAGTTCAACTTTTTTATCGGGTTTCTTTTTGTTAACCTGTGACTGCTGTAATTCGGGACTGTATTTTGCCAGGTTTTTGCCCGCATGGATAATTTCGTTTTTTTTCTTTTCGAATTTATCGTTAATAAAGGTGTTTTTCGCAAATTCTGCCTTAACTTTTTCGAGGTTTTCGCGCACTGCACGCATTTTTTCCTTATCGGCCTGGGCCTCGCGTATTTCTTTAATTGTTCGCTCGACAGCGGCATTTGAGTTTTTCAAAATAAGCTGTGCCTCGGCTTTGGCTTCGGCCAGTATTTTTTTTCGTTCTTTTTGTATGTCTTCCAGCTCGCTGTGGTATTTATCGTATAAATCGTCGAGGTTTTTTTCTACTTTGCGTATTTTCTGCCTTTTGGTTTCCCAGTAGGTTTTATCGCGGGCAATTTCCCTCAGTTGACGGTCGTAATTAAAATGTTCTTGTCCGGCCTTTTCGGTAGCTTTTTCCAGAATTTCGGCAGGCAGGCCAATTTTACGGGCAATGTCAATGGCAAACGAACTGCCGGGCTTGCCCACCGATAATTGGTACAATGGCCTAATCGATTGTGAGTCGAAAAGCATGGCCCCGTTAATTATACCAGGGGTTTCTGAGGCAAAATGCTTAAGGTTGGCGTAATGAGTGGTAATTACACCGAAAACTCCCTGATCGTTAAGCTTTTCGAGAACAGCCTCGGCAATTGCGCCCCCAAGTGCCGGCTCGGTGCCTGTTCCAAACTCGTCGATAAGAATGAGTGTTTTGCTATTGGCATGGCGCACAAAAAACTTCAGGTTTTCAAGGTGGCCCGAATAGGTGCTCAGGTCGTTATCGATCGATTGCTCATCGCCGATATCGATAAAAATAGAATTGAAAATGCCGGCTTCAGAATTTTCGCCCATTGGCACCAAAAGCCCACATTGGAGCATATACTGTACTAACCCGACAGTTTTCAGGCATACCGACTTGCCCCCGGCATTCGGGCCGGAAATTACCAAAATGCGGTTTTCATTTCCCAGTTGTATCTTTAATGGCACAATTTCTTTTTTTATGCTTTTATGTGCCATGTAAAGCAGCGGGTGCATTGCATTTCGCCAGTTAAACGACTGCGTTTCCTGTAGAATAGGGAGCACCCCGTTTGTAGAAAGTGCCAGTTTTGCCTTGGCCCTGGTAAAATCGATTTCGGCCAGAAAATTGTAGCTGCCGAGGATATCTTCCATAAACGGCCGCACAAAGTCGGCAAAGGCAAGTAATATTTTGCGTATTTCGCGTTCTTCTGCAATTTGCAGCTCGCGCACCTTATTGTTCAGTTCAACAACAGCAGCAGGTTCAACAAATGCTGTTTTGCCTGTGGCCGATTCGTCGTGCACCATTCCGCCAAGCTTTCGTTTATTAGCTGCCGATACCGGAATTACCGGACGGTTATCGCGGAAAGTTATTTCTGCATCGTCGTCGGCAAGGCCGTCGGCTTTCGCCTGTCGCAGAATTTGCATCAGGCGACGGTTAACCTCGGTTTGTTTTTGCCTTATTTGCTGGCGTATTTCCTTTAAATCGGGCGAGGCAGTGTCTTTTACTTTATTGTTTTTATCGACTATACGGTCGATTTCTGCCACCACCTGCGGAAATAGTTGTATTCCGCTGGCCAGGACCGACAATTCAGGATATTTGCTTTTTTTTTCCGGACCCGAAAAAAATTTCGAGAGAAGTATTAAACACAGAAGCGATTTGCCAAGAATAACCAAATCGTCAACCTCGGGACATGCGCCTTCAATTTTAACTTTCGAAATACTTTTACGCCCGTCGGTATAATTGTCTTGAGGAAAATTCTCCTCAAACATCAGAATAGTTTTCATCTCAGCCGTTAGTTGCAATAACTGCTGTATAGCCTGAAATGAGACATTAAACTGCAATTGGGCAGCTTTTTCCCTTCCGAGTTCGCATAAACACTGCTCTGTTAACATTTGCCGTATGCGGTCGAACCCAATTTTTTGCTCGAATGTTTGCGGATAGATCACTGTAAATAAAAATAAAACGCTAAAATAACAAAATTAGCCGGACGCCCTAACCTGCCTTGTACATTAATCTAAGGTATAATCTGTGCCAAAGCAAAACCTTTTAATCATAAACCGACAAATACTACCAGCCTTATTTTCTATACAAGTATCTGGCTATTGCCAAAAAAATTACACCCTGGGCCATTATAAACAGGGGCCAGTTAAAATTGCAGGGAACAAAATCTTGAACTGACCTAAAAAGCAAATTGTTACCTGGCAGGAAAAACAACTTTTGCCAGGGGTATTTTTCAAGGAAGAATCTGGAAAAGTCCCAAACAAAGGCCAATATCAATACAACTGAACCGGATATTAGCATAGCCCATTCGGTTTTATCGGGTGCGGCAGGCTCATTCCTGAAATCTTTTGTTACAACGGCCAAAGCAAGCATAATCATGCTTATTGAAACAATTACGGGGGCTATAACCGGACCAAACCAGGCAGTGGGAACAAGGAACAATATATCGAAAGTGAACAATGTTTCCGGCCAGTTTAACAGCAGTTTTAAAAATATGTAGTAAAAAATGTCCCATAGGGCAAACGTATAGATAAACCAGGCAAAACGGGTGGAAAAATTATGCCCTGCAAAGTAACCAATTCCAAGCAGCATAACCAGGGTTGCCAGTTCACGGAATAATTCAGTACTGGCAATATGCGGGGCAAGTGGCGTTAACGGAAAGGCAAAGCCTGTGGGATAGTATATTTCGCGCAAATATACTACTACTGCGCTTTCGAGAAACCCCATTGATACAGCAAAAACACTAACAGCCAATAGGGGCTTCAACAGGTGGGCAAAAGGTTTTTCCATAGCAGGCACATTTTTTAATAAACGTTACCTTCAACAGATAAGTATGCTTCATACCGGCAAAATCCCCAAAAATGCCCTTTTCCTATTCCTTTACCAGTTTACCTGTAATTGCCTGCGAATTGCCAGATTGTAGCTCATAAATATAAATTCCGGGACTTTCGTTATACAATGGGTTGTCTAACATTATTTCGTTAACCCCCTGCTGAGCAGAGAAACTGGTTGCAAACACCTGTTGCCCCAGAATGTTCCGGATTATTAGTGTGCAACCGGAATTATCTGCCAGGTTAAAAACAAAGCTAACCGACTCGGTAAACGGGTTAGGGAATACGTTAACAGAAATTTCGGCACCAATATCGGCCATTGGTTCGTCTATTGAATTCAGTAACCCTATTTCGTAATCCATCCAGTAAAACCTGTCGGCTATCCAATCTTTAAGATAGTTAATTTCATTGGAATAGGTGTTGCCAATATATGCATTGGGCCAAACATAACTGCCAAGTACCTGGAAACGTTGAAAATTTCGTTGTTGTGCACTGCTCAGCAAAGCGGCACAAGAATCGATAAAACCTTCAATATTTTCGTTGCTATATTCTTTTGCCCTAAGCTGAGTCCATCGTATTTTCAGTTGAGCATCAAAGAAAGGGTCTTCGCGGAGCCTTTGCCACCAAAAAGGAATTTGGAAATTATCGTATGAGCCAACGCCATCTGCTACCCAACCATTGGCATTTGCACCATCGTAATAGTCGGCATTTCCAAAACCAAGGTTAAAATCCCAAAGGGGGCCCATGGTAATCTTTCCGCCCTTACTGTCCTTGTCTTTATAAAAAAAGGCGCTTAAACGGTAGCCATCGACATTTCGGCTAAGTTCGTTTACTATATAATGATCGACAAACGACTGTACATTTATAAAAGCCCTGTACCCTATGGCAGGGTCTTTAAAAGTAGCGCCATACAAGGCATCTTCAAAATCGGTAACATAGTTTTTAATATAATTCCGTTGTTGGGCAGGCATATCAGGGTATTCCGGCTTAACATAGCTAAAATAAATATCGTCGTGCCCATTTAGGCCTTTATAGGGCGATGCCCATGCGCCCGGGTCGGGCCGGTCAATTTTCATGATATACCCCCCGGTAAGGTCGTCGCCTGATATTTCATCGGGGTTTAATGTTGCAATGTTTACGCGGTTTTTGTCGATTTTTATTTTTTCAATTAGCAGGTAAACGCCCCTGTAGTCGTTGTTAATATATAGCTCGCAAAAACGCGTGCGGGGCGCCCATTGCCCGGTAAGGTTGCCCAAATAATAAGCCAGGGCATTCCGCATAAGCGATTTATCGGAATAAGGACCGTGCAACACCCAGTCGTTTTCCTTTGGCATACCTAACAACGAGACATTAATATTTGAGTCGGCATTATAAATTGTTTCTAGCGAATAATTTTTCTTTTCAAACCCTTGCGACGACGAACCCCTGATTTCAATCTCAATATTGCCGTTGTATTCAAAGTTGTTGTCGGTAATCGAATTAGTTCCTCCAGGACTATTAATAACTTTCATGTTTGCAACTATGCGGGGGTCATCAACAATGTCTTGTCCGCTGGTATTTATTAAAATTAAGGGCAGGTTGCTTTCGCCTGCAGCAACAGGGACATAGAACCACGAGGGCAAGGGTTGGTAAATGCTCGAAGAACTGTTAACCTCAGCGCTCAGGAAAACATTTCCGCTCATATCGCTTGAAGCAGTACCAATATTTAAAATTTGAACTGCAAGTACGTTATCGCCCTCCACAAGTACCGAGGGGTCGAGAATATTGCGTTCGGGCATCTGCCCCTGGTATAACGAGGCTTCATGATCGACGGTTAACTGTGAGTTATAGAGAGGCGGGTTATCGGTAATATTGTAAGAGCGGGCAACTTCGTTGCCGTTCATGTAAGCCACATACGCATCGTCGTAATCGACATCGAGCACAAGCTGAGTTATAACAGACGGATTGGCTACACTAAACTTTTTCCGCATGTAAACCGAGTTTACTGCTTCAATAACAGTACCATCATCACCATCGGCATAGCCAAACCCTCCGGGGCCCGAAAGCCATGCATTGTCGTTGAAGGCAATCGTATGCCAATTTGTGGCAGGTTCACTTGTGGCAGGTAAATAACGCCAGGTGTTGTTGTTTACAATAATCGATTCCCAATGCTTTTGGCTGAAAGAAAAAACAGGATTTAGAATGGTGGCAATAACCAGTACAATATACTTCATGAGAATAAAATTTCGCAATATTAAGTTAATGTTAACAGATACGCAAGTTTTTGGAGAAGGTTTGGATAAGGTAAGCCAAAGGTATGTGTTTTTGATTTTATTTGTTTATCTAGAGTTTGATCTCTGCCTTGATCTACAGAATTTATAATTTGTTATTGCCTTAAAACTCGTCCTGACCTTAAACTAACCTACACCTGTTTTTCAAAAACCGCCAGCCAATAGGCGGGGCTATTTTTGCCCCAAAGTCTTTCGATTGGCGCCAGTAAACGTTTAGAAGCTTTCAGAAGTATAGTAGGTCGAATTTTATGATAAGAAATAAAAGTACAGCCTTTTTTTAGAATAGTTTTATATCCATATTTTTCAAACAGAGCAAGCGTTTCGGGCTCTGTCATTGCGCTGGGGTTTTTAAAATCGGGGTTTGCTGCCAGAAATGCTTTATAATTCGGGTGCCCTATATATGGAAAAACAGCAATTACATATTTCATTTGCTTCGACATGGTTTCGATGAGCTTTTCCCCTTCTGGCAGGCAGTATAGTGAGTTAATAAATAACCATATATTTTCTGAAGTTTCCAGATTGAGTTTGAAAATATCGGCATTATACCAGCTAACACCTTTAAGGTTTTTATTTACTATGTCAAGCAGCCTTTCATCGATATCGTAGAGCAGGAATTTACGGTTTTTCTGTTTCTTTTTCACCCAGTAAGTTATTACCCCATTACCACAGGGGGCATCAACAATAGTATAATTATTGCTGTTTTTAAGTAAGCTGCTGTTTAGTATCTGGTTAATTTCTTTTGCCCAAACAACCTGAGGATAAATGGAATAATCGAAAAATGCTTTCATAATTATGGTTTTAGTCATTTTTAGGTATCACTGCTATTCTTTGTAGCCAAGAATAGCCTTCAGGCACCTGTCGGCGGTTTGCCCGTCCCAGAGTTCCGGCCTTACGGGGAACCTGTTTAGTTTCATAGCAACAATAAATTCTTCCTTCAGCCTGTTAATATTATTGCCCACCAGTACACTTACGCCGCCATGTTCTTTAAGGGTAACCGGCCTTTCGGTATTCCAGCGCATGGTAAGGCACGGGGTGCCCAACACTGTGCATTCTTCCTGCAAGCCGCCACTGTCGGTTAGCATTATTTTGGCATTCATGTTCAGCCGCAACATTTCGAAATAACCAAGTGGGTGGAGCAAAACCAGGCTTTTGGCATTTTTCACCTTCTCCCAAAGTCCGAATACTTCCAGTTGTTTGGCAGTGCGAGGGTGAATAGGCCAAATAAGGGGCATTTCTGCACCAACTTCATCAATTAAAAAATTCAGCATTGGTTCCAGAATATCTTTATTATCGACATTCGAAGGGCGGTGCAAGGTCATTACTGCGTATTTTTCACTCTCTATCTGAATATGGTTGGGGTGAAGTGCATTGTTTTCAATAATCTGGCTAAATGTCAACTTTGCTGCTTTATTGTAGTTGGCATCAAGGGTATCAATCATAATATTACCTACAAAGCCAATTTTTTTATCGCTGACACCTTCGGCTTTAAGGTTTTGGCCCGAGAGTTTATCGGGGGTCAACAGCAGATCGCAAAGCCTGTCGGTTACCAGCCGGTTTATTTCTTCGGGCATGGTCATATCGCCCGAGCGAAGGCCAGCTTCAATATGGCAGCATTTGATATTCAGTTTTTTTGCAGCAACAGAACAGGCAAGGGTTGCATTAACATCGCCAACAACCACAACCCAGTCGGGTTTTTCAAGCAACATTACTTTTTCAAATTCAATCATGGTATAGCCAACCTGTTCTGAATGGCTACCCGAACCTATGCCTAAGTTAATGTCGGCTTCTGGTATGTTCAGCTCTTCGAAAAACAGTTTCGACATACGGTCGTCGTAATGTTGTCCGGTATGCACCAATATGTGGGTTATTTTATCGTTCGCCGATTTATTGTATTCTTCAATTGACCTGATAAAAGGGGCAATTTTCATAAAGTTTGGGCGGGCCCCCACTACGGATATTATTTTCATAGATGTATTATTTTCTGTTTTTTGGTTTAGCTAAAACATATATCAAATAGAGTTTTTAAGCATAATTGCATCGGCAAAAAATTTGGCTGCCCAGTTGGGGTAGCCAAAGTTTGTGTATTTCCCCCATATCGGGTACGACCCTGCTATACCACCGTTAATTCCGCTATTATGGCTGTTAAGGTTTTGTGTTGATTTTACCTGCTCAATATTTTTCACGGCAACATCAAAAAAACTTTTGTCCCCATTTATTTTATATAGTTTCATCCAAATAATTGCCATTTGAACATTGCCTGTGAGGCACGAATAGCCGTCGCCCGATTTCCATTTATTGTTAAAAGTGCCAGGCAAAAATCCCCTGGATTTAGAGATAGCAGCATCTTCATTTAACAAATAATAATTTTTAATTTGTAAAGAAGCTTTGGTAACTTTTTCAAGAATTTCGTTTTTCAGGGCCCCTTCAACCAGAAAAGAACACTCAAGCAAGCCCCTGAGGGTATATGCAATAGTATGGGTAAGGGGTTGCTTGTCGAGCGAAAAGCTCATGTAACCGAACCATGCATTTTCTTTATATTGCGAAAGTACCCAGTTAATATTTTTAATTGCCGCAGCATAAAAGGTATTGTTTCCTGTTAAAGCTGCAACTTTTAGCAGGGCCCAGGTAACCCTTACATTGTAAGCATGTGGGATGTTGTTAAAGGTGTTTTTGCTCCATTTTCCATCGTCGTCCATATTTGAAACCAGCCATTCTGATGCTTTCACGGCAGCATCGAGGTATTTTTTTGCCTGGGTTTTTTTATAGAGGGCCACCCAGCCGAGCATTACCTGTCCGGTATTAAAAACTATTGGGTATTCGTTTATACCAACGCCTCCTCTTACGGCCCCCGATGAAAGCTGAATGCTAATTTCCCAGTCGCCCATTCGTTTTGCCCTATCAACATATTCGGTTTTTCCGGTAAGTTCGGCATATTGAATAAATGTTGGTATAATGTACCCGGTTGTTTCGGGATAAGGGCCTGTCCATCCTTTTTCAAATGTATATACCCCTGCACAACCGCCAAGCTTGGCTGCATCCTGAGATTTGCAAAGCCAGTTTATGGCAGCATTAAGGTGAACCTCGTCCGGCAAGGGAGTGGGCAGTATTTTCGATAAATCCCTGAAAATGATTGATACATGCGAAGGATGTAAAATACTATTGATTACCAGGCTTATTACTTTGATAATTTTCTTCATAAAGTATGTTCTAAATTGGATTTTGAATGATCGGGCCACGAATTGAATGCCTCCAACTACTGTGTTTGTACAGCATGTTGTTATTTGGGCAGGACTTAAGGCAAATAAAAGCGAAAAGCATTCTTTTTACTTTATTTTAAAGACAAAAACAGTTGCGCAAAGTTAGAGATTCTTTGTATGATGAAACTTTTTTTTTGCATATTTTGGTAAACTTGCCATTTCCTTACATAAAGAGACATAATTTAGCGGGCTTATCCGGCAAATGAAGGCCATTTAAACATTTCAGTACACTAAAAGTTGAAGCGGGTTACAACCCTTCGCGCATAACATCGAAACCCTTATTGACTATATTGTTAGCCACAGTTAATTGTTAAGTATCTCTTGGATTTTCTTTTTAATATTCTCAGGAACTAAAGTTTCACTCTCACCTGTAGCAACATCATAGAAATATAAATCAGTCGGTTCTTTTCTAGATTCAAATTGCTTATCCAGATTGATATCTTTTCCAGTCCGAACATATATTTTATTTGTCATCTTGAGTGGTTCAAATTCGCGGACAGTTTGATTATCAAAACTAAGTTCCTTTGTATCAAGAGTCTTTACATTGAATATAAACAGACTCTGAAAATCATCATCGTTTAATCTGCCATCTTCATTTAAATCTTTGTTCGTGCCCTTAAATAGAATTAGCTGAGTTTCATCAATTTTCATATACGCCCATTCTGTTAAGGCAATCTTTGTAGAAAAGATAGGTTTTCGAATATCTCTTAGATAGTCAATTAATACAAAGTTGTTGTAAAGCCCACTGAAACTAGAATAATAATATTCTTCAACTTCAGATGAACTAAACCCTATCCCGGCAGTCATTACTTTAATTCTCTTTGTTGTCTGGTCTTTTTGTCCAATTGGAATTATAAAAACTGGTTTTGCTGTATCAAGTTGGTAAGGCTCCAAAATACTTATTTCTTGAGAAAAAGAAAATACAGATGTATCAATGACCTGATTTTGATTTATTACAATACCGGAATCATTTTTAGTAGTCCAATTACTTCTTATTCGCCTCGATATAAAGTCGAACAATCCTATTAAAATAAGAATCAGTAATCCTAGACAAGCAAGTGTACCTAGAATTGCTAAAAGTCGCTGGTTGTATTTCTTTAAATCAATCATAATTTAAATAATGTCAATTGTTTCTTAAAGTGTTGCCCTAATTGTGGCTAACATTTCAATATAAACAAGAAAATTATTGCTTATAATGCTTTTCCATGGCCAAATTCTAAAGTATGGCAAAAAGCAGAAATGATATTTATCGGGCAATTATAAGCTTTTTCTGTATGGTTGTATTATTTGAAGACATTTCTACAAGGTAAACCCCCGAAGCTATATCGGCCACCGGCAATGTTGCCGAATCGTCGATATATACCGAGAACCGGTTGACCAGTTGGCCCGACATGCTATACAATTTTACGGTATAAGTATTTCCCGAAAGTTTTTCATCGACAAATAGTGAAACAAAATCGGATGCCGGGTTTGGCACAAACATCAGCCCAAAATTTGTTTTGCCCGGGGCAGCTGCCCCATACTCGTATGCACCAATGGAGGGTGGTGTACCGCGAAGGTTGCCGCCAATATCGAATTTATTAATAAAATCGGCCTTTCCATAAGGATCAACAACTTTAATATGGGGCAAAACTGTACCGGCAGTTTTAATGGGAGAGCTGTCGGCCAGCCTGAAGTCGTGGTTTTCATAATCGATAAACTGAGGGTTTTGGGGCACGGGTGAGTGCTGGTCGAAATCGGTGAATTTGTTCAGGTAATTCTGCCACACAGCTGTTGAGTATGCATAGTTACGGTTTTCCGATTCTACATATATGCTGGTAAAGCACCGGTCGGTTTTTGGGTTTTCGGAATAATAGAGGTTATAGTCGCGTTCGAAATAGTTTGTAACTTTGCTCCACGAGTGTAGCCCGTAATTGTAAAGGTTATTGTCGGCAAGGTTATCGTACAAAATATTGTTTCGGTAGTCGAGGTTATCGGTTCCGTGAATGGCAACATTTCCATAGGGGTGATCGGTAATGTTAGGGTTATGCCCCACTATGGTGTTATGCCACATACGAACGGTATCGCAACCCATTACCAGTATATTAGTACCGGTAGCATTAATAAAAATATTGTTGGCCAGTACAATATTATTGACATAATCGCCCCCGACAGTATAAATAAATGCCTGGTTCGAAGTTTCGCGGTCGCCAATAACCTGGTGCTCCGAATCGTCGTGGATATTGTTGTAATAATAAATATTGCGTATGGTATCGCCGGCGCCGCGGTTGCAGGCAAGGTCGAGGCCTGTGGTGTGGTAACCGCGCTTAAACGTGTTGTTGCGGATAATTAAATTATCGACAACCCTTTCCTGTCCGGCAGGAAAATCGGCTGTGTAAAGGTTAAGCGATATTGCCCTTCGTCCGCAATCGCTGAAATTGCAGTTTTCTATTAATGAATTTGAGTGCCAGATTTCAATCCCATAAGCATAGCCGCTGCCCCTGTCGCCAAAATACCCGATATTGCAATCTTTGAAAACCAGTCCTTCAACACCACGATATTCGGGGTAGCCGGCAAAGAAACCGCTCAACCTTGCATAGTGCATATCGATGCCAATAATATGAATGTAGCTGATACGGTTGGTTTGAATACAAAAGTCGCGTTGGGCTATTTCCACTGCATCGTATTGCGAATTTGGATCGGATTGGGAATAAATATAATGCACCGATCCGGATACTGTATAGTCGTAGTCATTGGCAAGGTTTGAGAAGCCGGCATCGTATGGCCTTAATTTTCCCCAGCTAACAGTGTTGTTTTTTACAAAAAATATTCTTCCCGGAAAATATTCCTGCGAAATGTTGTTCATTTCCGTATTTGCCTGCCAGACATTTGGCACTGAGGTTTTTGACCAGCCTTCTGAAAGCCTTGAGCCATATATTGCCGGATTTTTGCCAGAACCATAGCGCGAATAAACTATGGGGGCCTCTTTTATACCTGATTTTTTAATCTGTAAGGTTCCCCTCCAGATACCACCCGCTTCAAACAAAACCGAATCGCCAGGGTTTAAGGCCTGCGAATTAAGTTGTGCCAGCGTTTGCCAAGCTGTATTTGGTGAAATTCCATTGTTGTCGTTACTGCCATTGTTCGACAGGTAATAGGTTGTGGCATTCAGGTTTGCCAATATACAACACAGAAAAACACCCTTTGCAATAAAAAATTTCTTGCCCATTTGATTTTGTTTTGTTGGTTTCTTTAGATAATAATTTCTAACAGTTATTTACTCAAAAGCCCCGATCGATGGTGAAGTTTTGCTGCGCAAAGCCCCCGAAAAATCGTATATGCCTAATGTATCAATAATTGTTTGGTTAACACTAATTATTTTTTCAACCGCAGTGCCCGACATTTTAGCAGGCGAGTTTTCTGTCAGCCTGAAATTATGGTTTTTATAGTCGATAAACGCGGGATTTTGCGGCCTGGGGGAGTTTTTGTCGTAGCCGGGAAATTTATAGCGATATTCGTTCCATACTGTTGTAGTGTAATAATAATTTCGATCTTCTTCTTTTACATAAATGCTTGTAAAGCACCTGTCGGTCTGGGGATTTTCGGAAAAATAGAGGTTATAATCGCGTTCTATATAATTGGTATTGCTGCCCCAGGCATGCAAGCCGTAATTATAGATTTTACTTTTAGGGAGATTGTCATACAGAATATTGTTCCTGTAATCGAGGTTACGGGTACCGTTAAGGGTAACATTGCCATAAGGGTGTGCAGTAATTTTAGGGTTGTGGCCAACAAAGGTATTGTTCCAAAAATATAGCGAGTCGCACCCCATAGCCAGTATGTTGCGTGCTGTGGCTTTAATAAAAATGTTGTTGTACACGTAAATTTCGTTCACATAATCGCCGGCAATGTTGTATAGAAACAACTGGTTTGAAGTTTCATCTTCGGGGGTTACAGCGAGCTCCGAGTCGTCGTGTATGTTATTGTAGTAATAAATATTCCGGATAGTATCGCCAGAGCCCCTGTTACAAGCCAGGTCGAGCCCTGTTGTATGATATCCCCTTTTAAAAACATTGTTGCGTATCACTACATTGCTTATCGCCCTTTCCTGCCCGGGGGGGAAAGGCACATTATAGAGGTTCATTGATATTGCCCTTCGCCCGCAATCGGTAATGGTACAGTTTTCAACAATTGAGTTTGAATGCCACATTTCTATACCATAGGCATAACCACTGCCTTTTCGTCCGATATATCCGATATTGCAGTTGCGTATAATTAAATTCGATGCCCCCCTGTATTCCGGGTAGCCCGAAAAATAGCCACTATACCTGCTATACATCAGATCGATGCCGTTCATTTCGATGTAACTTGTATTATCGGTCTGAACACAAAATTTGCGCTGTGCAACTTCTACAGATTCATATAAGCTGTTAGGGTCGCCAACCGAAAATATGTAGTGTACGGTGCCATTTACCGTATAATCGAATTCGCTGGTTAAATTCGAAAAGCCATTATCGAAACCCACAAAACGGCCCCATGCAACCGAATCGTTTTTAACGAAAAACATTCTGCCTGCATAGTGTTCCTGCGAAAAGTTTGTAATTGCTGTACTGGTTTTCCATATATTGGCAGTGCCGGTTTTGCTCCAGTCTGCTGCTTTTACCGAACCTAATATTTGGGGGTTTGCACCAACACCAAAGCGTGAATAAACAATATAACTACCGGGCGCCCCCGATTTGTTAATTCGTAATGTTTCGCGCCAAACCCCTCCGGCTTCGAACAATACAGAATCGCCGGGGGAGAATTTCCTCGAATTCACTTTTTCTATTGTTTTCCATGCTGTGGCGGGCGATTTTCCCGAGGCGTTGTCGCTGCCCCTGTTACTCACATAATATGTTGTTGCCCTGGCTGTTTCTGTTTTACAGCCTGCTATTGAAAAAGCAAGATAAACAATTGATAGGGTCTTAAGTATAGTTTTAAGTTTTATCATATTGCCTGGTATTGGGGTTCTATGCCTGTAAGTTTTATGTATAAAATAATGCTTAGTTTGATTTGTAAGTAAAGATAAGAAATAGCTTTGGTTTTGCATTGCAACAGAATAAAAGGCACGAAAAAAAAGCTTGACTTAAGATATTATTATACTAAGCGAAATCTCTCGAGCACCGGTAATTGGTTTTATGCCTCTGCCCCCCGATAATTACATTAGCAGTTATACTGTTTAAAAACAGAAGGCCCATTGCGCAATTGTCAATGGGCCTTTGTTTGGTGTCAGAGAATTTATTTAATAATTAATTTTTGTGTATATGTGTTATTGTTTGTATCGGTAATAACAATATAGTACATGCCTGGTGTTGAAAAACTGTAATCGATTTTCGATATGTCAACCAGGTTCTCCTGTTCGTACAACACATTTCCGGTAAGACTTATAACTTTAAGGCTTGACTCTTTGCCGGTACGAACAAACACCTCGCCAAACGACGGATTGGGGAAAACTTCAAAATTACTGTCGTTTTTAGCCTGCCCTTGTACTGGCGAGGTAGTTGCATATTCACCGAAAATTTTAAGCTCGTTATATGAATTCCATGTATTTTCGGAGTTCATACGGCCCACTAGTTTAATATACTTATATTTTACCGACGATTTTGTTTCGGGGAACCCAAAAGTATGCATGTTTGGAGAGAACCCGCAAGAGGTGCTGTTGTTTAGTATAAGTTCCCACTCAGCCTGATCGTTTGAAGCATAAATATCGAAATACGATGTCCTGCTTTCGCCACTATGGAACGAAACTTCGAAATGCGAAACAAAAGCTTGCTTTTCAAGTTCGAATATTAAGTACTGATTATCGCCATCGGCCGACCACCTGGTTTGTTGATCGTTGTCGATAATTTTTTCCGGTTCGTTACCAGCTTCATAATCGCTTGCCTCAATCGCTACTACATTAAGTTCAACCGCATTAGGGTTAAAGCGGTAAACCCCTATACTAAAGTTACTCTGTACGGTAGCCTTGCCATCGCTAACACTTAATACCAGGTTGTAAACCCTTTCGCTTGTATTTTCGGTTGGGAGAATCGAAACAACCGGTTCTGTTAACGACGATACTGAAAACTCAGCCGGTATGCTCCAGCTAAAAGAAAGCGGCTCATTGTCGGCATCGTAACTATCGCTGGCATCGAGGGTATAAACAAGGCCTTTCAGGGCTGTTTGTTCATACGACAATTCAATTACAGGTAAATTGTTTTCTTCTACAGGTGGTTGTTCACCAACAACAACAGTAACTGTCCACGACTGCGTGCTACCGTTCTCAGCAGTTACAGTATAGGTTTGTGGTGTGGTAAAATTGCGGGCCACCCCTGTTGCCGGTGAAATTGTTGCATCGGCACTTACTGTTATAGTTGGCGCAAGGCTGGTAATATTTGTACCGTATGGAACATTCACTGTAACCGTATGTGCTGTGGCATTAATTGTTGATGCCCCTTCCTGTCCGCTTACAGTAAATGCTGTAATATCGTTTGCAGAAGAACTGCCTACAGTAACAGTAACAGTCCAAACCTGCGGGGTGCCGTCGCTTGCAGTAACCGTATAATCCTGGGCAGTTGTAAAATTGCGCTGCACGCCCGATGCCGGCGATATGCTGGCCTGATAGCTGACAACTATTGAAGGTGTTAGCTTTGATACATCGGTACCTTTGGCAACCACTATGCTTACTGTATGGTTTGTACTGTTAATAGCAGCTTGCGAGCTTTGTTGCGGAAGTTCGAAATACAAAATATCGTTTTCCCCTGCATCGGGCAGCACATCGAATGCACCAATCGAAGGTGTTGCCCTGTTCCTGATGTTTCCGTTATAATCGTATTTGTTTAATGTATCCTTTACACCATAAGGGTCGGTAACAACAACGTATGGAAGCATGGTGCCGGCATTTATTGCCGGCGAGTTTTCGCCCAGGCGAAAATCGTTTTGCCCGTAATTTATAAACTGCGGGTTTTGTGGCATCGGCGAGTTAATTTCCAGATCGGGGAACTTGGTCCTGAAATTGTTCCATACAGCAGTTGTATAGTAATAGTTTCTATTTTCGGATTTAACAAAAACGCTGGTGAAGCACCTGTCGGTTTTTGGATTTTCAGAAAAATACAAGTTATTGTCGCGCTGAAAGTAATCGGTGTTGCTGTTCCATGCGTGCAGTCCATAATTATACAAATTATTGTTCGGAAGGTTATCGTACAAAATATTGTTACGGTAATCGACACGTTTTGTGCCATTAAGGGCCACGTTGCCATACGGATGCTCGGTAATATTTGGGTTATGGCCAATAATGTTATTGTGCCACATGCGTATTGTGTCGCACCCCATAGTTAGTATGCTCCTGGCAGTAGCCTGAATAAAAATGTTATTGGCAATTACAATGTTGTTCACATAGTCGCCGGCAACAGTATAAATAAATGCCTGGTTCGATGTTAGCCCGTTTCCGATAGCGTCAAATTCCGAATCGTCGTGCAGGTTGTTGTAGTAATAAATATTACGGATTGTATCGCCAGCGCCGCGGTTACAAGCCAAATCGAGGCCGGTGGTATGATATCCGCGTTTAAAGGTGTTGTTGCGGATAATAACATTGTCAACAACCCTTTCCTGTCCGGCCGGGAAATTTGCACTGTAAAGGTTCATGGAAATAGCCCTTCGGCCGCAATCGCTAAAATTGCAGTTTTCAATGAGCGAATTTGAATGCCATATTTCAATGCCGTATGCATATCCGCTGCCTTTGCTGCCGATATAGGCAATGTTGCAATTTTTGAAAACCAGGCCTGCCACTCCCCGGTATTCGGGATAACCTGCAAAGAAGCCGCTTAAACGGGCAAATTTCAGGTCGATTCCAATTAAGTGCAGGTAACTGGTCCTGTCGGTCTGAATACAATAGCTCCTTTGTGTTACCTCTACCGATTCGTATTGTGTGTTTGGATCGGTAGTTGAGTATATGTAATGTACATTGCCACTGACAGTGTAGTCCAAATCCTGGATGAGGTTTGTGAAACCTTCGCTGTATGTCCTGAACCTGCCCCAGCTTACCGAATCGTTTTCGATAAAAAACATGCGGGCAGAATAATACTCCTGCGAAAAATTTGTAAGTGCTGTGCCGGTCTGCCAAACATTAGCAGTACCGGTAGGTGTCCAGTTAATGGCCTGGTTCGAACCATAAATAGCCGGGTTTTTGCCAATGCCATAGCTTGAATAAACAATAGGATTTGTTTTATTGCCCGATTGTTGTATGCGTAATGTTTCGCGCCATATTCCCCCGGCTTCAAATAAAATAGAATCGCCAGGTGCAAAAGTTTTAGTGTTTAGGTATGCAAGCGTACGCCACGGAGTTGCTTTAGAGGTCCCATTATTGCCATTGTCGCCCGAATTCGAAACATAATAGGTAGTTGCCATTATATTTCCAGCCCCCAGAAGGATCATGCTCAAAATAATCCCACTCAAAATAATCAATCTTTTTCCCATTTTTTAAAAGTTAGTAGTTTTATGTTTGTAGTTTTTTTGATGAATTAACGCTTTTTGTTGACGAATGTTTCATTTTTAACAATGAATTTATTTCCAATAAACTATATCCGTCAAAACAGGCTTAAGCATTATTCGCTGCTAAAATAGGCCATTTATGGCTGTTTTTATATAAACCAAATATTAAAAAAATATTTTTTTTCAACAGATAAGCGAATAGTTTTTTCATTGCAAAAAAATATACTGGAGACCATCGCTACCGGAAAATGTCAATAAGTACCGGCCCAAAACACCCCCTTTACCTATTAATCGCATCACTTCATCAAAAAAAAACGGCCATTTATTTTAGTGTGCGTAAGTTTGGGACAGTAATTCATTGAAACATGAAACCGTTAAAAACCCTAATCCGCAACAAAGCTAAACTCATTCAAAGGTTTTTTGATGTGCTTACAGCCATCATCTCTTTCTTTATAGCGTATTTTGCAACCAATATTATTGCCCCCGAATACTTTATTTTTACCAACGAGTATATTTATATGCTGCTATTGGTAATACCTACATGGGCAATATTAATAAAAACCACAAACCTCGCCCAGATACCCCGTTCACGTTCGTATCTTTCAATTTTCTTTCGGATATTAAACTTTAACCTTGTAGGCCTTTTTGTGCTATTGCTCTATAAGCATATTTTTCAATTCGAAAGTTTCAGCCATTATTTTATATTATGTTTCACTGCTATTAACTGGATTTTCCTGTTTGCGCTCAGGCTTGTAACATTCAGGTTTGTGAAAACTTTCCGCGCCAACGGGCACAATATCCATAACCTTATAATTATTGCCGACAAAGAATCGGAGCAAATTATCGACAGCATACTCGACCACAAAGAATGGGGCTATCGCATTGTTGCAATTTTCAGCGACTCTAAGCATATCAGGTCAACATATTCTCCATTAATAAGAGTTCTGCCTGAGCGTTCGAACATTCGAAATTTCATTAAAGTTGATATTGTTGACGAAGTTTTATATTGCAAAAAAACAGTCGATCTGGAAAAAGTTGACAAACTCATTGAAAGCTGTAAGGAACTGGGTGTTACACTTAAAGTGAAAAGCAATGTTGTTGCATTGGATATTCCAAAGACAAAACTTACCCACCTTGAAAGCACATCCTTCCTGACATTCATAAACACTCCGAATAATTCGTTCAGGTGGGCATGGAAGTCGATAAGCGATTTTATTATTGCAGCCTTACTTATATTTATGCTCTCGCCGGTATTTTTAATTGTAACAGCTATTATTAAGCTTACTTCGAAAGGCCCGGCCCTGTTTAAACAAAAACGTGTGGGGCTGCATGGGCGCCAGTTTTATATTTATAAATTCCGCACAATGGTTCAGAATGCCGAAGAACTAAAGGCAAAACTTGCAGCATTGAACGAAAGTGATGGCCCTGCTTTTAAAATTAAAAACGATCCGAGAATTACCCCTATAGGCCGTTTCCTGCGAAAAACAAGTATCGACGAACTACCACAATTGTTTAACGTATTATGGGGCGATATGTCGCTAATTGGCCCACGCCCGCCACTGCCTTCCGAAGTGTCGCAATACGAAGATTGGCAGCTGAGGCGCCTATCGGTTAAACCAGGTATCACTTGTACATGGCAGATAATTCCTAACCGCAACGATGTGGTATTTGAAAAATGGATGAAACTTGATATCGAGTATATCGAAAAATGGTCGTTAAAGTCCGACTTGCTGTTATTCGTTCGCACCATTAAATCGGTAATTCTTAACCGCGGATATTAAAATTAGAATATTTCGGAATTCATTGTCTGTCTGGCATAGCCGATTCCCTCCGATTATGCCGGCATTAATTATATATACAAGTTCCCGGCAATAAAGGATTGTAGTAGCAAAAGCATCAATTATGCTGAAGACTTAAAGTTTCCGAATACTTTGTTGCTATTATCAATATTCCTGAAAAACACAGCCTAGCTTAAGCAAGCTTTTAGTTTATTCTAAAACATTAACTTTAAGCACAAGGCTGGCAGTGGGTTTCTTATGGCAGTTCGTAAACTTTTTTCATCCTTCGTGCAAAACCTTTAGAATATTCAGGGTTTTATTTTGAACTACATTCTTTGCAGGTTTTTAAAAGATTTAGTATATTTTACCATCTCCAAAACTTAAAACAAAATCCTATGGCAGAAACAAAGAAAAAAGGCACTATAGCAATACTAACCGGAGGGGGCGATGTGCCAGGCTTAAACCCGGCTATAAGGGCAATAACCATAAGGGCCATTCACGAAGGCTACCAGGTAATAGGGCTGCGCAAAGGATGGGCTGGCATATTGGAATTTGAACGCGACAAACGTGCCGATAACAGCGACAGATGTTTAGTTCTTACCGAAGAAATAGTAAATAAAGCCGGGCGTACAGGGGGCACCTTTTTGCACACTTCGCGCACACGCCCCAGCCATGTTCCAAAGGCCGATGTTCCGGAACAATATAAGGACAAATACACCAGCGAGGTTAACGATTTAACACCGGAAATTATTAAAAACCTGGAGTTTCTAGGGGTCGATTATCTTATACCCATTGGTGGCGACGATACATTAAGTTATGCAGTGCGTTTATATGCCGAAGGGGTAAAAGTGGTTGCAATACCCAAAACAATGGACAACGATGTGCCTGGCACCGACTACTGCATTGGCTTTAGTACCTGTGTAACACGTACCATACAAATGTGCAACACCCTTCGTACATCGGCCGGTTCGCACGAGCGTATTCTTATTTTAGAAGTGTTTGGGCGATATGCCGGATTTACTGCCATGATACCAACTATGGCAGGTGCCGCAAACCGGTGTGTTATACCCGAGCATAAATTCGATGTTGATAAACTTACCCAATTGTTGGTTGAAGACAGAAACAAAAACCCCAGTAAATATTCTGTTGCAATAGTATCGGAAGGGGCTATGCTTGCAGGCGATACTGATATGATATACCGTTCGCTTGAAAAAGATGCTTACGGACACGCAAAACTAGGAGGCATTGGCGATTTAGTTTCGATGAAAATAAAAGAACTTTCGCCAAATTACAATAACGGGAAAAAGATAAACGTAATTTACCAGCAACTGGGCTACCTCGTCAGAGGTGGCGATCCGGACGCTATCGATTCTATTGTGCCTATGGCATACGGGAACCTGGCACTCGATTTAATCTTAAAAGGTATTCATGGCCGCCTGGTTGTTTTAAGGAACGGGCGCTACGACAATGCCCCTATTGATGTGGTTACCAGTACAAATAAAAAAATCGATATTAAGAGGCATTACAATACCGACAGGCTTAGGCCGCATTATAAAAGTTTTGAGTTTCAGCCCTTGTTTCTTATGACAGGGGGGAGCTAAGTACCATCAACAAAAAAAAAGGCTGCCCAAAAGCTGGACAGCCTTAATCTTATTCTTATTTAGCCCAAAAGAATAAAACTACTTTTTCACATGCACCCAGGCCCTTGGGGTAACATTATCGCGAAAATTTGAAATATCGTTAACTGCAGTGTTGAAATTATCATAAGACCTTGCAGATACACGATAATACCCTAACGAACTTGAATAAATTATTTGAGGGGAATAACCTAAATCCTGAATTTTTGTTGCATACTTTTTTGCCAGCTGTTCGCTTAAAAAACTACCGACAACCATGTAAAACCTTTCGCTGCCGTAACCATAAGCCACATCTTTCTCTGTAAATGGCGAAACTATCGGCTCGGTTTCCTGCTCAATTGTTTCAATTGCCATAGTATCGGCTAATGGCTCAGCATATTCTTCTTCTGTATATACCATTGTGTCAATGTCCTTGCTAAACCATTTATGCTGCCTGAAAAACTTGCACGACGACAACGTAAGGGCCATCATCAAAATTGCTGTTAGTTTAAGTGTTTTCATTCGAAAAACGTTTGATTTTATGCAATATTAAACATTTTCGTTTTTCGGCGAAAAATAGTTATTAACCATTTTAATTTTTTTTCAGGTTAGGTGTTTTTATTTAAAATTAAACCAAATCACATGCCTCAGCAGGCATCCAGTGTTTATCTTTGCCCTCCCATTTTACATTACACCCAATAGGGTTTGTTACCGGCACACTTATTTGTTTGCCTGCTGTAATTTCTTCCAATGCACGCTCCAAATCGTTAACTGTAAGTTTAGTTGTGTCGCGGGGGCTATCGTTTCCCCTGCCGGTATATACCAATTTCCTGTTTTTGTCGAAAACATAAAAATGCGGGGTTCGCAGGGCACCATATTTTATTGCCGTTTCCTGTGTACTATCATGCAGGTAAACCCAGGGGAATTTCAAAGTTTCCATTCGTTTCACCATATTATCGTAACTATCTTCGGCATAAGTGTTGGCACTGTTCGAATTTATGGCCACAAAAGCAGTTCCTTTGGGCATAAATTTTTCGGCTGCCTGGCGTGTCAGCTCATCAGAACCAATTACATAAGGACAATGGTTGCATGTAAAAAAGACAACAAGTACTGGTGAGCCGCTAAAGTCGTCAAGCTTGTAGGTTTTTCCATTTGTAGCTTTCAAAACAAAATCGGGTGCTTTTTCGCCAATTTTTAATGTAAACATATAGCTAAAGGTTTAGTTTTTAGTAGTAAACAACTACAAAAACAAGTTGTTCACCAAAAACGCCCCAAAAGCAGGGTTTGGTTTTCTTTTAAAATAAAAGGGCTCTTTACAGAAGTAAAAAGCCCTTTAAAAAAACAAAACTTATATGCTGCTATAGTTTTATGCTGTAATGTGCACTAATTTTTAATGTTATATCTTCTGTAGTGTCTTCGCGCAGTTCTCCAATAAATGTAACAACATAAGTATCCTTCCCAATGTAGTCTTTAAGGTTATCCGGAGTGTGGTTTGGCTCAACCGAGGTTACTCCGGCAGGAACATCGTCCATCCAGGCAATTTTCTTTGATTCAAGCCCGTCGGCTTTAATAGTAATTTCAAACGATTTAAAAGCATCGAGGTTTGTTGCACCCGAAACGAGGCTAACGGTAATATCTGAAATTGTAATTTTTGATAATTGATCAAAAGAACCACCATTATCCTGAATTTGCCCTTTTATATCGGTAGTAACAATTTCCTCTTGTTCTACATAAGTCCCGGCAGTATTAGGCTCAATAACAACATTTGCCGATTGTTCGTCCGAGTTGAATTCAATATCCACCAAATCCAACAATTCACATCCCGATGAAAACAATACCAATAATAAGGTAGCTGCTGCTGCGTTCAAATAATTCCTCATATTACCTAATTTTAAATTAATGTTTATCTTTTTAATAATAACTAATGATAGTAACGTATTGTTTAAGGTTAAGTTAAGATATTTCATCAGGCAACACAAAAAATATAGATGAAATAGCTAATTTTGTCCACGAAATTACTTTTTATCATAATCAGGATAATGTTAGTTTAGTTTTAACTATCGTTCATCACTTTTGTGCATCAATACAGCCCTGTTTACGTAAACAACCCTAAAACCAAATCCAAAACTGTCAAAATGCTTTATAACTGGTCGAACTATACCGTTCTGATAGCTGAGGATGATCCTATCAACTTCAGGTATCTTCAATTATTGCTGGAAAAACGTACCGGAATTCAAATTGTTTGGGCTAAAAATGGCCGTGAAGCATATGAAAAAGTCATTAACCATTCAATGGTCGATATGGTATTGCTGGATATTCAACTGCCAGAGTTAAACGGGCTGGACGTACTCAAACATATCAAAAAACTTTATCCGGATCTTCCTGTATTTATGCAAACTGCAAATTCATGGAACAACGAGGAAGACGACTGCTACCATGCAGGCTGCGATGGTTTTTTCGCCAAGCCCCTCAATATCGATTACCTTTTTGAACAAATGGACAAGTTTATGGCAGAATATGCCGAAAAACGCATGGTTAAACAAACCATTGAAGAATAAAAACAGTGCATAACCATTTCTGTTGATTAAATCCCGCCTGTCTTGCGGGATTTTGTTTTTACAGTTTTCGGTCGTTTAGTTAAGAAAAAAAGTAATAGATGAAACCCTCACACTCACCCCTCAATCCCCTGAAGGGAAACCCCAAACGCGCTGTTCCCTTTAGGGAACTTAGCGAAGCGATCTCATGAGCTAAGCGAATAATTTAAGGGTGCGCGTGAGGAAAT
>JAFGQZ010000015.1 GCA_016935435.1 Bacteroidales bacterium
ACTTAATTATAAATCTTCCAAAACAAAAGCAGATGAATTGATAATACTTGGAAACGGCCCTTCGCTGAACGATACGCTTATAAAAGGCGAAAATTTTTTTCCCGGTAAATCTTTTATGGTTGTAAATGGTTTTGCAACAAGCGATATTTATGAAAAAATGAAACCGGAATATTATATAATGGCCGATCCCCAGTTTTGGAACGACAATAATCCTGTTGCCTCAGCAAATAAGATCTGTAATGATGTCAGGTCTGCTATTATAAGCAAAACTACATGGCCGTTATATTTTTTCTTGCCCTACGAAGCAAAAAAGTCTGGTAATATTATTAAGCAGTTCAAGACAAATAAAAACATAAAGATTATCTGGTATAATAAAACCACTGTTACCGGATTGACGGGCCTATCGAAATTATTATTCAGGCTAAGGCTGGGGATACCACGTCCACAGAATGTTCTGATACCCGCCCTTATAGTAACTATAAATATGGGATTTAAAAAAATATATATAGCAGGAACCGATCACAGCTGGCACGAGGACTTAGTAGTTGATAACAATAACAATGTTTGTTACCGAAAAACTCATTTTTATAATAATGGTACATCTGAATTAATAATTATTAAAGATATTTTTACCGGAAAACCGATTAAACTATATCAACAGTTTGAATCACTGGCAATTACATTTAGAAATTACCATATTATAGAAGATTATGCTGCTACTCGAAATATTAATATTTGTAACATTTCGGAAAAGAGTTATATCGATGCTTTTAAACGAATCGAAATTTGAAAATATTAAATCGATGATGACCATCATTGCATAGAAAATAACGAAATAAGTGTTAACTAAAATCCTTAATTACAGAAACAAGTTTAACATTAAAGAATGGCACACCATTTATTGGTTCAGGGAAGAGTTCGCGAAGCATTTTCGTATTGAACTTGAAGAAAAGCTGGAAGAAAACCGCATTTTGTTTGTGGGAAAAATACTGGTTTAGTTTCTTATGTAAAAATCCCAAAACCATATTTATCTGCTAATTATAAAAATGAACAAAAAATGACAAGCTTAACAGATAGGGAATACTGGTCGAATTACTGGAAAAACTACGAGTTTAAAAAGTTGCCCGACAAAGAGTTGTTTGGGAAACATATTAAGAAACTCCAAGATGCAAAAAGTTTTATCGAAATTGGTGGTTTTCCAGGCGAGATAGCTGCATATTTTAATAAAAAATTTGGGATCGAGGTTTCCATATTGGATTTTTATATTGATAAAACCCTAGTTAATAAAGTTGAACAATTTTATGGCATTGCAGAAAACACCATTCAATGTATTGAGTCGGATTTTTTTGTGTTTCAGAGTGGGCTAAGGTACGATTTGGTTTTCTCGTATGGCTTTATTGAGCATTTTGAAGATACCTGCGATGTTTTGATGCGGCATGTCGGTTTGCTCTCAGAGAACGGCCGGTTGTTGGCAATAATTCCAAATTTTCGCGGGATAAACGGGTTTGTTCAGTACCTATTTGATCGGGAAACACTTCAAGCCCACAACTTAAAGTCGATGGTAATTCCAAAGCTTCGCAAGATTTTGATTGATGCAGGATTGGAAAATATTGATGTGTCATATTCGAAAACACCAATGATTTGGCTGGAACCTAAACCAGGAACTTCGAAATTGCTTCGCGGCATAATCAAGTTAATAAGTTACTCTTTAAAGCTATTTCCGATACCATGCAGGCTATTGTCTCCATATATAATTATTTTTGCTGAGAATAAGGCGCTTAAAACCTAGTTAGGGGCAAGCGTTTATCGCACTAACTCGAAGATTATTCATGTAATTTTTCAAATAGATTAGTATCTTTGTTAAAAATGACAAAATGGAACATACTCAGTTATATACTAAAATAAGTGTTTTGCCAACTGAACTTAAAACAGAGGTAAATGACTTTGTAGATTTCCTAATGAACAAACGAAGCAAAAGAATCAAGAAAAAAATCCCAATATTTGGGTGTGCTAAAGGACAGATTTATACTTCACCAGATTTTGATGAGCCTCTTGAAGATTTTAAAGATTATATGTAATGGATTTACTACTTGATACTCATGTTTTAATATGGTTTTTAAATGGAGACGAAAAACTTTCAAAAAAGTCAAAATTAGCCATAGAAGACCCCAACAACAATAAATTCGTAAGTTTTGCTTCAATATGGGAAATAGCTATAAAGATTAGTGTTGACAAATTTAAATATTCACAGGGATTTAAACATTTTCTTGGGTTAATAGAAGAAAATGGTTTTGAAATAATTCAATTATCTTTTGAACATGCTTTGATTGTTTCATCATTAGAATTTATACATAGAGATCCTTTTGATAGAATTTTGATTGCTCAAAGTAAATGTGATGATTTAGTCCTTATTACTGTTGACGAAAACATTATGAAATACAATATTAGAACTCTTTGGTAATTAAATTTATTTCGCCAGCCCCTATCCGCTGGCATAAGCCATGGTGGGGTTTGGCAGATATTTGTAGGTTTTTCCCTTGCCCAAAACCAAAGCTGTTAACTGATTAGTGGGCACTCCGCCTATCCACCACGATCTCATGCCAGCAAACCGTTAAAAACATATTTCTATGCTACAGTGGTTACGAAAATTTTATTTAAAACAATTATTTGCACCAAACATCATAAGTGTATTTATAAATCCTTTCTATTTTATTAGGAAAAATTTATTTGTTTCTATTAAAAAGTTTGCCCCATTAATGCAGGGGAAGCTGCTCGACATTGGTTGTGGCTCAAAACCTTATAAAGATTTATTTGTTCATATAACAGAATATATCGGTATTGATGTCGATACTTCGGGACACGATCATAAAAAAGAGGATATTGATTTATTCTTTAATGGTATAGACATTCCATTTCCCGACAATTATTTCGATTCTTTGCTTTGTTCAGAAGTACTGGAGCATGTTGAAAACCTTTCAGTTTTGCTTAGTGAGGCAAACCGGGTGTTACGTCCGGGAGGTAAATTCCTGGTTACTACGCCTTTTGTCTGGAACGAACATGAAATGCCCTATGATTTCTTAAGGTTTACCCAACAAGGCATGAGAAAATTGTTGGACGATAGTGGGTTTACGGTTGTTGAAATGCATAAATCTGGAACTTTTTCACAGGTAGTGGCCCAATTGCAGATGCTTTATATTTCGAGCAAGCTTCCAGAGAAAAACAAATTTTTTAAAATACTGTTCAATGTTTTATTTGTTTCGCCGGTTACCCTAATAGGACTTATTAAGATATTATTTTTACCTGGCGATACAAGTTTATATTTTAATAATATTGTATTCGCACAAAAACAAAACAGTGAAAGTACTCTTAATTAATAAAGATTTTTCGGGTGGAGGGGCTGCTGTTGCATTTAAACGTTTGTTTAATGCCCTTAAGAAATCGGGAGAAGCAGATGTCTCAGCATTGGTACAACACCATCGGGGTGAGGTTGATGGGTTGTATCCTCTTTTGCAATTCTATGGAAAACATCGTGCTTTGTTTAACCTGGCAATTGAGAAGGCCCTGTTTTTACCCTACGAAAGGTCGAAGGCCGAAAGATTTGCTTTCTCATCGGCAATATATGGCAACTCCATTACAAGGCACGAGCTTGTTAAAAAAGCCGATATTATTCATATACACTGGATAAATCAGGGTTTCTTACCGCTGAGTGAAATCAAAAAATTAAGCCTTACCGGGAAACCCATTGTTTGGACTATGCACGATATGTGGAACTTTACCGGTGGTTGCCATTATGCTGGTAATTGCTCAGCTTTTATTGCTTCCTGTGGTAATTGTCCCTTTCTGAAAAGGCCATCAGAAACGGATTTATCTGCACGTCTGTTCCAAAATAAGATGCAATTGTTTTCTAGGCCAGGTTTTATTTTTGTTGGTTGCAGTAAATGGTTGGCTGCGGAGGCTGCTGGAAGCAAAATACTTGGGGAAAGCGAAATATTAAGTATACCGAACCCAATCGACACCGATTTTTACAAACCCGGCAATAAGATACAGGCACGCGAATACTTCCGTTTGCCTCATAATAAAAAAATTATTCTGTTCGGTGCTGCAAAACTAACCGATAAACGTAAAGGCCTCGAATATCTGCTGCAAGCAGTAAAACGGCTCAAAGAAATGGGGAAAACCGATTATTTGCTGGTTACTTTTGGTGCCGGCGGTACGCATGTAAATTTTCCAATGGATAACATATCTGTACCCTATTTGCACGAGGAGAAAGAGATTGCAATGCTATACAATGCTGCCGACATTTTTGTTGTACCATCGCTGGAAGACAATCTGCCTAACACTATAATGGAATCGTTATCGTGTGGGACGCCTGTTGCTGCATTTAATACAGGTGGCATTCCCGAAATGATAGAACACAAAGTGACCGGGTACCTTGCAAGACCTAAAGATGCCGATAATCTTGCTACTGGTATAGAATGGTTACTCGAAAATGCTAATTCCGTAAAGTTATCTGAAGCAGCAAGGAATAAAGCTATTATTGAATATTCCGAAAAAGTTGTAGCCCAAAGATATATACGATTATACTCTGATATATTGTCTAAATGTTGACACAGCCATCAATATCAATTATTACAGTTGTATATAATGCAAAAAAGCAGCTCGAAGCAACTGTGTTATCAATACTAGAACAAACATCGAAAGATTTTGAATATATTATTATCGATGGGGGCTCGACAGATGGTACCCTGGACGTGATAAAAAAATATGAAAGCCAAATCGGTTTTTGGCTCAGCGAACCCGATAATGGCCTGTACGATGCCATGAACAAGGGCTTGTCGCACGCAAAAGGCACCTTCGTCTGGTTCCTGAATGCCGGCGATAAAATATTTGATATGGACACAGTTCAGAAACTGACTGATATTTATGCAAAAACCGATGCTGATATTTTGTACGGCGAAACGATGGTCTTTAGTGAGGCTGGTAACGATGTTGGGCTCAGGAGGCATTCTGCCCCGGCAGATTTAAGCTGGAAAAGCCTTAAAATGGGAATGCTGGTGTGCCATCAATCTTTCCTGCCAAAAAGGGAAATAGCACCTTATTACAACTTAGAATATTCCTGTTCTTCCGATATCGATTGGGAAATAAACTGTCTGAAAAAGGCACGACGAATTGTAAACACCAAACTCATAATCTCGAGGTTTCTTGATGGGGGACGTTCTAAAAAAACCATTTTCCCGTCGCTTAAAGAACGTTTTGTTATAATGGTTAAAAATTATGGTTTGGGAACTACTTTGTTAAATCATATCCGGATTTTTTTCAGGTTTTTTATTTATTACTTCAGGCACGGACGGTTTTAATAATTAAATAGTGAATTTAGATTTGTATCAGGTTTTTAGACTGTCAGGCTTTTAGGCTGATGATTTTGAGAATAATAAGTATGAACATATTCCGAGCAAGGGTACCCCTTTAAGGGATTAAGGGGTAAGTGTATGTATTTCAATATAATACATTGATTTATTAATGGTGAATCCTGAATTGAGAATGGCGAATTGATAATTATTTAAGCACTACACATACTTTATACTAACAGACTGTTAACCGTTAACTTTCCACTTAAATTTTAAACCTTAAACTAATAGACTGTTTACCGTTCACTAAAACTACAAACTTTATTTTCGGATTACTCCATATTATGTCACTACATTTTTTTTATTTAAAAAGGCCACCTTTTCAGGTAGCCTTTTTAATTCTTATTGTTTTATGAATTTTCCTGAATATTCACCGTTTTCGGTAGCCCACAAAAGCCAGCCCAATAATTACTAATACAACAACAATTGAACTTAACCCTTCTATTTTCAGGCCGGTGTAAAACAGTTTTGGCTCGAACTTAAATTCAATAGTATGCTTACCGGCTGGCAACAGCATGCCCCTAAGCACGTAGTTTACCCTCACATGTTCAGCTTTTTCCCCGTCGATATATGCATTCCAGCCTTTTCCCGAATTATAATATATTTCTGAGAAAACGGCAAACTGCCCCGATTCTGTTTCCGATTCGTACACAAGGTGGTTGGGGGCATAACTGGTAAGCCTGATTTGTGCGGGTAGGGTTGTATCTATCTTTATAGAAGCCAATTCGGGAAACTGTTCGATAAAGCGCTTGTCGATAACGGCAGTTCGGCGGGCATCGAACGAATAAAGGGCATCTAACTCTTCATCGGCATTTTCAACAACCTGTAGCTTATTTACAAACCATGCATTGCCCAAAGCCCCTTCGTTAAACTGTGCGTAAGGCTGTTTGTCCTTCCCTGGTAAAATAAAATACCTTGTGTTCAGCATATTAATTACCTGCATGTTCTGTTGCGATATGTGGTAGCTGATAAGCTCTTCGTACCTCCTTATTTTTGCTCCGTGATATCCGCCAATCGATTTATGGTAGTACGATGTAAGCGACTCGTTAAAGGGGTTCATAGTTACATTAAATACCCTGTAATGTGGTGTTTTATCGTTTAATATCTGCAAATCAACAGCTGTGGGGACATGTTTGTTGGCTTTCTTTTTTGGCACAAAGTTATCGTTGTTAAGGTAACGCCGGTTTATGCCCCACATATCGGTTACGACAAGCAAGCTCAAAAACAGGGCAAAAGCCCCGAATTTAATTTTTCTGAAATAAAAGGCTGTAAGCAATGTTGCTGTTAGTATTACAAACACAAGCGACCTTAATGCATCGGCCCTGAACAGCCTCAACCGCTCGGCCTCTGCCGATTCAACAAGCCAGTTGGGATAGCCCGCTTCGAGCATTTTTGCATCGTAGGGGCTTGAAAAACTAAACAACGAACCACCAAAAGCGAGCAGAAAAAGCAATATACCCCCTGTAATGCCCAAGGCATATTTCATGTAACGTAAAAAACCTGTCTTGTCAACTTCGCCCTGTACCAGTTTTTTCAAACCTAAAAATGCGGCTAATGGAAATAGTATCGAGGGTATTACAAGTATAGATGAAACAGCCCTGAATTTATTGTACAAGGGAACGTAATTAAAGAATAAATCTGTAAACCACATAAAATTACGTCCCCACGACAGAAAAACGGTAATAATTATTGCCGCCAAAATCCAAAGCCTGGTTTTTAAATCTGTCAAAAACAATCCAAGAACAAACAAAAAGCAAACGACAGCACCAAGATAAACGGGCCCCGATGTACCAGGCTGATCTCCCCAGTAAAGCGTTGTGGGCATTGCCCTGACAATTTCGCGGGCTTGTTGCCTGTCTATGCGGTTGGCAATAAGGGCTTCATATACTTTCGATTTTTCGGTAAAATTTTGGGTCGATTCACCCCCATATAGGTTAGGCACCAAAAAGGTCAGGGTTTCTGCCTTTCCGTAACTCCAGCTAAGTGCGTACTCCTTGTCGGTACCTTTGTTGTCTTTATTGTGCTTTGTAAGTTCCGAAGTCCCTCGGTTGGCCACTTTGCTGTACTCGTAGGTGAGCAGCAGGTGGCCGGTATTGGGGGCCAGTGCAAGTATTGATGCCCCTAATGCCACCAACGATGATATTATAAACGCTTTTGCCCTTTTTTCAATTAAGTGGTAAATAAATTCAACTATGAGAAAAATGCCTATGGCAATAAACAGGTAATAGGTCATTTGCACATGGTTGAACTGAAGGTTAATTCCCAGCGAAAGCATTAACAGAATTGCCCCTTTTACATACTTTTGATTATATACCAGCAAAAAACCGCCCAAAATTGCCGGCATAAGGGCTATGACCAATGCTTTGTTAATGTGGCCAACGCCAATAATTATAAAATTGTACGAAGTAAAACCAAAGGCAATTGCCCCGGCAATACTAAGCCAGGGGTTAACACCCAGCGCAACAAGCAGGATAAAAAAACAAATAAGGTAAAGGAAAATAATATCGACACTGTATTCCGGCAGGTTTAACCTTACAATATTTGCCAGGTAAGCAAAGATATTGTATTTCGGCACACCAGCCCCGCCAATCTGGTATGTAGGCATTCCGCCAAACATTGAGTTTGTCCATAAGGTATATCCGCCTGTTTCTTTATGAAAATTAAACATTTCCTGTTGCATGCCGCGTGCCATAAGCACATCGGACTGCTGAACGGTTTTTCCCTGCATGGTTGGTGAACAATACACCAGGGCAATAAGAATAAAAATTCCAACAGCTGTTGCGTAAGGCAACAATTTACCTGCAAAGGTTTGTGTTTTCATAAAGGCTATTTTTACTTAATAGATTTTAATCGCCGGGAAAAATACAAAATAAATATCAGTGTTTGTGCAGATATACCTTATTATAGTGTTCTTAGCAGTTTTTTCATGCTTACTTTTTCTTCCATAATAAACTCAAGTTTATCAACGGGTATGCGCTCTTGTTGCATAGTATCGCGGTAACGTATGGTAACCGTATTGTCTTCAAGTGTTTGATGGTCGATTGTTACACAGAAGGGAGTGCCAATAGCGTCCTGCCTGCGATAGCGCTTTCCAATAGAGTCTTTTTCTTCGTACTGGCAGTTAAAGTCGAACTTGAGCTTATCCATTATTTCCCTGGCTTTTTCTGGTAACCCGTCTTTCTTTGTTAGCGGGAGCACGGCCAGTTTTACCGGGGCCAAAACAGGGGGTATTTTTAAAACAACCCGTTCTTCGCCGGTGCCTTCAACAATTTCTTCGGTGTATGCATTCGATATTACCGAAAGAAACATTCTGTCGACGCCTATTGAGGTTTCAACAACATAGGGGACATAATTTTTGTTTAACTCGGTATCGAAATATTGAATTTTTTTTCCGGAGAACTTTTCGTGGTTGCCCAGGTCAAAATCGGTGCGCGAGTGTATTCCTTCAATTTCGCGGAATCCCATCGGAAGGTTAAACTCTATGTCGGCAGCTGCATTTGCATAGTGGGCCAGTTTATCATGATCGTGAAAGCGGTATTTTTCATCGCCCATGCCCAGCGATTTGTGCCACCTCATACGTACTTCCTTCCAGTGGTTGTACCATTCCATTTCAGTTCCTGGCTTCACAAAAAACTGCATTTCCATCTGCTCAAACTCGCGCATACGGAAAATAAACTGGCGCGCAACAATCTCGTTACGGAAGGCTTTTCCTATCTGGCAAATGCCAAAAGGTATTTTCATGCGGCCGGTTTTTTGCACATTCAGAAAGTTTACAAAAATACCCTGTGCGGTTTCGGGACGCAGGTAAATTGTGCTGGCCTCATCGCTCACCGAGCCAAGCTGTGTGCTGAACATCAGGTTAAACTGGCGTACATCGGTCCAGTTTTTTGTGCCGGAAATAGGACAGACAATTTCTTCGTCGATAATGAGTTGTTTTACATCGGCCAGGTCATTGTTTTCCAACGCTTTGACAAAACGGGCCTTTGTGGTGTCGATTTTCTGTTGGTAGCCGGAAACACGCTCATTAGTCTGCCGGAACATTTTTTCATCGAATTTTTCTCCAAACCTGCCGGCAGCTTTTTCAACCTCTTTGTTTATTTTTGCTTCTATTTTTTCGAGGTGTTCTTCAATTAGCACATCGGCACGATAGCGTTTCTTCGAATCTTTATTGTCAATAAGCGGATCGTTAAATGCCCCAACGTGGCCCGAGGCTTCCCAGGTGCGGGGGTGCATAAAAATGGCTGCATCGATGCCAACTATATTGTCGTTCAGGCGGGTCATCGAATCCCACCAGTATTTTTTAATGTTGTTCTTCAGCTCAGAGCCGTTTTGGCCGTAATCGTAAACTGCACTTAAGCCGTCGTAAATTTCGCTCGATTGGAAAATAAACCCGTATTCTTTGCAATGTGCAATAATCTTCTTAAAAATATCTTCGTTGTTAGCCATTTGATAAAAATTAATATAAGCGGCGCAAAAATAGTTGAAAAACACCTTATATACAATAAAATATTATCGACGGGCTTATGGCCAACAAATTAGTGTTATTTTTTTCGAGTGGTTGTTTATGAAAGACTTCAAATATGCTGTCAGGGGAAATATTGTCCCGTACTTTCATTTTAATGTTTTCAGCTAAAATTCTTGCCAGAATAATCTGCCAGTAAAAAAACATTAAAAATATTAAGTAGGCAGTGCCCCCTAATAACATACATTGGTTAACTTGCAGCCATGACAATCTTTAGCAACTCTTTAATAAAAAACGAGCGTTTGTGCCTGACAAAACAAATCGATCGGCTTTTTTCCGATGGAAGGTGGTTAAGGGGCAGCCATTTAAAATGTATTTACCTGAAAGTTGACGATGAGCAGGACTCACCGGTGCGGGTATTATTTTCGGTGCCAAAAAAAATACACCGGAAAGCAGTTGCCCGCAACTTGCTAAAACGTAGAATGCGCGAATCGTACAGGGTACAAAAACACCTTTTGTATGATATACTTAGGGCTAATAACATACTACTGAATGTTGCATTCGTATATACATCTGATGAAAAAATTCTTTTTGGTGCGCTCGACAGGGAAATTAAGCAGTTACTTGCCCAATTGGCCTCAAGGATGAAGCACTAATTATTTAAATCAAATTTAAATTGATCCTTATCTGAATGTTTGCTTGCATAATCACCTGCCAGTAGGTAAATTTGCGTCTCTTTTTTAAAATCTGAAATAAATAACTGAATAATGAGCAACGTATTTACTTTTTCAATAGGAAAGAAACTTGTTATGGCATTGATGGGTTTGTTCCTATGCGCTTTTTTAGTTGTGCACCTGGGAATAAACCTGGCATTGATTTTTAGCAGTACAACTGAGGCTTTTAACAAGGCAGCCCACTTTATGGGCACAAACCCTGTAGTTAAGGCCATGGAAATAGGGCTTTTTGGGGGCATTTTTTTGCACATTCTGTATGCAGCAATACTTACCCTGAAAAACTGGATTGCACGGCCTGTCGGATATAAAATTGGCAATAACCAGCAAACTTCGTTCTTTTCTAAGTACATGGTACACACGGCTGTAATTGTTGCTATTTTCCTCGTTCTTCACTTGTTCGATTTTTATGTGAAGGCAAAATTTCAACATGGTTTCGTAAACGATGTGGTTTACGATGGCAAAACCTACCACGATTTGGGTACCCTTGTGCTTGAACGGTTTAAAATAGGCTGGGTTGTGGTTGTTTATGTTATAGCCCTTTTAGGGCTTGGGTTTCACCTGATTCACGGTTTTCAGTCGGCATTTCAGACAATGGGGCTTAACCACCCGGTTTACACTCCGATAATTAAAGCTGTTGGATATATTTATTCAGTTGCCGTTACCCTGGGTTTTATTGCAATACCTGTGGCAGTTTACTTTTTTAAATAGATAAAGAAAAAAATACGATATGGCTAAATTAAATTCGAAAATACCCGAGGGGCCATTGTCCCGGAAGTGGAGTAATTATAAGGCGGAACAGAGGCTCGTAAACCCTGCCAATAAACGTAAAATAGATGTTATTGTTGTTGGTACCGGCCTTGCAGGTGCTTCTGCTTCGGCCAGCCTTGCCGAAATGGGGTTTAATGTGAAAACGTTCTGCTACCAGGACAGTCCCCGCCGTGCGCACAGCATTGCGGCGCAAGGGGGCATTAATGCTGCTAAAAATTACCAAAACGATGGCGATAGTGTTTACAGGTTGTTTTACGATACCATTAAAGGTGGCGATTACCGTGCTCGCGAAGCAAATGTTTACCGTTTGGCCGAAGTGAGCGGCTTAATTATCGACCAGTGCGTTGCCCAGGGGGTGCCTTTTGCCCGCGAATACGGGGGGCTACTTGATAACCGTTCGTTTGGCGGTGCTCAGGTATCGCGTACTTTTTATGCCCGCGGGCAAACCGGCCAGCAATTATTATTAGGTGCATACAGTGCACTGATGAGGCAGGTAAACAAAGGTACGGTAAAACTGTTTTCGCGGCACGAAATGTTAAACCTGGTGGTGGTCGATGGCAAAGCCCGTGGCATTATTGCACGCGATATGGTTACCGGAAAAATTGAGCGCCATTTCGGGCATGCCGTTGTAATTGCTACCGGAGGATACGGAAACGCCTTTTTTCTTTCAACAAATGCAATGGGTTCTAATGGCAGCGCTGCATGGCAGGTGTACAAAAAGGGGGCATTTTTTTCCAACCCTGCCTATGTGCAGATTCACCCAACCTGCATACCGGTGCACGGCGACTTTCAATCGAAACTTACACTTATGAGCGAAAGTTTACGTAACGATGGCCGTATATGGGTGCCAAAGAAAAAAGAAGATGCCGAGGCTATTCGCGCCGGAAAACTTAAGCCAACGCAAATTGCAGAAGAAGACAGGGATTATTACCTCGAACGCCGTTATCCGGCATTTGGCAACCTGGTACCCCGCGATGTTGCCTCGCGTGCTGCCAAAGAACGCTGTGATGCAGGTTATGGTGTAGGCTCGGGACTTGCAGTTTATCTTGATTTTGCCGATGCTATTAACCGTTTGGGCAGAAAAGTTGTAGAAGAACGTTACGGCAACCTTTTCCAGATGTACGAGAAAATCGTTGACGACAATCCTTATGAAACCCCTATGATGATATATCCGGCCATTCACTATACAATGGGCGGAATTTGGGTCGATTATGAATTGATGACTACCATACCGGGCTTATACGCCATTGGCGAGGCGAACTTTTCCGATCACGGGGCTAACCGACTGGGCGCTTCTGCACTGATGCAGGGCTTGGCTGACGGGTATTTTGTTTTGCCTTATACCATTCAGAATTACCTGGCCGACGATATTCTTACCCCGAGAATGACAACCAACGAAAAGGAATTTGTTGACGCCGAAGAGGAAGTAACATCTCGCATCGACCGTATGATGCAAATAAACGGGAAATTGTCGGTCGATCATTTTCACAAAAAATTCGGGCTGCAGCTTTGGGATTTGGTGGGAATGGCCCGTACCAAAGAAAGCCTTGAAAAAGCACTTGTAAGTTTCAAAGAAATGAGAAAGGCTTTTTGGACTGACATAAAAATCCCGGGTTCGAAAGACGAGTTTAACCCCGAGTTGGAGAAGGCTGCCCGCGTTGCCGACTTTATTGAGATCGGCGAGCTTATGGCCCGCGATGCCCTTATGCGCGAAGAATCTTGCGGAGGACATTTCCGCGAAGAACACCAGACCGAAGAGGGCGAAGCACAGCGCAACGACGAAAAATACATGTTCGTAAGCGCCTGGGAATACAAAGGCGAAAGCCAGGAACCCGAACTCCATAAGGAAGAACTTATTTACGAAAACATAAAAGTTGCTCAACGAAACTATAAAAAATAATATGGATTTAACGCTTAAAATATGGAGGCAGGCAAATGCCACCGCAAAGGGTAAATTCGAAACCTATACGGTAAAAAATATATCGCCCGATTCGTCGTTCCTCGAAATGCTAGACATTTTAAATCAACAGCTTATCGAAGACAATATAGCTACCCCGGTATGTTTCGATCACGACTGTCGCGAAGGTATCTGCGGAATGTGCGGGTTATATATTAATGGCCGGGCCCACGGGCCTGACAAGGGGGTAACTACCTGCCAGCTGCACATGCGAAAATTTAAAGATGGCGATACTATAGTAATTGAACCCTGGAGGGCAAAACCTTTCCCAATAATAAAAGACCTTGTGGTTGATCGTACCGCTTTCGATAAAATTATCGCAGCAGGTGGGTATGTATCGGTTAATACCGGCGGAATACCCGATGCCAATGCAATACCAATTTCGAAAAAAGATGCCGACACCGCTATGGATGCTGCTGCATGCATTGGGTGCGGGGCTTGTGTGGCATCGTGCAAAAATGCTTCGGCAATGCTGTTTGTTGCAGCAAAAGTGTCGCAATTTGCACATCTGCCCCAGGGTAAAGTTGAAGCCAAAGAAAGGGTTAAAAACATGGTTTCGAAAATGGACGAGGTGGGCTTTGGTAACTGCACAAATACCGGTGCATGTGAAGCCGAGTGCCCGAAAGAAATTTCAATTTTGCACATAGCAAAACTAAACCGTGAGTTTTTTGCAGCAAAGATTTGCTGAAAAATCAAGTAAGATAAATATAAAACTGATGGCAGATTTCAGGAAGCTGGAATCTGCTTTTTATTTTATGGGGTTCAAAAAAAATAAAACTAAGCACCTGCTTTTCTCTGCCTATCAAAATAAACCTTACAATTCACCTAATCGCAAAAAATTATATGCATCAGTATATCAATTATATATGTCAATTGCATGCAATATATTTCTACACTTTATTCTCCTTTTTAGGCATAGCCTATAGTTAGTTTTATATTTACAACAGGAACTTTTTATCAATTGCCAATTGAGGTTAATAATTACTCTTTTGCAAATAAAAGCCCGGGAAATAGGTTGTATTAGTGTACCCTCAAAATAATCAAAATTCGAACATGAAAAAAACTACTTTTCTACTTATTAATGCTTTAGTTATTTGCTGTTTTCAGGGTTTATTTGGGCAAGGGACAATCAGTACTTTTTCTTTTAAAAGCACCAGCCTGAATCAGGATATGTCGTATAATGTATATCTCCCTCCCTCATATAATCAGAACAGTACTGCAAAGTATCCTGTATTGTATTTGTTTCATGGCAAAGGGGGCAGGTATTTCGATTGGGCCAATAATGCTGGTGCAGCCGCTACTCTGAATACAGAAATTGCAAACGGAGCAAAAGAAATGGTTGTAATAATGCCCGATGGGATCGATGAGTTTTATAACAATGTTGGCAAGCAATGGGAGAGTTACATGTATGATGAGCTCATTCCTGCGGTAGAAAGCACTTTCCGAGTTGGCACCAACAAGCAAAACCGAGCCGTAGCCGGCTTATCTATGGGGGGCTGGGGAACTACTTACTATTGGATTAAATACGGGCCGGAAATGTATAGCTCGGCCTATTGTATGAGCGGTGCATTGGGAATTCGAGATGGCATTGACCTGAAAGTGATGATTGAAAGTATGACAAATGAAGAGAAAAAGGCATTGCCCCCATATTCTATGGAGATTGGTACAGAAGATCATTTATATAATTTAAATGTTGAATGGAATAATTTTCTGAATTCACATGAAATACAACATGCTTATCTTGAACGGGCAGGGGTGCATGATTGGGCTTTTTGGACAGCATGCCTTCCAAAGGCGATACGATTTGCAAGCGATAATTTTGATGGCCCTTTATCGGCTCCCGAAACTTACGAATTGCCATTGAGAGGGTTAAAGGCAAGTATTTATCCAAATCCTGCCGAAGGCGGGTTCATATATATTAATTGTGGAACAAATACAAAGCAATTTAATATAAGTTTGTATGATTTACAGGGCAAGGTTGGCTTTAGTGACGAATCTTCTATTCAGGACAAGCATTTTATTAACATAGCAAATCTTAATAAGGGTATTTATTTTGTAAGGATACATACCGATACAGAATGGTCTGTTCAAAAACTTATTATCCGATAATCTTTCAGAACAAATACAAAGATTAGTGAAAAACCCCGGTACAACTATCGGGGTTATTTTCTTGTTTATTATAAGTGCTTACCAGCCCGATAATAGGGCTGGTTTGGTAATATCAAAAAAAAGGGAACTAAAAATGCTCCCTGGTCAAAAACAGTATGTTATAATTTGCTTAATGCAGTTCCATAAGCTGTATATCCATGCCCGATTCAATTTCAAAGTCTTCAACCTCATCTTTAACATCGGGGTCGTCGGGGTCGAAATACCAGTTAACTTTTATTTTGTGCCCGTCTTCGCGGAGTTTGCGCAGGGTTTCCAGTATATCCACAATTAGCCTTGACGAACTGGTGTTAAAATAGATGAGCTTAAAATTCAATGTCAAGGGACGTTTTTCATTGAGTATAAATTCCTTTATCCAGTTTATCAGGGGCAGGTAAAACTTATAGGCCTCCTCCATATACGATTCGCCAGCTATTTCACAAACACCCGATTCGGCATCGAAGTTTACCGATGGATAATAAGGCGCATCGGTCTCGGACTTAATTACTAGGCTTTTCATCCCGGGTTATTTTAATTATTAATTATTTTATCAATTTTAACACTAATGCGAAAAAAGGAATGGTTGTCATCAATGGGCGATATCTCTACATTTAGGGGGTTTCCCGAAATCAGCCCGGTGTGTATCAGCCCGATATGGGCACCAACATCCCTTACATCGGCCTGGTTGCGGGTTTTGCGTTTAAGTTCCCTGAGTTCGTCTTCTTCCAGCATGTTTATTTCATCGCAATTTCGCTGGAGTATGTTGCCGTGTTCTTTTCGGATTAGGTTGCCCGATGCGACAGTAAAATCGCCTTCGTTTTCATCAACCTGTAGCCATCCGATACCACGGTTCATTTCTTCAGAGGGTTTCCATCCTTTTTTTGAATGGGCCGAGTATAGCGATACATTTTGTGCCAGTTCTATAAATACTTTAAACAACCGTTTGGTTACTGCCTGTTCGGCATTTACGACTTCTTTCATATAATTTGCCATAAACGATACCAGGTCGATATTAACTGGCCCGTGGTACGACAATACATTTTTCATATAAGTTCGGTTTTCAAACATACAAATTATGCTATTTTAAAGCCGGCAACGGTAATGTCGTCACGTTGGGCTTCGTTCTTAATGAACTCGTCAAGTTTCGATTCAATTACCTCTCCCTGGGTTTTAGAATCATCAGCAATAATCGATTTAAAAATACTCTCGAGCCTGGCCCTGCCAAATTTTTTCCTGAAAGGGTCGTTCTGATCGACTATGCCATCGGAAAACAAAAACAAAACATCGTTTTTTTCAAGAGTGGTTACCTGATCGGTGAACTCAATAAGCCTTTTTGCAGGTTGGTAGCCCCCGATTGATTTTCGGTCGGGATCAAGTATTTCTATATCGAGTTTTGTTATCCGGCCGATATATGCCGGGCGCTTTGCCCCGGAATAAGTCATTTCTACTTTACCGTTTGCGAGTTTATCGAAGCGGCAAACACAAAGGTCCATTCCATCGTTATTGTCTGTTTGTTCCTGCTTAAGGGCGTTGCGCAGTAAATCGTTCAGGGTTTCAAGAATATGGGCTGGCGATTCAATTTTCATTTCATTCACTATTTCATCGAGCATACGAATTCCAATCATCGACATAAATGCCCCTGGCACACCGTGGCCGGTGCAATCGACAACTGCAACAAACATACGTTTTTCCGATATTATCGACGACCAGTAGAAATCGCCTGAAACAATATCTTTTGGCCGATAAACCATAAAATACGATGCAAATTTTTCAACACCTGTCATATCGGGGAGCATGGCATTCTGAATGGTTTTTGCGTATCTTATGCTGGAGTTGATTTCGCGGTTTTGTTTTTCAAGTTTTAGCCTTTGGTTGTTGATTTTTATATTGGCTTTTCGGATGCGTATTATTAAAAATACCAGAACAATTACAAATATCAGCAAAATGCTAAAGCCTCCGGCATAGAGTGTTTTTTTGAGCCTTTCAACTTTAAGAAGTGCTGTAGCTTCATTGATTTGCGATTGTTGTAAATCGAGTTCAAGTTTTTGCTGGCGGGCAATACGCTCTGCTTCTTCCAGGCTTTCGGCAGTTTGCTTAAGTTCTTCGCTTTTTATGGATAATTCTTGTTCGGTTTTTGCTTTCTCGGAATAGGCTATTGTAACTTTTTCTTCTGCTTCGCTTTCTACAGCAGCCATACGGTCGTCTTTAAGTTTTTTGTCGATGGTAGAGTATAGCTCGAAGTATTGTTGCGATTCTTGCTGTTTGCCCCAGTTTGAATAAATATTTGCAGCTATGCCGTAACTACGACGGAGCAGGGGAAGGCTGTTCAGTTCCTGCGACATGGCTATTGCGCTTTGGATTTTTTCTGCAGCTTTACCATATTGTCCAAGCTCATTTTGTACCGAGGCAATAGTAATCAACACCGGAATTATTTCTTCGCTTTTTTTTGTCTTTTCTTTAAACTCAAGTTCGGCATTCAGGTGTTCCAATGCTTTGGAGTATTGCCCGGTTTCGATATACAACAGCGAAATGTTGCTGTGTGTAAGCATTTGGCCTACTTTATTGCCAAGGCTTATATTTAGGCCAAGTACTTTCTCGTAATATTCAATTGCTTTTGAGGTATTGTTATTTGCCCTGAGAAGATAGGCGGTTTGGTTAAATATCCGGGCAGCTTCCGACTCTTTGCCTTCAGCTAAATATTTGTTGGCAAGTGCATCATTTTCAGCTATTTGTTGCTCAATGGTTTGAGGGTAAACAATAAGAGGAATTAAAAGGAGCAACAAGACTGAAATGAGAGGTTTCTTTATTTTGTTTGGTTTCATGAAGAAAGGGATTCTATTTATGTTCACTTTATTTTAAAGCCTATTACTAACACATCGTCGATTTGCGGGTAATTGCCTTTCCAGCCCAGAAATGTTCTTTGCAGTATCTCTTTTTGTTCAAACAATGGCTTCTGGTGTATTTCGAGCAAAAGATCCTGGAATTGTTTGTACCGGAATTTTTTATTCCCCGGCCCGCCAAACTGGTCGGCATACCCATCGGAAAACAGATATACACTGTCGCCCTCATTGATACCGATTTCACTGTCTTCGAATTCACGCTGAAAGTTCAGGTTGACGCCAATTGGCATCCTGTCTCCCTTAAGCTGAATTAGTTGGTTGTTTTGGACTATATAAATCGGGTTATTGGCACCTGCAAAATACAGTTTAGAGTTGGCATTGTCGATCATGGCAATTGATACATCCATGCCGTCGCTGGCTTCGCCTTCTTCTCCTGTATGGCGGAGGAGGTTCATGACCATTTTACGGAGCTCTGCCAGCACCTGCCCAGGTGTGTAGCTCTTGTTTCCTCCCAGAATATCGTTTAAAAAGGCCATTCCGGCCATTGTCATTAATGCTCCGGCAATTTCGTGCCCCGTGCAGTCGATTGCAGCAACCACTTTCATATTGTTGTGGCGGCCAATCCAATAGAAATCGCCACTTACAATATTGCGTGGAAGGTTAAGAATAAAATATTCGTCAAGTATTTCTGCCATCTGCTCGGCTCTTGGAAGTATGCTTCTTTGGATACGGGCTGAATATTTTAAATCAAACTTCGAATCTTCCTGTTTTTTAATGGTTTCCAGCTTGAGTTGATCATATTCGGCGAGTTTCTCTTCATCGATTTTTTTCCCGGCATTGGCTTCTTTAATTTTTTCGACAAGGTTAAGGGCCGAACGTACTTTAATGAGAAGTTCGTATTGGTTAAAGGGTTTCGAGATGAAATCGTTGGCGCCTACTTCGTAAGCCGATTTTAAGCTTTCGGTGGCCGAAAGCATTATAATTGGAATATGTTGGGTGGCGTGGTTGTTACGAAGAATTTTAGCTGCATCAATGCCATTCATTTCTGGCATAATTACATCAAGTATAATCAGATCGGGCAAATGTTGAATAGCCAAATCGCAGGCAGACTTTCCATCGCGGGCAAAGTACAATTCGTGCTTATGGCCAACAATTTCAAATATTTGCTGTATAATTCTCAGATACGATTCTGAGTCGTCAGCAATTAAAATTTTATTAGGTTGGTTCATAAATAGCGTTCTGACTATAGATACTCAATATACAGAAAAATATGCATATGGGTTACCTTTTGGCATATTAAAATTTTCACAATTAGCGGGCTAAAACAGCGACTCGATTTCTTTTACGGTTTTTGGTATGGCCCTGCCCAGTAATTTACACCCATTTTGGGTAACACACACATTATCTTCGATACGTATTCCTCCAAAGTTGATGTATTTTTCTACGTTTTTATAATTTATATATTGGCTGAATTTATTTTCTGATTTCCATTTTTCGATTAATACCGGGATAAAATATAATCCGGGCTCTACAGTTAAAACAAAACCTTCGCGGAGCGCCCTGCCCATTCTTAAATAAGCTGTTCCAAAAACTGTGCTGCGGGAAATGGTTTCGTCGTAACCAACAAAATTTTCGCCAAGGTCTTCCATATCGTGTACATCGAGGCCCATCATGTGCCCCAGCCCGTGCGGGAAAAATAGGGCATGGGCGCCCTGGGCTACAATATCATCGGCATTGCCTTTCATTAGGTTTAAATGTAAAAGGCCTTCGGCCAAAATGCGGGCAGCTTGAAGATGAATGTCTTTATAAGTTGTACCAGGCTTTATTGACGCAATCGATTGTTGATTTGCAGCCAATACAAGCTCATAAATTTCTTTTTGTTGCTGGTTGAACTTACCGCCAACGGGGGTTGTGCGTGTTATATCGGTAGCATAGTGCATATTATTTTCTGCACCCGAATCGATAAGCAGGAGCTGGTTTTTAATGAGTTGGTTTGAATAATTGTTGTTGTGCAATATTTCGCCATGCACCGAGCATATAATGTTAAAGGCAGGTGTGCAGTTGTGTTTGAGCATAGTGCCCTCAATATGCCCGGCTATTTTATATTCGTATTCCCCGGGCAATGCCATTTTCATAGCTTCAATATGGTACACCGATGTAACATTGTTCATGGTTTCTTCAATCTGCACTATCTCTTCGTTTGTTTTTATACTGCGCTGTTTTACTAAAGCCCTTATTAAATCGGTGGAGTATTCATTTTCAATTTTGGCAATGGGCCGGTTAAACAATTCCGACAAGAATATTTTACGATTTGCCGGATAGGGCGGGAGATAATGAATTTTTTTCCCATTGCCGATTTCTGCAGGCAAACTTTTCAGGGGCTTTACTTTCGATATGCCCGACCTGGCAGCCCATTCCTCAAGTTTTGGCAGTGTGCCGGTCCATACGGCATCTTCAACAGAAATATTATCGCCAAAAAGTGTGGTTTCGCCTGTACCGGTATCAATTGTAACATAGAGCAACGGCAGATCGATGCCTGTAAAGTACAGAAAATTACTGTCTTGCCTGAACCTGAATGTGTTGCCTTTATAATTCATAGGCAATTCGGTATTGCCGGTAAGCAATATAATACCATTATTTGCCAAATCGGCAGCAAGAGCCGACCTGCGGTTTAAATATGTATTGGCAGAAAACATATAGTCTTTATAAATTTTGAAAAAGATAACAATTTTAAACTGATTTGACAATGAAAAGTTTTCGGGCATTTAACTTCTTATTTTTAGGTTGAAATGCCCCAG
>JAFGQZ010000016.1 GCA_016935435.1 Bacteroidales bacterium
GGGATTACGAGGCGATTTCCTATCAGTTTACACCGACCTTTTTTACGAGCTACAAACGCTTGCAAACCTCTTAAACCCGCATGCACTATACCATGTGTTGCCAGTATGTGCTTTTTATTTCTTCTCAAAATAATGGCCTTCTGAATCAAACCTTTTTAAAAAATCCAATAATGAATTCGCAATCTTTTCATCAAAGTAATAAATTTCCTCAGTTTTTTTATCAATTGTTAGTAAAACACCTTCATTTACCTCGAAAAAAATCGACCTGTCATAGTTTTCCCTAAAAAATTCTGAATCAGGGTCAAATTCATAATATTCTAATCCAAGATTTATCCTTTTATATTCTAATGGGTCAAGGAATCTATCAATAGAGTATGAATCATTAAACATGAAACCATATCCAATCTGTTTCCAAAATTCTTTCAAGTCCTTTGGTATCTGGATATATAGTTCAACCTCTTTAACTGTTTCAGAATCTATAGTATGAAATGAGTGTTTTTGTTTATTTCTCTGTTCAGAGTGTATTTCAACTTTATATTTTTTCAAGAAGCTAAAATCCATAGTCTATTTTTTGAGTAAATACTTTAGAATGATAAACTACTGAAAATCAAAATCCATTGGCATAATGTACAACATTTTAACTGGTATGCCATTCTTTTTCCCCGGAATCCATTGCGGAGAATTTTTAATGGTATTTACAACCGCATTATCAAAATCATCTCGAAGACTTTTGATTATCTTAATATCAGTAGTGTATCCATTAGAATCTATACAAAATTGAACGATTAATTTACCACTAATCAAGTTTTCTTGAATATCCGATAAATCTACATTTTGATTCAAATAACTATGAAAGGCCTCTAATCCAATCGAATCTTTAAAAATAGGCATTTCATCAACAAATCTAAATATTGTCGTATCAGTTTGAGAGCAAGCTATACCTGCCGTAAAAATCAATGTTAATATTAAAGCTGTACTTTTCATAGTAGGCACGTCTGTTAGCATTACTGGCAACGGTCCCGTGGTATGAAATCGTTGCGCAGTTCGGAGCGCAAAGTTATCAGGGTACAAAACCGTTGATTAATTGTTATTTTGCTTAAATATAGCTCTATCCGCGCAATGTTTTATACCACGTGTTGCCAGTATGTGCTTTATTTAAGTTTCTTATCTTTATTTTCAAATCTGTCAAAATCGAATACTTTTTCAGTTTTTGTCCAAATAGATTCTGCTTCTGAGGCATCAATCCATTTGCTTAAATTCTCAAATCCCATTTCAATCAGTTCATTTTCCGAGTATGACTCACGAGACCATGGCTGTATTTTTATAGTTGTTCCCATTGGTGATTCAACAACAACAAAATCACGATTCATATACTTGCACCAAGTCATGGATTGGAATGCAAAATCTATCTGTTTCGGATTAACCTGTTTATAGAATCTTCCCGGGTCTTCCATTATAAAACCGTTTTCCTGTGAATCTATATCAAGTGAAATTAACTTAAAGTAATAATTATGATTTACTCCTGAAATAGATTTATATAATACACCTCTATAACTTGCAAATTCACCTTTCATTATCAAATCATTAAAGTATTTGTCATACTTTATTTCGCAATCATTGACAATTATTTTTCCAAATTCAACTTCAATCGTATCGTAAGTGTATGCCTCGCTTGAAATAGTCCATATTGCATCAATTTTAGTTTTGAGAATATCCATTACAAACCAATCTCTATCCCTACGAGTCATACCCAAATATTCACCAATATAAAGTTCGGTTGTACTTGTCTGTATTAGATCTTCGAAATCATTATCAACAGAGAGCTTATACCCTTTATATCTACAATATTTATATCGTTTGTTTGTCATGTTCGGTTTCTCTCAGCATTACTGGCAACACCCATTTATTGGCATTTTTCCTGCCGATATTCACAGATAAAAACGCTACTTAGTATAAAAAAAATTACTAACTTATATATTCGGTATAAAAAACGATTTCTTAATTATGGCTTAACATTGGTTTAACAACAAAAGTAGTTCTTTAACCTAAATTTAAATTTTATTAAACATTAAAAATATGAGAACAAAATTACTGACAACCGCTCTTTTTTATTTTGCCGCAACAAATATCATTCTTGCCCAGGATGAAGAATTTAAACCAAAAGGCAATGTGTATGGAAAAGTATTCTTCAATTATAATATGGAATTTGCCGAAGATGAAGTTTTATCAACATTTGAGCTGCAAAGAGCCTATCTGGGGTACAAATATGATTTTAGCCGTGAATTATCATCAAAAGTGCTTCTGGATGTAGGTAAACCCGATATTACTGTTGAGGATACCCTGAAAGGGACAACCAATTTCCAAATGACTGCCTTCTTAAAAGAAGGTTCGCTAACCTATAAAAAAGGGAATTTAACCATAGATGGCGGATTAATTGGACTATTACAACATAAAGTAGCAGAAGCTATTTGGGGGCACCGTTATGTTTACAAAACATTTCAGGACGTTGCCGGCATGTTGCATACTGCCGATTTAGGAATACAGGCACAGTATAAAGTTGCCGATATGCTAACCCTGGATTATGTTATAAGAAATGGCGAAGGCTTTAGAAACATTAAAAACGTCGATAATTCTTTCCGTTCGGGTGGCGGTTTTACCCTTACACCTATAGAAGGTCTTGTTTTTCGCGGATATTACGATTTCGAAGCTAAACCGCTCATGCAAACCTCAATTCACCATGTTATGGGATATACAAACGAACTATTTTCTGCAGGGGGTGAATTTAGCATGCAATTAAACAATAAATACAAAGAATCGCATACGCTGCTGGGATATTCTGTATTTGCCAGCGTTAACCTTTCAAAACAGTTACAGGTATTTGGCCGTTACGATAATCTAAGTTCAAATAAACTCGAAGGTGAAACCGAAAACTGGAACCATGGAAAAGATAACAGCATAATAATAGCCGGCGTACAATTTGCCCCGGTTAAGAAAATCAACATAGCGCTCGACTACCAGGGAACAATGCCTGCCGATGACAGCAACGATACCAGAAATTTGGTTTACCTGCATTTTGAATATAGTTTTTAACCTTTGCTTAAAAATTCAAAAAACACCCTGGACCAAAACTTCAGGGTGTTTTTTTTTAATATCCTTAAAAAAAAAGAATATAACATGGGAACAAAAAGACAATTGCAATCCAGCGAATATTAATATAAGGTTAACAGGCAAATAATATTCAGTTAATACTGTAAGCCCAAATTTGTACAGTTAAAAACTAAAAATAGATATGAAAATGAAAGCACTTGTTAAAACTTTTTATTTATTGTCCTTTACTGCCCTAATGTTCTCTGCTTGCAAAACCAACCAGCAAGGCAATTCAGCCGAAAAGCTGGCCGGCAATATAAGAATTGACGGTTCCAGCACCGTTTACCCGGTAACCGAGGCTGTTGCCGAAGAATTCAGGGCTGATTATCCCGATGTTGATGTTACCATTGGTGTTTCAGGCACTGGTGGCGGATTTAAGAAATTTGGCCGGGGCGAAACCGATTTATCGAATGCTTCAAGGCCGATAAAACAATCGGAAATTGATTTGTGCAACGAAAACAACATTACTTATGTTGAATTAATGGTAGCCTACGACGGTCTTGCTGTTATTGTTAACCCATCGAACGACTGGGTCGATCATTTTACAGTTGAGGAACTCAAAAAAATATGGGAACCAGCCGCACAGGACAAAATTATGAAATGGAACCAAATACGCCCCGAATGGCCAAATGAAGAAATACACCTCTTTGGGCCAGGTGTTGCTTCGGGCACTTATGATTATTTTACTGAAGCCATTGTTGGGCAGGCCGGCTCAAGCCGTGGCGATTTTACTGCCAGCGAAGACGACAATGTGCTTGTACAGGGTGTAGCGGGCGACAAATTTGGGTTGGGGTTCTTTGGCCTGGCCTATTACGAAGAAAACATGGGCAAACTTAAACTTGTTGGGGTAGATGGCGGAAACGGACCTGTTTTGCCCTCAATTGAATCTGTTAGCAACGCTACATACACCCCGCTTTCGCGCCCCCTGTTTATATATGTTAACAGTACTGCCGCACACAGAACTGAAGTACAAAGCTTCGTAAAATTCTATATCGACAATGCCCCTCAACTTTCAAAAGAAGTTGGTTATGTGCCAATGCCCGATGCTGAATACACAAAACAGAAAAACATTTTCGACCAATTCCTAAAAACTTTGGAATAAAAATAAATATTTCTGCCAGGGCTTTAGCAGTCCTGGCAGCAAAGTCAATATCTTATGAAGCGTACACGCGAAACAGTAATAGAAAAGTTCCTATTGTCCAGTGCCCTTATTACCATACTAACAACTGTTGGAATAATTTCGGTACTGGCCTTCGAAGCCGTTAAATTTTTCAGGGAGGTATCTATAATCGATTTTTTTACCGATACCCAATGGACTCCATTGTTTACCAAAAAACATTTCGGTATCCTGCCCCTTCTCTCGGGCACTTTCCTCACATCGGCCATTGCCATAGCTTTTGCCTTGCCCATTGGCCTATCGATTGCTATTTACTTAAGCGAATACGCCCCAAAAAGATTCAGGGAATTTATTAAACCGGCACTGGAATTGTTGGCCGCTGTGCCTACAGTAGTATATGGTTTTTTTGCCCTTACGGTGGTTACACCTTTTTTACAGAAAATAATACCGGGCATGTCGGGCTTTAACTCCTTGTCGGCCGGTCTGGTTATGGGCATAATGATTATACCTATCATTTCATCGTTAAGCGAAGATGCACTAAGGGCTGTGCCCAACTCGCTCAGGGAAGCAGCTTACGGCATGGGATCTACCCGCTTCCAGACAGCCATAAAAGTTGCCGTGCCGGCCGCTTCGTCGGGTATTGTTGTTTCGGTTATACTTGCCATTTCAAGAGCTATTGGCGAAACAATGATTGTGGCAATTGCCGCAGGCCAACAGCCTCGCTTAACGCTTAACCCTCTGGTACCGGTTGAAACACTTACGGCATATATCGTGCAGGTTAGTCTTGGCGATGTTCCGCACAACTCCCTGGAATACCGAACAATTTTTGCAGCCGGTATTACCCTGTTCGTATTCACCTTTGCCCTTAACAATATCAGCCACTGGATAAAAAACAAATACCGCGAGAAATATGAATAACATAACAAAAAACCATATTAAAGACAAACTTTTCTCCGCAACTGGTATTTTTAGTACCCTTATCGGCCTGATATTGCTCGCTGTATTTATTGGCGACATTATTGTTGAAGGGGCTGGCCGTATCAATTGGGACTTTATTACAGGTTTGCCTTCAAGAAAGGCTGAAAAAGCTGGCATTTACACCGCTATGATTGGTACCGTATGGGTTCTGGTGCTTACCACTATTATCTCATTCCCCATAGGTGTAAGTGCCGGCATTTATCTTGAAGAGTATGCTAAGAAAGGCAGGCTTTCGAGACTGCTTGAAGTTAATATTTCAAACCTTGCTGGTGTACCATCGATAATATATGGTTTGCTTGGGCTCGAAATTTTCGTGCGTATTTTAGGGTTTGGCAACTCGCTGCTGGCCGGCAGCATGACCTTGTCGCTACTTATATTGCCAATTATTATTGTAGCAACCCGCGAGAGTATAAAGGCCGTGCCACAATCGATACGCGATGCATCTTTTGCAATGGGGGCAACAAAATGGCAAACCATTCAGTACCAGGTATTGCCCGCCTCTTTTGGCGGCATTTTAACCGGTATTATCCTGGCATTGTCAAGGGCTGTTGGAGAGGCCGCCCCGTTAATAGTTGTGGGCGCCCTTGCTTATGTGCCCTTTGTGCCAAGTTCGCCTATGAGCGAATTCTCGGTGCTTCCCATTCAAATTTTTAACTGGATTTCGAGGCCGCAACACGAATTTCTGGTAAATGCAGCAGCAGCTATTATTATATTGTTGATAATTACATTTATAATGAACGGAATAGCCATGTACCTCAGGAGCAGGTGGCAAAAAAAGATAAAGTGGTAAAAACGGAGGAATGATGTTAAATATGGAAACAGAGGAAATTATTATGGAAAATGAGGTGAGGCTTACAAAAAAAACCGAAAACCTTGTAACCGGCAATACAGGCATAAATACCGAATATGAAATTATTGCCCGTAACTTAAACGTTTTTTATGGCGAATTTCAAGCACTAAAAGATGTGAACATGAATATTTTGCCTTACACCGTTACTGCATTTATAGGCCCTTCGGGCTGCGGTAAATCAACCTTCTTGCGGGTTTTTAACCGTATGAACGATTATATCGATGGTTTTCGTATCGAAGGCGAAGTTTTTGTTAGCGGAACAGAAATATACAGCAACAGAATTAAACTCGAAGAATTGCGCAGAAAAGTGGGCATGGTTTTTCAAAAACCCAACCCTTTTCCGAAAACAATTTTCGAAAATGTAGCTTACGGGCTAAGAATTCAGGGCGTTAAAGACAAACATTTTATTCTGGAACGTGTCGAGAGATCGCTCAAACAGGTTGTTTTATGGGACGAGGTCAAAGACAACCTGCATAAAAATGCACTAGCCCTCTCCGGAGGCCAACAGCAACGTTTGTGTATTGCCCGGACCCTTGCCGTTGAGCCCGAGGTAATTTTAATGGACGAGCCCACTTCGGCGCTCGATCCAATTTCGACAGGCAAGATTGAAGAATTGATATTCGAACTTAAAAATGAATATACCATAGTAATAGTAACACATAATATGCAGCAGGCTGCCAGAATTAGCGACCATACAGCTTTTTTCTACCTGGGCGAACTTATCGAGCAGGGCCATACAAAAGATATTTATACAAACCCAAAAAACAAACGTACAGAAAACTACATTACCGGAAGGTTTGGATGAGGATAGTTTAAAGTTCAAAGTTTAAAGTTTAAAGTTTAAAGTTTAAAGTTTAAAGTTTAAAGTTCAAGGTTCAATGTTTAAAGTTTTTAGTAAACAGTAAACAGTAAACAGTGAACAGTGAACAGTAAAGTAAATAATTGAATATGAATATATTTGAAAATTTGAAAATATATCAATGTGCTAATGTTCCAAGCGGTTCATTATTAATTACTTTCATTCTCTTCATTATTTTCATTCTCTTCATACTATCATTCACCCCAACCTCAGAATAAACAAATTATAATAAAATGAAGCCATTTGAATACGAGATAGAAAACATAAAAACACTGGTTAACGAAATGTTTGATTTGGTGAAAGACCAGGTACACCTGACTAAAGAAGCATTATTGACCAGCGACCACGACCTCTCGGGCGAAATTATGCGTAAAGAAAAACGTGTAAATGCATACGAGCTCTCTGTCGATCGCGAAATTGAAGATTTTTTGGCCCTGCAGGCCCCTGTAGCAACCGACCTGCGTTTTGCCATAGCCATACTTAAAATATCGGCAAGCCTCGAACGAATTGGCGACCACGCCTATCGTATCTCAACCCTCGTATTCGACGAGCAGCTTAAAGTAAACAAGGGAATAGTGGAATTGCTTCAAATATCAACGCTTTTCGACGAAATCGACGACATGCTCATAAATGTTTCGGATGCCTTGGAAAAAGGAGAAATTGAACTGGCAAAAAAGGTTTTTAAACAAGATAAAACCCTTGATAAAATAAACAAAAAACTACCCGGGTTACTCGACGAACATTATAAAAACAAGAAAAACATTGATTTACATAATATTATTCTAATTTCGAGGGTGGTTGGTAAACTCGAACGGGTGGGCGATTTAATTAAAAACATTGCCGAGGAAATTATTTTTTATTATGAGTCAGAAGTAATCCGCCACAGAAAGAAAAACCTAAAAATCTCAAAAAAATTAGGTGAAGCTACCGGTGAAGCCGAAAGTGAAAAAACAGGTATGGAAGAATAACCATACCTGTTGGTGCTATTATCTGGTTTTATTTAAATATAGTAATATTAAGCTTATAAAAAGGCATTTGGGGCAACCCGTTTAATCTTTCCCTGTTATTTTTACGCTTACCCCGCCCCTTAGCCACCTGCCAGGCTGGGGAATGCTTCCCGATTCGTAATAAAGGGCATTGGTAAGGTTTGATCCTTCGATATATAAACCAATGTTTCTGATAGTATAGGAAATCCGCAGATCGACTAAATAGATGTTTTTGTAATTATTGGCCAAGTATGTATCCCGATCAAAATCGTAAGTTAAAAAATAGCCGGTACGCTCCTTAAACATAAAATTCCACGAAAGCAATAAACCGGAAACAAGCTTCTGTTGAATATTTACCACAAACTTTTGCCGTATGTTTGAATATTTAGTTAATGCATCAGGGGTTTCGCGGTATGTGCCGATAAATGTATAGCCAACAAAAAGGTTATTTAAAACCCTATTAAACCTGTTAGAGGATTCGGGGGAATAATTTAGCGAAAACTCAAATCCCTGGTTTTTCGAGAGCTCAACATTAATGGGCATAAACTTAAAGCTTGTATCGTTCATTGCCCATTCTATGTTATTTTTTCCAAGAGTATAAAAAACAGCACTTTTCATTTTTAGGGCTTGAAAATTCCATGCTATGGCCGTTTCAAACGAATGTTGCGTATAAGGCAACAGGCTGTTATTACCCTGGTTTGCAGGCCCCTGGTAATTCAAGTCGGTAAATGTAGGCATACCAATCGTGTAATTATAACTTCCTAAAATTGAAAGTTGCCTGGTTAATTTAAGGTTAATATCGGCTCCGGGTATAACATACAATTTATCGGGTGCAAATGTGTTATGGTTTAACATAGTTCCTGCTGAAACAAATAAAAAACTGTTCGTATAAGAGTGCTCTGCAAATATCTCGAAATTGTTCCTCGATGCCTGCCGGTCATAAAACAACGAACTGTTTTCTTTTATGGGTATTTCAACCGCCAGCATACTGCCAAGCTGGTTGCTAAGAATGTTTTCGCTCCGCAGCGAAGCGCCAAAAGTAGTTTTTCCGAGCGCCGATTTGGCAGTAACATTTGTTTCAGCGCCATATACATCGGTAAGGTGGTAGTTATGGTTTTTGTACCATTGGGGAGCCGTATCGCCAACCGTATTAATTAAATTGCCTGATAAATTGTAATTATAATAGCCTTTGCCCTCTCGAAAGAGCTCAAACCTGTCGGAGTGGCGGTGAAAATAAACCTGTGCCCGGGTTTTTACCTGCCGGCCCGAAACAATGCCCGCGTTAAAGAAAAAACTTTTGTTCCATTCAAACTGATCGGGGAATTTTGGAGTATAATAGCTGTTTGCGCCAAACGATTTCTGGTTGTACCCCATTTGCAGAAAAGCCATTGTCGATGGGTTCAGCTTATAAATGCCATGATAGAATACATGGTGGGTATAAAAATCGGTATTGTGACAATATCCGTTGGTTTGGGCCTGTCCGGCAGTTACTAAATGGCTGGAGTTTTTTACAACAAAGTCGATAGCAATATGTTCGCGCAAAAAACCATAATCCCCAATATGAAGCGAAGCTGTTGCCTTGTTAGCACCCGAAGGCCTCGCAATAATATTAATTGCCCCTGTATAGGCATTTGCCCCGATAGCCCTGGCAGAGGGGCCGTTTAGCACTTCGATTTTCGAAATTGTTTCCTGATCAAGGGGAAGGTTTAAACTATGATGGCCAGTTTGGGGATTGGAAAGGTTTGTACCATTAAGGAGAATTACTGTGTGATCGAAACTGCCGCCCCTTATGCTTACATCGGCCTGGGCACCAAAGGGCCCGCGTGGCCTGATATCGATATTCGATCGAACCTCAAGCAAATCGGTAAAAGACTGCGACGGACTGTTTTGTATTACCTGAGCAGGTATAAGCTCAACCATTCGGGGCACTTCGTCAATGAGCAGGGTTGATTTTTGCCCGACAATTTCAACCTCTTCCAGGTCGAGGGTTTTGCTTATTGTATCGGTATCGCCTTTGGCCTGGCCCTGTAACGGGCAGATAATAAGAGAGCAGCTTGCGCATAATGCCGAAATCTTAATAATTTTCCCGAGTGAATTAAATGCGGCATATTTCTTACGGCTATACTGTTTGAAATATACCATTTTACTTTTCGAAAAATGTTTTCTTTTCATGAAATTTTAATGATATAATTTTAAAAAAAATCGTGTTTTCGGAATAATTAATGCCCACGATTGTTAGAACATAAGTGTTTTGAACTGAGTTATTAACAAAAGCAAAAAACAGAAGGCAAAAATAAGTAAACAAACAGAAAAGCAAAAACTTTTGATATTTCGCATTTGATGCGACTTCTAACAGTCCTTGAAGTGTTCTTTCTTTTCAGTTTTAGAAAAAAACTGTATATGTTAAGTGTTTTAAAGGTTTGGGGCTTTGTTTTAAATAAATTATTACTATTTTTGTTCCAAAACCTGTAATAATTATCAAACTTCAAAAAAACCTAAGAACATGAAAAAACTTAGCTTTCTCTTTGTTGCCTTTGCACTTGTTTCTCTTTTTTCATTAAATTCTTGCAAAACATCAACTGAACCTGCTACTGAAGCAGAAACCGAAGCTGTTGTTGAAGAAGCTGTTGAAGCTGTTGAGGCTGCTGCCGACACTGCTGCTGCAGTTGTTGAAGAAGTTGTTGCTGAATAATAAGAGGCAAAGAAAAAATTTTAAGCAGGGTGGCTATGCCTCCCTGCTTTTTTATTTTCTGGCCAACATTGTTGCATGGCTTAACAATTGGGCAAGTAAAATTTCTGGCAATTTTATTTCCTAAACATAATTTGATCCTAAAATAATAGATAAAAAGCAGTAATTCATTCAAAATAAAGAATTCACAGCTTTCTTCTGAAGGTCAAGGATAATCAGGCATTTAGTTTAAGCCTGTAATTAGAAAACTTTTTTTAGCTACATAAAAAAAATCGGCCTACCTTCGGCCAAAGTACCATGAATAAATTATTCATCGCTGTAGAAAGTTAAGCCAGTATTTCTTCAATATGGTTCAACTCGAACTCGGTAAATTCCAACCTTTTCAATGCCCCAAGATTAATATTCAATTGTTCGGTACTGCTTGCCCCAATAAGCACCGAAGTAACCCTTGGGTCGCGCAGTAGCCATGCCAGTGCCATTTGTGAAAGGCTTTGCCCTCTCTCGGTGGCAAGAGAATTTAACCTTCTAATCTTGTCCATTAGTTCTGTGGTAAGGTGCTCTTTGGTTAAAAACCTATTTGGCTTGGCAACCCTCGAGTCGTCGGGAATGCCGTTTAAATACCTGTCGGTAAGCAGGCCTTGTGCCAATGGCGAAAAAACAATGGCACCAATACCTTTTTCTTCCAGCACATCTAGCAAACCTTCTTCCGGTGTACGAACAAGCATTGAATATTTGGGCTGGTGAATTAAACAAGGTGTTCCAAGTTCTTCGAGAATCTGCGAAGCAATAAAAGTTTGCTCCGGATCGTAATTCGAAAGGCCAACATACAACGCCTTTCCTTGTCGCACTAGCTGGTCGAGGGCATACATGGTTTCCTCTACCGGCGTTTCCGGATCGAAGCGGTGCGAGTAAAAAATATCGACATATTCCAGCCCTAACCTTTTAAGGCTTTGTTCGCAGCTTGCAATAAGGTATTTTCGCGACCCCCCGTTTCCATAAGGCCCCGGCCACATATCGTACCCAGCCTTGCTGCTTATCAGCAATTCGTCGCGAAAAGGTTTAAGCTCGTTGCGTAAAATTCGCCCGAAATTTTCTTCAGCCGAGCCATAAGGGGGGCCATAATTATTGGCCAGGTCGAAGTGGGTGATCCCGGCATCGAATGCGGCACATATAATATTACGCCCGGTGACAAAATCGTCGAAATTGCCAAAGTTATGCCATAAGCCAAGCGAAATTGCAGGCAGCGCTATGCCACTTATTCCGCATTTACGGTACATCATTTTTTCGTACCTGTCGGGTGCAGGTATATATAATAAATCTTTCATAAAACAAGGTTGATAAAAAAGTGAAATTAATCAAAAAAACCAAGCTAAAAACAATTCAGCAATCACATTAAAAATTTTCTCAGCACATCGTATAGTTCATCAACTTTAAAAGGTTTGACAAGTATGCCGTTGCATCCCAGGCTGATGGCCTTGTTATGCTCATCGGGGGTTTTTGAGGCCGTTTGCACAATAATCGGAATTTTGCCGTTAAATTTTCGTATTTCGCTAATCACCTCGTAACCACTAATATCGGGCAATTTCAGATCGAGAAGTATTATATCGAAACTCTGCTCCCTGCAAGCCTCAACAGCCGACAAACCAGTTTTTGACCGCACAAAACCGGCATTCATTATCTTAAATGCCTGTTTCAGGTAAATATAGTTCATATCGTCGTCTTCGACTACCAGAATTTTTTTGTCTGCAATGTTTATCATACTTTGTTGGGGCACTTTTTACTAAAGTAGGGCTTATTGGGCATTGTTTATCGATAAAAATGATATATTTATAAACATAAATAAATGCTATAAAGATGTTAAAAAAAATACGTGACATTTTCACCAGAGAATTCTGGAACCTGAAAAATGTTGCCGCGTCGCCACGCAGGATGTTTTTAGTGAAACAAGTGAGAATATTCAGCCTTGCAATACGTGGCTTTAACGAAGACCGGGTGCAGGTGCGGGCTTCAGCACTTACCTATTATACATTGCTTTCAATTGTTCCTTTAGCCGCCATGGCTTTTGGCATTGCCAAAGGTTTCGGTATCGATGGAAAATTACACGAATACATTCTTGATAATTTTGCCAGCCAGAAAGAAGTGGCCTTATGGATTATTGATTTTTCCGATAAGTACTTGTTAAACATAAGCGGTGGCCTGATTGCAGGTATTGGTATCGTGCTTTTATTATGGACTGTAATGCGCCTGCTTAGCAATATTGAGTTATCGTTTAACGACATCTGGCAAATAAAAAAGTCGAGGGTAATGGGGCGCAAAATAAGCGATTATATTTCTCTTGTTGTAATTGCGCCTGTTTTATTGGTTGCTTCCAGCAGTGTAACTGCCATTATAAGCAGGGAGTTTGGCAGTGGCGTCTCTGCTATACCCCTTAGCAGTTACCTGGGCCCGGTGCTTGGATTTGTAGCTTTTTTGCTGCCTTATATTTTAGTGTGGCTGGTATTTACCTTGTTATATATTGTAATGCCCAATACCAAGGTAAAATTCGGCTCGGCTTTTGCAGGCGGTGTAATTGCCGGTACTATGTACCAGGTTTTCCAATGGCTGTATTTCAATTTCCAGTCGCAGTTGTTCAATTATGGCGAAGTTTACGGGAGTTTTGCTGCGCTGCCCTTATTCTTATTGTGGCTCCAACTAAGCTGGCTTATTGTTCTGTTTGGTGCCGAAGTGGCGTTTGCAAACCAGAATGTTGGCCACTACGAGGCCGAATCGGAAACAATAAACATTAGCCAGCACCTTAAACGTACTGTTTCCATAATGATTGCCCGATTAATTGCATTAAACTTCCGTGATGGCATAGCGCCTATGACAGCCGAAAATATTGCCAATAAGCTTGATATTCCTGTAAGGCTCGTGCGCGATATTTTATACGAATTGCAACAAACCGGACTGGTTTCGGAAACCGTAACCCAGAATATTAAGGAAAATGCCTACCAGCCGGCAACAGATATCAGCCGTTTAACCATTGGGATGGTAATAAATATGCTCGACAAACGAGGGAACGACAGCCTGGCATCGGAAAACACAAAAGAATTTGAACGGATGCTGAAAATTGTTGATAGCTTTGCTGATGATATTGAAAAATCGAAAAACAACAAGCTGCTGGTCGATTTGTAATATCAGCCGAAAAGGCACCCTTCATTCGGAAAACCTTCTTTTCAGCCTATATAAAATAGCCCGACAGGTTACTTATGCCTTTCTTCAAGAATTTTAACCACATCGTCGATGCGATAACCTTTGGCTGTTAGCAACACAATAAGATGGTACATTAAATCGGCTGCCTCGTTCAGGAACAAATCGTCGTTATCGTCTTTCGATTCAATTACCAGTTCAACAGCCTCCTCACCCACTTTCTGGGCAATTTTATTGATTCCCTTCTGAAATAGTTTAGTGGTATAGGAATTTTCGGGCATTTGCTCTTTTCGGCTATCGATTAATTCCTGTAGTTCGTTTAAGAAATTTATTGACATATTATATGTTTTAAAGTTCAAAGTTCAAAGTTTAAAGTTCAAAGTTTAAAGTTTAAAGTTTTA
>JAFGQZ010000017.1 GCA_016935435.1 Bacteroidales bacterium
CTATCTCTTAAAATATATTCAAGAGGACAAGTTGAACTATTCAATTATTCCCGGAATTCCGGCATTTATTGCAGCAGGAACACTTGGCAAAAAACCAATTATTGAAGGTGACGGAAGCATTAAAATTATTGCCTGCCCCGAAAGTGTTGATGAAATTATGAGCATTTTGAAAGATAAAGGCACATTAGTCCTCATGAAATTAAGCAGAATAAAAAATTGGGATTCATTTTTTGAAGAACTCTCCGTTCCCTTCATATATGCGGAACGAGTTGGGACAAAAGAACAGTTTTTTACAAGTAACTCAAAGGATATAATCGGAAGGAGAATCCCTTATTTTTCGGTTTTGATAATATATAGCAACAACTAAAAAAGAGTAACAAAGAACATGAAAATATACAGCATAGGAATTGGCCCTGGAAACAAAGATCTGATAACAGCCCAAGCTCAACAGGCACTGCAAGAATCGCAGGTTATTGTTGCTTACACTCCTTATCTTGACTACATTGAAGATTTTATACAAGAAAAAGAAATCATTTCAACTGGAATGAAAAAAGAACGTGAGCGTGCATCCCAAGCCTTTGTTGAGGCTCAGAAAGGCAAAGTTGTTGCGGTGGTGAGTAGTGGCGATTCCGGGGTTTATGGCATGGCTCCGTTGCTTTGGGAGATGAAGCAGGAACTCAATTCAGCTATTGAAATAGAAGTCATCCCCGGCATTAGCGCTGTATTTGATGCAGCCGCAAAACTTGGTGCACCGCTGGGACACGATTTCTGTACCATCTCTTTATCCGATTTACTTACTCCTTGGGCGCTAATTGAAAAACGCATTGTTGCCGCTGCACAAGGTGATTTTGTAACAGCCATTTACAACCCGGTTAGTAAAGGAAGGTTTTGGCAACTCATGCGGTTAAAAGAGCTTTTTCTGGAATCGCGCAACCCTGAAACTCCTGTTGGTATTGCACGCCAGACTGGTCGTAAAGAGGAAGAGTTAAGGGTTATTACACTGAAAGAATTGCAAAGCGATATGGCCGACATGTTTACGCTATTGATCATAGGCAATAGTCAAACGCGCAGTTTTAACAATAAGATGATTACCCCACGGGGTTATTACAATCAGTCAAAAGAAACCACTGATTCTCCCGGGCGACAAATTATGAATGAAAGTTTTCGAACAATTTTAAAAGAAGTTGACTTTGCTGGAAAATCGCTTGCTCATAAATGGGTGGCTTTACATGCAATACATACCACAGCCGACTTTTCACTTAACCAGTCTGTCGAAATTACCAATAATGCTGTACCGTATTTGCACGAGCTGCTATATTCGGAAACACCACCAGTTATAATTACCGATGTCTCAATGGTAACAAGGGGCATCAGAAAAAATACGGTCGAAAAGTTGGGTTTGGTGGTAAAATGCTATTTAGATGATGAACGGGTGGCTGCAATGGCCAAAGAAAAAAAAATAACACGCACACAGGCCGGAATCCGCATGGCTGTTGAAGAACACCCCAATGCCATTTATGTATTTGGCAATGCTCCTACTGCATTAATTGAATTGGTAAGCCTGATAAGAAAAGGCAAGGCTGCACCGGAAGGAGTTATTGCTGCTCCTGTAGGTTTTGTAAATGTGAAGGAAAGCAAATGGCAGTTAAAGTATGGTTGTCCGTCTATTCCATCAGTAATAATTGAAGGGCGCAAAGGAGGAAGCAATGTGGCTGCAACCATTATCAATGCTATTTTAAGTTGGGATGAAGCCGAAGCAATGCATCCGGGTGAAGGGCTTTAGTTTTTAACCACGAAATACGCAAAAAACACGAAAAGAAAGAGTAAATACAATATAGTTTAACCATAAAATAGTTCTACAATGGAGATGCTTTATGCCGAAGAAACTTATAAGATACAAGGTGCTGCATTTGAAGTTTACAAAGAGATTGGGTGTGGGTTTTTGGAAGCAGTTTACCAGGAATGTTTGGAGAATGAATTTTCCTTGCAAAAGATACCCTTTTCTTCTCAAACTGAGTTGACCCTGGAATATAAGGGAGAAACCCTCAAACAAACCTATAAGCCCGATTTTATATGTTATGGTAAAATAATAGTTGAAATAAAAGCTGTTAAAGAGTTAACAAATGAACATCAGGCGCAGGTATTAAACTATTTGAAAGCATCGGGTCTTGAATTGGGACTATTGATAAATTTTGGTTCCTATCCAAAGGCAGAAACGAAAAGGCTAATATGGAGCCATTAACCATAATTTCGAAAAAACGAAAAGGAAAATAGAGGATGTCTCAAAAGTCAGTTTTCCAGCCCTCACCCCTCTAACTCCCCTAAAGGGGCGGATTCAAACGTGCTGAGTGCGAGAGATTTCCCCTTTAGGGGATAAAGGGGTTAGCGATGGCAATTAAAAGTTTTGATACTTTTGAGACAGCCTCATCTTCTGTGCTTTTCGCGATTTTCGTGGTAAAAAAATAAATAGTACAAATGCAAAATATAACCATTATAGGGATAAACGATACGCAACCATCATTCACTGATGAGCAAAAAAGAATCATCTCATTGTGTATCAACTTTGCCGGTGGAGAACGGCACTTTCAGCTTGTGAAAGATGTTTTACCGAAAAACCATCAATGGAGAAACATAACAGTTCCTTTATCTGATTTAATTGATGAGATTAATGAAACGCAAGGGAACTGGATAGTATTTGCTTCCGGTGACCCATGGTTTTTTGGGATTGCCAACACACTAAAAAGAGAATTCCCCACGGCAACAATTCATAGTTTTCCACTATTTAATTCCATCCAAATTTTAGGACATCGTTTAGGTATTAACTATGGTGATTACAAACCAATTTCGCTTACCGGTCGTCACTGGAAAGAGTTCGACAAGGCTTTAATTACAGGGGAATGTCGAATGGCCATATTAACCGACCGGAAAAACACGCCGCCTGTTATTGCCGAACGAATGCGTAACTATGGATATTCAAACTATAAAATATATTACGGAGAGCATTTAGGAGGTGAAGAGGAAAAAGTGCTAACCCTTACATTAAAAGAAGCACTCACATTAGATTATAAACACCCTAACTGTTTGCTTCTTGAGAAAACAGACGATGCTATTCCCCAAAAGCTAATCCCTGAAAGTGAGTTTCAAATACTCGATAACCGCCCCAATATGATTACTAAAATGCCGGTTCGTTTGGCAACCCTGGCATCTATGGAACTGAACTCTAAAACCGTGTTATGGGATATTGGGGCTTGCACAGGCAGCATATCTATTGAGGCTCGTTTGAATTACCCTGATTTACAAATAGTGGCATTTGAACAGCACCACAACCGGATGCTTATGATGGAAAATAATTGTAAACAATTTCAGTGTCCTGGAATTGAGATGTTAGAGGGCGATTACCTTCAAATTGATAAAGAAGAACTAATGCCTCCCGATGCTGTATTCCTTGGTGGGCATGGAGGTAAGATGGAAGAAATATTAGACGATATTTCAAAACGCTTGCTTCCTGGTGGGATAATTTCCTTCAATTCTGTCAGCGAAACCAGCGAAGAACGTTTTCTTAAATGGACAGAAAAGAATAACTATACCATTAAATGTAAACAATTAATACAGGTTGATAAATATAACCCGATTCAAATAATAACAATAAAGAAATGAATACGCGATTGCAATTCAACCACGAAAAACGCTAAAAGCACGAAAGAAACATGTCTCTGACATGTTAAAAATTGCAACGCAATTTTAATTTTAGTGCCTTTCGTTGTAAAAAATATTAATGTGGTTTAAATACAATTTCTAAATGGTTTTACTTTACATTCATTGGAGAAACATACAAAGTGTATGATTAGCATTATTATAAATTCAGATAAGGCAGAACAACTGGCAAACCAAATAATAAACAAAGGTTTTAATGCAGAAATATGCCGTTCCCCAAAAGATTTAAAAGAACGATTTGATACAAAAGAAGCACTCATTTTCATTGGTTCATTGGGGATTTGTGTAAGGGAAATAGCCCCATTTCTTACAAATAAGAAGCAAGACCCGGCAGTAATCAATATTGATGCCAACGGACAGTTTGTTCTACCTGTTGTTTCCGGGCATATTGGCGGGGCAAATAACTTGGCAAATGAATTGGCAAGGCTAATTGGGGCTACACCTGTAATTACAACGGTTAGTGACACTTCCGGTTTATGGGCACTCGATATACTTCCCGAACAATTTGATTGGGAAATAGAATATCCGGGTTCGCTTACTAATATGATGGCGCTATTTGTTAATGGTAAAAAAACAGCCTTGTTGTTGGAATGCAGAGATAAAGGGACACTCCATCTTGAAGCTTCCAAGCCCGAATTTGTTGATGTTTACTACGATTATCATAAACTTAATCCTGATAATTATGAATTAATCATTGCTGTAACACCTTTTATATATGACTTCGGTATTCACACACTGTTTTACAGGCCTAAAGTTTTGCATATTGGCTTTGGCTGCCAGAAGGGAATCAACTTTAAAAACTTTGAAGAACAGTTAAATGAATTTTTTCAGGACAAGAAATTATCTAAAAAATCAATTTGCTCCTTGGCTACAGTTTCCATTAAAAAAGACGAACCGGCATTTTTAGAGCTTTCCAATTCGTTCGGGATACCTTTGTCTGTTTATGATGAAGTAACTTTAGCTGATTATCAGGTTCCAAATCCTTCCGAAAAAGTAAAAACAGTTACCGGTTCTTATGGAGTAGCAGAAGCTGCTGCCATGCATAGTTCGGGTAACTCTTTGTTAGTTGAGAAAACAAAATTGAAAGCCGATAACTTGTTTTTTACAGTTGCTGTCGCATTTGACCGAAATGCCGAGAGAACCGGCTTTGTTGAATTTGTAGGTGCTGGCCCTGGCGACCCTGAATTGGTTTCGGTACGTGGAAGAAAATTGCTCCAAACCGCCGACTATATTTTATATGCCGGGAGTCTTGTACCAAAAGAGCTTACGTATTATGCCAGGCCAGGGTGTGTAGTTCAAAGTTCTGCCTCAATGGATTTGGAAACACAGCTCAATAGTATGAAAGTTTATTATGAGCGTGGATTGTTTATTGTGAGGCTTCACACAGGTGACCCATGCATTTATGGTGCTATCCAGGAACAAATGGCAATTATGGACAAGTGGGGCTGGAAATACAACATCACCCCCGGAATTTCCTCATTCCAGGCCGCAGCTGCTGCTTTAAAATCGCAGTTTACCATCCCCGGGGAAGTACAAACCATAATCCTAACCCGTGGTGAAGGTCGGACACCCATGCCCGAAAAGGAGCAATTGCATAAACTGGCAGAGTCACAAAGTACCATGTGCATTTACCTGAGTGCATCTATTGCAGGTAAAGTGCAGGACGAATTACTGGAACATTATCCTCCTGAAACCCCTGTGGCTATTTGTTATAAACTTACCTGGAAAGACGAACAAATTTTTCGTTGCACTCTTGAAACACTTGCCAAAACAGTACAAGCAAATAATGTAAGTATGACTACCCTTATTGTTGTGGGAAAGGCAATTGACAACCGGCGAGGTATCTCAAAACTTTATGATAAAGGGTTCCAGCATGCATTCAGGGAAGCTGAGTAGTAATAACCATTCTCTTGTAAAAAACTTGATGAAAATAAATACATAACAAATTTTGCAACCGAAAATTTCGAAATGAATGATTATGTGTTTATTATAGAATGTTTTTTATCTAAAAGTCTTAAAATATTGCACTAACTGTTTCAGAATGTAGTTTTGTCTTTCATATCAACGAAGATGAACAAGGATTAAATGCGCCGGTCAATTATATTACGAACTCTTTGTGTAAATTCTTTTTCTCTCTAATCCCTGAACTGGCAAGGTACACAGAAGGGCATAAAAAAAGGGATTTCATCAAAACCGACAAAATCCCCGCTTTGGTGATCCCGGAGGGGCTCGAACCCTCGGCCCGCAGATTAAGAGTCTGCTGCTCTACCAACTGAGCTACGGGACCGCTGCAAAAATAGTAAATAATTGCTTTTACTGGGCAAATGTCGAAGGAATTATGTTTTGTTATAGATAACGTCTTGGTTTTACTAGAAATAGGTGATGAAAAAATATTATTACAGGTGACAATTCACTTGTTGTGTTAAGAAAGCTTCAATAAATAGTTTTTAGCAATTCGTCCTTTTATATTAAATTTAGTGCAACTATTTATCATAATTTGCGTTCAACTTTTAAAAATTTGATGCATGCAACTTAAGCCCAATAATAAAAAAACAAAAAGGCGGTTTCAATTGCCGGTAATCGCACATTTTGCCGACCGTAGTGTCAGGTTTAACAATATACTTGAAGCTGAAAGAATTACTGGCATTAACTACAACCTCATTTTTGAGGCCTGTATAGGTAAATTACATAAAGCACGCAATGTTTATTGGGAGTTTGAGAAGGGCAACCATTATCTCCGGTACAAATCGCATTATATGCGGGCAACACAGAAAATGCTCGAAGAGGGCCATAAGCACCATTAATGATTTATGGCGCATATTGTGTGTTTGCTAATGGTTTTTATTTGATATAAAAATACATCCAAAGTATTTCTTTGCAGGCTACTATAGGTTTATTGACCAGATTATCCGAGAACAGTAAAGCCCATTTGTCTCAGTCTTTGTTTATAATTTCTGCTATCGTTTTTAAGGTTTATTATCCAGGCGTTAAATTCCCTTCTAACAGGGTAGTTGCCCCTTTGGTCTTCAAAACCGGCAGGGTTGAGGCGAAGAGCACTGTCGTCTGATATAATGTCGTAAGTATGCAACACAGCTTCGGTAAGCACACTTTGATAGCTGCGTTTACGGGCATCAATAGTAATTTCCATAATTTCGCGGGTAGGTATTTCATCCGGGTACCAATCAATTAAAGGTAACCCAAAATACCTGCTCAGTGCAGAAACCGACATGGCAGTGCCTTTAGCCTTTCCATCGAGCGAGTAACCTGCTATATGCGGTGTTGCAACAGAACACATTTTTAATAGTTCAAGGTCGATTGCAGGCTCATTTTCCCAAACATCAATAAGGGCAGCTGAAAGCCTATTGTTGATTAATGTATTTTTTAATGCTTGTGTATCAACCACTTCGCCTCGCGATGAGTTGATGAGAATAGTGCCCTTTGTTAATTTTTGCAGGAAATTTTCGCCGGCCATACCAAGCGTTTTGTGCTTGCCATCGGGGGTAAGCGGAACATGAAAACTTATTATGTCAGATTCACGCATAATTGTCTCCAGGTTCAAAAAACCGCAAGAGCCTGTTAAATCGGCTTTTGGCGGGTCGTTGAGCAAAACCCTCATGCCAGTGTTTTCGGCAAAAGAAACAATTTTCGATCCTACGTTGCCTACCCCTATTACCCCGAGGCAACGTGTTGTTAAATCTATTTTGTTTTGATAGGCATATTGCAACAGTGCTGCCATAAACCACTGCATAACAGAACCAGCATTACATCCAGGTGCATTGGCCCAGTATATATTGTTTTTTTTGCAATAGTCAGTATCGATATGGTCGTAGCCAATAGTTGCAGTTGCAACGAACTTAACACCAGTGCCTTCAAGTAAATTGCTGTTGCATTGTGTGCGAGTGCGTACAATTAATGCATCGGCGTCGAGCAAATCGTCTTTTTCTATGGTATGGCCCGGTTTGTAAACTATATCAGCGAAGGGTTCGAGTACACCTTTCAGAAACGGTATTTTATCATCGGCAATTATTTTCATGGCAATTTTCTGGTTTAAAACAAAACAAAGGTTTAACAATAATAGCCAAAGGAGCGCAATTTTTATGCAACACAACTATTTTTTTTTAAAATACTACGCAACCAATGGCACTGCTTCTTTATCTAATAATTTAGCGATTGTTATTTTTTTTAATTCTACACACCCTAAACCACGGCGATTATGCCTAAAAAGCCCCTATAACGTTTTATAGGGGCTTTGCATTTTCATTCGCCGGCCCGTTTAATTAATAACACAAGCAAAATACACAACAGGAATAAATTGTTCAAGCGCCTTGTGATATTCAAAGGGGCATTACCAACATCCGAATAAATGCCGGTAATATCTTTAAGTGCGGTTATTTTTTCATCGATACTTAAAATGAGTTGATCGGCATCCCAGCCTTTATATTTTTGGGCCCATGTAGCGGTTTTTATTAGGTTGTTGTCAACTACTTGCTTTGGGGCCAGACGGTTAAAATCAAACCCTTCTTTTATTGCCGCATAAATATTAGCGCCTTCGAGTTTGCCAATGAGGGCAATACGGTCGATTCCTGGTTTGTTCCTATGTTCAAGCCTTTGAATATTGTTGCGGAGTTCACGGAAAATCAATTTACGTGTTATATTTCCCGATTTCGACTTTTGGGCCAAAAACTTATAAAGGTCGAAACCCGAGCTGAATATTTCGTTAATTATGCTCATTTTTGCATTTCGTATAAGATATATTACTCTTTACCACAAAAAATGTTAATTTAATCATACTATTTAATAGTTCACAAAAAAACAATTGAACTTAATATATATTTAGAACGTATAAATGCTGTAACCCTATTTTCAAGATACTACTGTGATAAATTTAATTTTTTTGTCTTTAACGGAGCCCTCTATCATCATATCGTTTTTAACAGGAGTGCTGTTTTCCGTATCGGCAATATACATATACATGAGGTTTCTGAAACAGAAATTAAACTCTTTACGCGATATTAGCGAAATTAGCAACGAAGACTCTGTTCCAATTTTTACTCTACTGAACAACCTGCCCGACAATGTTTATATAAAAGACACTGCCGGCCGATATATTATTGCAAACGATAGTTTTGCCCATCAATTAAAACTTAGCAATTCGGAAAAACTTGCCGGGAAAAAAGATTCCGATTTTTATCCGGCTGAAGTTGCCTCCCGGTATGCCGATGAAGACAACAAAGTTCTTAGTGGTGAAATTCCGGTATTGCGGCGCGAACAAAAAAGCGAAAAGAACAATGTTGTTAAGCACACGGTTACTACAAAAATACCCTTAAAAAATAAATTTGGGGAAATTATTGGCCTGGTTGGGATTTGCAGTGATGTAACAGCTCAAAAAAACATTACTGACGAACTTCAACGTCAAAATTTTAACATAGAACAGGAACGTAAACTTCTGCGTGCCCTTATGGACAATATGCCCGATACTATTTATATCAAAGACAAAAACGGGTGCTTTCTCGATGTGAACCCAGCCCAGGTTGCTGTTACAAAAGGTTTAACCAGGGCTGAAATGATAGGTAAATCGGACTACGATTATTACCCCAAAGATATTGCCGATATTTTTTCTAAAGACGACAAACATATTATCGATACAGGCGAGTCGGTTGTAAATAAAGAAGAAATTGGGTTCGACCCCGAAGGGAACATACGTGTTAAATTAACCACTAAAGTGCCTTTCTTCGACGAAATCGGCAATGTTATAGGGCTTGTAGGTATTGGCCGCGATATTACACAGCTGAAAGAAACTGAAGAGAAACTTATCGAGCAAACCCAAAACCTTCAGGAAATAAATGTTCTGCTCGAAGAGCGACAGGAAGAAATTAACCAGCAATCGGACGAACTTAGTGAGCAGAACAAGCTTCTCGAAAGCGAGCGAACATTGTTGCGGACACTTATCGACAACATACCCGACTATATTTTTATTAAAGATACCCAGGGCCAGTTTATTACTGCCAATAAAAATATGCTCGATAATTTCAATATCGATACCCTGGATGCCATTAAAGGTAAAACCGACTATGATTTTTACCCGAAAGAAATGGCACAAAAATTTATGGCCGATGAAGCAAAAATTGTGGCCAGCGGGAAGCCTCTTATTGGTGCTGAAGAAACCGGTATTGACAAACATGGCAATATAATACACCTTTTAACCACCAAAGTACCAATAAAAGGAGTTGATGGGGATATCGAAGGTATAGTAGGCATCACAAAAAACATTACATCAATTAAAGAAACCGAACTAAAACTAATTGAACAGGCCGATTACCTGAAGGAAGTGAACGTTTTGCTCGAAGAAAGGCAGGAAGAAATCCAACAACAGGCCAGCGAACTTTCGAACCAGAACCGCCTGCTGGAAAACGAAAGGAACCTGCTACGTGTTTTAATCGACAATATACCCCAATCTATTTTTATTAAAGATACCGAAAGCCGCTTTGTTATGGGGAACAAAACCCTTATGAAGAGCCTTAGTGTTCGTTCATTAGAAGAGTTTGAAGGAAAATCGGATTTCGACTTCTACGACAAGAAACTTGCCGATGAGTTTTTTAACGATGAAAAGAAAATTTTTGAATCGCGCAAACCTGTTATCAATAAAGAAGAATATCGTTATTTTAAAGATGGGAGCATAAAAATAAAATCGAGCACAAAAGTACCCTATTTCGACGAAGATGGCCGGATTCTTGGCATTGTTGGTATTAGCAACGATATAACCGACTTAAAAGAAATACAGAGCAAACTCGAAATGCAGGCTAAAGACTTGCAGGAAGCAAACCAGTTGCTCGAAGAACGTGCCGAGGAAATCCAGAAACAGTCGGAGTGGCTCGAAGAACGTAACGATGCAGTTGAGAAAGAGCGTAACCTGCTGCGCACGCTTATCGACAATATGCCCGACTATATATACATTAAAGACACATATAGCCGTTTTATAACAGTTAACAAGCGCATGCTTGAAACACTTCATGTAAACACACTCGACGACATAGTAGGTAAAACCGATTTTGATGTAGCCCCATCGCAGGAAGCAGCGCAGGAATATTTTGCCGATGAGCAGCTTATATTTAAATCGGGCAATGCACTAATTAATAAAGAAGAAATTGGTTTTGATGTTCAGGGTAAAGAAAGGGTAGTATCAACCACAAAAGTGCCTTTCCGCGATACCGACGGAAAAATTCTCGGCATTGTTGGCATAGGGCGCGATATTACCAAGCAGAAAAACAACGAGAGAAAACTAATAGAACAGGCCGACAGCCTAAAACAGGTAAACACACTCTTACAGGAAAGGCAAGACAGGATACAGGCACAGGCCGAAGAGCTCAACAGGCAATCGGAAATACTCAAAAAAGCCAATAAGCAACTTGAAGAACTAAATGCTACAAAAAATAAATTCTTCTCTATAATTGCACACGACTTAAAAAATCCGTTCCAGGCAATTTTTGGTTTTTCCGAACTCTTAATGCGCAATTTCGACGATTTTGAGGAAAAACAACGCATCGAACTGTTGTCGATGATTAAAGCCTCATCGGAAAGTGCTTACAACCTGCTTGAGAACTTATTGCAATGGGCACGTACACAAACCGAAAGAATTAAGTACAACCCAACAGTAATTAATGTTCACGAAATGATTAAGCAAAATATAGTATTGAGTAAAGCTAATGCCGAAAATAAAGGCATTACTGTAAAAACCGATTTATTGTGCGGTGGTTTTGCCTGGGCCGATTTCAATATGATTAACCTTGTAATCCGCAACCTGCTTAGCAATGCCATAAAATTCACGCCAAACAACGGAACCATAACAATTAAGTGCGAAGATTCCCAAAATAAAATATGCACTATTGCCATTTCCGATACGGGTATTGGCATATCGGAGGAAAACATCAAAAAACTGTTTAAAATCGACGAATATTTTTCAACTTCAGGAACTGCAGGCGAAAGCGGTACCGGGCTGGGGTTAATTATTTGCAGGGAATTTATTGAAAAAAACCATGGGAAACTTAACGTGGAGAGCAAACTCGATATAGGCACAACTTTTTCGTTTACCCTGCCTTTAACCGAAAAATAGACTGATAATTACCTATTTTACATAAACCGATTGTTTGCTGATAGATGATTTTACTGGTGCAAATATGCGTTCGAGCAATGTACGGCTTTCGGTAATAATTTCTGCATTTCCCTGCATATTCTGGCTGAAAGCCAGTTTCTGGTTGTAATTGGTAACCAGGCTTGTGCTGTCGATAGAAACCCTGGCATAATAAAGGCCATCTTCCGATGTAAGCGACAGTGTTTCGATACGCCCGGTAACAATGCCAAATTCGAGGTGGGGGTAGTTATCGAACTGTATTATAACCCTGTTGCCTTCTGCAATTTTTCCCGCCCCAGTTGGTTCAAACGATACCCTTCCGAATATTTTACCGCTTTGTTGGGGTAAAATAGTTACTGCAATTTCGCCTTGTTTTATATATTGTTTCTCGCTCCATATCTTGTTCATCGATACGGTACCATCGAAGGGGGCAATGATAAGGTAATTATTGGCCCATTGGGTAAGGGCGCCTTTTAGTTCGGCCCACCTTGATTTTAATTTGCTGTACAGGCCAAGGTCTTCTTTGCGCAGTTGGAGCTCAAGCTCAAGCCTCTGGTGTTCAAGCTGGCTGGCCAGTATTTTTGTTTGATTGTATTTTGAAATTGATTCCTTTAAACCGGATAATTTATTTAATTTGCCCTGCTCGCTTGTTTCGAGCTCGCTTAACGACAAAACCCCACTGGCTGCCAATGCAGAATCTCTTTTATATTTTTGTTCAACAATTTGGTATTCCTTCGATAAAACTGCCTGAAGTTCTTCAAGCGATTTTAGGTATAAACCGTATTTTGCGATCTCGCTGTTTAGCGAATTCATTTTTTTTATATAATAACCTATGTCAGAGAAATTTTTGTACTCTTCAAGAGTATTTATAAAAGTGGCATAAGATGGCTGCATTGGACCCAGTTCGAGCTGTGTGCTTAAAAGATCGCCTGTTAAAAGCTTTTCTATTGCAAAACTATCCGACAGGATGCCTGTTAAATATATTGCATCGGCATAATTTGTTGCTGACTTAATTGATGCCAGCACAGTGTTTTTTTTAACATTTTGCTTGTCCGACACAAAAAACGATTCTATAGTGCCGCTAACATTGGCCTTGATTTCTGCCGGGGGGGTATTGGTGGTTAGCTGAATGGGGCATCGGATAATATCGGGGTATTTTAAGGTATTTGCAACAACCAGCAGTACAATAAGCACAAAAAAAATTAGCAGGGTGCCCCAACGCACCATCCAGCGGGGAACATTGCCTAAAATTTCCTGCACTTCTATACTTCTTATTTCGTAGTGGTTGTTATCCATAATATTATTTAAGCGCCTAATTCAAGTTGGTTTTTCACAAGGGTAAAATATTTCCCTTTTTTATCAATAAGTTGTTTGTGTGTTCCGGTCTCAACAATTTCACCCTCATCGATTACCACAATCTGATCGGCATTTTTTACGGTACTCAGCCTGTGTGCCACTACAATTACAGTTTTATCCCTGAAAAAAGTGCCCATGTTTTCCAATATATCCTTCTCATTTTGGGCATCGAGGGCATTAGTGGCTTCGTCGAAAAATACAATGCCGGGATTTTTATATAAAGCCCTGGCAATAAGTATGCGTTGTTTTTGCCCCTGGCTAAGCCCGAGCCCATGGCTGCCAATTTTAGTGTTGATGCCCAGGGGGAGCTTACGTATTATTTCATCGACATTCGATAACCGGCATGCTTCAAACAGCCTGTTTACATCAATTTCTTCCGACGACAGGGCAATGTTTTTGGCAATAGTATCGGAGAAAATATAACCATCCTGCATTACTACCCCGCAATTTTGCCTCCACAGGTTAGGGTTGATTGAGCCAAGCCCCTGGCCCCCGATTCTTATTTCGCCCGACACGGGCTGATAAAAACTTAATAGTAGTTTTAACAGGGTGGTTTTTCCACTGCCACTTGTGCCGACAATGGCGGTAATTTTATTTGCCGGTATAATTAGGTTAATATTGTCAAGAACCAGCGGGGAGTGTGGGCCTTCATACCGGAAAGACACATTGGCCAGTTCAATATCGTTCTTTGCGACAAAATTTTCGACATATAGTTTATTGTCGTCAAGTTCATTTTTGCTGTTGTGCACTTCGGCCATCCGCTCAAGGCTGATTTTTGCATCTTGTGTGCGGTGCATAAAATCGACAACCTGGTTTAGCGGCCCAGAAAGTTGCCCAAGAATGTACGAAACAGCAAGGAGCCCGCCAAGGGTGAGTTCGCCGTTAATCACCATCAGCGATGCTATAAACAATATTACAATATCTTTAAATTCGTTGAAAAACAGTGCCCCGGCTTTTTGTTTTTCGTGTAACGACAGGCTTTTAACGTTTATCCTGAAAATTTTTGCCTGAATACTTTCCCATTCCCACCTTTTCTGTTTTTCGCAATTGTTTAATTTTATATCGGGCATACCCTGTATCAATTGAATTAGGGTATTCTGGTTTTCCGATAATTGGGCAAATTTCTTATTGTCGAGCCCTCTTCTTCTTTTCATAAAGAAAAAAGTCCACAAAACAAACAGCAGGGTGCCAATAATAAAAACCACAAACAATTTCAAACTAAAAAACAATAGTACAATGCCTAAAACTACAAGGGTAAAAACCGAGTAAAACAAATTCAGGATGGTTTCTGACAAGAATTGCTCTATGCGGTGATGATCGTATATGCGTTGAATAAAATCGCCGGTGGTTTTTGTGTCGAAATAAGCAATCGGCAGCTTCATCAATTTAATCAGAAAGTCGGATATAAGATAAATATTAATCTTCGAACCTATGTGCAATAACATCCAGCTGCGAAAATAGCCAATAAGAAAACGGCTCGACATAAGAACAACCTGGGCAATAAAAATGGTGGTTACTAAGTTAATGTTTGGTATTACAACCCCTTTGTCGATGACAAGCCTGAACAAAAAGGGCATAATAATTTGCAAAACGGCGGCCAGTGTTACCCCAAGTATAAGTTGAACAAGCAATGGCCTGAATTCGCGGAGATAAGAAAGTATAAACCCAAATTTCGATTTGTCGGTGTTTTCCTCTGGTTGGGCAAAAAAATCGGGTGTTGGCGAAAGCTGTAGGCAAATTCCATAATGCTTGTCGCGAAGTTTTGTTGATGCCCACCCGTTTGTAAATTCGGCATGTGTGTATGTTATTTTTCCGCATGCCGGATCTGCAACATAAACTTTTTTCGGGGTTATTTTATATACAACAATAAAATGGTTTTGGTTCCAATGGGCTATGCAGGGGAGCTTTACATCAGATTTTAGCTGCTCGAAAGTTACCCTAAGCCCCTCGGTGCGATAGCCTGTGGTTTCGGCAGCTTCGCTTATTCCCAGCAGCGACACCCCGTCGCGCGAGATAAAAGATTTTTGCCGTAAGTTGTTTAAAGAAAGGCTTCTTCCGTAATACCTCGATATCATGCTGAGGCAAGAGGGGCCACAATCGTTGGCATCGTGTTGGATGGTTAGCGGGAAGCTTCGCATGGGAAACCTAAAAAAGTTATTTATACTAAACTACATATTTTGGGTAAATGCTTAACTAAAAGTATTTAACAATTTTACCATTTTAACAATCTTAGGCCTGTTTAGAAGGCGAAGCACGCAATTGTTCAGGATTAATAAAAAAACCTGCCTTTTTCAGACAGGTTCTTTATATTAACATAAACGAGGTAAATTATTTGCTGTTTTATTGGCAATAATAATTAAACTGCCAGGGTATTCTGCCCTTTAATTACTGTTTCGAAAAATTTATTCCGCCTTGATGCAGAAACCGCAAAAGGTTCAGCTGCAGTAAACGGAATAGCAAAAAAGAAGCAAGAACCTTTGCCTTTATTTGATGAGCACCAGATTTTGCCCCCCATTAAGTCCAGCAATTTCTTACTATTCGATAAGCCTAGTCCCAAGCCACCTTTTGTGCCTTCGGCAAGCTCAATTTTAGAAAAACGGGTAAAAATATAGTTATCTTTATTATCGATTCCGCCAATTCCGGTGTCTTTAACAAAAAACTCAATTTTCTGGTTTTTTATGCTGCATCCAAATTCAACACTGCCTTTATCGGTGAACTTTAGCGCATTCTCCAATAAATGGCCCATTACCTGGTTTAAACGGTATTTATCGCAAAGCAATTCAATATCGCTGTAGCTTTCAGGTATGTTCATAAGAAGTGCAACACAGTTTTTGCCTAAAAGATGCTTACGCATGGTAAAATACGAAAGCAAATCCTGGAAAAAGTCGCCCAGGTTACACTTTTCTTTGGCTATTTTTATCATTCCGGCCTCAAGCAGCGAAGCCTGAATAATATCGTCCATTGTTCTTAAAAAATCGTTACTGCTTTTATTAATAAAACCCAGATATTCTTCGCGTTCTTTGTCACCAATTCTGTAATCTTTTGCCAGTAAGTTGGTGAACCCCATTATTGAGTTAAGCGGGGTGCGAATTTCGTGATAAATGTTTTTCAAAAAACTCGACTTTGCCTGTTCTAGCTGCTTTGCGTTTTTTTCAACCTGCCCCTCAAGCTCTTTCAGCTTTTGTAACATTTCGTAATAATCGTTTTTCAACCGGTTGGGGGGGAACAGGTGTATATGCTTGCGTAACCATATTCTGAAATTGTGCAACATAGTTTGTGTGTTTTGTAGCTTTTAAATCTGAAAAAGGCCGGTATAAACCGGCCATACCCTGCTTTGGGTTTAACCTCTGTTGTAGGCCATTATTTAGTTAATGCGCCGCAAAATTCGTTTTGCATCGTTGCGATAGAATCCATTGGCATCGGCAAGCGATTTGAACTGCTCAACAGCTTTTTTCCTGTTATCGGTTAAAACATAACACATGCCCAGATACCATTTGGCCGACTCCACAAACGGGTTAGGTTCATTTTGTATTATCCGCTGGAACCTTTCATTTGCCGTGTTATATTCTTTAATTTCCATGTGCGAAATGCCCGAATACAGGTTTATGCCTATTTTTGTACTATCGTTCTTTAATATATATTCGAACAGGGCAATGGCTTTTGCATACTCACCCTCTTTATAATAACTCATTGCTGTAACCAGTTTGTCGTGCATTTCGCCAGCCGAACGAAAGTTGGCAGACGCAACAGCCGGACTGTAAAATTCATCAATGAGCTTTTGGTTTGAAAAATTGCGGTGCTGTAAAAATAGCATAAGCCCCAAAACTACAAGTGCCAAGGCCCCGGCTGCTGAGTATATCCTCCCGTATGCCCTTCTTATAGTAAGCTTTCCTTTTTCCGATACCTGCATTATTTCCATGTGTATTTTATCGAGCTGCTCATGCAGCTCCAATACATCCTTATCGGAAAGTACCAGGTTAATCTGCTGTCGAAGTTTTATTTCATCTCTCAGATGAATATTGCCTTCTATTTCCTTCTCGAACCAAATCACTTCTTCCGGCGACATCTCCCCATGAAGGTAACGTTCGATAAATTCGCTATAGTTTAAATCCTCTCTCATACTCTTTTTGGATTCGGTAAATAATAACTATTGTGCTATATGTTTTATATACAGCTAATTGTAAAAAAAAACCGAAATTTTTTTAATGGTTAAAATTGCAAATTAACGTATCGCCTGGCTGTTTTCGGCCAGTAGTAATATACCCATAAATAATCATAAGTTTTTACCTACAGCCCCGCACCCCACGGTTATGCATTATTTTCACGGCAATATTAACAATTATTGCCATTACGTTAACCTCTGTATAATATTTAACGTATGAGTTTCCGGGGATATACCTTTACATATTTTATAAACTTAACTTAATTGATATGCAAAGTGTAAAGAAAAAGGCGAGATAAAACGTACGGGGATAGAAAAAATATGAGTGCCATTAAAACGTTTGGGATTTATCTCGCCTGTGGAGTATCTTTATTTTTTTATAATGCCGGTACTGTCATTATATCCTGAAATGCCACCACGCACCTGCAACATTTCGTTTTTTGCCAATGTGAAGATTTCAACATTATTGGTTGAATTGTTTTTTCTGAGGCTTGAAAATAGTTTCATGATATTTGGTTTTAAATGTTATTATTACATGCTTTCATAAATAAGTAACATTCGCCCTTAAAATGTCACCGGCTTTTTTGTTCTTTTTGACAAAAAAATTACAAAAAAAATCAAGCCACAGATATTCAGGGGTTTATAAAATGTGGTTTTTAAATATATTTTTCTATTTTAGAATATCTGATAAAGGTTTTGTTATGAGGCTTACCATTGTTTTAATATTAATGCTTTCAGCCCCTGCACGGTATCTTTATGGCCATTCCGCCATTGGCCGGGCCGACTCCAGCCTTTCTTTAATATATAAGGGATCCGACTGTTTTGTGATGGGCGATTATATACGTGCAGAAGAATATTTTAAACAGGCCCTCGATGTTAGGGTTGGCTTACATGGCGAGAACCATTTACTTGTGGCACATGCATTAAACAACCTGGGTGTGGTTGACATGAAAACATGGAATTATGATGCTGCTTTGGTTAAACTTAAAAAGGCCGAAGAAATATACATTAAAAATTCCCAACCTACAGAATTGGCTGTAAACTATTCAAATATTGGCATGTTATATTTAAGTAAAGGAGAATTTACTGTTTCTGAGTATTATTTAAATAAAGCTCTGGACATTCTAAAAAGTAAACATGATGAATATTCGCAACAAAGCAGGTGCGAAATATATTTAAGATATGCAATATTAGAAGCTTATAGAAAAAATTATAAAAAGAGCATAGAGCTCGGAAACCATGTAATTATTAATCACACCTCTAAAATTGAACATTCAACATTGCATAATTTTTATACAAATATTTCAATATCTTTTCTCCAGGAGAATTTGCCTGATAGTGCTTATAAATATATTCAACAATCTTTATTGCTTGTTAAAAAAAGTGGCCGTCTCCCTATAAATTACGCAGCTGAATCATATATAAGCATGGCCAAATATTATATATATATTTCTGAGAAAGAAAAAGCATTGGAATACCTGAAAATGACCCAAGACATATACGATTCAATAAAAATCGACTCATCATATTATTACGATCTCTACCTTGAATATGCCGGTTTGTACGAAAAACTATCGGAATATGGCAATGCATTAAAATATTACCAGCATGCCCTGGGGTTTCTTTCCGGACGAAACTTACAGGGCACATTCGGAACTCCGCCGGCCGGGGAAATTATTGAACCGGTAAACGGTATTCTTCTTCTTAAAAACAAAGCCGGGCTTTTACATAAGTGGTACCTAAAAGATAAAAACACCAAACTGCTCGAATATGCGCTCGAGGCTTTGCAGGTTGCTGCCAGGCTCATCGATAATGCACGAAACGGTTACCTTACATTCGAAAGCAAACTTTCAATTGCCGAAAACGAAACGCCCATTTACAAACTGGGCACATGGTGTTCACACCAGCTTTTTAAAAATTCCAACAACCAAAAATTTCTTGAAACAGCATTTTTCTTTGCCGATAAAAGCAAATCGTCGATACTCGAAGCTGCTTTGCGCGAAGAAAAGGCAAAGCACTTTGCGGGTATTCCCGATTCGCTGCTTGTAAAGGAGCAAAACCTGAAGAGGGAAATAGCTTTTTATACCGAACAGGTTTATGAAGAACAACGACGGGTAAATGCCGATACCAATAAACTTGGTATATGGAACAATTACCTTTTTCGGTTTACCCAGGAACAGGAAAGTTTAAACAAAAAGCTTGAAAAAGACTTTCCAGACTATTTTAGGTTGAAATACAGCGACAACTCGGCTACAATAAAGAACATCCAGCAATTATTAGACAGAAACACTACCTTGCTGGAATACTCAATTTCCGATACCCTTGTATATATTTTTGTTATATCAAAGAAGCATGCCGAAGTTTATACTGCACATCCCGACAGCAATTTCTTCAAACATGCTGCCGGTTTTATCGATCACCTTAGGAATTTCAGTATGGTGGAGCAAGGAAAAGATTTTTTTGAGAAATACCAGCAATTGTCGGGCCATGTGTTCGATGTGGTTTTCAGGCCGCTTGTCAATTGCAGGCTTAATGAGAATATAATTATAGTGCCCGACGAAATTCTTTCGTATATGCCTTTTGAAGCACTAACTTTTCCGGTTAACGATAAAAAGCCTGGTTCGTATGCCGACATGCATTTTCTTTTTCACGATTATTCTTTCAGCTATTCATATTCCTCTTCTCTTCTGACTGAAATTCATAAAATGCGCAATCGTAGTGTTTTTAATAAGCTTGTTGCATTTGCACCAGAATACCCCCTTCAGAAAAATACATCCGGTAGCGCTAATGCCCTGCCGGCCAGGTACAATTACCGCAGCAACCTTGCCCCATTGCCTTTTGCTGCCGACGAGGCTGCTTTAGTGAGCTCATTAACCTATGGCAGAAACATAACCGGCAAAGAGGCCACAGAAAAAAGGTTTCTGGAGATAGCGCCCTTTTACGATATCATTCACCTTGCAATGCACACTATTATAGACGATAATAACCCACTTTTTTCAAAACTTGTTTTTTATTCCGGGAAGAAAAATTCTGATGAAGGGTTGCTCACCACAAACGAAATTTTCGGACTCAGGCTAAAAGCCAGGCTCACAGTTTTGAGTTCGTGCAGCACAGGTGAGGGCGAATATAGAAGAGGGGAAGGGGTACTAAGCCTGGCACGCGGTTTTTTCTATGCCGGTTGCCCCAGCCTTGTAATGACACTTTGGAAGGTTGAAGACGAGTCGGGGCTGACATTAATGCGCTACTTTTATAAATATCTGCGCAAAGGGCATTCGAAGCCAATGGCCTTGCGCATGGCAAAAGCCGAATACTTAAAAACCGTCCCGGAAGAAAAGCAACACCCATTTTACTGGTCGGGCTATATTTGTATTGGAAATACTGCCCCGTTGTATTATTCACGTTGGCAATATATAATATCGGTATTGGCCTTGTTTCTTATATATAAGCTATTAAGGAAACTAGCAGGGCGGCGCACAAGAAAAAAAAGCCTTAAAGATCCGGCAGTTTAAACTTCGGATCGGATTTAATGAGTTTGATTAGCAAATCTTTACATTTATACTTTTTTGTGCGTACAATTTTTTCGCTTTTGTAGCCCAGGGTATCAGCAATTTTTTCGTTTGTAATTCCTTCCGACGACATTAACAACACTTTTTGGCATTCTTCCCCCAGGTTAAGTATATGTTTCCTGATTAATGCCAATTCGGTTTCCCCCTCAATAACAGCATCCGACGGGTGATCCTCAATCAGTTCGGTGTCGGATTGCTGCACAAATCGTTCGTGAATGCTTTCGCGGCGCAACTGGTTCATCCATATACGTTTGGCAATTCCCGTAAGGTAAGGGCCGAAATCCGATTTAATTTTCAGCTCGTTTGCCTGCACAAGTTTGTAAACTATTACAATGGCTTCCTGGAAAACGTCTTTTGCATCGCTGTTGGTGCCACCATTACGGGTAACATAATGAGCCACAAGCGGAAAATATTGCTTGTAAATCTCAGCCAGGGTTTTGTTGTCGCGCCGCTGAATGCCAATAATCAGTTGTTCCAGGCTCTGTTTGCTCACTACGTTCAATAATACAGTTTGTGCGGGTTCTACAGGCCCACAGGTTCATGCATTCCAAATATAATAATTTTGGTTTTGTGAGTTAAACTGGAAAACAATTATTTGGAAATAATATTTAAAGTAAAACTTAAATACAGCGATAAGTTGTTGTAACCGTTTGTCTTGTAAATTATTTGCCACAAACTTCTTTCAGGCTGCACCCCGAACAGGTACATGCCGGGCATTGGGCCGATTTTTGTGTTTGCACCGAAAATTTGCGAAAAATACGTATTGCCAGGGATAATATCGATACAAGAATTGCCATATATGTTAAAAAGTCCTGCATAATTTAAGCGATTAACGATCCGATATTGAAAATTAAAAACGACAATACCCATGCCAAAAGGGTAGTATAGGCAACCATAAATATGGCCCATTTACTGCTACCCGATTCTTTCTTTACTGCTGCAACAACAGCTATACAGGGGAAATATATTAATATAAAAACTATGAAAGATAATGCCGCAAGAGGGGTAAACACAAGCTGGCCGGCCCTGGGGCCATAATCAAATCTGTCGCTTCTTATCCGGTGCACAAGCGAGTGTTCTTCATGTTCGTCGCCAGCCTGGTATAAAACCCCCATAGTGCTTACTACTACTTCTTTGGCGGCAACACCGGTAAGAAGGCTTACACCCATTTTCCAATCGAAACCCAAAGGGCTGATTACAGGTTCTATAAATTTGCCTAAACGGCCAATATAAGAAGCCTGTAAGCGTTCAATTTCTATTTTCCGCTCCAAACTGGCAAGTTCATCCAACAAGCTATCGGCCAGGTAATTGTTTTCGGGCAATGGGTGATTGTTAGTATTCTCAATCATGTCAACCAGTGAGGCACGGTTGTTTAAAAGTTCCTTGTTTTTAATTTCGCGGGGGAAATATCCAAGAGCCCACAGCAAAACCGAAGCAATTAGTATAATGCCCCCCATTTTTTTTAGGTACTGCGAACCTTTCGACCACATGTGCCTTGTTGTGGAAATTAAGGTGGGCATGCGATAAGGTGGCAGTTCCATAACAAAAGGAGTATCTTCTCCTTTGAAGAGCGTTCTTTTAAATATAAGGGCCATAATAACCGCCACGGTAATGCCCAAAAGGTAAACCGAAAACAGAATAGTGCCTTTGTTTTCGGGAAATATTGCGCCAATTACAAGTAAATATACCGGCAGTCGGGCACTGCACGACATGAAAGGGTTTATTAGAATGGTAAGTAAGCGGTTGTTCCTGTCTTCAATGGCACGGGTTGACATAATTGCCGGAACGTTGCACCCGAACCCCATAATAAGCGAAATAAACGATTTACCGTGGAGCCCTATTTTGTGCATTACACGGTCCATAATAAAAACCGACCGGGCCATATAGCCCGAGTCTTCCATAAATGATATAAACAGAAACAGCAGCAGTATGTTTGGCAGAAACACAATTACCCCGCCAACCCCGCCAATAATACCATCGATTAACAAATCTTTAAAAGAGCCATCGGGCATTAGGGTGTTTATCAGTTCCGAAATTTTTTCTACCCCCATTTCAATCCATCCCATAGGATATTCGCCAATTTTAAAAGTTGACGTAAACATAAGCCACAGGAAAAAGAAAAATACAGGAAAACCAAAAAGCCTGTGCGTAAGAAAACTATCGATTATTTCGGTGGTTTTATGCTTTTCGCCGGGGCCGGGCTTAAACGTTTCTTTAAGTGCCCCGCCAATAAAGCCATATTTTGCATCGGTTACAAGGGTAACAACATCTTCGGAGTATATTGCATTTAACCTTGCAACTTCTTTTTTCGACCGCTCAAGAATCGATTTATAGTTTGGAGCAGAAACAAAATACTCTTCAATATGCCTGTCGCCTTCAAGAAGTTTCAGGGCAATAAGGCGCGACGAAACTTTATCGGTAATATCGTAGTTTTCGGGTGTTTTAATTTCGTCTTGTATTTTTTTTATTGAGCTTTCTATTTCAATTCCATAATTAATATGTATATGGCGCGATGTGGGGTCAGAGTCGTTATATACCCCAATAACTTTCTGGAACAATTCGTTAATACCTCTGCCCCGGGAACCTACTGTTGGCACAACCGGAATGCCAAGTAATTTTCCGAGCTTAGTGTGCTCAAGAACATTGTTGTGTTTTTGCAGCTCGTCGTACATGTTAAGGGCCAGTACCACTTTTATGTCCATATCTATAAGCTGGCTGGTAAGCAGCAGGTTGCGTTCGAGATTTGATGCGTCAACAACATTAATTACAATATCGGGTGTATTTTTTATAATAAAGTCGCGCACAAAAAGCTCTTCCGGAGAGAAGGCAGATATGGAGTAAGTGCCTGGCAAATCGGTAAGGTTGAGTATATACCCGTCGTGCTCAACGCGTGCAGTTTTCGAATCGACAGTAACCCCCGAGTAATTGCCGGTATGTTCGGTTAGCCCGGAGGCAAAATTAAATATCGAGGTTTTGCCTGCATTTGGGTTGCCTACCAAAACAACATTTATTACGCGGCCTTTTTCGCGCATGGTTTCAATAACCTTTTCATCGAGAAGTTTATAACTGTCGAAAAGCCTGTCGCCATAAATTGTTGCTACTTTTTCGCGGCTTACAATTATATTCGATGCTTCGTTTCTTCTAAGAGAAACATTATAGCCCATTATGTTGTATTCTATCGGATCGAGAAGTGGGGCATTTTTAACAACACAAATCTCTTTACCCTTAACAAATCCCATTTCGCCCATTCTCCTGCGAAATGCCCCACGCCCGGCAACTTTCGAAATAAAAGCCCTTTCCCCGCTTGTTAAATCTGACAACTTCCTCATTTAATACAATTATCTTTTGCAAGCTTACTAACGAATTTTCTGTTTCCCAATACCAATCTGTTGGTATAAATTACCCCCGATTTGCATTTTACAGCTATTTTAAGCTTAAAGTTACTACGCTATCAGGTGAATAATCCTGTAAAAGTAACACCTTTAATAAATTTTTCTTTGAAAATTTTACGAGGCAAAAATTTTAAGCGTTGCATTAAAAATGTTAAAAGCCGATAAATTATTTATATTTTATTTGCCGGCTAATGTTTTTTTCTTATATTAAATAAATGAAAATCAAATTGTTTAATTCAAATAAAACCTTACGGGTTGGGCGCTGAAGAAAACATATACGAAAAATTAAAGGAGTATTTAGGCCTGCGGGAAGACAATATTAATATTCTTGAAGAATCGATCGATACCGATTTACAGATGGAGTATTTCGAATATTCGCGAAATAAATCAGGAAAAAAAACCGAAGAGGAAATAATGCGCAATAAGGATATTATTTTCGACAATGCTTTGTCTGTAGCCAGCAAGAAATCGGCGCTGGTAGAACTTGCTTCAATAAATAGTATAGAAGCTTACCGCACAATTGAAAGATACCTTAACCAGCCCGACATTAAGCTGTACGACTGGGCATGCCTTGCCCTGCAAGAGAGCCGGCTGCACCTTGAAACCCATCTGCTCAATGAAAACAAAGTGCTGATAACTACCGGGCTGGGCGGTAAAGGATTAAAGCTGCGCTATTTTATTGTGCTTTTCACCAAAAACGGTATTGAATTAACAGCCTTTCAGAAAGAGGTTATTGAAAAAGAATTGAAATATGAACTCTGCCGTCAGGGTGCCGAACTCGAAGATATTATTTTCGACGACTGTTTTGCATCGGTACTGGCAATAATTCCGTTAAAAGTGCATTTTCAAAAGCTTTTCAGAAATGTTATTTTTGAGTGTAACCAAATTGGCGGTTTTCTTTTCAACGATTTTATTATTACTAATGTAAAAGCACTTTCCAAAGACGAAATACAAGAACTTCTGCAAATGCACAATATTTACTAGTTTTGGGTTTTAAAATTTTAAACCGTGAAAAACAAAGTAAATATTTCCCTGCAAGTGCTGCCTTCGGGCAAAGGCATCGATCCGTATAAAATTGTCGATACAGCTATTTCTGTAATTGCCCGTTCGGGGCTGTTGTATAAAGTTTGTCCGTTCGAAACTGTAATGGAAGGCGATTACGATAGTATAATGGAAACAATAAAAAAAGTACACGAAGCATGCCTTGAAGAAGGTGCAGATAGTATTTTTGCCAATGTTAAAATGCAGATTGTGAAGGACAAGGATGTTGCCATTGCCGATAAAACAGCCAAATACAATTAGTGTAAAGCTTGCTAAACGGGTTAATAATTGATTTTATAAACCCTGTAGGGCTCAACTATGTTATTTAAGCAGGCTATTGTCTGATAAAAATCACAGATGTAACATGCACAAAAGAAACTGCCCGGATCATTTATTTAAATGTCCCGGGCAGTTTTTTTGTTGCAGGGTAATGGTGGTTGGCTTTAAATTAACGTTCGTCTGAAACATCTTCAGCAACAACACCAATTTCGAGATCTTCGAAATCTACATTAGTGTAACTTTTTTCCTCTACAAATGTGCCTGCTGTTGCAGGTTCGGCAGAGTCAACAAATTCTTCAGTCTGGTGGGTTTTGATAAAACCAACAACATCTTCAAGGCCTTCAATAAATTTCTCAAAATCTTCTTTGTATAAAAAGATTTTATGTTTTTCATAAAAGAACCGGCCATCTTTATTGTACCTTTTTTTGCTTTCGGTAATTGTAAGGTAATAGTCGTTTCTTTTTGTAGCCTTAACGTCAAAAAAGTAAGTACGCTTTCCTGCCCTTACAGCATTTGAGAAAATCTCTTCCTTTTCTACGTTCTCAGAGCCTTCAATGATTTCAATTTCTTCCGTCATTTCACTTAAATTTATCGGGTTGAATACATCAAAAATAAAAATTTTTTTTAAATACAGTTAAAAATACGGGACTATTCCATGCCAAATAGGGGCATATACTTTTGATTGCCAATGGTAGTGCAGCCGACAGCCTTTATTTAATTTAAACACAATTTTTTTTCTGTTTTTTTGTTGAATTGTAAAACCTGCCATTTCCCGGTGCACAAATATTGTTGATTTTATGGTTGTTGTGCGAAAAACCAACTATTTTATAAAATCATTAAAAATAATCGTAAAAAACAACTTACTTTGCAAATCAAAAAAAAACGGGTTCTTTAATCTATGATAAGCAGGAGAATACTGAGAATTAAAGTGATGCAGGCCTTATACGCATATTATAAAAATGCCGGGGGCGCATCGATGAACGATATTGAGAAAGAGCTTCACTTTAGTATTAATAAAACCTACGACCTATACCACTATATGTTTTTGCTGATAATTGATGTTTGCAATTATGCCCAAAAACGTATTGACATAGCCCGCAACAAGAAGTTGCCTTCGGAACAAGACTTGAGGCCCAACACCAAGTTTATCGACAACGGACTAATCGCACAGTTGCGCATGAACAGCCAGTTGTTAAGGTACACCGAAACCAAAAAGTTAAACTGGGCGAATAACCCCGAACTTATTAAAGGTATTTACGACGAAATGTCGGCGTCCGATGATTATGCAGAATACATGGCCGACCTTAACCAGAGCTATCAGTCTGATAAAAATTTTATTTCGAAGATTTATAAAAATGTAATTGCCAATTACGAACCATTGTACCATGCACTTGAAGAACAAAGCATTTTTTGGAACGATGAAATAGAGTTTGTAATTGGGGCAGTGATAAAAACCATTAAAAAATTCAAGCTACCCGAGGCCGAAAATGCCCAGTTGCTTAGCCTGTATAAGAACGATGAGGATAAAGAATTTTCGAAGGTTTTGTTCAGGAAAACTATTTTAAAGCGCGATGAATACCAGCAGCTAATAGAGAAATTTTCGAAAAACTGGGATTTTGAACGTATTGCTTTTGTAGATATACTGCTTATAGAAATGGCAATTGCCGAAGTGCTTGAGTTTCCAAGCATTCCGGTTAAAGTTACCTTTAACGAATATATAGAACTGTCGAAATATTATAGTACCAACCGCAGCAATATATTTATTAACGGCATTCTTGATAAAATTTTTGCCCACCTTAAAGAAACAAACCAAATAAAAAAACAAGGCAGAGGGTTAATTGGTGAAGAATAGTTCGGAAAATTACTTGTTTAAATTAATTGGTTTAACTTTAGCCCCTTAAAAAGTATTAATTATTAAACACATAAAAGAATGACAAATTTTATTAACCTGGTTATGATGCAGCCAGCAACAGAAGGCGGACAACAAGGATCGCCGGCACAGACATTTATTTTCCTTGCCCTTATTATTGTTGTGTTTTATTTCTTTATGATTAGGCCACAAACAAAACGACAAAAAGAGCTTAGAAATTTCCGCGACGCGCTGGCCAAAGGCGATAAAATTATTACCACCGGGGGCATTTACGGTAAAATTGCAAACATTACCGACAATGTTGTTACCGTTGATGTTGGCAATAATGTTACAATTAAGGTTGATAAGCAGGCAATACTAAAAGATTCTTCAGATATTCAAACTGAACAAAAAAGCTAATTTAGCTTTTCGGCTTGAACAAAGCTTCATTTTAGCCTCTGCACACTCTGTGGTTAAATAGCTTTAAAACTTATCCTTGAAAAATTAGCAGTTTAAGATATATTTGCAATATGCTTAAACTGCTTTTATTTTGAACAAAAGAACGAATACACTCTATCGCATAGTTTTAATAATTATGCGGTTTTGGAATTATATAATTGCCAATATCGATGTTCTGCGCAAGCGTATGCTGTCGTTTCTGGTATTTGTTGCTATCTCGTCGGCATTCTGGGTTTACAGGTCGCTCGACGATATATATGTAACCAGAATAAAATACCCTGTTAAGTATATAAACATACCCCAAAACAAATTACTGGCTGGCAATCCGCCACAGGCAATACACCTTAAAATAAAAGGCAGGGGGTATGCTTTAATGGGCAATATTATAAACACTCCTACATTAAACCTGAATGTTAACGATTTTTCGCTTTTTAGCCAATCGAAAGATTCCTTCAGGGTTTATCTTGTTTCGCGCGATGCCGTTAACTGGCTCACCAACGAATTAAACAATGAGTCGGACGGGCCATTGGAAATTATTGCCGTTGAGCCAGATACAATAAGCTTTAGTTTTACACGTTCGTATGCAAAAAAAATAGCTGTTATGCCGCGCTTTGCCGATGAAAAAACTTTGTTTGCCCGACAGCACATGTTAAACGGCTATATTAAAACAGAGCCCGACAGTGTTACAATAATAGGCCCGGCAAACAATATCGATACCATAGTTTATGCCTATACGAAAGCAATAAAACTTAATAATTTAAACGATTCTGTTACAAAAAAAATCGATCTGGAAACCAATAAGAAATATAAGTATTCTGCAAGCAAGGTAAAAGTTACCATACCAGTTGATCGGTTTACAGAGTCAACCAAAGATGTTGCAATCAATGTAAGAAACTGCCCCGACAGTATTAGGGTAAAACTCTTCCCGGGTTCAGTGCGCCTAACTTATAGGGTTACCCTATCGATGTACAACCAGGTTTTGGAATCCGATTTTTCGCCCTATGTCGATTATGCTGATATAAATAACCTGTTACAGGAGAACAACCCAAAGCTAAAAGTACAGCTCGGCCCTACATCAGACTATGTTCATTCTGTAAATTTTTTTCCACAGGAAGTTGAATTTCTTATTGAATTGAAAAATGATAAAAGTTGGCTTAACCGGGGGAATAGGTAGCGGAAAAACTATAGTATCGTCTGTATTCAGGGTATTAGGCATTCCGGTGTACAATGCCGATGAACGCTCGAAGTTCATTTTAAACTATAATGGCCAGGTAATAGAGCAAGTGAAGTCTGTTTTTGGCAACCAGGCCTACGAAAACAATTTGCTTGATACAGGGTATATAGCCTCAGTTGTTTTTTCTAACAGGCAAAAACTTGAAAAGCTCAACCATATTGTCCATCCGGCTGTGGAGGACGATTATATTAACTGGTGTGGGAAATATACTTTGCTGCCATATACTATTAAAGAAGCAGCCATACTTTTCGAAAGCAAGGCCAATAAGTTGGTTGACAAAACCATTGTTGTATCGGCACCCTTGGAAATACGCATTGAAAGGGTAATAATGCGCAACGGCCTTTCGAGGCAGCAGGTAGAAAAGCGTATGGACAACCAGTGGCCTGCCGATAAACTTTTGCCTTTGGCCGATTATGTTGTAAATAATGATGATAAACAATTAATTTTGCCCCAAATTCTAGAAATTGACAGAAAATTACATTACGAATGGCAAAGTTTGGTAAATGGATAGGAGCAGGCTTAGGCTGGGTGCTGGGCGGCGGGCCGGTTGGGGCTGTTATTGGCCTCAGCCTTGGTTGGATGCTCGACAATGCATCGGAAAATGAAACTGAACATGGATATGTTAAAACCACTGTAGGCGATTTTGCTGTTAGCCTCTTGGTTTTAATTGCAGCAGTAATGAAAGCCGACGGAAAAGTGCTCCGCTCCGAACTCGACTTTGTTAAGCGCTTCCTTGTTAACCGATTTGGCGATGAGTCGGCACAGGAAGCATTAAAAATGTTGCGCGATATTTTAAAACAGAACATTCCCTTGCAGGATGTTTGCTTTCAGATTAAAACACACCTCGATTATTCTTCGCGCCTCGAATTGTTGCACCTTTTATATGGTGTTGCAACTTCCGATAGCCGGATGAACGAAAACGAGTTTAACATTATCAGCAAAATTGCTTACTATTTGAATATTTCAGCTGCCGATCAGGCTTCGATTAAAAATATGTTTGTTAAAAGCATCGAAAGTTCTTATAAAATATTGGGAATCGATCCGCAGGCAAGCAACGAAGATATTAAAAAGGCCTATCGTAAACTGGCAGTTAAATACCACCCCGATAAAGTTAGTTACCTTGGCGACGATTTTAAAAAATCGGCCGAAGAAAAATTCCGGAAGATAAACGAGGCGTACGAAAACATTAAAAAGGAAAGAGACATAAAATAATTACGAATAAGCGCCGGGAAACCTTGTTCGTATTGCACAAATTTCTTAAACCAGGTTAGTTTTCACTTAGCAGTTGTATAGTATTTATAGGCCTTCAAGGTAAAAAGTAATGGCATTTCGGGTTTAAAAATGAATTATTGGGACTAAAATTCGTTGTTTTCATTCTATAATTATATTTTTGCATCTGTTTAAAGAATGTTTTATAATCGATAAGTTCGATAACATACATATTAAATAATGCATAACTTGTCGGTTTTTGAAATTATAGTTAGTGACGATAATTAATTAAATACTTATGAAATTAAAAGACACACTTGCTGTTGCAGGAAAACCTGGTTTATTCAAGTTTATTTCGCAAGGGCGCAATGGAATTATTGTCGAAAGCATAACCGACAATAAACGTATGCTTGTACCTTCATCGAGCAAAGTTAGTGCGCTTGCCGACATTGCTATTTATACCGAAACCGAAGAAGTGCCCCTGAAAGAAGTCTTAAAAAAAATATTTACCAAAGAAAACGGACAGCAGGCGGTTGATCACAAGTCGCCCGAAGCCAATTTAAAAGATTATTTTGAATTGGTTTTGCCCGATTACGACAAAAACCGGGTATATGGTTCCGACATAAAAAAAGTAATTAGCTGGTATAATCTTCTTACAAGCCTAAATTTGTTCGACCCTGACGAAAATGAAGAAGAAGCCGAAGAAACTGCAACAGGGGAAAAAGAAGCCAAAACTGCGGTTAAGGCTAAAGGCAGCCCACAAAAAGGCGCAACACCCAAAAATTCCGATAAAAAGCCTTCAGCCAAAGCATCGGCACAAACAAAAAACACAGCAGCTAAATCGAAGAGTGCCGGAACCGGCAAAAAACCATCGGCCTAATTTGGCCCTTGAAAAAATTAAGGAGGCATATTTGCCTCCTTTTTTTATACATTGTCTTGTTGTATGGTAAATAAATTTTTTAACCATTTTTATGTCTGAATTAAGGGGGGTCAAATTATAACCAAGCTTGGTTTTGGGCCCTATTAATCAGCGCTGTTCATAAAGCTTTTAGGCTGACCGGTAGTTTCAAGCACATTCGACCACAATTCTCCTTCAACAGAAATTCTTTTTCTTTGCTGGATTGCCAAATTAACCGGCAATAAAATAAACCGCGAATTCCAGTAACCTACAACAAATCCGGTTCGTCCGGCCATAGCTGCATGAACCGCGTTCTGTGCAAGAAGGTTACAGAACAGACTGTCGTTGGCATTTGCAGCAGCACTCCGTATAATATAACTCGGATCGATATATTTAATTGAAAAAGGAAAACCCGTTTTTGTGAATTCCTGTGATATTGCATCTTTCAGAAAAATGCCAATGTCGTTATATTTAATATTGCCAGAGGCATCGCTTTCGTTCGACAAAGCTTTAAAGAGGTTTTGCCCAGCGCCTTCGGCAACAACAATTAATGCATGGTGCTTATGCTCAAGGCGTTTTTTTAATACAGTTAAGAACCCTTTGGGGCCATGAAGTTCAAAATCCATTTCGGGGATCAGAACATAGTTTGCTTCCTGTACGGCAAGAGAAGCGTTAGCGGCAATAAAACCCGAATCGCGGCCCATAAGTTTTACAAGGGCAATACCGTTATATGCACCTTTAGCCTCGTTGTGTGCCCCGCGAAGTATATCGCTGGCAATGGTAAAGGCAGTTTCAAAGCCAAACGATTTTTCAATTAAGCAAATATCGTTGTCGATTGTTTTCGGAACACCGGCAACAGCAATTTTCAGCCCCCTGGAGGTAATTTCGTCGCTAATGGCTTTGGCCCCGCGCAAGGTGCCGTCGCCACCAATGGTAAACAAAATGTTTATATTCATGCGTTCTAGGGCATCGACAATTTCAGAAGGTGGCTGGTGCCCACGCGACGACCCCAATATTGAGCCGCCATGTGTATGTATGTCTTCAACCAGTTCGGGGGTAAGCTCAACAATATCATGTTTATATTTTGGAATAAAACCTTCGTAGCCATATTTTATGCCAATAATACGTTTAACGCCATACCTGCGGTCGAGTTGCATTACCAGGCCGCGAATTACATTGTTCAAACCAGGGCAAAGGCCACCACAGGTAACAATTGCAGCCTTGGTTTTGGTGGGGTCGAAATACATGAGTTCCCTGGGCCCTGCCTTTTCAAACGAAACCGGTTTGATGTTTTTTTCAATGCAACTGTTAATATAACTAAGTTCGCAGTTATATAGTATGCGATCGGAGTCGTTTATATAGTCAAAAACCCCGTCGTCGGGACTTTTCGATAACATTAACGGCGATGGTATGGAGCATTTTCCTAATTGTTGGATTTGAAAATTTTCACTGCTGAACATCATAATTCTTAATTAACTTGTTTAAACAATAAAACTACATACTTTCTAAAAGTATCTGGTATTTATCGGTTATTTTTTTCCAGCTATACTCATTTTCGGCGAGCAGTTTAATTTGCATTGTTTGTGGTTTGTATTGTGTGCCCTTCGAAGTTATAATTTCTGCAAGGTTTATTTCGTTAGTAAAATATACGGCAAGGTTTTTCGTAGTGCTCCGGTTAAAGGGGTTGTTGTGGCAAACAATAAACGGGGCGCCCCACATAGCTGAAACGAGGGACGGATTTGTGCCGCCAGAACTATGGCCGTGTATGTACCCCTTGCAGCCGCCGAGCAATTCAGCTAGCTTATGGTTCCGGTATTCGCTGTCGATAAAGCTTATGTTTTTGAAATTTTTATATTTATAAGAAAGCTTTCTTCCATAAGCTGTAGTGGCGATATTTGATACCAAAACCCATTTTTCGTTTGGAATCCCGGCAAAACATGAAGCAATTAAATCGAGGTTGTTTTCCGGCTCAGCCCTTGCTATTGTTAACCAATAATTTTTTTGGCCGGTTACCTGGCATGGTATATACTGATTGCCCCCATAGCTTATTTCGTGCAGCTTTGTGGCGTATTTTGAATAAATTGGCAAGAGCGCACTGTTATCAACAACAATTTTATGGGCGTGTTTTGCTCCCGTTTTCGACGACCAGCGTAAGAAAAGTTTTGCCAGAATGTTCCATTTACCCCTTTGCCATTCAATTCCGTCGGGGTGATAAACAATCTTCACCTTAGGCTTTAAAACTCTTAATAAAGGCACTAAAAATGCTGCACTGCTGCCAAGTATCAATAAAAACCTGGTTTTATTTATTACTTTAAGAATACTTATAACATCGTAAATTATGCTTTGTATTCCGTTTGGTTTTATGGGTGTAAATACCCTTTTCACGTGTTTATAAACAATTGCGCGTTCGCTTTTATTGTAATAGTTTGAACTACAGGCAACATATACATAAAAATTGTCCGACAAGCCGTTTGCCAGATTTTCAGCCAGTGTTTCAAAACCACCATATCGGCAAGGTATTCCGGCAGAGCCAATTATAGCTACAATGTTTTTCTCCAATGCGTTATAGTTAAGTTATTAACAGTAAGAAAAAACTTGCAGCGGTAAAGTTAATTTTTAAGGTAAAATATTTTTTGGGTAGCGATTAAATTTTTAACAAATGGCGCTTAACAATCAATTAAAGTTTATTAAATAATTAATAAACACTACAATTGCCGGTTTAATCTTATAATTATCAGTATATCAATATTATAAAAAATAATTTTTTTTTTGACAAAATTAAAATATTGAAAATAAAGGTAATATAAACTATTTCAGAAAGTCAAGCGGATTTGGTGTTTTTTTTTATGTTTTTTTTCACAAAATTGCTTACCTAAATAATTAACAAAAGCCAAAAAACTAATCAACTAATTCCTAATAAAATGCACAGGGAAGTATGGAGTAATTGTCTCAAAGTTATTAAAGATAATGTGCCATCAATAAGTTTTCGTACATGGTTCGAGCCAATAATTCCCCTGAAACTGGAAAATAATGTCCTCACCATTCAGGTGCCCAGCCCCTTCTTTTATGAATATCTTGAAGAGAAGTACATCGAGATTATTAGTAAAACCCTGAGAAAAGAGCTTGGCTTCGAGGCAAAACTTGAGTACAATGTTGTAATGGAATACAATGCTGCTCATGTAAAAAAACCTGTTACAGTAAATTTTCCGGCACAAAACCAGCGCGAGATTAAAAACAGGCCGGTTTCTGTACCTTTAAATGCAGAAGAAAAAACCATTAAGAACCCGTTTATTATTCCGGGCTTAAAAAAGTTGGACATTGATCCGCACTTAAACCCCGAGAATTCTTTTATGAACTTTGTGGAGGGCGAGTGCAACAGGCTCGCACGTTCTGCCGGTATTGCCGTGGCAAGCAACCCCGGGGGCACTGCTTTTAACCCTTTGTTAATTTATGGCGACTCGGGGCTGGGAAAAACACATCTTGCGCAAGCCATAGGTATTGAGGTGAAAGAAAAATACCCCGATAAAACGGTTTTGTATGTTAATGCCAACAAATTCCAGACACAGTTTGTCGAGTCAATTCGTAACAACAACAGGAACGATTTTCTTCATTTTTATCAGATGATTGATGTCCTGATTATTGATGATGTACACGAGTTTGCCGGAAAAGAAAAAACACAGGATACTTTCTTTCATATATTTAACCACCTTCACCAATCGGGAAAACAGTTAATACTTACTTCCGATAAGCCCCCGGTTGAGCTCCAGGGTATGGAACAAAGGCTACTATCGAGGTTTAAATGGGGGCTTTCGGCCGATTTACAAGTACCCGACTTTGAGACCCGTATCGCAATTTTAAAACAAAAGATTTATAAAGATGGCATAGAAATGCCCGATGAGGTAATTGAATATATTTCGACACATATAAGCGAAAACATTCGCGAGCTCGAAGGCGCCCTTATTTCCTTGCTTGCCCAGTCAACCCTTAACAGGAAGGAAATTACCCTCGACCTGGCTAAAGAAATGATCGATAAACTGATAAAAAACACCAAGCGGGAAGTATCTATCGATTATATACAGAAGGTTGTATGCAACTATTTCGACATTGGTGTTGAAATGTTACAGTCGAAAACCCGTAAACGGGAAATAGTTCAAGCCCGTCAGGTAGCTATGTATTTTAGCAAAAATCTCACTAAATCGTCGCTGGCCACCATTGGGGCGCAAATAGGGGGGAAAGATCATGCAACCGTGCTACATGCCTGTAAAACAGTTAACAACCTTATGGATACCGATAAACATTTTCGCGATCAGATAGAGGATATTGAAAAGAAACTAAAATTTTAATATAAGGCAGGTTTGAAACCTGCTTTTTTTTTGTGTATATGTCAAGCGACTATTACAAGACCATACAAGAAAAATCTGAAGGCCTTTTTAAAGATAAAGGCAGCAGGTTTTTGGCGTTTGCCTTCCCTGTAAGTTCGGAAGATCAGGTAAAACCTGTTGTAAAAGACATAAAAAAGAAATATCACGATGCCAGGCACCATTGCTATGCCTACAGGCTTGGGCCCGATGGGGAAAGCTTTCGGGCTTACGACGATGGCGAACCTTCCGGAACTGCAGGTAAACCAATACTTGGGCAGATTCTAAGTAATGGCTTGTCGGATATTCTTATTGTGGTTGTTCGTTATTTTGGTGGCACACTTTTGGGAACAAGCGGGCTTATTAATGCCTACAAAAACAGCGCTGCCGATGCAATAAATAATTCTGCATTTGTTGAGAAAATGGTTAAGCAGAAAATTGAATTGGTTTTTTCATACGAACTGCTTAGCCAGGCCATGCGCATTATTAAAGATGAAAACCTTGAGGTAATTTGCCAGAACCTTACCGAAAACTGCCAGATAATAGTTAGTGTTAGAAAAAGCGAGTTAAGCAGGATTCAGGAAAAGTTTTTGGCTATTTTTGGCATAGATGTAAGTATATTAGATTAAAAATACAAGAGTAAAAACAATCAAATAGCATACAGGATGAAGAACAAAAGTCTGGTTTCAATAACCGATTACACCAAGGGAGAATATCTCAGCATACTTGATACTGCTGCCGAATTCGAAAAGAATTCATACCAGGATCTTCTCAAGGGCAAAGTTGTTGCCACTCTGTTTTTCGAGCCTTCTACACGCACACGTTTAAGTTTTGAAAGCGCCGTAAACAGGCTTGGGGGCAGGGTAATTGGTTTTAGCGATGCCAATACCTCGTCGGTAACCAAGGGCGAAACGCTGTACGATACCATTAAGGTAGTATCGAATTTTGCAGAGCTGATTATTATGCGGCACCCGCTTGAAGGCAGTGCCCGTTATGCCAGCGAGCTTTCAAAGGTTCCCATAGTTAATGCCGGCGACGGGGCAAACCAGCACCCAACACAAACTCTTCTCGATTTGTACTCTATCAGGAAAACCCAGGGCACACTCGATAATTTAAAAATTTGCATGGTGGGCGATTTAAAATATGGCCGCACAGTTCATTCATTGCTTATGGCATTGTCGCAGTTTGGTGCAAATTTCTATTTTATATCGCCCGACGAACTAAAAATGCCGAAAGAGTATAAAATGCACCTCGATTCGCTAAACCTTCATTACCAGGAATCGAAAGATATTAACGAAAATATTCTTGATGCCGATATTATTTATATGACCCGTGTGCAGAAGGAACGTTTTTCGGATCCGATTGAATACGAACGTACAAAGAATGCTTATGTGCTTAAAGGGGAAATGCTTAGTGGTTGTAAAAACACAATGAGGGTGCTGCATCCGCTGCCCCGTGTAAACGAAATCGACCAGGAAGTCGATTCGGGACCTTTTGCTTATTATTTTGAACAAACCGAAAACGGTGTTTATGTGAGGCAGGCAATAATTTCAATTATTTTAGGACTTAAATAAAACAGCAAAACCATGAAAAACAATATACTCGAAGTAAGTGCCATCAAAGACGGTACAGTAATCGATCATATACCGGCAGGCAACCTTTTTAAAGTTATAAGTATTTTGCGGTTGGAAGAAATTAAGGAAACAATAACCTTTGGTACCAATTTTCAAAGCAAAAAGCTTGGCAAAAAAGCAATTATTAAACTCTCGAATGTGTTTTTTAAAGATAGCGACATTAACCGGATTTCACTCGTTGCCCCTGAAGCCAAACTTAATATAATAAAAGATTACAAAGTAGTTGAAAAGAAAATTGTTGAGGTGCCAGATGAAATACAAGGTATTATTAAATGTGTTAATCCTAAGTGCATTACCAACCACGAAAAGATTATAACCAAATTCAGCCTTGTAGATAAGAAAAAAATTCAGCTACGTTGCCATTTTTGTGAAAAAATTACCGATCCTTCATTAATTGAGAAAATTTAAGCAACAAAAGGCATTAGCGCAGCCTTTCGTATGCTTTTACCAATAGTTCGTCTTTCCTTATTGCACGAAATGCAAGATAAGTAAGAACAACATTGGCAGCAGGTACAGCTATGGCCATTGAATATGCTGTATTTTGCGGGGCATTGTTTATATTAAACTGATAAATATAAAAAGCAATAAGAATTATTTGCCCGATATTTAATAAGATAGCATATACACAAAGCCTTATCTGTAATACCCTACGTTTAAACAGGAAGATTGTTAACAGGCCTAATACAGCAATAAACCAGCCCAGTATGTTCAATGCGGCTGTAGGCAGCAATATGGTTTCGCCAACCTCCTGGTTAACAGTAAACCCTTTAAACCAAAATTCGGCATAGCCATTTCCGGCAAGTGCAAAATTTGCCACCGGGCTAAATAGTAGAAATATCTGAAGGCCGGCTGCTGCCAATAAAAACAAGCTTTGAATTCTTTGGATCATGGTTTTTAAAATTAAAAAGGCAAAGGTATTTAAAAAACCTTTGCCCTTTAACATTTTCTTTTATAAAGCTATTTCGATTTTAGTTTTTTCTCTAGTTCCTTAATAGCTTCGTTTTTCAGTTTCAGTTCTTGCTGGATAGAACTAATTTTAGTTTCAAGTTCCTGTTTTGTCAGGTTTAGCTTTTCAACCAGTTCCTGGGCCGCAATTTCCTGGCGTTTTAGCTCGGTAATGTTTTTCGATATTCCAAAAGTTCCAATACATTTGCCGGTTTCGTCGTACAACGGAAGTTTTGTAGTTGAAACCCATTGGTCGATTCCGTTATCGATAATTTCATGTTCGAGGTGATCGACAAAACCTTGTCCCGACTGTATAATCTGCATTTCATCGTTATAAAACTTCTGTGCGTTTTCGTGGGTGTGGAAATCAAAATCGCTTTTCCCAATCATTTCCTGAAGTGTGCCAACCGGGAACAAAGGAAGCATCGATTTGCTTATTCTGATAAATTTGCTGTTGATATCTTTAAAATAGATATAGTCGGGCAAATTGTCCATAAGTGCATCGAGAAGTGCTTTTTCCTGTACAAGTTGCTCTTTTATCTGATCGTTCTTCTTTATTTGTTCGGCCATACTGTCTTGAACAGCTTGCATTTCTTCGAGGTTCTGCCTTAGCTCTTCTTCCTGCGAAAGCAGCTCTTCGTTTCTTTGTTTTATTTCTGCTTCCATCGAAACAATGTCGGTTACATTTTTCGAGGTGCCAAATGTACCAATGCAATTGTTGTTTTCATCGTAAAGGGGTAGTTTGGTAGTTGCAACCCATTGCTCTACGCCGTTTTCAAGAATTTCGTGAACAAGTTGGTTAACAAACCCTTTTCCCGAGCGGATGATATCCATCTCATCATCGTAAAACCTTTGGGCATTTTCGGGGGTATGGAAATCAAAATCGCTTTTGCCAATCATTTCTTCAAGTGTTTCAACCGGGAACAAGGGTAACATCGATTTGCTTATACGAATAAATTTGCTGTCTTTGTCTTTAAAATAGATATAATCGGGCAGGTTGTTCATAATAGCATCGAGCAGTGCTTTTTCTTTAACCAGGCTATCCTGCATTACCTGGTTTGCCTGTATTTGTTCCTGCAGGTTGTCTTGTACAGCCTGCATTTCTTCGAGGTTTTGCCTTAGTTCTTCTTCCTGGGCCTGAAGTTCTTCGTTTCGCTGCTTCAGTTCCATTTCCATGTTAATAAGGTTCGAAATGTCGGTAGAAATGCCAAATGTCCCGATAATTTGTTTTTTATGGTCGTACAGGGGCATCTTCGATGTGCTTACATAAGTAATGGTGCCATCGGGGCGGGTTTCCTTTTCTACCTTGTTTAATATAGGTTTGCCAGTTTTAATAATTTCCATTTCATCGTCGTAGGCTTGTTGCGCATGTTCTGTGGCAAAGAAGTCGAAGTCCGATTTGCCGTATATTTCTTCCACCGACGATACATTAAAGTTTTTGATCATGGAGTTACTAACTTTAATAAATTTACTTTCTTTATCTTTAAAGTAAATGTGTTGCTGTGAGTATTTCAGCAAGGTGTCGATAAGTGCTTTTTCTTTTTCCAGGGCTTCCTGTGCCTTTGCCGCATTCTCCATCTGCCGCCTGAGGTCTTCCTGGGTAGCCTGCATTTCTTCGAGGTTTTGTCTTAGTTCCTCTTCCTGTGCCATAAGTTCTTCGCTCTGGATGCGGTTCTGTTCCAGCATTTCCTTGGTGCGTTCGTTAGCTTTTGTAATTGCCAGCACAGAGGCAAAATTGTCGGCAATTTTTTCGATAAACGAAATTTTATATTGCGGGAGCGGCTCTAATGAAGCAATTTCAATTACCCCTAAACAGTTTTTCTCATTGATTACGGGCACATAAATGCAATATTTCAAAGAGGTGTCGCCAAGTCCTGAACGCAATACAATAAAACCTTCCGATAAATTATCAACTTCAATGGTTTTGGCCTGCTCAAAGCATGCGCCAATGTATCCTTCACCTATGGCGAACTCAAAACGTTTTTCATTATTGGTATCGTAACAATATTGACCCGAAACCTGTAACACAGGGTTTTCAAGGTCGGAATCGTTCAATACATAAATTACGCCGGCATTTGCCCCAACATACTCAACAAGGTCGCTGATAAGTCCGGTCGATAAATCTTCTATGTCACGGCGTTTTTTTGCAATTATATCGCTGAATTTTGCTATGCCATCGATTTGGTAGCGAATCTCCCGCTGCGACTCGTCGCGCACACGTATTTCTTCCTTTTGGTTTTCAATTTCATCGATTTTCTGCTGCAGTTGTTTGCGGCCCTCATCAATTTTTTCCTGTAAAACAATTTTATCTTGCCTCGACTGTTTTTCGCGGAGTTTTATGTATTGCCATACCAGGTAAACAATTCCGCATATAACCAGAAAAAGGAATATTTTAGTGCGGTACCAGGGGGGGCGCACCCTTATTTTAATTACACGTTCGTTAGGGTTCCATTCGCCATCGCTGTTCGAACCCATAAGACGGAAATAGTAAACACCGGGGTCGATATTTGTGTATGTGGCAAAGTTTTTATTTCCAGCATATACCCAGTCTTTATCAAAACCATCGAGTTTATATTTGTATTGGTTTTTTTCGGGGGTGGTATAATCTAATGAAGCAAACTCGAAAGTAAAAACACTGTGTTTATGTTTTAGTTTCAGGTATTTTGTGGCATCGAGGCATTTTTTTAAGGGTGAGCCTTTAACGCCAACTTGTACCGGTGAGTTTAGGATACGGAAACCGGTAAATACTACCGATGGAACAACGGGGCTTGGTTTAATGCTGTCGGGGTTGAATATGGTAATGCCCCCGGCGCCACCGAAAATCATACGCCCATCGCTTAATTTCCATTGGGCGTTGTATTTAAATTCGTTGCCTTGTAAGCCCTGCGACTTGTCGAACACAACTACTTTTTCGGTTTTCGGGTTGAATTTCATCAGGCCTTTTGTTGAACTTATCCAAAGGTTTCCTTCACGGTCGGTAAGCATGCCCATCAGGGCATCGGAGGAGAAGCCCTCGGAGGTAGTGTATATTTTAAAAGAATCGGTTTTTAGGTCGAGCCTGTTTAGGCCGCCCCCATTAGTGGCTATCCAGGCATAGTTGTCGATAAAAATAATGCTTTTCACATTGTTGTTAGAGAGCGAGTTTGGGTTTTCTGCATTGAACCTGTACCGTATTACCGTATCGTTTTCCTGGTCGAGGATACAAATACCAACATTTTCACTGCCTAACCAGATACGCCCTTTATGGTCTTCGGTAATGTTCATTATAACATTTGAACATACCCTGGGGTTGGCCCCTAATGCCGGATAAAAAGTAAATGAATTGTTGCGGGGGTTAAAAACATCGATTCCGGTGCCCAGCATGGCCAACCAATAATTACCTTTTGAGTCGGGCAAAATGTACCATGTATGGGGTGCCGACAAACCGTTCTCGCTATTGTAAACCTTAATTACCTTTTCTGTTAAGGGATCGAAAACCATTAATCCGCCCGAATAGGTCCCGAGCAACAGGTTTTTGTCAGGCAATTCCTGGATGGCAACAATTACATCGGTCGAAAGCGATTGGGCATTGCCTGGTTCATACCTGAAATGCCTGAATGTACCAGTAAAGGGGTTAAACAGGTTTAAGCCACCTCCATCGTTGCCAATCCATATTCGGCCTTCAGAATCTTCAAATACGGCTGCAACCACACCTTTTCCCAACGAAGTGTCGTCGAATGGGTTATGCGAATATGAAACAAATTTTTCTTTATTTTTTCTGTAAAGGCTAATACCGGTTCCGTAATGGCCAACCCAAATATTTCCGTCTTTGTCCCTGAACATGTTAAAAACAGCATCGCCGTGCAGCGAATATGGGTTTTTCGTGTCGGAAACTAGAAACTGAACACTGTTGTCAAGCGGGTTGTAAACATTAATGCCTCCCCCGTCTGTACCAATCCAGATTTCGGAATCGGAGAACTTAAGTATATGGGTCTGAACATTTATGTTGTTTAAAACATTGTCGAGCAGTTTAACGGTTTTTGTCCTGAGGTTGTAGATGTGAATGCCCCCGTTCTCTGAGCCTATATATAAATTGCCATCGTTATCGCCAGAAATTTTTTTGCGGTAGTTGTTGCCAAAATATTTTTGTTTGTAATCGATTCTGGTAAATTTTCCGGTTTTTCTGTCAAACTCAAATATGGCATCCTGAGTGTCCAGTGCAATGAACATGCGATCGTCTTCCGAAACAAAAATATCGAATACAATATTGGCCGGAATTGAGTTTGGGTTGTTGTTGTCGTGCCGGTAAGTAAAAAACTTATCTTCGTCGGGGAAATAATGCGCCAAGCCTGCATTTGTTGCAATCCAAACGGTATTGTCTTTATCAAACCAGAACTTGTTTACTTTACCGCCTTTAAAACCATCGGGGTTGTTTGTTTCAACCCGAAACCTTTTTAGTTTATTGGTTTCCGGCGAGAAAACGTTTAATCCGTCTGAACCAATCCAGATGTTCCCATTACGATCTTCACCAATGGCAGTTATCCAGTTCGATGCGAGGCTGTTGGTGTCGTTACGGTCGTTTCTGAATACTTCGAAATTAATACCGTCAAATTTATTTATCCCGTCTCGTGTGCCTATCCAAATAAATCCTTTGCTGTCCTGAAAGAAAAGCTCTACAGTATTTTGCGACAAACCATTATCGACAGTGATATGATCGAACTTAACCGATTTTAGATCGGTTGCATACAGGTTTGCACTAATAATCAGGGCATAAATAAACCAATAAAACCTTTTCATCTCTGATTCTTATTTAATAGAGTTGAAGATATAAAAAAAAGCCTAAATATGCTGATTTTCTTTTTAAACATTGACAATTATAAACGGAATTGTGGTTTTAATTTGTGTATGTAAGATATAGTTGTTCATAACTATAAATATACCCGATAGGCCAACTTTTTATATTTGTAGCATTAATCAATATAGCATTTTTGTATATGGGTCAGGAAGTTGAAACTTTGATATCGCTATTAGACGATAATGATCATGAAGTGCTCCATGCTGTTACCGATGAGCTATTAAAGCAAGGTGTTACCATTATACCGAAGCTTGAGCAGGCATGGGAATCGGCTATTGACCAAAGGTTGCAGGAGCGGTTGGAGAATGTCATACACAATATTCAGTATGTTAATACAAAAGAAAAACTAAGTCGATGGGTAAAAGACGGTGCAGCAGATATTATTGAGGGTGCATCGTACATTGCCCAGTTTCAGTACCCGGGCGTTCGTGTTGAAGATATTTCTCATGCAATAGCCCGAATTTCCGACGATATATACCTTTCTACCCAAAACCATCTTTCGGCAATTGAAAAAATCCGTCTTTTAAACTATGTTGTTTTCGAAATAAATAACTTTAGCCGCAACACTGCAAACTTTTATAGTCCGCAGAATTCTTATATTAACCAGGTTATAGAGTCGCGCAAAGGCAACCCTATTTCGCTTGGTATTATTTATTTGGCTGTGGCACAAAAAGTTGGCTTACCTGTTTATGGGGTAAACCTGCCTAAAAGTTTTGTGCTTGCCTATTTGAACGAATTTCGTCAGATAGATTCGAAAGACAAGGCCAACGATATTTTGTTTTACATAAACCCTTACAATAAGGGCACCGTATTGACCCGCCTTGAAATAGATAATTTTATTGTACAGCAAAACCTTAAGCCGTCACCGGAATATTATGAGATTTGCGATAATAAATGCATTGTTCTTCGCTTGCTCACAAACCTTATGATAGCCTACCAAAAACTTGGTTTCGACGATAAAATAAAGTTACTTGAAGATATTGCGAGAGTTTTAAGATAAAAAAAGCCCCGGCTGAACCGGGGCTTTTTTTTGAGTTAATATAAAATAATTACTTAGCATAGCTAACCGCCCTTGTTTCGCGGATAACAGTAATTTTAATCTGTCCGGGGTATGTCATTTCGTCCTGTATTTTTTGGGCAATTTCGTACGAAAGCGAATCGGCCTCTTTATCGGTAACCTTATCGCTCCCCACAATTACCCTGAGTTCCCTTCCGGCCTGAATGGCGTAGGTTTTTGTTACGCCGGGGTAGGAGAGGGCGAGGTTTTCCAGGTCTTTCAGACGTTTAATGTACGATTCAACAACTTCGCGCCTTGCACCGGGCCTTGCCCCCGAAATTGCATCGCATACCTGTATTATTGGCGACAACAGGCTTGTCATTTCCACTTCGTCGTGATGGGCGCCAATTGCGTTACAAATTTCTGGTTTTTCCTTGTATTTTTCGGCCAGTTTCATGCCATAAACAGCATGTGGTATTTCAGGTTCTTCGTCAGGCACTTTCCCAATATCGTGCAAAAGTCCGGCACGTTTTGCCAGTTTAGGGTTTAAACCGAGCTCCGATGCCATTATAGCGCTTAAATTGGCAACTTCCCTGGAGTGTTGCAGTAGGTTCTGGCCATACGAAGAGCGGTATTTCATTTTTCCAATAAGGCGTATAAGTTCGGGGTGCAGGCCATGTATGCCCAAATCGATTGTGGTTCTTTTTCCGACTTCGATTATTTCTTCCTCGATTTGTTTTTTTGTTTTAGCAACCACCTCCTCAATGCGTGCCGGGTGTATGCGCCCATCGGTAACCAGCTGGTGCAGAGCAAGCCTGGCAATTTCACGCCGTACAGGGTCGAATGCCGAAAGTATAATAGCCTCGGGGGTATCATCAACAATAATTTCCACCCCGGTAGCGGCTTCCAGGGCACGGATATTTCTTCCTTCGCGCCCGATAATACGTCCTTTTATCTCATCGCTTTCGATATTGAACACAGTTACAGCGTTTTCGATAGCAGTTTCTGTGGCCACGCGCTGTATGGTTTCAATAACAACTTTCTTAGCCTCGCGGTTAGCGGTCATTTTTGCTTCGTCCATTATTTCGTTAACGTACGAAACGGCTTCAGATTTGGCTTCGTCTTTAAGGCTTTCGATAAGCTGATCTTTTGCTTCTGTTGCCGATATGCCCGAAATGGTTTCGAGTTGTTCGATATGTTGTTTGTGTAGTTTTTCCAGGTCTTCGTTTTTCTTGTCGAGCAACTCAAGCTGGTTGTTCAGGTTTTCGCGTATGGCATCGAGTTCGTTTTTTGCCCTTTGGTTTTCTTCAAGTTTTTGGTTTAAAAGGGTTTCTTTTTGTTTATACTTATTCTCTGCCTGCGAGAGTTTTAGGTTACGCTCATTAATATACTTTTCGTGTTCCGATTTGAGCTGTAAAAACTTTTCTTTTGCCTGTAGGATTTTATCCCTTTTTATAACCTCGGCTTCGGAGGTAGCTTCGTTAATTATCGAAACTTTTCTGCGTTTTAGGGCTATATTCCAAAAAAAGTAGGATAGCCCTGAGCCAAGCAATAGTGCAATGCCTGCTGTAATTAAAATATCTATCATTGTGTTAATGTCTGTTAATTAATAAAAGTGTTTTATGCATATATTATAATTTTATCTGGTACTGCCTGTAAGCTTAGTTTTTCTGGTTTAAAATAAAAAACCCGCATATTTCTTCAAAATTTATTGAAACCCCATTAATCATGGGTGGAGCTGCCAAACCATTTTAAACTTCCAACGATCCTTTTCAGGATATTCCGGCGAACCGGAACTGAGGCCTGTTCTTGATGACCCGAGCTGACTCCAATAGATAAAGTGTTGAGTTTCACAAACACTTGAAGAAACTATGCGGGCAATTTCTTGTTGTTTTTATGTAAAGAACCTTATTACTCTTCTGTATTAATATATTCCCTGAGTTCGTCGTTCAATTCCTTTATGCTTTCCATTACAGGTAAAACATCCTGCTTTTGTTCAATTTCCACAAGCCTTGTTACTAATTGTAAGGCTGTCATGGCAATAAAGTCGAGAACATCTTTATCAGCATATTTTTGTTTATACTGAAGCACTCTTTCGTTTATTAATCTGGCGGCTTTCCTGATATTCTCTTCTTCCCTCCTGTCAATCTTCAGCGGATAATACCTGTCGGCTATGTTTACCCTTATAGAAAGCTTTTCGTCCATTTTATGCTACTTGTTTAAAAGAGCAATACATTTATCAATCTCCCGCACAATTCTGTTTACCTTAAGCTTGGCATCGTGTGTGTTAATTATCGATGCGTCAAGGCTCTTGGCAATTTTTAAATTATCGTATTGTATCCTTAATTTTTCTTTTTCTTCCTGAAGTTCTTTTATTGTTGCTAAAGCTTCACTATGTTTTTTTTCAATATTTTTTCGTTTTTCTTTTTCAGCCACGAACAGAGAAACTATTTTTTTTATGTTCTCCCTTAATTCAACAATTAACTGTTCATTGTTGTTCTCCATCCGGTGGTTAATTTTACAAAGTTAAAAATCGGTGAGGCAAATATAAAAAAATCTTTAAGTAATTTTTAACACAATGTTTATTGTTCTAGTTTTGTCGTTCCGATTTGTTCTAAAGATAATAATAAATATGCGATTTTTCACCCTTCGAAAGCAACTTCTGCTGATAATTTTTCCGGTTCATTTTGTTGTTTTTTCTCAAACGTTTGATATACAACCGCCTTTAGATATCCCTTTATTTTTGTCGGGAAATTTTGGCGAACTGCGCAGTACGCATTTTCATGCCGGTATCGATTTAAAAACAATGGGCGAAACCGGAAAGAATGTTTATGCCATTTCCAGTGGTTATGTTTCAAGGGTGAAAGTTCAAACCGGCGGCTATGGGCACTCGCTTTATATTACCCATTTTAACGGGTTTACTTCGGTATATGCACACCTCGATAGTTTTGCCCCCGAAATTGAAAACTACCTTAGGGATAAGCAATATGCTTTAAAGAAATTTGAAGTTGATTTATATCCCGATAAGTCGCAGTTTGTAGTTAAAAGCGGACAGAAAATTGGGGTTTCCGGAAATACCGGGAGTTCGGGAGGGCCACACTTGCACCTTGAAATACGCGATAAAAACCAGGTGCCCCTGAATGCCCTGAAATACCCTTTTGCCATTTCCGATACAATAGAGCCGGTATTCACCAACCTGGTGGTATATAACTCGGTTAACCGGCTTACTTTTGAGCCTGCCGAAAAAACAATAACCCCGGTTGTGGGCGGCAAAGGAAAGTATCTTGTGCCAAATCCGGTTAGAGTTTCCGGCAACGCTGGTTTTGGCGTTGAAATTTATGACTTTTTAAACGGGTCTCAAAACAAATGTGGAATATACACACTCGATTTTGAAATTGACAACATGACGATTTTTTCTATAAAACTCGATAAATTGAGTTTTGATGAAGCCCCCTATATTAAAACCTTTACCGATTATGCCGAAAAAATTTTAAACAACCGCAGCATTCACCGTATGTTTGTTGAGCCTAACAATAAACTTTCGATATACACTTCTATTTTTAATAATGGTTTATATAGTTTTAACGATACGCTTGAACATAAAGCCAGGGTTGTTGCTACCGATGTGCATGGAAACTTGTCGGAACTGACATTTATTATTGTTGGCAATGTTGAGGATTGCCTTTTTATTGAAAGGCCCGACAATGCCTTTTATATGTATTGGGACCGCGACAACACTTTTTCTGAAGAAAACATTGTTTATAAAGTTCCAATAGGTGCGCTTTATGCCGATAAAGCTATGGTTTTTTCACAGGGAGCATCTGAATTTGGCATGTTGGGCAATATTTACCGGCTTGGCAACGAGTTTGTGCCCATGCACAAAAACCCCGAACTGAGCATAAAAATTTCCGATTCTGTTTTTATTGCTAATCCGAAGAAACTGGTTGTTGTAAGAATCGATAATTCAGGTAAAATAATAAGCGAAGGGGGGCGTTTCGAAAACCACTGGGTAACTGCAAAAGTTAAAGGTTTTGGAAATTATTCTGTTATGTCCGATACTTTGCCGCCTTTAATTAAGCCTGTAGCTTACAGGAAAAATAGTTGGTACGCAAACGGAGGCCAGCTTAGCTTTAAAATTTCCGACGATTTATCGGGCATTAAAACCTATAATGGTTATATCGACAATATGTGGGTTTTGTTTGAGTACGATGCAAAAACCGAAAGCCTTTTTTACCGCTTTGATGAGAAAAGGTTGAGGAAAACAGGTACTTTAAGGAACTTAAAGTTGGTAGTTACCGATGAAAGGGACAATTCATCCACTTTTACAGGGCAATTTTATTATTGATATGGAAAACCGTAAAAGTGAATATTTGGCAATAGGGGCAATGTCGGGCACAAGCCTAGATGGCCTTGATTTATCGTTATGCAGATATTTTTTTTGTAACGGTCAATGGGATTTTGAGCTTATCGACTGTAGCTTTGTCGAATATTCGCCCGAAATGCGGCTTAAACTGAAGGGGGCATATTCGGCGCTGGCACGGGTATTGGTTGAAACCGATATTGAATTTGGGCGCTATATTGGTCAACAGGTAAAAAAATTTGCACAAAAAAATAAATTTACCCCCGATTTGGTTGCCTCGCACGGCCAAACTATTTTTCACTCGCCTTCCGAAGGTTATACCTGTCAGATAGGCTCGGGGGCTGTTGTTGCGTCAATAACAGGTTTGCCGGTGGTTTCCGACTTCAGGCAGCAGGATGTAACACTTGGGGGACAAGGGGCACCACTGGTGCCAATTGGCGACATGCTTTTGTTTGCGAAATATGGGGCTTGCCTTAATATTGGAGGGTTTGCCAATATTAGTTATAATTCTAACAATAAAAGAGTAGCTTTCGATATTTGCGCCGTAAACTTTGTTCTAAACCGCCTTGCAAGCCTTGCCGGGAAAGATTTCGACAAAGACGGGGAAATGGCTTCATTTGGGCTTCCCGATAAAAATCTTTTAGCGGAATTATCGCAAATTGCTTATTATGGCTTAGTGCCCCCGAAATCTCTCGGACAGGAGTGGGCCGACAAGCATGTGCTGCCCATGTTGGAAAGGTATAGTAATATACCTTTGCAAAACCTTCTACATACATATACGGTGCATGCTGCTGCCGAAATATCAAAAACGTTCGTCGGTTTTGTGGGAGAAACAGTACTGGTTACAGGAGGCGGGGCAAAAAACAAATATTTGGTGCAAAAGATTCAGGAATATACCTGCAAACAAATTATTGTGCCCGAAAGCCAGATAACCGACTTTAAAGAAGCAATAATTTTTGGTTTTCTTGGGGTTTTAAGGTTAAGGGGCGATGTTAACTGTATTTCGTCGGTAACCGGTGCACATAAAGATACTTCTGCCGGGGCTTTGTATTTGCCATAAAAAAAGAAAGGGCGGAAAACCGCCCTTTCGCCCTAACTAATTGAAAAACAATCTAATTACTAACCAAATCTGCTTATTTCATCATTTCAAAAACTTATTGAAAAATAAATTTCAAAGGCTTAATAAACAAAACGATTAGATTTAAAATTAAAACCCGCTACAAAGTTATTAATATTTAAATAAACAATCCAAATTTTATATTAACTATATGTTATTTTATTGTTGAACTTTATATTTTTCTTGATAAATGTAAGTTCAAATCGTTTAAATTTGAACTGTTAATAAAATATAAACCGGTTTTGCCATGAAAAAGATTTCAATATTTCTTGTTTTAAAGGTGATTTTTGCATCGAAGCTGTTGGCCTGTACAAATTTTATTGTTTCCAAGGGTGCATCGGCCGATGGTTCAACTATGATTACATACGCTGCCGACAGCCATGTGCTATACGGCGAACTGTATTTCTGGGACAGGGGCAAATACGGTAAGGATGACTCTTTAAAGGTTTATGAATGGGATACAGGAAGGTTGCTGGGCAAAATAAAGCAAGTACCAAGCACCTATCGTGTTGTCGGAAACATTAACGAACATCAACTTGCAATAGGCGAAACAACTTTTGGCGGCCGTCCGGAGCTGTCCGATACTAATGGAATTATGGACTATGGCAGCCTGATTTATATTACCCTGCAAAGAGCCAAAACTGCACGTGAGGCTATTCGCGTTATCGATGGTTTGATGTCTGAATACGGTTATTATAGCAGTGGCGAGTCGTTTTCAATTGCCGATCCGCAAGAAGTATGGATAATGGAAATAATTGGCAAAGGTGCTGGCAATAAAGGAGCAGTATGGGTTGCGCAACGCATACCCGACGGATATATCAGCGGGCATGCAAACCAGGCACGTATTACAACATTTCCCCAGAACGATCCGGAAAACTGTTTGTTTTCGTCCGACGTAATTAGTTTTGCACGGCAAAAGGGATATTTCTCTGGCAACGATGCCGATTTTGACTTTTCGGCAGCCTATGCCCCAGTCGATTTTGGCGGGGCCCGTTTTTGCGATGCGCGTGTGTGGTCGGGGTTTAATAAAGTAAATTCCGATATGGGGCAATATACAGAATATGCCCTGGGGCACAAACTCGAGAATAGAATGCCCCTGTGGGTAAAGCCCGACAAGAAGCTTACTTTACATGATGTGTTTGGCCTTATGCGCGATTATTTCCAGGATACACCAATGGATATGGCCAAAGACCCGGGGGCAGGGCCTAATGCCTGTATTGTTCGATGGAGGCCTTTAACCTGGGAAATTGACGGGAAAACATATTTTAATGAAAGGGCAATTTCTACACAACAAACCGGCTTTTCGTTTGTTGCACAGTGCCGAAGCTGGCTTCCCGACCCGGTAGGTGGCATACTTTGGTTTGGTGTCGATGATACTTACAGTACTGTATATACCCCTATGTACTGTGGTATTACAAAGGTGCCACATCCTTATGCCGTTGGCAATGGTTCTATTATGGAATTTAATATGCAATCGGCTTTCTGGGTTTTTAACCAGGTTTCGAATTTTGCATATACACGGTATAACCTTATGCTTCCTTTTATAAAGCAGAAGCAAAAGGAACTTGAAGACCTTTATATGTTGCAGGTTGCCGAAACCGATGCCAAAGCAGTTGCTGCTAAAAAGCCTCAAAAGCAGTTGGAAGTAATTACCGCATATTCAAACATAGCCGCAGAACTAACTTTAAATGAGTGGAAAAAACTTTATGGCTTTTTATTTGCCCGCTTTATGGATGGTAACGTAAAAACTGCACGAGAAGTGCCCGAAAATTATATTTATGTTGCCCCCGATGTTGACCATCCGGGTTATAGCGAAGAATGGTACAGGTTGCTAATAAAAGAAACCAACGACAAATTTTTGTACAAGGGAGAAGAAAGTCACTAAACCGCTTAAAAGCAGAATGTTACCATTATACTACAAACAAAAACAAACCGAATATTTAGGTATTTCATAAAAGTGTTTAAAAATCTTTGAAAACCTTTATGCTAATTGAAAAAATATTGCTAATATTGCGACCTGAAAAATTTCAGGGTCGAACATTTTAATATAAAAAAGGATGGACTTACTTAAAGTTGTTGAAAATCAGTTTGCTGTTGAAAAGGAAATTCCCCAGTTCGGAGCTGGCGACACCATAACTGTTCACTATAAAATTAAAGAAGGCAACAAAGAACGTATCCAGCAATATAAAGGTGTTGTAATACAGCGCCGCGGTACGGGCATTACAGCTACTTTTACGGTACGAAAAATGTCGGGAAATATTGGGGTTGAAAGAATTTTTCCTTTGGCTTCGCCTTTTATTGAAAAAATTGAAGTTAACAAGTATGGCCGGGTAAGAAGGGCCAGAATATTTTATTTACGAAGCCTTACTGGTAAAAAGGCCCGTATTCAGGAAAAACGTTTCTAAGAATATATTTGTTTTCAATTATACAAAGCTGGTAAGTAATTACCGGCTTTTTTTATGGCTTTTTGTACACGTATTTGCATATCAAATGGCAGAAGTGAAAAAGAAAGCCCGCAACAGGTATATTGTGCGGGCTTAGAGAAAGGTTTAGGCAATTGTTGTTTTTTGTGGTGTTATTTAAGAAGAGCATTGCTTCTGTCTTTTGCACCGTCTAAAAGTTTTTGGGCTTTAATATCGGCTTCTTTCTCCAGTGCCTGTGCTTTCTTCTCACTGTCGGCAACTATTTTTTCTGCCGATATTTCGGCAGCTTTCTTTGCAACAGGGTTTTTGGCTTCTTTAACAAGCTTTTCAGCCTGGGCCTTCGATTCGGTCCTTATTTTGTCGGCTGCAACTTTGGCTTCCCTTCGAATAGTTTCGGCTTGTTTTTCTGCCTCAGCAAGTATTTTGTCGGCTTCGGCACGGGCTTTTTCTTTTGCTTCGTCTGTTTTAGTATCGATAAGCTGTTGGGCATTATCTTTTAATTGTTCTTTCACAGCATCTTTTGCGTCTTTGAGCGATTCTTTGGCCTCAATTTTTACATCGGGTTTGGCCATATTGCCCGAAAGTTTCACCAGCAGGTTTACATTGTCGGTTTGGGCAAGGTTAATGCCTTTCGATGCAGCCAGGTTGTTTATGGTAGAGTTTGCCGAACCAAAGAGCGATTTAGGTGCAGAAATATTTATACCGTAGTTCATTGTTTTATCCAAGCCCTGGTCGCCTGAGATGGTAAAGCTGGTATTTCCCATTTTAGTTTCAAATGGGTTTACAAACAACCTTCCTCCCCGAATTTCAAAATCAAGGTCGATGTCGTTCAGCGATAGTTCTTTAAAGGCATCGGAGTTAAGTTTTTCGCCAATGGCAGAAAATGTGCCCGACCCTTTTATGTTAACCTGTTTCGAAGCAAGGCTGCCACTTCCTATAATAGTGTTTAATATAGGCTTCATCGATTTGTCGATGAAACTGGTATAGCTAAAGCCGAGCGAAATTTTACCGGTGGCTTTGGAAACAACCGGGGCAATTTTTTCGAGCATTCCGAAAGTTTCAAAGGCTTTGGGAATGTCAATATTATTTGCTTTAATATCTAGGTCAACCAATGGGTTTTTTATGTCCTGGGTGTTGTATTCGCCGCTTAGATCCATGTTTCCTTCCAGGGTATTGAAATTAAGTTTGTCCATAACAACGCGGCTATTGCGGATGTAAATTATGCCAACCATGTCGTTGATGGCCAATTTATCGTAAAGTAATGTTTTAATATTCGAATTAAGGGCGAAATTGATATTAGAAGGCACTTCAAATACCTCTATGGCCGAGGTATCGCTGGCCGGGGCAGTTTCTTCTGCGGAGGTTGACGACATAAATTCGTTTAAGTCGATATGGTTTGCATTGAAAATAAAACTTCCGTAAATGGTTGAGTCTGCTAGTACATAAGGTATAAAATTGCTTACTTTTCCCGAAAGAGAAAAATCGCTTTTGCCCATTTTCGATTTAAAACTTTTAACTTCTACAAATTTCGGAGAAAATGCCAAATCGGCTATTTCCAAGCTGAAAGGCTCAGGCACATCGGGGGAATTGTAGTATAAATCAGAAACATAAACCTTTCCATCGGCTTTGAACTGTTCGTACATTTCTTTTTCAATGGTTGACATGTTTCCCATGATATCTAAATCGGCAATTATTGAACCCCTGAGTTCGGTACCTTCAAGTGGTATTATGTCTGACAAAGTGGCAAGGTTGATATTTGCCTTTATCTGGCTGTTAATAAAGGGGTCGCTAATGGGGGTTTTCAGGTTAAGTGCTATATCAACCGGGTTGCCGCCCATTTCAATATGAAATTTGTTTACATCTACAGTGGTATTGTCCATTTGTTTTCCATCGTAGAAATAGTCGATATCGATATTTATTTTTTCGGTATTTTTGGGCAAATCGGGGTAGCTGAACATTGCGTCCTGCACGAGCAGTTTGCCTTTTACATCGGGGGTGGTTTCGTCGCCAAGGGCACCTTTGATTGTTCCATTTAGTTCCATCAGCCCTGCTGCCTTAAGTTCGGCAAAATCGCGCATATACACAGCCGGCACAAGCGAGAGCAATGTTTTAAAGTCGGTGTTGCCAGTGGCATAAGCCATATCGAAATTCATATCGGCCGAATCGGGCATTTCAACACTGCCATCGATTTTAAGTATGAAATCGTTTAAGGCAAAGCTGTTTTCTTTCAAAATAAAAACCTTGTCTTTAAGGTTTGCATCAACATCGATATGAATATTCAATACCACATCTTTCAGGTAGCGGATGCCCGACATTAAAAAATTAAGCTTTTCGGTATTAGAGTTAATAACTATAGATGAGAAATCTTGCGAAAGGTCGCCCGATAGTATAAAGTTAAACCCGTTGAGTGTTGCCAGCATGCTTCCCTGTCTGTCGTCGTAAATTATGCGGGCATTTTCAATGATAAATGATTTTAAGGCAATTTTTGCAGAAAACCCCGATGTTGTTGTGTCTTCTTCGGGTTCCGGCACTTCAGCAGTTTCTTTTGCAATATCCCAATTGGCCTTTCCATCTTTTAAAATTATAGCATTAAAAACAGGGTTAACAATGGCAATTTTTTTAATTTCGATATTTTCCATTTTTATGGCACTAACTACATTTACTGCCAAATCAAACGATTCGATATAAGCAAGGGTGTCGCCCTCAAAATCGCCAATGCCTGTAACCGATAAATTCTTTACACTGGCACTCAGGAAAGGAAATTGTTTAAAGAACGAAAGCTTTATATCGTCGAAATGCGCATTTGCGTTAACATTGTTTGCTATTTGCTCATTGGCAATTTTTATAATTTTTCCTTTAAACAAGAAAGGGGCGGTAAATAACACTATAAAAACAAACAATATAAAAAACAGTAAAAATTTCAGGAATTTTTTCATGGTTTAGATTATTGTGGATTAATTAGTATTAAAAATACCAAATCATTTGATATGTTCGTTATTTTAAATAGAAAATTAGTCATTATGGCAAATGATTTTCAAACATTTTAAACAATAACCCGTACATACACTTGAATAAATAAGAAATTCATGTTAAATACCCGTTCTTCCCTTATCCAGTCGAGCATTCATCAGAATGAGCAGAATCCGGTATTTCAGGCTGTTCTTGAAATAGCCGATGAAGCAATTTTTATTTTGGAAAAATCCGGTTCAACCATTGTCGATTGCAACACTTCGGCACTTAAACTATTTGAGGCCACATCGAAAACTCAGCTTTTAAACCTGCCATCGTACAGGCTATATAATTACGAGCCACTTGAATACAGTGTTGATCGTATTAATAATGAGCTTGACAAAAACGGACAGTATTCGCAGGAGATGTCGTTTAGGACCTGTAAACAAAACGTGTTTTGGGGCAAGCTTGTGCAAAAAAATATTGGCCTTACCAATTTAAATTACACCATACTTAAAATTACCAAATCGGCCAATTATTTAAAAGACGAGCAATGGCTTTCCGAAATTATTAAAGTGAGCTCGCGTTCAACAGGCCGGCAGTTTTTTAAGCAAATAACCAAACATTTATCGAATACTTTCGATGCCGAATATGCTTTTATTGCCCGCCGTATTGCCGGCGACAATAGCAGGATAAAGCTGTTTTATGTGCATGGCGATGGGGTAACAACAAAATATTTGAAGGTACACGGTTCTTTTATCGAGAATATTATGCGCGGGTACACTTCTTTCTATCCCACAGGGTTAATAGATTTGTTCCCTGGCGATGAAATAATTTCGGAAACAAAAGCCAATAGTTTTATTGGTGCGCCGTTTTTCGATGTTTCGGGCCAGGTGTTGGGAATTATAGGGGTATTGAGCACATCGCAAATGGAAGAGATTCCCAACGCCCGTTATATGCTTAATATTTTGGGCTCGCGCACAGCGGCCGAAATACAACGTATCCGTTCGAAGGAGCTTTTGCGTCAGCAAACCCGCGAACTTGCCGAAGTTAACCAAATGAAAGACAAGTTGCTGGCTGTTATTTCGAACGATTTGCAGGCTCCGCTGAACACTATTCTTGGATATTCGGGCATGATACGCAATAAAGCCGATAATTATAAGCCCGAAGAGCTTTCGTCGAAAATGAAAGTGATTGACAACTCCCTGCGCAACCTATATATGATTTTGGAAAGCCTTTCTGACTGGTCGCGCCTAGAACAGGAAAAAGTACGTGTTGAGTTTAAACCGAACAATATACGCAACATACTGGAAGACATTAAGCCTTATACAAAATATTTATTGGAAGTTAAACAGGTAGCGCTTATTAACAAAGTGCCCTCTGCCATTAACATTAAGGCCGATAATTACCTGGCTCGCGCTGCAATTAAGAGCGTTGCTGCTTATGTTATAAAAAACACCATGAAATCGGGCAATGTAACTTTCGATGCTCAAATAATAAACGGGCATTGGTTTTTTATTATACGCTCCGACAAACACCTTGCCGACGAACAAGAAATTAAATTTGCACTAAAGGCAAGCAGACAAGAGTTTTACACATCGCCGAAAGAGTCGAGTGTGCCTGTATTGGGCGTATATGTTGCACGCGAATTTATGCAGCTGCAAAATGGGAGGCTTTCGGTGAACCAGTCGCCCGAAGTTATTGAGTTTTTGTTTGAATTCGAGAAAGGTTAAGACGATTGCCTGATAAAATATTGCAAGGGCGTTCCGTAAATACGGGCGCCCTTTTTAATTTTCGTTCTTTTTATTTTACATACGATTGCGTAATTTGTGGTTGGTTTAAACTTTAATATGGAACATTTGCCGGGCAATATTAACCTTGATGTATTTAAACAGGCCACAGAGCAATGTGTTTGCAGTGTGCTCATTACCGATGCGCAGGGCATAATATTATATGTAAACAGGGCATTTACTTTAGCAAGTGGTTATTCTGCCGCCGAGGTTGAAGGGAGGACACCCTCGGTACTCAATTCTGGCAAGCACAACAAAGAATTTTTTAAGGATTTGTGGGACACAATACTTGCCGGTAAAACCTGGAGGGGCGAAATTCTGAACAGGAAGAAAAATGGCACACTATACCGCGAAAGCCAGGTTATTTCGGCTGTGCACAGCAATAATGGCAAAATAACACACTTTGTATGTACCAAAGAGGAAATCACTAATAATGAAAATGCCGAAAAAGCATTGTTCGAAAGCGAAGAACGGTTCCGTTTGTTTTTTGAGGAAAACAAAATAGCCATACTTGTTGTCGATGCAGAGACAGTTAAAATTGTGGATGCAAACAATGCTGCCCTTGATTTTTACGGTTATAACAGGCAAGAGTTTTACAGCCTTGATCTTAAAAACGAATTTATTGGTTTTGCCGAAGCAATACAAGCCGGTGCAGATGGCAAATTTCAGCAGCCGAAAAATATTTTTTCGCAGAAGCACCGAACAAGCAGCGGCCGGGTGCTCGATGTCGAAATATCGCTTGGCAGGGTGGCCTACCATGAGAGAAATTACATTTATGTTATGGTTATCGATGTTACAAAGCGAAAAAGGGCTATTGCAGCATTGAAAGAGAGCGAATCGAAAAAACTGGCGCTTCTGAAAATAATTCCTGATCTGATATTTGTTCTAAATTCCGATGGTATATTCCTCGATATATACTCCGATAACCCCGATCGATTGGGCATTGAGCCCTACAAATTGCTTAGCCGCCATGTTAGTTCATTCTTTCCGCCCGAAATCAGCAGCCTTCTTTTGCAGAAGATAAAGGCAGCCCTCGACTCGCGTGAAGTGCAAACGTTCGATTTTAGGTATAAACAACCTACAGGAAGGTACGCATTTGAAGAAGTAAGGGTAATTGCAAGTGGAAATCAGGAAGTGCTTGTTATTATCAGGGACATATCGAAACGAAAGTTTTACGAAAGCGAAATAAAAAAAGCATGGGAAGAGGCAGAGCAGGCCAACAAAATAAAAAGTGTTTTCCTTGCAAACCTGTCGCATGAAATACGCACACCCATTAATGCTATACTGGGTTTCAGTAATATTCTGGGCGATGAACTTAGTGACCACACACAGCTTAGGTATATCGAAGCAATAAAATCGAGCAGTAAAACACTCCTTGAGTTAATTAACGACTTGCTCGACCTGTCGAAAATTGAATCAGGGAAAATGAATATCTCGAAATCACCGGTCGATTTGCGAAAATTGTTTAGCGAAGTTTACAATATTTTCTCTATAAGGCTGAACGAAAAAAGCCTTTTATACACATGTACAATTGATGATGAAGTGCCACGAACAGTTTTTTTTGATGAACTGAGGCTTAAACAGGTTTTGTTCAACCTGATAGGCAATGCAGTTAAATTTACCGACAGCGGAACTATTAAAGTTAATGTTAGCGCTACCGTAAACATGCAAGGCGTGGTTCCCGGTTTTGTAAACCTGAAGGTTTCGATAAAAGACACTGGTATAGGAATAGATAAAAAAAACCAATTGGAAATTTTCGATGCTTTCAGGCAGCAAGATACTCAGGATACCAGAAAGTACGGAGGAACAGGCCTTGGCCTTGCCATAACCAAAAGGCTTGTAGAAATGCTCAATGGAACCATCGCCCTTGAAAGTGAACCTGGAAAAGGAAGTGAGTTTTCGGTTACATTTTTTAATGTTGAACCCATTAGCGAACCGCTCAATGATTTTAAGGAGCAGGAATCATTTAAAGCCGGGCAGTTAATATTTAAGCCGGTAAAAATTCTCATAGCCGACGATGTTGAATTAAACCGCGATTTTCTAAAAGACGTTTTTAAGGGAAGCGAAATGATATTTTGTGAGGCATCAGATGGTGCCGAAGCCATTGAACTGGTTAAAAAAAACATGCCTGCCCTGGCCCTTCTCGATCTGCGTATGCCCCTTGTCGATGGTTTAGACGTGGCAGCATTTATTAAAACCAACAGTGCCTACCGGCATATTGTTACTTTTGGCATTTCTGCTACCCTGGTTGACGAAAGTTTGGATAAACGTGTAGGGTATTTCGATGAATTTTTGCTTAAACCTGTAGATATTTCGCTGTTTTTAAAACAGGTTTCAAAGTATGTTCCGGTAATTAAAATATTGCGTACAGTGGAAAAAACCGAGAGATTAACGGATTTGGGTATTGAAAACAATAATACGATAACAGGCGAAAGGTTTACAGCCCTTGTTAGAGAGTTAACCCCTCTTTTAGAAAAGCTTAGCCATACTTCGTCCTTCGCTGATTATGAAAACTTTGGTAAAATTCTTGTTCAAAGGGGCGAAGAATTAGAAATTATTCAGTTAACTTTAATAGGAAGGCAAATAATTGAAGCGGTTGAAAGTTTTGACCTCGAAGCAATATCAAAAAGCATAAATAGTTATAAAAGCCTTGAGAGAAAAATATTGGAAAACAATATATGAACGGTCAGGAAATAGTAAAATATAAAATTTTAATTGTCGATGATGTTGCGAAAAATATACAGCTTGTAGCCAATTTCCTTACGAAAGCCGGTTACCAGATAAATTTCGCGCTCGATGGCCCCAGTGCCCTGGAACATGCCAACCGCGACAAGTTCGATTTAATAATCCTCGACATTATGATGCCCGGCATGGATGGCTTTGAAGTTTGCCGGAAACTTAAAGAAAACATGGTTACAACCGATGTGCCTGTAATATTTCTTACAGCCAAAACCGACGACATATCTATTGCAAGAGGATTTGAGGCCGGTGGGGTTGATTATATTGCAAAACCTTTTAACCCGGCAGAACTGCTCGCCAGGGTGAAAACACATATAAGGCTGCGACAACGCGAAGTGGAACTTACCAACCTTAACCGCACCAAAGATGTTTTTCTTTCAATTATAGGGCACGACCTGAAAACACCGGTGGCCAATATTGTTTCTTTGGGCGAAATACTAAACAACAACCTGGCCGATATTTCCGAAGGCGAAAAAACAGAACTCATTAACGATATGGTAGAATCGGGCAGGCAGGGGCTGTGGCTATTGGAAAACTTACTGTCGTGGACACGCATTCAAACCGGTAAGATACCTTACAACCCACAGGAACTCATTTTACATGAGGTAATTGAAAAAAACATAAGTTTTATTGCACCGGTGGCACTTCGAAAGTCAATTCAGACGCAGTCGGACTGCGACAAAAATTTAAAAGTAAACACCGATGTTAACATATTAAACACCATATTGCGAAACTTGCTATCGAACGCCATTAAGTTTACACCGGTCGATGGCGAAGTCTGGCTTAAAGCCAATAAAGAAGCCAATGGCGAAATACTGGTTTACGTAACCGATAATGGTGTGGGCATAGATAAACAAAGATTGGACAGTTTGTTTAAAACAATCGGTCAGGTTTCTACGCTGGGCACCCAGAATGAAAAGGGGAGCGGACTGGGGCTAGCCCTTGTTAACGATTTGGTAAACATTATTGGTGCACGTATTGAGGTGGAAAGCGAACCCGGAATTGGTTCAACCTTTAAATTGTACCTTAAAGAAGAATAAAACTGTAATCAAGTGCAATCCAGGTAAAATTCTTGGGGGAATGGTCAATTATGGCTAATAAGGCAATAATTTTAAAGAAGGCTTTTTCTTATTAGGAACAAAAAATATCTCGGTTTCCAGATTTATTCATAATTTTCTATGATAAATTAAACCTATGAAAACTCTTCTATTTATCGGGGCGGTGTTTATTTTAACATCGTGCTCGTCAACTGTTAAGTTTCCCGTTTCGCAATTAGTGCCGGCTGCCGATATATCGGCAAAAGTACAAAAGCAGGGAGGGACAAACTACCTGGTTGTTATTACAGCCAACAACCTGGCCAGCTCAGAACGCCTTTCGCCACCCCGAAAGTATTATATTATATGGGTAGTTTCGGAATCGGGCGCAACCCGTAACGTTGGCCATTTCAGGCAAAAAAACGCAATTCAAACAGAGTACAAGGCATCGTTCCCCTACAAACCAGCCGAAGTGTTTATTACAGCCGAAGATGAAGAAGCTTTGTGCCAACCTACCGGAATTGAAATTTCGAGGGTGAAGTTTTAATGTTCCGGTAAATTTTTGGTTTAAAGTTCTTTGCTTTGTCTGCCAGGTTAAAAAAATGTTGGCCCGGAAAGCATATTACCATTCCAGATATGCCATTGCAGGATTTTATTAAAAAAACACAATATTATGGGTAGGGTATTTCTGATTTCGTTCGGATTTTTATCGGAATGGTTAAAAGATTGTATTTATAATTAATGCAATGAAATAAAAAATTGACAAGAGACGAATTTAAAGATTTGTTTGACAGGTATTTTAACGCCGTGCGTAGTTACTTGTTTTACCGCGGTGCAGATAAAGAGTTGGCTTCGGATCTGGCAC
>JAFGQZ010000018.1 GCA_016935435.1 Bacteroidales bacterium
ATAATCATTAATTCACACACGAAAATGATTATTTACGAATGGTAAGTTCCATCTGACCATTAAAAATTAAATTATAAACAGATGAAAACCAGATTCTTTCTTACAATTTTGTTATCAGGATTAATAGCGTTATCGTGTAGTAAAAAAGAAAAAATTCCAGACCTCATCGTTATGGAAGACTTTTTCAGGAACCCCGAAAAGAGTGGGTTCGGCATTTCCCCAAATGGAAAATATATTTCATTAATGTCTCCATGGGAATCGAGGATGAACCTTTTTGTTCAAAAACTTGGTGAAGATTCGCTAACACAGGTAACTTTCGAAAAAGACCGCGACATTGCCGGTTATCTGTGGGCCAACGACAACCGTTTGTTGTTTTTGAAAGATGAAGGAGGAAATGAAGACTATAAACTTTTCGGGGTAAACATTGATGGCTCCGAATTCAAATGCCTAACATGCTTCGACGGGGTAAGAACGATGATTATTGACGAACTGCGCGACATACCCAACGAAATAATTGTTGGCTTAAACAAGCGCGATGCCCGCGTATTCGACCCTTACCGTTTAGATATCGTTACCGGTGAATTAACTTTGCTTGCCGAAAACCCCGGAAATATCGACTCCTGGATTACCGACCACGATGGACGCTTAAGGGTTGCCATTGCAATGCTCGCCGATGGAAACCAGGAAATTTTATATCGCGACTCGGAAGAACTGCCTTTTACTGCTATTCTTAATTTATCGTGGAAAGACAGCTTTTTCCCCTTTTTCTTTACATTCGACAATAAAATGCTTTATGCAGCCTCAAACCTCGGGCGCGACAAAATGGAAATTGTGGTTTTCGATCCCAAATCGCAAACCGAAACCGAGGTTTTGTTCAAAAACAGTGAAGTTGATGTTACCGGTTTAAACTATTCGCGAAAAAGAAAAGTTTTGACCTCGGCCGATTATACAACCGATAAAAGAATGAAATTCTTTTTCGACGAAGAAACAAAAACAATTTATGAAGACCTACAAGGCCAGTTGCCGGGTTACGAGGTGGCTATTTCTGATTTGAACAAAGACGAAGATAAACTTATCGTGCGTACATATAGCGACAAGTCGAGGGGCTCCTATTATTTTTATGATTGTTCCACTAAAAAGCTTGATAAAATTGCCGAGATCAGTCCATGGCTTAAAGAAGAAAATATGGCCGACATGGAGCCTGTAAAATATACTTCGCGCGATGGACTTACAATTCATGGTTACCTTACACTGCCCAAGGGCCGAAAACCAACAAACCTGCCTGTGGTTATTAACCCGCATGGAGGCCCCTGGTACCGAGACACATGGGGCTTTAACCCCGAAGTGCAGTTTTTGGCCAACCGTGGCTATGCCGTGCTGCAAATGAATTTCAGGGGATCAACCGGCTATGGCAAAGAGTTTTGGCTGAAATCGGTTAAGCAATGGGGGCGCGACATGCAAAACGACATTACCGATGGTGTTAACTGGCTTATTTCAGAAAAAATTGCCAATAAAGATAAGGTTGCTATTTATGGCGGCAGCTATGGCGGTTACGCCACACTTGCCGGTTTGGCATTTACCCCGGATTTATATGCTTGTGGGGTTGACTATGTAGGGGTTTCGAACATGTTTACCTTTATGAATACCATTCCGCCTTACTGGGAGCCCTGGAGGCCAATGCTTTACGAACTTGTTGGCCACCCTGTTAAAGACAGCCTGTTGCTGGCCGAAGTATCGCCGGTATTCCATGCCGAAAAAATTACTGCCCCATTGTTTATTGCCCAGGGGGCTAATGACCCAAGGGTTAACAAGGCTGAATCGGATCAGATGGTAGAAGCCCTAAGAAACAGGGGAATTGATGTGGAGTATATGGTTAAAGATAATGAAGGCCATGGATTTCATAACGAGGAAAACCGATTTGATTTTTATCGTGCCATGGAAAAATTTTTGGCAAAATATATTGGTGATTCCATAATTTCTCAGTAGATTCAGCCAACCTAAATCATTATTTATATTGCAGGAGGCCTCTGATTTATCGGGGCCTTTTGTTTTTAGGTTTACGGGCTTTAAAGCAACTTTTATCATTTTATCTCCGGTTCAAGGTTTACCATTAATTTTTGCACTATTATCATAATAATGGCAACACCAGCCGCCCCCAAAAAAACAAACCGTAAATTCTCACGAACATAAAACAGGCTGATAACTATAGGCCCTAAAAACTGGCCCAGCCGTAAAATCATACTGTTCAACGACATAAAGCCTGCCCTTTCCTTTTCTGACGACATACCTACCAAGAGTGTCTGAATATTTGGCAGGTATAGTCCGTGTGCAATCCCAAACAAAACTACCGACACAATAATGGATAACAGGTTATTTGAAAACCCCATAATAAGCAGGGATATGCCATATACCAAAGCCGAAAAATATAAAAGCGAAGGCGCCCCGAACCTCGTTTTAAGGCTGCCCAGAAAAAAAGCCGATATTGCTGTATTTAGCGACATGGCCGACATAATTATGCCAATAAAAAGTGGGTGTGCAGTAATTCGCTGCTTGAGCAATAGTGGAAAGAAAGTTAAGTAGGCCCCGTACAATATCACAAAAACCAAAAGATTTGTAAGAAATAGGCCCCATACCTTGCTTTGGTTAATGGTTTTCCACAGTGTGTTAAAATATTGGAAGAATGGCCCCGGGGTTTTTAAACGTGGAGGTTTTAAAAAAAACAACACTACAATTGCCAGTGGAAGCGCCAGTATTGGCAGGTAGAAAACATATTGCCAGTGAATAGAGGCCAGGCTGCCACCTATAAATGGGTACAGCCCTGTTCCAATGCTTAGTACACTTGCATTGTAGCCCATTATGCGGGCACGTTCGTTTCCCGGAAAAAAATCGCCAATAAGGGTAATGTTAAGCGAACTAAGCGAAGCAGCCCCCATACCCTGAATGAACCTCAGGATCAGAAGAATTTTATATTCTGTTGCAAACGAACATAAAAACCCGGCAACACTAAACAATAAAAGCGAAGGGACAAGTATGGTTTTTCTGCCGAACCTGTCGGCGAGTATGCCCATGAAAAAGCTTAGAAAGAAACCAGGCAACGAAAATAATGAAATAAGCCATTTTATCTGCCCTTTTTCCAAATGAAAATGCTCCTGTATCGAGGGAAGGGCTGGTGAAATGCTGGCTACTCCCATTACTGCAATAAGGGTAACGCCAAAAATCAACAACACTGTATGTTTTGAAGTATGGTTGCTCATTTGTTTGTAATTTTGCGTTGAAATATCAATATTTATACTGTTATAATGCGAAAATAACACAAAAAAAAAATTGGCTGCCAAAATGTAATTTTTATGCCAGATAAAAGCTAGTTGTATGCCATAAATCGTTGACAGTTCAGAAATACTATACGAATTTTTCAAACCAGATTTATATGAAAAGATACATCTATATACTCTTTGTACTTGCAAGTTGCACAACACAACGCATACCAACATCATCTAAACTCATGTTATTCAGAATTGAGAGTGATACTATATTTAGTGATAATCAAGAAGTAAAAGTGGATTTTAAAGGACTATATAATCAAAACTATAAATTTGAAGTATCAATACAAAACAAGTCCAAAGATTCAATTTTTGTTAACCCCTCTTCATTTAAATACAGTAAGATTTCAGGAAAAATTGGAACAGGCTCAACATTTATAAATGCTATTAACCCAGAAGAGAGAATAGAACAGTTAGAATTAAAAGAGGATAGCCTAAAGAATGAAAAAAATCCTTATTCGTTAACAGATAAAAGTGTCAAGGAAATAGCATTAGAAGGACTTATTTCAGGAACAATAGGGCTTATTTTTGGCCAAAATGGAGAAGAATTGGAATCACAAAGGCAGAAAAATGAAGATGATTGGGAACAAGAGCATAATCTTCAATTAAGCAATGTGAGTGAAGAACTTTATTTTTGGAAAAATAATGCACTATTACCATTTATGATTCCACCAAAGAACGAAGTTTCCGGACAAGTATTATTTCCTGTTTCATTGAACACAAACGAAATTATTATAGAAATTCAAATACAAAATGATTTTCATCATTTCAGATTTAAACAACTAAATTGATAAGATATCAATAATTACGGCATACAACAGCGTGTTTAAGCAATGACGGGGACTTCAAGTGTTTTGGCGTTTTCCCCAGCATCAAAAGTCGGTGTACACTGATAGGTTAGCGCTCCGTACTCCCGCACTGAACGCAACCATCAACCGTTGTGCGCAACTTGTTACGTGTAATTTAAAATATATTTGCACGGATTGATATATTACATTAGTTTTGCACGTGTATATTGATAATTAAAATGACGTGTTATGAATACTAAATTAACATTGACTATTGAACAATCATTGATTGATAAAGCAAAGAGATATGCGAAAGGCAAAGGAAGAAGCCTTTCTGATATAATCGAAAATTATCTAAAGGTGATGATTAAAGAAGATAACACCAGGGTGATAGATTCTACACCTATAACATCTTCCTTGAGGGGTGCGTTTAAAGCCCCTAAAGATTTTGACTATAAAAAGGAGCTATCAAAGGGACTATCAGAAAAATATTTATAGATGGATAAAGTATTAATAGATACCGATGTAATCTTAGACTTCTTCTTTAACAGGCAACCATTTGCTGAATATGCATCTCAAGTGATGAGTTTATGTGAGAGTAATCAAATTAAAGGATATGTAACACCAGTTATTTATAGCAATGTTTATTACCTGCTTAGACAAACTGCGAGACATGATAAAGTAATTGAAAATCTTAAACAATTACTCATGATTACTGATGTTTTGTTGATGGATAAAGAAGTTGTCAGTAATGCTCTTAATTCAGGTTTTAAAGATTTTGAGGATGGTTTGCAGAATTTTGCAGCAATGAAAAATGGAGAAATAGATGTAATTCTGACTCGAAATTTAAAGGATTTTAATAAAAGTGAGATTGGTGTTCTGACACCAGAATCATATATAAAATCAATAATTGCCAGCCGCTAACTTAACGAAAATTTTATTGCTAATGAAAGCACTTGAATTTAAATCTAGGATAAGGAAAAAATCTAATACACAACCATTTAACCTCCTGCTCTAGCCTACAACACTCACTGCCAACCCGATTTACTAGTCAAGTTCCTTTGTTATGGATATGGCCGCAATTGTACCATCGGCAATTGCAGTTGTTATTTGCCGGTATTTTTTACTGCTTACATCGCCCACAGCATACACCCCTTCGATATTGGTGCGTTTATCTTCGTCGGTTTTTATATAGCCCCAGTTGTCGAGTTCCAACTTATCGGTAAAAAGGCTTAGGTTGGGCTTTAGCCCAACAAAAATAAAAACGCCATCGGCAACAAGCTCTTTGCGTAGTTTTGTTTTCAGGTCTTCGACCTCAGCAATTACACTATTGCCCGATTTTCTGAAGCTGCGGGGCTCATGCTCAAACATAAAGCCTATTTTTTTGTTTGCAAAGGCTTTTTCCTGTGCTGTTTTATTGGCTTGCAGCTTATCGAACTGGTGCACAATAGTTACTTTGCTGGCAAATTTTGTAATAAAATCGGCTTCTTCAATGGCCGAGTTGCCTCCGCCAATAACAATCACTTCTTTTTCGCCAAAGTATTTTGCATCGCAGGTTGCGCAATACGAAATGCCGTTACCTTTAAGCTCTTTCTCGCCCGGTACCCCCAAGAAATTTGGTGAAGTTCCGGTAGCAATAATTATTTTCCTGGCCTGAATGGTTTCATAATCGTCGAGTACAATTTTTTTATTTACCAAATCGACATGGGTAACATCAACAGCAACTTTATACGATGTGCCGCACTGCTTTGTCTGTTCGCTCATGAAATGCGACAACATGTATCCGGGCTGTGGATCAATAAAGCCAGGGTAGTTCGAAACCATGTGTGTTGTTGAAACATTCCCGCCGGGCAGGCCAACATCGATAAGCACTGTATTAACTTTTGCCTGGCAAAGGTACAAACCAGCAGTAAGCCCACCTGGGCCACCACCCAGGATGGCCACATCGTACTGGCTGGTTTCGGGTTTTATCTGCAATTTTATTTCTTTAACCTTTTCCTTGCCAACAAGGGCCTTCATGCCTTCAAACAAATCGTGGCGGCGTATTCCACCACTTAACCTTACCCCTACCTCTTTCCCATCTTCAAAAAACAAAACAGTAGGCGACGATTTTACACCGAGTTTATCGGCAAGATCGCGGTTTTGTTGCCTGAATATTTTCACAAATTTTGCTTCGCTTCCAAACAACGAGGCCAAACTTTCAAACTTAGGCGCCAAAGCTTCGCATGGAGGGCACTCGGTGGAATAAAAATCAACCACCACTTTCCCCCCTTTTAATACTTCTTTTTCAAAGTCTGTTGAAGTAATCTCTTTCATTGGTTTGTTTTTATTGTTTCAAGCCATATCGGCAAAATAATGGGCAATACCCAATTCAAGTAATTCTTTAACTGGCCTGCAATCAGGAGTATTAATGCTCCCTGTGGCATTTTTGGCCACCGATGCACAGCCCCCGCCACAGGCAAGCTGCAGTGCACAATTTCGGCATTCTGCAATAGTTAAAATATCTCGCGACTGCCAATCGCATACCTGTTCTTCATCGAGTTCAACCAATGGGTAGAAAGTACCCAGTTCTTCGTACTGTTTTCCTACTGTTGCTGTACAGGAATATATTTTACCTGTATAATCGAAAGCCCATTCGGTTTTCGCTCCCGGGCACGAGTCAAAAAGCGGGTCGGGCAACTTTCCTTCTTCAAACAAAAACTTTGAGACAGAAAATGCCGGCTTGTGAAATTCTTCGATAAAGGGATGTTCTTTCAACAGGCTGAAAATATCGCTGTACATTTCTATCCTTGAATATAAACGGCTCGAAGCGCTCTGGCAGTGATGAAGTTCATAGTTCCGTCCCAGTTGTGTTTTAAAATGGCCCGATTTTGTCCATCCCCTGTCAATGGCAAACCTGGCCAGTTCGGGCAAACCTTCAATGTTTTCCTTATCGAGTACCATTCGAAGGTTAACAGGTATATGCTGAACCAATAGTTCATCGATTCCCTCTACAATTTTATCGAAGGTTGGCTGGCCGCCCTTTAGCATCCTGCGCCTGTTATGAAACTCATTTGTTCCGTCGAGTGTTACCTGTATCTCCCGTATGCGGGCTTTCTTTAAAATATCGATATATTCTTTTATAAAATACCCGTTTGTAACTATGGCCAAATCGGTCATTAACTGGTTTGCGCATTGCACAAAATAATCGAAGAATGCTATTTGGTTTTGAGATTTCAACAATGGTTCGCCGCCAAAAATGGTAATATACTTTCTGCGCCTGGAAAAACGGGTGCTTATAAACTCAAAAAAAGCATCTACAACGTTTTTGTCAAAAGGCCTTTCAATATTCAGATATTCGTCTTGGTAACAATACGAACAGGCAAAGTTACAGGCATAAGAAGGTACATAAAAAATTTGAATTTCGTCGGTATCGCGATGGTCAATAAATTCGAGGTACCTTGCTTTAAAAAGTTTTTGTTCTTCTTGTGTGTCAACAACGTATCCTTTTTCAAAAAATTCAGCGGGAATTTCCCCGGTAAAGCCCAATAACCTTTCAGCCTCGTTGGGCAGAAGAATATCGGCTTGTTGAGAAAGCAGGTTTACGATAAAATATTTATCGGAACCGGCAATTTTAGAAATAATATTGTGTTTAGACAGCTCCATAATCTAAGTCGCACATCAGTTATCTTCCGTGAAAGTTCTATGCCCTTTAAACCCTTTTTTTTCTGAGGAATTTAATATCTATAGTTAATCTGAAATTCAAAAGTGGGGCCGGCCCACTAACTTTTAGTCATGACAACCGGCCACAATCTTCGATTGCTTTGCACAACACTGTGCAACCTGCTGTTTGTTTGTAGAATTTTTCTTTAATAAACTTTTCATAATTGATTTATTTAATTACAACAGCTTTTCTTTTTGAATGCCCTAATGGTAAAACTACAAACTTCAATTTCGCCTTTTGGGTAAGGCTTGCTTTCTTCCAAGACCTCCACTTTTCCAAAACCAGCATTTTTGAGTTGTTCCATGTATATTTCGCGTGTTACCGAACCTGCCCAACATTCCGAAACCGCCTGCGGATCGTTTTTATATTTTTCGGGCACAGGCAAGGTAGAGAAAATATCGCTGACAACAAATCTGCCACCGGTTTTTAAAACACGATATATTTCGTTCCAAACCAACTGTTTGTTCGCGGCATGGTTAATGGTACAGTTCGAAATTACCAAATCTACCGTTTCGTCTTGCAAAGGGAGTTTCTCAAGTTCAGCTTTTATAAACTGCACATTCTCCGTTTGCAACTTACGGGCAGTAGCCTCAGCTCTTCGAAGCATACCGTCTGAAATATCAATGCCATAAACAAAGCCGCCCTCACCTACTTGTTCTGCCATGCGCAACACATCGGTGCCCCTGCCACTTCCCAAATCGAGACAGGTTTCGCCCAATTGTGGTTTCGAATAATCTATTGCCCCACCGCACGAAAGACAGCAACTATCGTTTGCCAGTGAACTATATCTGTTATTTATTTCTACCAGTGCCATAGTTATTAATATTGTGCAAATATAACATTTATATATTTATTTAGATATGTTATTTTTTAGATTGTTTTCAACTATATAAAATTATGGATATTTAAGCATTTTTTATAAAAATCCTGATGAATATCATTCTAAAAAAGGTAGAATATAAATTCAAATTTATTTAATTTTACGAACCGTTCAGCAAAACACACAATAAACTGATATACAATGAATTTACTTGCCCAAATTAAGGAGAAGGCACAAAAAAACCTCCAACGGATTGTTCTTCCCGAAAGTTATGAAGAACGCACCCTTAGGGCTGCCGATATTGCTTTAGCCGAAGGCTTGGCAAAGATTATACTTATTGGCAACCCTGAAAAAATACAAAACCTGGCTGCCCAATGGGATTTAACCAACATTTCAAAAGCATCTGTAGTTGATCCGGAGAAAAACCCAAAAACCGACGTTTATGCCGATATGATGGTCGAAATAAGAAAGGGCAAGGGCTTGACAAAAGATCAAGCCCTTTCGCTTTTGATGAACCCTTTGTATTTGGCCACAGTTATGATTAAATCGGGTGATGCCGATGGCGAAGTTGCTGGTGCCGACAATGCCACAGGCGATGTTTTGCGCCCTGCGTTCCAGTATGTAAAAACAATGCCAGGCATTAGTGTGGTTTCGGGGGCATTTTTAATGTTTCTTAAAGACAAAGAATTTGGCAACGATGGCCTTATGGTATTTGCCGATTGTGCCGTTCACCCCAACCCTACTGCAAAGGAGCTGGCAGAAATTGCAGTGAGCACAGGAAAAACCACCCGTGTTATAGCCGGCATAGAACCACGCATTGCCATGCTCAGCTTTTCTACTAAAGGAAGCGCAAAACACGAAATGGCCGATAAAGTTATTGAGGCTACAAAACTAGCACAGCAAATGGACCCTACTCTTAAAATCGATGGTGAACTTCAGGCCGATGCCGCAATAATACCAGCAATTGGCCAAAAAAAGGCCCCGGGAAGCGATATTGCCGGCCGGGCCAATGTTTTGGTTTTTCCTACACTGGAAACCGGGAACATCGCCTATAAACTGGTTGAAAGATTAGGGCATGCCCAGGCTATTGGCCCCATTTTACAGGGCATGGCCGCACCAATTAACGACTTGTCGAGAGGTTGTTCTGTAAGCGATATTGTTAATTTAATAGCAATTACTTCAAACCAGGCGGCTGGCAAATAAAAATTTCGTACCTTATTAATAAATTATTCATATATAGAGACATGGCAGACGTAATTATTGAGCCTATAGAACAATACGGGCTCAGTGTAAAAGACAGGCACAAGCAATTATTTTCGAAGGTAGGAATTGTAGGCTGTGGCACCGTAGGGCAAAGCATAGCCCTAATGATTAGCCAGAAAGAGCTTGAAGTGGTATTTATCGAGCTTTCGGAGGATAAAATTGAATATGCCGTTCAGCAAATAGAAAAGGAACTCGACAGTATGATCGAGCACTGGGGAATGACCCCCGGTGAAAAGCGGGCAATAATATCAAGGATACATGGGCATGTTGGGTATGAAAACCTAAAAGGTTGCGACCTGGTAATTGAAACAATTCGCTCTAAAACGCGTGAACGAAGAATTTCTTCAAGGAAGGAGGTCTTTAAAAATGTTGAGAAATATGTTTCGCAGGAATGCATAATAGCAACCAACTCAACAACTATTGTAATTACCGAGCTCTCGTCGGAACTTGAACATAAGGAGCGCTGTGTTAGCCTTCACTTTTCAACCAGTGCCCCTAATTCGAAATTAATTGAAGTGGTTAAGGGGCTTTACACCTCCGACGAGGTAATTGAAAAAGTCGGCACTTTTATTAAAATGCTTGGCAAAGAGGCCATTTTCTGCGAAGAATCGCCCGGACTGGTAAGCGTGCGAATATTTGTTGCCCAACTCAACGAAGCTTGCGAAGTACTAATGGAACAGGTTGCCAAAATGGAGGATATCGATAAAACCATGCGCATTGGCCTGGGGCAGGCTCTAGGCCCCTTTGAACTTGCCGACAAAGTTGGCCTCGACAAGGTAAACCGTTGGATGGAAAACCTTTACAACGAGTTTGGCGACAAAAAATACATAGCATCGCCGCTTATTAAACGCCTGGTTAGGGCTCACCAGCTTGGCCGTATTACAGGAAAAGGCTTTTACCGGTACGACGAAAACGGAAAGAAATTACTTAATTAATAAAACAATTTACCAATAAAATGAGAATTCTCGTACTGAACTGCGGAAGTTCATCCATCAAATATCAACTCTGGAACATGGCCGAGTCAAAATGTTTGGCCACGGGCGTTGCAGAAAAAGTAGGGCTGAAGGGCTCTTTTATTAAACTTGAAAAAGAAAACGGACAGAAAGTACGCTTCGAAGGAGAAATTATCGATCACCAAACCGGTATTGAATATATACTTGGCGTGCTCACCAGCAAAAAGCACGGGTGCTTAAACTCCCTTGAAGACTTAGACGCCTGTGGGCATAGGGTAGCACATGGTGGCGAATACTTTAAAGGAAGTACATTTCTCGATAATACAGCCATTGAAGAAATAAAAAAGCTTTGCGAGCTTGCGCCATTGCACAACCCCGCCAATTTAAAGGGCATAATGGCGATGAAAAACCTTATCCCCGGCATTAAACAAGTGGCAGTGTTCGATACGGCTTTTCACCAGACTATGCCCGAGCATGCTTATATGTATGCCATTCCGTATTCGCTTTACAACAAATATAAAATTCGCCGCTACGGGTTTCATGGAACAAGCCATTCGTATATATCTAAAAGAGCTTGCGAAATATTAGGCACCGATATAAAGAAACAGAAAATAATTACCTGCCACCTGGGCAATGGGGCATCGATGTGTGCAATTGACGAAGGAAAATCTATCGATACTTCAATGGGCTTTACCCCTGTGGAGGGCCTGATAATGGGTACCCGTTCCGGCGACCTCGATATTGGGGTTGTAAGTTTTATTATGGAAAAAGAAGAACTGGCGCTATCTTCGATAAACACCGTATTTAACAAACAGAGCGGCATGCTTGGCGTAACCGGCGTTTCGTCCGATATGCGCGAAATTGAAGATGCTGCCTGGGAAAAAGGAAACGAAAGGGCATCGCTTGGTTTATCGATGTATTTCTATCGAATAAAAAAATATATTGGCTCTTATATTGCCGCACTTGGTGGATTAGACATACTTATTTTTGCAGGCGGAATTGGGGAAAACGGGCCAGAAACCCGCGAGGAAATCTGCAAAAACATGGAATATCTGGGCATAAAAATCGATAAAAACAAAAACGATAAACTGCGTGGCAAAGAGCGGGTTATTTCTACCGACGACTCGCACGTTAAAGTAATAGTTGTGCCAACTAACGAAGAATTAGTAATTGCAACCGATACAGAAATTATCGTTTCGAAATTAAAAAAAAGCAAATAATACATTTTGTAAACGAAAATAAAATGTGACACAAATCATTCAGGCAAGCTAATTTTGATTTTATCTTTAAGTATAAAATATTATTATGATAAAAAGCCTGAAGGAATTACCGCAGCTTGCAAAACAAAAACAAGTAAAAACACTGGCAATTGCTGCTGCTGAAGATGCATCGGTAATGAATGCCATAATAAAAGCTAAAGAATTGGGGCTTATTGCCCCAATTTTTATTGGCAACAAACAAAAAATTGAAGCCATTGCTTCAGAATTCAGCATCAAAATAAGCCCGTCGGAGATTATACATTCCGAAGATGAAGCCAAATCGTGTGCCATTGCCGTTAAAATGGTTTCTGATGGTAAAGCCCATATTCTGATGAAGGGCATGGTGCAAACTGCAACCTTGCTTAAACAAGTTGTTAACAAAGAATTCGGGCTGCTATCGGGGAAGTTGCTCAGTCACCTGGCCCTGTTTGAATCGGTATATTACCACAAAATATTCGGGCTTACCGATGCAGCAATGAATATCGCCCCTACCCTTGATGAAAAAGCCTCTATTGTTGAAAATGCCGTAGAAGCTTTTATTAAACTAGGTGTAGAAAACCCAAAAGTTGCCCTTCTGGCTGCTGTCGAAAAGGTAAACCCCAAAATGCAGGCAACCACCGATGCCGCAATTCTAAAAATAATGAACGAGCGTAAACAATTGGCACATTGCATTATCGATGGCCCACTGGCGCTTGATAATGCCATTTCCAGAGAAGCAGCAGCCCAAAAAGGAATTTCGGGCCCCGTTGCCGGAGATGCCGATATATTGGTTGCCCCCGACATTAACACTGGCAATGCCATTTATAAATGCCTGCCATTTTTAGGCGGCGCATCATGTGCAGCTATTATTACAGGCAGCAAAGCCCCAATTGTGCTAACTTCGCGTGCCGACTCTGAAGAAACAAAATTTCTGTCGATTGCACTTGGTGTGTTAACTTCGAAATAAATTAACCAATGATGATAAAAATCCTTGCCATCAACCCGGGTTCTACAACTACAAAAATTGCCGTTTTCTTAAACTCCCGTCCAATATTTCTAAAGAGCATTGTGCATAACCCATCGAAACTCGATGAGTTTGGCCACATTACTAACCAGTATGAGTTTCGGAAAAACTGTATCCTTAAAGAACTGGAAGATTCACACATCGACATAAGCAAAATTCAGGCCGTTGTGGCCCGGGGCGGATTACTAAAACCCATTAAATCGGGGGTTTATAGAATAAACGATCGAATGAAGTCCGATTTAAAAAAAGGCATTTTTGGCGAGCATGCCAGCAACCTTGGAGGGCTCATTGCCGACGATATAGCCAGGCATATACCCGGCTGCCAGGCTTTTATTGCCGACCCCGTGGTTGTTGATGAACTTGAAGATGTAGCCCGTTACACAGGCCACCCTAAATTTAAACGCTATTCAATTTTTCATGCCCTTAACCAAAAAGCCATTGCCCGGGCATACGCAAGGCTGATAAACCGAAAATATGAAGATTTGAACCTGATTATTGCACACATGGGCGGGGGCATTTCGGTTGGCGCACACCATTTCGGCAAAGTAATTGATGTTAACCAGGCACTAGATGGCGAAGGCCCCTTTTCGCCAGAAAGAACCGGAACACTGCCGGCGGGTGCCCTGGCACGTCTCTGCTTTGAAGAAGGGATAACCCTCGATGAAATTAAAAAAATGATAACCGGGCATGGAGGCCTGATGGCGTACCTGGGCACCAACAGTGCCTATGAAGTTGAACTTATGGCTCAGGACGGCAACGATGAAGCCCGCAAAGTGCAGGATGCTATGGCATACCAGATAGCCAAAGAAATTGGTTCTATGGCTTCAGTTTTAAAAGGACAGGTTGACGCAATAATATTAACCGGCGGAATTTCGCACAACACAATGATTGTGGAGTATATTAAATCGATGGTATCATTTATTGCCCCCGTAATTATTTACCCGGGCGAAGACGAGATGCATGCCCTTGCCTGGAACGGGCTAATGATTATCAAAGGCGAAATTAAAGCAAAAGAGTACGACGAAACTAATATGGTGGAAATTAAGTAATGAAAGATTTTACAGGTTTTTAAAACCGGTTAATTAATTCTAAACGATCAGTTTGTGTCCAACATCAAGGTGTCGATAGGGAAACCGGTATTACTTTGCCATTATAGAATTTATTTCCCGTTAGTGCAAAACCAGCTATATATTCGCCCATTTCTTTGGCCGAAACCGGGGCTTTATAGCCGGGAAAGGCATGGTTTAACATTTCGGTATCGACAGCTCCTAATGCCAGGCAGTTTATGCTTATGTTTGTATCTGCCAATTCGGTGGCCACGCACTCTGTTAAGCAAGCCAGGGCTGCTTTTGAGGCACTATAATAGCTCAAGCCAGAAAATTTTGCGCTTCCTTGTACCCCCCCCATGCTTCCAATGTTCACCACATGCGAAGGTGTTGTTTTGTTTAACAAACCAAATAATATTCGCACAAGGCGAAATGGCGATAATGCATTGGTTTCAAACATTTTAATTATTTCTTCTGGTTTCGCTTCGAGAAAGGACGCATTGTTTAAATAGCCGGCATTGTTAATCACAATATCGAGTTTATCGAACGGCATTTTGTTTAAAAGAAGTTGCGGAGATTTTACAATTTCGTTCAAATCGAAATCGAGCAGGTGAATATTAACCCGGTTGTTAACAGCCACACATTCTTTTTTTAGCTTTTCAAGCCTGCCCCGGTTACGCGAAAGCAAAACCAGGTTTTCCACTTCAAAATTACACAAAGCGAGTGCACACTGATAACCTATGCCGCTTCCGGCACCTGTAAGCAAAACATTCATGGGCCTGTATGTATAATATCTTTTTAAAAATTAGTTATAATGCTAGGTTTCGTATTTATCTTTGCATATAACCTTAAAACTATGAAAAAGTTTGCAATTTTTTTTACCCTGTTAGTATTATCATGCACAGGTATATATTCGCAGGACGAAAGGTATTTTTATAGCGAAGAAACTGATGTCAAAAATAACAAAGCTGCCGGTAAATGGGTTTTTGGCGGCGATATTGGCCTTGCTTTTGGGAAGATAACCTATATTGAAATATCTCCAGTAGCATCGTACCGTTTTACCGACCGTTTCATGGCCGGCCCCGGATTTATATATATGTACGAAAACTATAAGGATTACGGCTTCGAATCGTCGTTATACGGATTAAGAACCGTCGCCATGTATTCGCTCTTTTCGAACTTAAAAGAATCGATAAACCTAAATATAGGCGATATAGTGCTTTATGCCGAAAACCAGGTAATAAATAAGGATCGGTATTATTTTAACGGCTTGTTCTTTGAAAACGATGGCCGCGGCTGGGTCGATAACCTGTTGGCCGGCGGTGGCATTTACCAACGTTTTGGCGAACGTGGGGGCGGATTGGCAATTATGGTTCTTTTCGAAATTACCCAAAATAAATATTCCACTTATAACAACCCAATTTTAAAGTTTGGTTTCTTTTTTTAATCAATTTAGCTACACATTATCGGGTAAAATATTTTCAATTATAACTTCAACAATAAAAGCCTGTTTCTGCCTTAAATTTTTTCGTTAAAAAGTATAAACCAGAAATAGTATTTTGTGGTTAAGCCCTTTTTATATCCTGCAAATTGTTATATCTTAAATACACAAAAAGTAAGCCGGGAACTACTGTTTAATTTTTCAATTACTCTCATGGGCCATTACTATAATAAACCTGCCATTTTATATGTTGACGATTCGCCGGTTAACCTCGATCTGTTCAGGGCCTTGTTTACCGGGGAATATAATTTACTATTGTCGACTTCCGGCAAAGATGCCCTTACACTGCTCAGGAAGGAAAAAATCGACCTTATAATTTCAGATTTGATGATGCCTGAAATGGACGGCATAGAATTTCTCGAGAAAGCCTTAAGTATTGTCCCGAATGTGCCACGTTTATTGTTAACCGCCTATGGCAATTTCGAATCGGTTAAGGAAGCCATAAACCGCTGCAAGATATTTTATTTTATTCAAAAACCCTGGAACCAGGACGAACTCTTTTTAATTATTAAACAGGCGCTAAAATCGCATGAACAGGAGAACGAACGCATAAGGCTTAATGCCGAGCTTAAAACCAAGGCCCGGCAGCTCGAAGAAGAATTGGGCCACAATAAAATAATTCTTGGTGAATTACGCTCCTCAGAAGAAAAAATCAGGAAGCTGAACGATGAATTAGAAATAAAAATCAGGCAACGTACTTTAGAATACAAGGAAAGCGAAAAAAAATTCAGGACATTATTAAAATTTATCCCCGATGGCATATTTCTTATTAACGGCAGTGGCGAAATTGAACTGATTAACAACCAGGCATTACTGCTTCTGGGGATTACTGCCCAGGAAATTATACAACAAAAGCTAGAGAAATTTTTCCAGTCAGAATTTCGCGATGTTTTTAACCGACACCTGCAGTTATTTTTAGATGGTAATTTCGGCAAAGATGATTTGGGAGGGGTTGAACTTTCAGTTATTTCGAAAGCGGGAAACAAGTTCCCGGTTGATATAAGAATGGCCCCGGTTATTATCGACAATGCCAGCCAGGTAATTTGTATTATGCGCGATATAACTGAGAAGAAACAAGCCGAAACAGAACTAAAAAACGCAAAAATTGCTGCTGAAGAAGCCAACAAAGCAAAAAGCCAGTTTCTTGCCAACATGAGCCACGAGATTCGTACCCCTTTGAACGCCATAATTGGTGTTGTCGATTTGCTCTGTAACAATAACAACAACGACGAACAAAACAGCTATTTCGAAACCTTGCAGGTTAGCAGCAAAACCTTGCTTGCCCTTATAAACGACATATTGGATATTTCAAAAATAGAAGCCGGAAAACTTAGCCTTAACTACAGCTATTTTAGCATAAAAAGCCTGATACAGCAAACATACGATATTTTCTCGGTTGATGCCGCAAAGAAAAATATTGAATTCGGGATACTTACCAACGCAAACCTGCCGGAAACCATTTACTCAGACGAAATTAGGCTCAGGCAGGTGTTGTTTAACCTTCTCAGCAACGCTATTAAGTTCACCAGCCAGGGTTATGTCAGGTTAATTGTTAACGCCAAAAAATACAGCAATAAGTTAAAACAGTTTGCCGATATCGAATTTCGTATTGAAGACTCCGGAATTGGCATAAAAAGCGATTTTATTGAAAAAGTTTTTGAGAATTTTGCCCAGCAAGACGGGCAAGACACAAGAAAATATGGTGGCACAGGACTGGGGCTTTCAATAGCCAAAAGGCTTGTTGAATTAATGAACGGAAAATTAAAAGTTGCCAGCGAAGTGGGCAAAGGTTCTGTTTTTTCGATAACTTTTAAAAAAGTACATTTCTCCGATACAATAAAACCCCTTAAGGAGGCCGCATTTAATAATATTCAGGCTAAATATTTCTTGCCGGCAGACATTGTAGTTGTCGATGATATCCCTGAAGACCGCCAGTATATTAAAGGCACTTTTAAAAACTCTTCTGTTAAAGTTTACGAAGCATCGCGAGGCGATGAAGCATTTGGTTTAATTAAAAACTTAAAGCCCGCATTAGTAATTACCGATATAAAACTACCCGGAATCGATGGCTTTGAGCTCTGCCGCCTGATAAAATCGGATACGGAGCTGAAACATGTAAGGATTATCGGGAATTCGGCTGCAATTATGTCTTTAGGTGACGATGAAATTAAGAACGCACCCTTTGATGAGTTTATTAACAAGCCCGTTGTTTTAAGTGAACTATTGGTTCTTATTAAAAAATATCTGCCATATCAGGTAGTTAAAGAAAAATTTTCGAAAAATCAAATTAAGAAAATACCAACAAAAAAAATTGCAGAAATTGAACGCGAATGCCTCATGCAATGGGAAACGGTAAGGCACAAACAAAAAATGAACGATGTTAAAAAATTTTCAGACCTGGTAATGAGTTTCGGAGAAAAATATAATATCGATGCCTTAAAAGATTACAGCAACAAACTAAATACATCGGTAAACTCTTTTAATATCGATAAAATGTTGGTTTTAATTAATTCATTCGCTAATTTAATTGAAACCCTGAAAAGAACATAAAAAACTCATAACAAACAGATCAACGGCACATGGACAAAAACGCAAAAATACTTATCGTTGACGACAACCCGAAAAACCTCCAGGTTTTGGGCAGTTCTTTGCGTTCGTTTGGCCACACTGTTGAGTTCTCAACCAGCGGCACAGGGGCGCTAGAATGGCTAAAAGAGGAAAAATTCGACTTAATTCTGCTGGATATTATGATGCCTGAAATGGATGGTTATGAAACATGCAGAAGAATACGCGAGAATTTTAGCACAGATACTTTGCCTGTATTGTTCTTAACAGCAAAAACCGATAAACAAAGCATTATCAGGGCATTAAATTCAGGGGCGCAAGACTATATTACAAAACCCTTCGATGCAGAAGAACTTATGGCAAGGGTAAATACCCAGCTCGAACTTAAATCGGCCAGGGAAGCCCTGAAAAACATTAACCAGCAACTGGAGCAGGAAGTAAAAGCCCGCACCCTTGAACTGGCAAAAGCAAACAGCGATTTGCTGGGGCTCGACCAGGTAAAATCGCAGTTCCTTAACATGCTAAGCCATGAAATACGCACCCCCTTGAACGGAATAAAAGGCTCGGTGCAACTGCTTAAAACACGTATCGAAAGCGAAGAGCTGATACAGTTCTTAAATATCCTGGACACTTCGGTTTCGCGATTAGAGAACTTCACTTATACCGCCTTACTGATTACCCGGTTAAATTCAAATCAATTGAAAATACAAAGGGATCAGGTAAATATAAAGGAACAAATTGAGCATTGCCTGATAAAGTTAAGCCAAAGGGCCAATAAAGAACCTGATGTGGAGATTAACTTCGACCAGATTGAAACCGATAAAATACTGGCTGACAAAGATTTGTTTCATGAGTTATTAATGCGGATCTTGGAAAACTCCATTAAATACACTTCAGGTAAAGCCTTAATAACTATAAAATCGAATGAAAACGGCGAATACGTAAACTTGCAAATAAACGACAATGGGAAAGGTTTTCCTGAAAAGATTTTAAAAAATGAAATAAAAATGTTTTCGCCCGGAGAAGACTACGTCAATAAAAACACCGGGCTAAACCTGTATCTTGCCAGGTTGATTGTTGAATACCACAAAGGGAAAATTATAATAAGTAACCTTAACAGCGGCGGTGCCAGTGTAAGTTTATTGTTTCCATACAAATAACCCTATGTCAGAATCGGCCTTAACATCGTTAATTCATCTTTTATCGCTTTTGGCATATACCAGAAAAACCAACCCTTTATCGATTGAGAAAGCGCTGGTATTAAATTTCCTGCAAGCCCAGTTCGATAATGCCACAGTAGAAAAATACATAAAAATATTCGAGCAATATTTTATTGGCTATAGCAACAAATTCGAAAAGAAAGAGAAAATACTGTCGGAAATAGAAACACTGGCAACAAATACAAACAAGCAATTAAACAACCGCCAAAGGCTATTTCTTCTTATCAATCTTTTTGAATTTTCGAAAGTACTCCGCACTACCTTTTCAACCGACAATGACGAAACAAGTTATTTTGAAACAATTAAGCTAATTTCGGGCTGTCTTAACATATCGCAGGCACTATATTCAACCTTGTTAATGTTTGTGCTCGATAAATTTCATTTGATAAACAGCACAGATAGTTTCTTAATTTTAACCGGCGATAAGCTGGGCTTCCTGAAAAATTTAAAGCACGAACATATCGAAGGTCTTAAAGGGTTTATGTATGTTTTAAGGGTTAAAAAAGATTTTTTGCTGGTAAAATACCTGGGAAACGACAATTATTATATTGATAACAGATTGTTAAAAAGCAACCTGGTTTACTTTTTCGGAATAACATCAATTATTATTATCAACAAACAAAAAGCCATTTATTTTAATGAGCTCCAGGCAAGCTTTCTGAACATTGCCGATAGCGACAGGGCCATGTTGTTTGCCGATAATATTTCTTACTCTTATAAAAACAGCAACAACGGTATTAAACCTTTCAGTTTTATTGGCAAAAGCGGCGAACTCGTTGGTATTATCGGAAATAGCGGTACCGGAAAAACTACCCTTATTAATATTTTAACAGGAAACCTGCCTTTGTCGGACGGCAAGGTATATATTAACGGGCAACCCCTTACCCCAAACTTAAGAAGCAGTGGCATAATTGGTTATGTACCACAAGATGATATTGTTATTGACGACCTAACTGTTTACCGGAACCTTTATTTTAATACCCGTCTTTGCCTGAATGAGAACAACACAACCATAAAGCAAAAAATAAACGAAATACTTGAAGTCTTAGGTATTTTCGAAATCAGGGACTTAAAAATCGGATCGCCGGTAAAAAAAATTATTAGTGGCGGCCAGAGAAAGCGTTTAAACCTTGCCAACGAGCTCATTCGCGAGCCACTAATCGTTTTTATCGACGAACCCACATCGGGGCTCAGTTCCAGCGATGCCCTCCACCTGATGAAAAACATTAAAAACCTGGCCCTGAACAATAAACTCTTTTTTGTAAACATACATCAGCCTTCCGACTCAATTTACCATCTTTTCGACCAGGTAATTATACTCGACAAGGGAGGATATCCAATATACACCGGCAGGCCTGGTTCAGCCCTCGAATACTTTAAAAGCATTTCAAGGGTTATTACTTCAAAAACCGAACTGTACCAGAGCGAACAGGAACAAATACTATCGATAATTGAAGAACCTGTAATTAGCGAAACCGGCGATGAAACCAGCCAAAGGCTTATTGAACCTGGCAAATGGTACGAATACTTCAAGAACAATTTTTCCCTGCCCGACAGACCCCGGGTTAAGCCAAAGAAAGATCTTCCGGGGTTTTCCAGGCTGCCAAATGCTTTTGTGCAGTTTTACAGTTATTTTTTAAGAGATTTTTTTTCGAAATGGGCAAATGCACAATACAAAACAATTTCTTTGTTGGTTTCGCCCCTACTTGCAACCGTCCTGTCGTTTTTATGTAAACAACATACCCCTTGCAGCGAAGGTATTTGTTACCACTTCAGCGAAAACAGCAATATACCGGCATTTTATTTTATGGCCATAATTGTTGCCATATTTGTTGGACTGATGACCAGTGCCGAAGATATTGTCAAAGACAAAAAGTTTCTTGTAAGGGAGCGGTTCCTAAACCTTAACCGTATTAGTTATTATAGCTCAAAAATAATTCTGCTCACCCTGTTTAGTGCCATTCAAACTATTTCGTTTGTAGTTATAAGCATACTTATTCTTAAAATTCAAACATCAATTTTTGTTTACTGGATAACATTGTTCCTGATTTCGGTACTGTCAAACCTTACCGGATTGTTTATTTCGGCCCTGCTCGATTCGCTGGTGGCAATATATATTCTTATACCCATTATATTAATACCTCAAATTCTGCTCACCGGCGTAGTGGTAAAGTTCGAAAACCTGCACCCTTTTGTGTCGTCAAAAGAGTTTGTGCCACTTGTAAGCGATCTCATGCCTTCGCGTTGGGCTTATGAAACCCTCGTTATTAACCAGTTTTCTAATAACCCTTACCAAAAGTTTTTCATCGGTATCGAAAAAAGGCAAAGCAGGCTTTCGTTTTTATCTAACACCCATATTCCAAAACTCATTGAACTGGTTGAAACGATGAATAAAAGCCAGGCTGAAGGAAATGTCGAGGCCCAAACTCACATAAATAGTGCTTTTGTTCAAAACGAGCTCAACAGGATAACCAGCCAGGTTAACCAATTTTTTAATATAACAGTTGCCCCTTACAAAGGCGACATAAACAACCGCCGACAGCTTATTAATTATTTGAACGAATTGAATTTTATGTGCGGGGGAATGTTACAGCAATTAATGGCACAAAAAGACGCCCTTATTTCTGAACTATCTTCCAGTAACAACTTACAGGAAATCTATCAGTCGTGCTATAATAATGCAATTGCCGATTTGGCCCTTAATAAAAATTTACTGGTTCCATACCATATAGGCAAAAACCGGGTTTCACAGCTTAGCGATCCGGTTTATTCCACACCGTATAATATTTGGGGTAGAAGTATTTTGTTCTCGTCGCAAAAATTATTGATCAATAAACAGGTTGATACCATAATTTTTAACCTTGTTGTTATTTTTTTAATGATAATAACTGGGGTTTTGATAATTTTTAACGATATTCCATATAAAATTAAAGGGCATTATAAGAAACAATGATTCGAATTTTCAGCCATATTGCTTTTTTTACAGTCTTAATTTTTGTTTTTCCCTCTTGCAAGCAAAGCCCTTCGGGCAACGAACCTGTGGCCCACCCGGCATTAGTGGCCGATAGTGGTATGGCTGCCGGCAACAACTTCATTATATTGTCGCCTTCAGAATTGATGTTTGATCTGCAAAACATCAGGTTGGAGAAAACACCCGATCTGCCCGAACCTCTAGATGTTGTGCCTGCATACCTGGCATCACGGAAAACAGCAATCCTTTTGGGTTTCTATGTTGCCGATTTGGCTTTTCTTGTTTCCCAGAACAAAAAACACGATGCGATGAAATACCTGTCGTCCATTAAAAAACTTGGCGATCATTTAAAAATATCGGGGATTTTTACCGAAGACAGGCTCAATAGTTTCCAAAACAACCTCGAAAATACAGATTCACTTTATATGGTTATTGTTGAAACACAGTATTCGCTGGTTAACCTGTTGCAGACCTCAAACCGAAACGACATATTAATTGTAGCAACCTGGGGCGGAATAGTTGAATCGTTGTACATACTAACAACAAATATAAACAGTAACGAAGAAATAAGCGCTACCAACGAACTTATTGAAAATTACCAGTTTATGTACACCGAGTTTTATAACTATTGCATTCAATATTCCGATAACAACCTGGTAAAAGCCCTTTTCGCCGATATTGAACAAATACACACAATATTCAGCTACGGTTCCCTGCAAAAAAACAACAGCCAGATATTAACAAAACAAAGCGGGAACAACATATATATAAACCAGCCCGAAAACCATCAGCTCAGTTTGGAAGAAATAACGCAATTAAGGGCTATTGTTACAAAATTACGTGTTAAATATTTAAACGAATAATGAAGGGGCTGTTTCACATATCAATGGTTTTTTTAATTATACTGTGCTCTTTTTGCAATTTTGCATACAGCCAATCGTGCTTTAGTTTTCACAACTCAAAAGATTGTGTACCGCGCCTTGAAAAGGATTTTCGCATTTACGGGCAATCGAAAAGTGCCTACCTGGTTATCGATAAAAAAAGTGACCTTACCATTGTTTTCTATGGCAACAAAGATTATATAATTACTGTTTGCACCGAAAAGGGCTATTACCCTGTTCATTTTGTAATTAAAGACTTTAACACAAACAGTGTGCTATACGACAATATGGAGGATGATTATATTGAGTCTGTAGGCCTTACTTTCGACAACCCGACAAAAACGACCATAGAGGTAACCATGCTTGCAACCGAGGCAAACCCAACAGATATTGGCGAAGATGCTGCTTGCGTTGGGGTGCATATACAATGGCGCAAAGCAATAAAAACCGGTTTCAGGCAATGAAATTAATTTTGCCTATAGTGCTTGTTTGGCATTTCGCTTTGGCCTTAGGTTATTCTCAAAACCTGGTGCCAAACCACAGTTTTGAAAATTTTAACGAGTGCCCCGCGGCTTATACCCCCTACGGCACTAAGTTCCGCATTCCCGGCTGGTATTCTCCGAACAAAGGCACTCCCGATTATTTTAATTCATGCTCAAGGTTAAGTGTTGGTGTACCAGTGAATTTTATGGGCTCGCTTTGGGCTTACAACGGAAATGCCTATATTGGCATTTTACTTCTCGAATCCCCGGAAAAAGCCAAAGAAGGCAAACCATTCAACGAAAGGGAACATATTCAATGTAAACTTATTGAACCACTTATAAAAGACAGCGTTTATCAGATTAGCATATTTTATTCGGCAGCACCAAATTCAACCTATGCCATAAACCGGTTGGGCATCTATTTAAGTACTAAAAAAATACGTGGCAAACTTATCGAAAAGCACATACCGGATATTTTCATCGATACAGCCTGCATAAATACAACTACAGGGCAATGGGAGCAATTAACCGGCTATGTAATGGCAAAAGGCGGGGAAAAATATCTTACAATAGGCAATTTCTTCAACGATTACCACACAAAATACATAGAACTCGATTTATCGGGACACCGGAAATCGCTCCAGGAAACAATAAGGATCAACAAATATGCTTATTATTATATCGACAAGGTAGAACTGAAACTATTAAACGAAAACAAAAAATAAGGGGCTTATTAAGTTATATCAGCCATAATTTAATTTCAAAAAGAAAAGGCCACATCTGTATTTGAGTGGCCTGCGGAATATAAACACAACAATATCTATCTGAACGAAATGCCAATGCCTGTTGTTACCACACTGTAATTAGCATAAGTATAATCGCCATGCAGGGTAAGCACCCCCATTTTAATTCTTATACCGGCATTCAGGCGGGGCTTGGTTTTCGAGCCATCGCTGTTGGTTATTTCAACATCAATCGGGTCCAGATGGCTCTGAACGGTAGTTATCTCACCTGCCTGAACTACAGGTATCGGGTAATACCCTGCAAGTTTCAGGTTTGCATTGGTAGTTGCAAATCCGGCACCTCCATAGAAATCAATAACAGGAAGGCTTGCCCCCACTAATATGTTAGCAGTAAAACTATTTACCAGCAACGAAACCTGTTGGTTAGTATAATCGCCTGTGCCACTTAAACCATAACTTTCGGGGGTTACCGAAATATCGAATGCAGTTGAAAACTGTGTATATCCCCCCTGAACCGCCAACTGGAACACAGGCACTTTTGAAACAACCGGAATCCATTGTTTAATGCCATGTTTTATCCCAATGCCCCATAAGCCCATTTCGCCAAACTTGCCAAGCGAAACATCTGGCACATACCGGAAATCGATATCTGTATCTTTGAAAGTACCAATGCCAATTTTCAGCATTGGTGTAGGCATAATGCTTACACCTGTTCCCTGGGGGGTTGTAAACTCGGCATATTGATCGGGAAAACTGCTCACCGGTGTGTACCTGATAAGCTGTCCACCATCGCGGCTTCCGGCCACTGTTGGGGTTAAAACATTAACCGGCGTTACACCCTGCAGGCCAATCATGCCAAGGTTAAAGGTTTTATCGACTTCGGGCACAATGGCTACCGAGGTCGTAAATGTTATATCGAAACCAAGTGGCTTATGCGACTTGGCAGTGTTGTACCACCCTCCGTTAAGGCTTGCCCCCAGCGCATTTGTCCAAGGTGCAAAATACGATTTAAACAGAATTTCGGCATTCTGGGGGCCACTCCCGAAAAAATCGCCAATACCCGACACCTGCCCATAACCATACATGCCGGTAAACAAAAAAAGTGAAATGACTAAGATTTTTGGTTTCATAAGTGTTATGTTTTGTGAATTATAAATATAAAAGTAATACGTTGTCAGTTTTAAAAAGTTTTATTTTATCAACGCACTAAGTTTTAACTGCTTAAAATTACAAACGAAAAAAAAATAAAAATATTTGCGTATTTTTTTTTGAAAGAAAAATTAAGATACTATATTTGCAACGCTTTTCAGGACGGCAGCAACCCCTTGAAAACACTGGATTCAGTAGCTCAGCTGGTAGAGCACATCCCTTTTAAGGATGGGGTCCTGGGTTCGAATCCCAGCTGAATCACAATAAGAACCGGAACATTGTTCCGGTTTTTTTTATAATAATCCTCAACTGCTGCATGCCTGCTACTTAATCTAAACCTAATGTTGGGTCAAGCAAAATTTGGGTCAAGCAAAATTTCTGGGGATTTGATATTTTAAGCATAAATTTTGGATAAACGATACAGAAAGAAATC
>JAFGQZ010000019.1 GCA_016935435.1 Bacteroidales bacterium
AAGAAATATTAGAAGAATATTTATCAGACATTGAAGATGAACTTAATCAGAAACTTGCAAATAATATTTTAATCTATCCTAACCCAGGCAAAGGTTTATATGAAATATCACTTGGTGAATTAATTGTTAATAATTGTCAGCTTGAATTATATAATAATATAGGTGAATTAATCTTAAAAACACCCATTTATTCGACAAAAACTACAGTAAATATTACTAATCTACCAAGTGGAATTTTGCTTTTTAGAATTACAAATGATAATGTGTGTTACAATAAAATGGTTTTAAAAGAGTAGCTCAATAACAAATTGCTATTATTATTGTCCTATATTAAGTCTTAAAAAGGCTTTTATGGTTTTGATATTATATATAGCCTATTACCAGTACTTTTATTAAAGTATTCACCTACAGTATCTGCCCCGGCCTCGATGTTTTTGTATAAATCCAGGAAACTTTCTTGCCTTGCAGCATGCACAAAACAATAAACCGTTTTGTGCAACTCCAGTATTTCGTTTATTGTGAGCAAATCGCCCCAATAGAAGAATTTTTTGTGCCCATTGTCGAACACATAAACATTGGGGTACATTTCCTCTAACCGTTCTTTGTACATCTGCCGGTAACTGCCCTGGAAAAACCATCCAAAAAGCAGGGGCGACTCGTGGAAATAAAAATTATAAGGTTTATCGATAATTAAAAAAGGCTTGTCGGCTACTATTTGCCTTACAGCCCGGCTGGTTTCTATTTTTTCGGCCATTTGAGGCTTTTTCCATTCAAGGCTTCCCGTGGTTTCTTTTGTAAAAAGCACAAAAAGCACCGTAACAAACACAACGGCCACAACAGAACCGGTTAACACAGGCAACTTGCGGCCATAAATAATTAGGAACAAAACAAAAGGCACCAAATACACCGATGGCATCATATACCCGTAACCAAAGTGCTTCGATACAAGCAATGTGTGGAAAACAACTGAAAAAACAACCCCCCAGGCCAATTTTAGCCATTTTGTCGCGTTTTGTTTCCGATGTATAATAAGATGTAAAAGAACTACCACTACAAGAATGCCAACTGACAGGTACAATAAAGGGTAAAAGCCCGCCAGATTGGCTATGTTGCTGCCAAATGCCCCACTGTCTATAATGTTCTTCTCGCCCAGTCCATATTTGCCCGAGTGAAGGATTAAGCCGGTTACCCAGCGGTAAAAGTACAAATAGCGTTTAATTATGGTAAATGCAAACAAAATAAAAGCCAAAAAGCTGGCAAAAGTATATATGGCCACCTGTTTCCAACTCTTTAAAATAAAAAACGGAAGAAAAAACAAGGGAAAATAATCGAGTTTTATTGAAAGGCCCAGGCCGCAAATCAGCGAAAGCTTCAATACTTCGTATATACTAAGGGTACCCGAATTGCCATATAAATATTTTAAAAGCTGAACAATTAATAACGATACGGGCATATAAATAAGTACCTCGGGCGATACAATGCTGGTATCGTAAAACACCGACCAACCGGTAAGAAAAGACATCTGGAGCAACACCGAAAAAAAATAATTGCCCGTAAAAGAAAAGGATTTCCAACCGGTATAAAACATACACAATGCTATGAGTATATGGTTGAACACAATAACATGGAGCAAATAAAAATCGGGCCTTGAAAGCATATCGGCGGTGTATGTGCCTTTGCCGGAAAAAAAGTGTACCACCCGGGTAACAATGGCAACCAGTATTTGCAGAGGGGTGCCGGGATTATCGACATGGCCGATATCGAAGTTAAGGTTTCCCAGGCTCAGCCCCGAAAACAGGTAAATATAATCGGGGTCGCCGTGCCGAAGGCTTAACGGTCCGAGTACAGACAGTAAATAGTTGGCAAGCCACACAAAAATAACAGGCAGGACTAAAAATGGAAGGCGCCTGGCAGTTGCACGAAACATTGTATGCATAAACAGGGTTGTTGGTTTGTTTTTACACGCCAAAATTACAATTGTTAATTCATTTTGCAATAAGGGGCAAATTTGCACCCCGCTGGTTAGTAATAATTAATGAATGCAAACAATGCACTAATCGGCCCCGCAGTTTTACAGAACAAAAATAAATCCCTATTTTCGTTCCGTATTGCAAAAAACGCTATGGACAAATTTAAACACTACCTGCGCACCAAATACTCGCACCTGGTAATCTGGCTGTTTATTCCTGTTTCGATAATAACCAGTTTCAGCCACCACCGCTGGGTAAATCCCGAAAGCGTAATCGACTGGGACGTAAAGTCGTATTATGCCTACCTGCCGGCAGCCTTTATTCATGGCGATTTAACGCTATCGTTTATCGACGAAAACCCCCAGGAGTATTACAAATGGTTCTGGCCCGTAACTACCCCAACTGGCAAACGGTGTATTGTTACCTCTATGGGCATGTCGGTTTTATACTCCCCATTCTTTTTTATTGCACATTTAATTGCCCATGTTGGGGGTTATCCAACCGATGGATATTCTATGCCTTACGCCTTTGCGCTGCATTTCAGCGCTTTGTTTTACCTTATTGCCGGTTTATTTTTCCTGCGAAAACTATTGCGGAAATTCTTCGGTGAAACAACCGTGTTGATAACCCTTATTGCTGTTTATGCCGGCACAAACCTTTTTTATTATGCAAACTATGCCGCTGCCATGTCGCATTGCCATAATTTTGCACTAATCAGTATTTTTATTTATTATGCCGATAAGTGGCACTGCCGGCAAAGCATAAAGTTAACTATTGCACTGGGGCTGTTATCGGGGCTCATTGCCCTGATAAGGCCGACAAACATATTGGTACTGGTTTTATTTGCATTATGGGGGGTTGGTTCGTTAAGCAGCCTGAAAGAACGTACTGTTTTCTTTATTAAACACTACAAACTTGTGCTGCTTATGGTGTTGTTTTTCTTTTTGGTATGGTCGCCACAGTTTGTGTATTGGAAATATGTATCCGGAAAGTTTTTATATTTTTCGTATTCCGGCCTCGACGGAAGATTTTATTGGCTCAACCCCCAAATATTTGATATTTTGCTCAGCTACAGGAAGGGGTGGTGGGTTTACACCCCGCTAATGTTCATTGCTACCCTGGGAATTATAGTTATGGCCATAAAAATGAGAAAATATTATCTGGGGGTGCTGGTTTTTCTTCTAATTAACATTTATGTGCAGGCCTCGTGGTGGTGCTGGTGGTTTGGCGGCTCCTTCGGGTTGCGTGCCTTTATCGATTCGTACGGCATTATGGCAATCCCATTTGCTGCCTTGGTACAGTATTGTTTATCATCAAGAGTAAAAACAGCCCTTGTAGTAATTATAACGGGCAGCCTTACCTGGTATAACACCTTTCAGGTAAAACAACTAAACAAACAGGCACTGCACTACTGGTGGATGTCGAAAGATGCCTATTGGATGAACTTTCTGAAAACCGGCCCCCGCCCCGAATACTGGGAAAAAGTTCCTGTGCCTGATTATCCTAAAGCCCGGCAGGGTATTTATGTTGCAAAAAACCTTATCACCCGTTTCGATGGTTATAAAAATATTCGGGTTGAACCCGGGCCAATTGTGGAAGAAATTAAACGTTCGGTAGTTCCGGCAAAGAAGCATAAAAAACTGGCCGATAAACACAACATTTCGGTCGATTCTGTACTTACCATTGAAGCATGGAACATTTACGAACGGAAAAGTTCGCTCGACAAGTATATAAGGCCGCTGGTAGCTGCCAGAATTGCCGATTCGTTATTAAAAGACACCCTATACCTCGATGCGTCCGTACAAAACTGGCAACAGCTTACTGAACCAGGGTTAAAAACAATTTTGCTGGAAAAAGCCCTCGAACAAATTAAAAACGAAAAATTCTGATGCTCAACAACAAGACTATTGCGGTTGTAATTCCGGCCTATAACGAGGAAAAGCAAATCCAGGATGTTATTAAAGGCATACCGGAGTTTGTAGATCGAATAATTGTGGTGAATGATTCGTCGCCCGATTTTACGGCCGAAAAAGTTAAAGCATTGATACCTGTTTCCGGAAGCAGCACTCTTCCTTCGAAAAACAAACAAAAGTCGGGAAATAAATATTATGCTGTTGAAGATTTGCTTGTTAAAATCAATGAAGAAGAAAAAAAACTTTTCCCCGATTCAGAGATAGTTCAAGAAACTACTGATTCGAGGTTAATACTCATCAATTTAAAAAACAATTCTGGTGTTGGTGCGGCAATTGCAGCCGGTTATAAATGGGCAAAAGATAATTATATCGATTGTACTGCGGTAATGGCCGGGGATGGCCAGATGGACCCCGATGAATTAGAATCGATATGCAACCCGGTTGTTTTTGAAAATATCGATTATGTTAAAGGCGACAGGCTTTCCCATCCAAGCGCCTCAGTTTTTATCCCTCGCACCCGGTATATTGGGAACAGCATATTGAGCATTCTTACAAAAATAGCATCGGGATACTGGCATGTTACCGATACCCAGACAGGATATACAGCCATTTCAAACAAAGCCCTGAACAATATAAAACTTTACAAGATCTACCCGCGTTATGGTATGCCCAACGATATGTTGGTAAAACTAAATGTTGCAAATTGCTCCCTGCGCGAAATTGATATAAAACCTGTATATAATATAGGCGAAAAATCGAAGATGAAAGTCTTTAAAGTTATTCCGAAAATATCGTTTTTGCTCTTCAAGTCGTTTTTTAAGCGTATTTGGACAAAATATTTTATAAAAAGCTTTCACCCTCTTTTTATTCTCTATCATTTAGGGTTTCTTCTTTTGTTACTGGCAATACCTTATGGAATCAAACTAATAGTCCGGGCCATAAACGGGATTGAAGCAAACCCGCTAACAGCATTGGCATTTGCATTCCTGTCAATAATAGGTTTCCAATCTGTACTCTTTGCCATGTGGATGGATATACAGGATAATGAGCGGCTGAATAGATAATTATTTCGATTCTGCCCGTTTAAATAACAACGCCAAAACAAACAAAAAAACCTCGCCCGAAATAAACCATAGCCTGGAAATAACCGATATGGTAACGGCCATCTGAAGTTCTACCCCTGTGGCTGTTAGAAATGCCGTAAGCAACCCCTCGCGAACACCTATACCACCGGGTGTAAACAGTGCCAAAACCCCGTAGCACACTGCCATCGGAAAAGCAAATACATGCGCAAATGAGGCATTGCTAGTTAATGAAACAACTAAAAAATAAAACCCCACAGAGTAAAATGCCCAATAAACTAAAATATAGCAACTTAACTTAAGCGATAAACCCAAACTAAGAAAAGGCAAATCGAAATGCTTTTTGAATATGGCTTTACCGAGTTTTTCCCCAATATCGTGCAGGGGCTTAACAAACAAGGCCATACACAAGCCCAAAATGGTTACAAGTATAATCCAGGCCCAATAACTGTTTTCGAAATAGATTAACACGGGCAGGAAGGAAACCATAAGACCTAGCAATATGTATAAAAGTTGCTCTTTTAGCGAGATAAAGGATAAATCGGCTGCTTTTGTCCCGTTCTGTGCGGTAACATAAGCTGCCCGCCCCAGAATAACCCATACCTTGCCCGGCACATACTTGGCAAAAACCGACAGGCCGTGCGATACCAAAGCCAGCTTAGTACTTACCGGGTAACCGTGCAATTTTAAGGCTTGTTTCCAGCCAATGGTGCTAAAGAAAAACCCGGCCCACAACAAAAGTGCGGAAACAACCAGCCAGCCCCACCGTATGTTTATGCCTGCCAGGCTCAGGTAATCGAACTTAACCAGGTACCACAACAGAAAAGCAATGGAAAGATAAAGCAGAACCCTGAAGGCCCATTGGTATTTTGTTTTCATTATGGGGTACCAATATTTTGACCAAGGTAAATAAACAAGTCTTTTACAAGCAAATAGGTGTTCTGAAAAGGGATATGAAGTTCATCGGGCTTAAACCAGCGCACTTCTTCAATGTCTTCGGTAGTTTGTGGTACTGGCTTGCCCCTGCCCTTATATGCCATTTCGAACCAATAGGTTTTTTTAAGGGCCAGTGCTCCTTTAAACGGATAAGTATGATAGGTTGACAGCAAAGGTTTGCACAATTCGAGGTTTTGCAGCCCGGTTTCTTCCCCTACCTCGCGCAATGCGGCCTGCTGATAGCTCTCGCCCTCATCGAGCTTGCCTTTTGGCAAGTCCCACCTGCCCCGGCGGAAAATAAACAAATACTCCCCCTTTTCGTTCTTTACCACCCCCCCGGCAGCATCGATATGTGCAAAACACGAGCGGAATACGTCGCGCAGCTCTTCAATATCGTAATGGAACAAAATAAGCGAATTGATACGGGTAAGTTTAGCGTAAAACTCTATAAGTTCTTCAAGGTCGCCTTTATTTCGGTACTTATAAAACAAGCCGTACCGGTGCTGAAAATTTTTTCGGAAATCATCAGTTAAAAAAACAGCCCTGTCGTTAAAAAAAACTTTATACATTTGCCCCCATGAAAGAAAATCAGAAACACATAGCCAAATTGCTCCTGCAAATTAATGCAATTAAATTAAACCCTGCAAGCCCTTTTACATGGGCATCGGGGTGGAAATCGCCCATTTATTGCGACAACCGCAAAACCTTATCGTACCCACATGTGCGCGAGGCTATTAGAGATGGTTTTTGTGAAATTATCAGGGAAAAATACCCCGATGCCGAAGGCATTGCCGGCGTTGCAACAGGAGCTATTGCCCATGGCATGCTGGTTGCCGACAAACTCGGCCTTCCCTTTGTGTATATACGTTCCAGCGCCAAAGGCCATGGTTTGGGCAACCTTATTGAAGGCGAATATAAGCCCGGCGGAAAGTATGTTGTTGTGGAAGATTTGATTTCTACCGGCGGCAGCAGCCTTAATGCCGTTGAGGCCATGCGCGAAGCCGGGTGCGAAGTGTTAGGCATGGTGGCTGTTTTTACTTATGGCTTTCAAACAGCTGTTGATAACTTTTCGAAAAACAATTGCAGGCTTGATACCCTCAGCAATTACGAAGTGCTTATTGAACATGCTACCGAAACCGGCTATGTTAAACCCTCGCAGGTTGAAATTTTAAAAGAATGGCGTAAATCGCCCGCAACCTGGATGCAAAACCTTTAATACTTATGAGGATCGAAAGCAAGGTTGGCAAAATACCCCGCAAGGATGAAACGGTTTATAATTTCTTTTCCGATTTCGATAATTTCAAATCGCTTATTCCCGCCGACAAGGTTAAAAATTTTTCGTCGCAGGGCGATAGTTGTAGTTTTTCTATAGACATGATAGGCGACACAGGACTGAAAATAATCGAAAAAGAACCATACAAACTCATTAAATTGTCGAGCCCCGGCCAGTCGAAATTTGAATTTAAACTTTGGATACAGCTAAAAGACCTGGGCGATGAAACTACGGCTGTTAAACTAACCCTGGAGACCTTTCTCAACCCTATGCTGGAAATAATGGCAAAAAAACCGCTCCAGAATTTCGTTGATACCCTGGCCGATCAATTGGGCAGGATCGATTACCGCTAAGCCCCCGTTTAATAAAAATGCATAAGTTTAACCTTAATATGGTTTAACTTTTTGCTATGCTTACAAAGCAATTATAACATCATGGTTTTCCGTTGAAAAATACGGGGCATTACTGAATTTATTACGTAAAACACGTAAAGTTCAAGCCATTGAGGTACATCTATGTGCAAGTTTGATAATTTTGAAGCCCGGAATGGATTTGCATAGTTTATAATAAGCTTTGCCCATTACCATAAGTTCGTAACCATTCAGCATAAAAAAAATAATAATTAATTGTATTGAATATGGCAAATTTTGATGTACAGGTAAATGCATTTATGGCTAAAATAATAGCCAAAAACCCGGGAGAACTGGAATTCCATCAGGCAGTAAAAGAAGTAACTGAATCGCTGATGCCTTTTCTGGAAGAAAACCCAAAATACAAACATGCAAAAATTCTTGAGCGCATTGCTGAGCCCGAGCGGGTTATCATGTTCCGTGTGCCCTGGCTCGACGATAACGGCGACATTCAGATTAACAGGGGTTTTCGTATTGAGATGAACAGCGCAATTGGCCCATACAAAGGTGGTTTGCGCTTCCACCCTACAGTAAACCTGGGTGTACTGAAATTCCTTGCTTTTGAGCAGGTTTTCAAAAACAGCCTTACAACCCTGCCTATGGGCGGTGGAAAAGGTGGTTCTGATTTTGACCCAAAAGGAAAATCGGACAACGAAGTGATGCGTTTCTGCCAAAGCTTTATGACCGAACTGGCACGCCATATTGGCCCCGACACCGACGTACCTGCAGGCGACATAGGAGTTGGCGGGCGCGAAATCGGCTACATGTTTGGCCAATACAAAAGGCTTCGCAACGAATTTACAGGCGTACTTACCGGAAAGGGCATTGAGTGGGGCGGAAGCCTTATCAGGCCAGAAGCTACCGGTTATGGTTCGGTATATTTTGCCGAAGAAATGTTAAAAACCAAAGGCGATAGCATTAAAGGTAAAATTTGCGTGGTATCGGGTTCGGGCAACGTTGCACAATTTACCGTTGAAAAAATTAACCAATTGGGCGGTAAAGTAGTTACCATATCGGATTCCGATGGTATGATTTACGATGCAAACGGTATTGATGCCGAAAAACTGGCGTATGTAATGGAGCTCAAAAACATTAAACGCGGCCGTATCAAAGAATATGCAGCCAAATTTGGTGCCGAATACTACGAAGGCAAAACCCCCTGGGGCATTAAATGCGACCTTGCCTTCCCTTCTGCCACACAAAACGAATTGAACGAAAGCGATGCCAAAACCCTGGTTGCCAATGGTTGCATTGCCGTATCGGAAGGTGCCAATATGCCATCGACCCCCGAGGCAGTTGAGGTTTTCCTAAATGCCAAAATTCTTTATGGTTTGGGCAAAGCTGCAAATGCCGGTGGTGTTTCCACATCGGGCCTCGAAATGACCCAAAACTCCATGCGTCTGCCCTGGAGCCGCGAAGAAGTTGATCAGAGGTTACACGAAATTATGATCAATATTCATAAAACATGTGAAAAATACGGCAAAGACAAATCGGGCTACATTAACTATGTAAAAGGTGCCAACATTGGCGGTTTTATAAAAGTTGCCGATGCCATGATTGCCCAAGGGCTTGTATAAGTTTTATTTATAATGTCTCTATATTGAAAAAACCCCGGGAGAAATTCGTCCCGGGGTTTTTTGTTAAATTTCCGGCCTGATGTCGGCCAAAAGCCAGGTTAGCCGGTTTATGCCCATGTTTCAACCAACATCCCCTTAGCCAATGTATCGGCTAGTTGTTTTCCTTTCAGGAGAGCGACAATTTCCAGCGAAAAATTCAGCGCTGCACCAGGCCCACGGCCAGTTATAATATTACCTGCCTTGGTTGTACTGCCAGCTTGTATTTTTGCACCGGTCAATTGTTGCTCAAACCCCGGGTAGCACACGGCTTCTTTCCCCTTTAAAATCCCGAGCCCGCCAAGTACCATCGGGGCGGCGCAAATTGCAGCCAAAGGTTCGTTATTGCCGGCCTTTGCAATCAATACTTCTGCAAGGCCTTTGTGTTCCTGCAGGTTTTTTGAGCCCGGCATACCGCCCGGCAATATTACAATAGCACTATCGGTATAATCAACATCGTCGAATACCACATCGGTGGTTATTTTAATACCATGCGCACCGGCAACCTGCCTTACACCGGTAACCGAAACCATTTCGGTGGGTATTTCGGCGCGGCGCAGCACGTTAACAATGGTAAGGGCTTCGATTTCTTCGAAACCTTCGGCAAAATGGACAAATGCTTTTTTCATCGTTCGTTTTTTTATATAAAATTAGGCCGGCTTAAGTTTAAATGCAAGAGAATATCAGCCTATATCGTTTAAAATGCGGTAAACGATTTCTGGGCTATACCCCCGTTGCATGGCAAAAGCCAATAGTTTCTGCTTTCGCCTTGTTTTGTCGGTTTCTTTTAAGGTTCTAAGTTTCTTTTCAAGTTCCTTTTGTATAATCATTTCATAATCGGGTTCACTAACCGTATTTAAGGCATCGTCGATTGCATAGCTGTTAATACCCTTTCCTTTAAGAAAATACCGGATTTTTGCCTTGCCCCAACGCGAGAATTTCAGTTTATCGTTTACCACCGATTGGGCATAACGGGTTTCGTTAATAAAGCCTTCGACAACAAGGGTTTCGATAAGGCTTTCGGCATCGCCTTCATAATCGAGTTTTTTTAGCTTTTCGGCAATGTCGCGGGTGCATTTTTCGCTTTTGCTGCACACTTGCCGCATGCGGTCGAGCATTGCCTTGTCAATGTTGGCCTTCTGCATATTTCCTGGCTATAATAAAACGTTCCTTTTGGTTAAGGTCCTTTAAAATTTCAACCTCAGAATACCCCTTACCGGCAAACAAAGCACACGTACTTTCGCCCAATGCTTCGTTTATTTCAACTGCAAGCATACCCCCGGGCTTTAAATATTTAGCAGAAACCCCGGCAATAGCCCTGTAAAATAACAATGGATCGGAATCGGGCACAAACAGGGCATTGTGGGGCTCAAAGCCTGTTACGTTTTGGTGCATCGACTTTTTTTCTGAACCTCTTACATAGGGCGGATTGCTGACAATTAAGCCAAACCGGCAATCTAGTCGTATTCCGGGGTTTAAAATATCGTCGCAAATAAAATTTATTTCGGTATTGTTTGCTATAGCATTCGTTTTAGCTGTTTCTATTGCCCCCTCCGAAATATCGAGTGCAAAAACTTGGGCCAGCGGCAGGTTTTTTTTAAGGGCAATGGCAATACATCCGCTTCCGGTGCCAATGTCGATAACCGGTCCATCAGGGGCCGGACACTTGTTAATGAGTGTATCAACAAGAACTTCGGTTTCCTGCCTGGGTATAAGCACCCCCGGGTTTACCGAAAAGCAAAGTCCATAAAACCATGCTTTGCCCAGAATATACTGTACGGGTTCGCACTTTGCCAACCGGGCAAGAATTTCCTCAAACCTTTCGTACTGTTGGCCCGACAATGCCCTGTCGGCCATTAGGCTTTGCCCGGTACGGCTGAGCCCTGTTATTTCCTCCGCAACCAGCGAAAAAATACTGTCGGTTTCGGAAACCGGGTAAATATGTTGTAATTTCGCCCGGAACAAAACCTTTAACCCTTTGATGGTGTTTATACCCATAAAAAAAATTTGCGGCTTGTGCTGTATATAAAAGCAATTTCGCCGTATGTTGTTATTTTTGATGAAAGTTCAACCGACAATATCATTCATGGAACAAAGCTATAAAAAATATATGCAGCGTTGCATCGATCTGGCCCGAAACGGGTTGGGAAATGTTGCCCCAAATCCAATGGTCGGATCGGTTATTGTATATAACGGCACCATAATTGGCGAAGGGTTTCACCGGAATTATGGCGGCGCCCATGCCGAAGTAAATGCAATTAATTCGGTAAAAGAGAAAGGCCTTCTGCCAGAAAGCACTTTATTTGTAAGCCTTGAGCCTTGTGCCCACCTGGGCAAAACCCCTCCGTGTTCCGACCTGATTATCGAAAAAAGAATTAAAAAAGTAGTAATTGGCACTACCGATCCGAATTCGGTGGTTGCCGGCAAGGGCATTAAAAAATTACAGGGTGCCGGCGTTGAGGTAATAGTTGGTGTACTTGCCGATGAGTGTTACAAACTGAACAAACGCTTTTTTACCTTTCACCTGCACAAAAGGCCTTACATAATTTTAAAATGGGCGCAATCGGGCGATGGATTTATCGATATCCACAGGGCGCCGGGAACCCCGGTTGGCCCATACTGGATTTCGACCCCTGTTTCACGAATGCTGGTACACAAGTGGCGTTCGGTTGAGCAGGCTATTCTGGCAGGTACCAACACTATTGTTTACGATAACCCCTCGCTCGACACACGCCTGTGGAGCGGAAAATCGCCGATAAGGGCAGTTTTGGACCGCAAAGGAAGGATACCTGCACAAGCAACTGTTCTAAACGGGAAAGTGCCTACCCTGGTTTTTACCGAAAAAACAATTGAAAACAGCCCTAACGTCGAGTATATCAAAGCATATTTTAACAGGGATATTATCGGACAGGTTCTATCGGTTTTTTACGAGAGGGGCATTCAATCGGTGCTTGTCGAGGGCGGCGCGAGGCTTACAGGTTCTTTTATCGAAAGCGGCCTTTGGGACGAGGCGCGTGTATTTACCGGCAATACCAATTTTGGTTCGGGCGTTAAGGCCCCTTGTATTCCCCAATCACCCGATGTTACAACAAAAATTCTAAGCGATACCTTATCGGTTTACCGAAATATTGAAAACAAACCACTAAATGCAGGTGCCGAAACCGGCAATATTTTATCTCTGCCGCATTTGTAAAAGAAGAATACTCCCGCCCAGGTACCCCTTTTTCATCCCTTCGTTAGAAATGTACAAATCGCCATTTTCAGCAAAATCGAGGCCCTCGGGCTTAAAATACAGCTCGGCCGGCAAGGGATATACATCGATAAGTGTATTGTTATAATAAATTGCTAAAAGCCTGTTCGATGCCGAAAGTACATAACGTTGTTTTGTTAAGGGATGCACCGCAATGGCCGAAGGGTTAAACTGAAGCTTTTCGCGCACCAGGGCCGGAAAATTTTTATTGAACATAGCATTAATCTCATCAAGGTCGATAGTAAAAGATATTTCAGGTAAATGCTTGCTGGAAGGCGAAAAAGCATATACATGCCGGTAAGCGCCAAAGGAGCCAATCTGCTGATCTTTACATGATACCAGGAACGAATTTGCCGTTTTGTCGTAGCATAAGCCTTCGATATTCAGACAGTTTAAGGGCACAACTGTTTTCTCGTACTTGCCGTTATATCGGGCATGGTTAAAAAAGAAAAGGGTTCCGTCGCTCCGCAGTATATAAGCTGTATCGCCGAGCAAGGCAATATCTTCAAAATCGCCTAAGTCGGTAAAACGCAGCATGCCCGCCAGTTCATCCCTTTCGAGGTTGTATTTGAAAATTATGCCCGTTTCGTCCTGTACACAAAACATAGTATTTCCACCGGCCCTGGCAATACCCGAAATTTCTTTCAGGGGTTCGGGCATATCGAAACTCTTATAAGGGCTTAAAAAATCGTAAGGGGCATGTTTAAAACGATCCGATTTCCGGAGGATGTTCAAATCCCAACTTTCGTTAACAACAACATTTTTTGTTTTGTAGTATTTGCCGTCGGTGGTAAAATAAATATTTTCCTCAACGCCCCCTTTAAGAAGTTCGACCTTATAAAACGATGTGTCGGACAATTGCACAAAAGCAAAATCGTCATATACCCACCCGTAATATTTTTTTTCAAGCTTATGCAGAATCTTTCGCATAACATCGGCGGGTATTTCTGCCTCGGTTTCGGTGAAAATAACATCGGTTTGCTGGTTAATGCCAATTTCAACCAAACTTCCATTGCACCAATATTCAACCTCAACATGGTTGTCCTTAAACTCGAGCTCAACAATATCGGCGGCCGGGCACAGTTCTTTCACCTTATTGACAACCGACTGCTTGTCGGGTTGTGCGTGTACAAGCGTTGCAAGCATAAGCCCGAAAAAGAATAAAAACTTGTTCATCATCATTTACGGATAATCTAGGTTTGAAATACACTTAAGGAAGCAAAAGTTTGACTTCTTTCACTTCAACCTCCACACTTTCAAGCAGGTCGTGGTCAACCTCGCCAACGAGTATTACTTCGGTCTTATCGTTGAATGGTGTGGCCGGAAGCCTTTTTTTGTCAATCTCGACCTGAAGGGTGCCGGTGTTGTCTTTAAACTCGTATGTATCGTTATTTAATTGCTTAACTATAAAACCCTGAATCTTTACCAGCTCATCCGATTTATCTAACCGCGATGCATTATCCTTAATTTCCTTTGCCGAATAAAGTTTTTCTACTGTACCCGGCCCGGTGTATTGGGCGTATGCTTCTCCGAAAAGAATTAAGCTGGCAGCTATGGCAATCATTTTCAAATATTTTCTCATAATTTCAAATTTTATATTCTGAACAAATATAAAACCTCATTCTGGAGAAAAACTGGAGAGGACAAAAAGCTATAAATGAATAGTAATGCGATGGGTTGACTGGTTCACTACCTGGTAGGAAATTGAATATTGGTATAGATTGCATATTTGCTTTACAATCGACAGGCCTATGCCCGAATTGCCCTGTACGCCCACAACAAACCTTTCCAGCATAATATCGGGGTTCCCGATAAAGGGGAGCCCTGAATTTTCGATAACCAGGCATGAAGGGGTAAGGCTTATAGAAATAAACCCGTTTTGCACATTATGTTTTACGGCATTCTTTATGAGGTTTGTGAGAAATATGTCGGCAAGGCCGGGATCCATTTCCCGAGTGCATTCTTCGGCAATAACGCTTACATTTATCCCCCTTATGCCAACGGCCTCGTCAAACAACAATAAAACCTGTTGGAGCAAAGCCTTTAAATTTACTTCCTCCGATTTATTAAATTCAAGGTTGCCTATTTTACTCAGGAGCAATAACGATTTTTGGGATCGCGACAATTTAATTGCAGCATTCTGTATTTCCTGTGCCGTTTTAATGTTGTTTGGCCCACTACCGGGTTCATTCAACAATTTGCCGGCATTGGCCCTGATTATGGCCAGGTGTGTTTGCAATTCGTGCGATGCATTTTCGTTGAACTCCTTGGTGCGGGCGTAATCGTGTGATATTTTCGAAAGCAAACTGTTTACCGTATCGTTAAGTGTATTAAACTCATCTATCCCTGAAGCAGGGAATGTTGGTGGGTTTTCGTTTATCCGGTATTTTTTTAGCCTTTGGAGTGTTTTGTAGAAGGGTGCCCAAATTTTACCTGAAATATGGTTGAGCATAAAAAAAAGAATAGCCGTTATAAGCAGCAGCAGTCCAACAATTATAATAAGCGTGCCTTCAAGAATATCGTCATTGCCAGGCAGCAGGTGGCGCAAAACAATGGTAAAATACTTTTCTTTATGGACGATAGAAAAATACAGTTCGCGATGGGGCACCAATTCGTTATCGCCAGGCTCGAGAATATGGGTGTCTTTAAAAACAGGGGTTTCGTATTTTACCCCCTCAATAATATCGGCAACTTTATGAAACTCAGGAAGGTTTTTATTCTGGTTGTAATAATCAACCAGCCGTTCCATTTCGTAAGTCAGGTATTCATCGGTTTCTTCATAAATTATAAACCGTATCATGTAAAAGCAATATACACTGCCAATTATAATTACAGGCAAAAGCCAAATGAATGTATGCAGGTATGTGCGTTTAATTAGCTTCATTACAAATTATTGCATTTCTATTTTGTAGCCAATGCCATAAACAGCCTTTATCGGATCAAACGCCCCGGCGGCAGCTATCTTTTTTCTTAGGTTTTTAATGTGCGAGTAAATAAAGTCGAACGAATCGGCCAAATCCATATTGTCGCCCCAGATATGTTCGGCAAGGCTTTCGCGGGTAATAACACGGCCTTTGTTCGCAATTAAAAACAATAAAATATCGTACTCGCTTTTGGTAAGTTCAATCTTCGTTTGTTGAACGAACACTTCGCGGCTATCGGTTTTAATGGTTATATCGTTTATTTCAACATTGTTGCTGCCTGCAAAGTTCCTGCGCCGCAACAGGGCTTTTACACGGGCTACCAGTTCAGCCATATCAAATGGCTTGGTAATATAGTCGTCGGCGCCCAGTTCGAGCCCTTCTAATTTGTTGCCGAGCGAATTGCGTGCAGAAACAACAATTATCCCGGTTTCGGTATTAAGCTTTTTCATCGATTTAATTAAACCAAGCCCCGAGCCATCGGGCAGGTTTATATCGACAATTATTAGGGAATAATTATAAAGGTTTATTTTTTCAAGGGCCGTAAAATAGTCTTGTGCCTTTTCGCAAAGGAAATTTTCGGCTGTCAGCGAATCGCTTATCGACTCCAGCAAAGCAAGGTTGTCTTCAACAATTAAGAGTTTCATGCTTTTTTATTTCCTCAATAATAATTAACAAATTTGGATAAAATTTGAATTATGCCCAACCATTCAAAATAAAAAAGGGCTAAGCCATTATTTGATAGTACTGAAAACAGATGAAGTTTAAACTCAAAAAAACAAATGAAAGCAACAAAAACCGCCCTGGTAACCGGGGCCACATCGGGAATCGGATATGCTACGGCAAAACTCCTGGCCAATAACGGGGTGCAGCTAATTGCCTGTGGCAGGCGTGCCGAAAGACTTGAAAAGCTGGCAAGGGATGTCTGTGACAAAGTGAATGTTATAACATTGCCTTTTGACGTACGCAACCGTGATGAGGTATTCCGCTCTATAAATTCGTTGCCGGAAGAATGGAAAAACATTGACATTCTCATTAATAACGCCGGTAATGCACATGGGCTCGATTTGTCCCAGGATGCCGACGTTGACGACTGGGACATGATGATAGACATTAATGTAAAAGGACTGCTGTATGTAACCAAAGCAGTTCTGCCGCTTATGCTGAAGAAGCAGTCGGGACATATTGTAAATATCAGTTCGATAGCCGGAAAGGAGAATTACCCCAAAGGCAATGTATATTGTGCCTCGAAACATGCCATAGATTCGTTCAGCGAAGGCTTGCGCACCGACCTTACAGGCACAGGCATAAAAATATCGTTGGTGAGCCCCGGAGCTGTAAACACCGAATTCTCGACCGTACGGTTCAAGGGCGACAAACAACGGGCCGATAAAGTTTACGAAGGCTTCACCCCACTGTTGGCCGAAGATATTGCAGAATTAATATGGTTTATTGTATCGCGCCAGCCACATATTAACATTGCCGACACGGTAATACTTCCAACGGCACAAACCTCGGCAACAAACATACACCGGCAGGTGCGTTAATTAGGTTGGGAAGAGCCTTATATTGATAAATATAAATATTTGCTTTTTGTTCTATTGAAAAAACACACAAAAGAAAAAATATTTCTGCCTGCCACCTTTTTATAATTCTGCATCATAAAATAAAACCGGTTATAATTTATGAACCATACACGGGATTTTTGGAACAATACTTATGTTGAAAACATCAATAAACTCATTGGCATTTGCTACAGATATGTGCCCAACAAACAAATTGCTGAAGATTTGGCCCATGAAGCCTTTGTTTCAGCTATGGAAAAATCTGGCAGCTACAGGGGCACAGGCTGCTTTGAGGCATGGCTACGGCGAATTGCTGTAAATTCGGCTTTACAATATATTCGAAAACAAAAGGCAGTCATTTATACCAAATACCCCGTACAGAACCTTCCTGATAACATGATAGAACCTGATGAAAATACCAGTTTCATGCCTGTTGCCCAAACCGGTTTTTCTCACAGCGAACTGCTCGATGCCATTAACAGCCTCCCCGAACATCACAGGCTTGTTTTTAATATGTACGTAATTGATAATTACTCACATAAACAAATTGGGACTGAACTTGGCATAAGTTCCGGAACATCAAAATCGCACCTTTCAAGGGCCAGAAAACAAATCCAAAAATTGCTTTACCAAAGAGCAACCGAAAAAGAAAAGGAAAAGCAACGGAAAACAGCCTTCATCCTATTCTTGTTCCCCTGCAAATGCAGGCACATCGACAAACTGTTCCATCGAAAGTTTTCTGGTTTTTATTTACATGCACAAAATAAAGCCTGCTTCGATACTGTAGATTGGGATAAGGTTTATATGCCGGTTTTCAGGAAAAAGTGGGCAAAAACCAGGAATTATGTAGTTGCCTGCGCTGGCATGGCAATAATTACAGCTATTTTCATTGTATCAAAACATAATGCCAAAACCGAATATGTAATACCTTTGCCCGAGACTGCTGCTGCAGCCGGCGATTCGATTTTCACTGGTACTGTTCCGCATAAGCCGGAAAAAATAATAAAGCCCGAAAATGTACTTCCTTCCGATTCGTTTGCACAAAAGAAACCTGTTGTGATAAGAAAAACCATTGTAAAAAGAAACACTACCTTTATCAGGGACACAATAAAATTAAAGGACACTGCCAATGCCTTCTAAATATTCTTTAGCCTCTATCCTCCTATTCATGTTTTTCTTTTCTGCTTTTGGCCAGAACCAGTTTATTCATAACGACACCATTTACATATATGAAGAAGTTGTTGTTTACGATACCGTTTATGTATTCGATACCATTTGGGCTGCCGATGCAAAAGATTCATTTAATTTCATTAAACCTATATATTTTAATGCATTACAGCTCAAAACAACAGGTAAACCTGTTGAATTGCTAATAATTTCGGGCACAAAAGCTGCAACCTTTCCAACTAATGGCATCATACTTAATAGAAACATTAATAATATTGAAAGTATGAAAAAGTTAAACTTTTTGGGTGTGGTGCTTTTTGCTTTTAACAGCATGGTTATAGCCCAGGCAGGCTATGGCATATCGGGCGGTGGCGGAACCTGGTGGGCTGCATGCAATAAACCAATTGTAAGCCCGGCTTATTCTCCTGCATTTAACCTGGGCGCTTTCTTTGACTTGCCTTTACACAAACGTTTGGTTGCCAGGGGTGAATTAAATTACCGGTTTATGAAAAACAATTATAGCTATAAAGCCTCGGTTTACGACATTTGTTGGGAAACACCTTCGACAAACCTGTGTGGTATTGTCGGCGATGCAGAATCGGCTTCGGATTACCACCAGGTATCATTGCCTGTTACCTTTGGGTACAAGTTAAACCGTTTTGTCCCATATACAGGATTTGAGTACAATTACAGGATATCTGAAAAATGGCTGGATAAAAAAATAAATTCTTTCGGTTTAAAACTGGGCCTCAGCTATGCCTTTACCAATAAAATTTCGCTAGTTCTTGACTATTATAAAGGATTTACCAAAGATTATGAACATACCGGGCGGCTTATGGATTGCAGCACCCTAACTGTACTGGAAACAAACAGGTATAACTGGAAAAGCAGCCGGGTTGACCTGAATGTCTGTTACAATTTCGGAAAAAGAAACTCCGGCCAATAAACGGGGTTTTTGCCAGCTTAAAAGCAATTAATAAGCATACATTTTGGTGTACCCGATAAAAACAACTAGCTTTACAAAAATTTTATACTATGCCTTTTGATTATAACACCAGCCGCAAAAAACTGGTACTTCCTGAGTATGGCCGGAACATACACAATATGGTTGAATATATTAAAACCATCGAGGATAAAACAGAGCGCACCCGGCTGGCACATTCTGTTGTGGCAGTAATGGGCAACCTAAACCCCCATTTGCGCGATATTAACGATTTTAAGCACAAACTTTGGGATCATATCGCCCTGATTGCAAATTTCGATATTGATATCGACTATCCGTACGATCCGCCCAGGGCAGAAACTTTTCTCGAGAAACCTCGGATCGTTGAATACGGTACACAGCCCATCACATTCAGGCATTATGGAAAATCGATAGAAAAAATGGTTGGCGCTGCAATTGAACTGCCCGACAGCCCCGAAAGAGATACTTTGCTGAACACCATAGCCAACCACATGAAAAAATCGTACCTCACCTGGAACCGCGAATCGGTTGAAGATGAGGTTATACTTAAAGATTTGACAAAACTGGGCAAAGGAAAAATCGACCTTTCGAAAATTAAGCTTAGCGAATCGCGCGAATTAATAAACAAAGGCAAAAGGCCCCAGAAAGGCAAAAATTTCAAAAAAATGAAATAAAGTTACAATAAAACCCTTTTTGCATGGCATCGTTCCGTATCGAAGGAGGCAGGAAACTAAATGGAACTATAACCCCCCAGGGGGCAAAAAACGAGGCTCTTCAGGTATTGTGTGCTACCCTGCTTACCCCCGAAGAAGTAATAATCGACAATATTCCGGATATTCTTGACGTAAATAACCTTATTGACCTTCTTTCCGATTTGGGCGTCGAAGTAAACAAACTAGCCACCGGAAAGTATAGTTTCAGGGCAAAAGATATAAATATTGAATACCTGCTAACCGAAGAATATAAAAAGAAAAGCTCCAGCCTTAGGGGAAGCGTAATGATAATCGGCCCTTTACTGGCACGTTTCGGTAAAGGGTATATACCCAAACCGGGAGGCGATAAAATTGGCCGAAGGCGTTTAGATACCCATTTTAATGGTTTTATTGAACTGGGGGCTAAATTTATTTACAACCAAACCGACAGTTTTTACACAGTAAAGGCAAAAGAACTCCGTGGAAAATATATGCTGCTCGAGGAAGCTTCGGTAACCGGAACTGCCAATTTAATTATGGCTGCTGTTTTGGCCAGGGGCACCACCACCATATATCATGCTGCCTGCGAGCCTTATGTGCAGCAGCTTTGCAAAATGCTTTCGTGTATGGGGGCAAAAATACAGGGCATTGGGTCGAACCTTCTAACAATTACCGGCGTTGAAAGCCTCGGCGGATGCTCGCACAGCTTATTGCCCGACATGATTGAAGTCGGGAGCTTTATAGGCCTGGCAGCCATGACAGCCTCAGAAATTACCATCGAAAATGTATCGTTCGAAAACCTGGGCATTATACCCCGTTCGTTTGAGCGCCTGGGGATAAAAATGGAACGCCGGGGCGATAATATTTTTATTCCGGCACAAAAACACTATCAGATAGAAACCTTTATCGACGGCTCAATTATGACTATCGACGATGCCCCGTGGCCAGGGCTTACCCCCGACCTGCTCAGTATAATACTGGTTGTGGCCACCCAGGCAAAAGGAAGTGTGCTTATTCACCAGAAAATGTTCGAAAGCCGCCTGTTTTTTGTCGATAAGTTAATTGACATGGGCGCACAGATAATTTTATGCGACCCCCACAGGGCTACAGTTATAGGGCTCGACAATCATGTTAAACTGCGCCCGACAACCATGACATCGCCCGATATAAGGGCTGGTGTAGCTTTGCTAATTGCAGCGCTCTCGGCCGATGGTACCAGTGTTATCCATAATATCGACCAAATCGATCGCGGCTACCAGAATATCGATATTCGGTTAAATGCCTTAGGGGCAAGCATTTCGCGAATTTAGCCTTCGGTTAATAAAATTTTTATATCCCCTCTTGTTTTACAACATTTTTTTAAGCTTACTTTGCGTAATATTTGTTTTAAGCAAACAATAAACAAACGTAACGACTAAATTGGCGAAAAGGCAGTGTTAGAAGCTTATAGCAAACTGCATACGACATTGAAACCCTCCCGTTTAGCCTTACGCATTGCGATTTGTTGATAATAGGTTTTTATTGATTTATTCTTCAAAACGTTTTGTAAGGTAAAAAAAATGATTCACCCATCTACTGAATTGAGGCACATTAGCGACGCCATCGGTTATGGTGTCTTTGCCACAGCTTTCATTCCAGAAGGCACTATTGTTTACGTTAAAGACAGCCTGGAACTATCTTTTAGCGAAACAGAGTTCTCACAGCAAATCCCCGAAATGAGGGAAATAATCGACAAGTATTCGTACATCGATGAAAACGGCAACCGTATCCTTAGCTGGGATTTCGGAAAATATGTAAACCACTGCTGCAATTGCAATACCATGAGCACAGGTTATGGGTTTGAAATAGCCATTCGCGATATTCACCCCGGCGAAGAAATTACCGATGAATATGGCATCTTCAACCTCGAAAGCGAAATGTACCTCTCATGCAACAAAGGTATTTGCAGGGGAATTGTTAAACCCGACGATTTCGATATCTATTATCAGAAATGGGACAAGTTGCTAAAAAAATCGTTGCAAAAAATTTTGGATGTTAACCAGCCTCTAATGGTATTTATCGATAAAGAAACCCAAAAACAATTGCACAGTTATTTGAATGACCCATCGACATACAAATCGGTATATAGCTTACGGTATAAAAAAGTGCCGGCTGCAAATATTGCGGCAAATTAAAGAATTGCATCAATAAACAGAAGGGTTGCCAGACACAATAGTTCAGGCAGCCCTTCTGTCATTTTGTCCTTTTTTCATTCTTGGCAAATTATTTGGTATTGCGGGGTGGTATATTGAAGTTTTATTATAAACATATATGGTTGTTATGATTAAAAAAAGCAATAAAACAACAGAGCAAGAGGTAAAACATAAAACTAAAAGCGAAAAAGTGGCAGATAAAGATATTGCCGGCAATGAAGTGTCGGCAGGGGAAGAAATGCCGGCAGGCACAGAAAAACCGACAGAAAAGCAGCCCGACAATACGACAAAAGATCAGGAAGCAGCTACAACAGGTTTAAATGCCGACATAGAAAAACTCATTGAGGAACAAAAAAATGCCAGGGACAAAGCAGAAGAGGCAGTACGCGAGTGGCAGGACAAATATATCAGGCTGTCGGCCGAATTCGATAATTACCGTAAACGTACACTAAAAGAAAAAACCGATTTAATAAAACAAGCCAACAGCGATTTGTTAAAAGATATACTGCCTGTAATCGACGATTTAGAAAGGGGTATCGACCATATCGACAAAACAGAAGATCTTGAAGGGTTAAAGAAAGGCATATTGCTCATTTACAATAAATTTGTTGAGTTCGTGCGACAAAACGGAATAAAAGAAATTGAGGCAAAAGAAAAAGATTTTGATATTGATTTCCACGAAGCACTTACAAAAATACCCGCCCCTTCGGAAGAACTAAAGGGCAAGGTTGTTGATGTTATTGAAAAAGGGTACCTCTTAAACGACCGTGTTATCAGGTATGCCAAAGTAGTAGTTGGTGAATAGCATGCAAAAGAAAAAAACTGAACATGGCAAAAAGAGATTTTTACGAGGTTTTAGGGGTACAAAAAAATGCTTCGCAAGACGAAATTAAAAAAGCCTACCGCAAACAGGCATTAAAGTACCATCCCGACAGAAACCCAGGCGACAAAGAAGCCGAAGAAAAGTTTAAAGAAGCAGCAGAAGCATACGAAATATTAAGCGATGCCCAAAAACGGCAGCGCTACGATCAGTTTGGCCATGCCGGTTTAGGCGGGGCTGCTGGTGGAAGCGGGCATTTTACAAATGTTGAGGATATCTTCAGCCACTTTGGCGACATTTTCAGCGATTTTGGCTTTGGAGGCTTCGGGGGCTTTGGCAGCAGCCGCAGTCGCGGTGGCCAGAGGGTGAACAAAGGCTCGAACCTGCGTGTTAAGGTAATCCTTAACCTCGAAGAAATTGCCAAAGGGGCCGAGAAAAAGCTTAAACTTAATAAATATGTTGCCTGCGACGAATGTGGAGGCAGTGGGGCCCGAAGCCGCGATGGTTATTCTACCTGCTCAACCTGTAACGGCTCTGGCCATGTTACACGTATTGCCAATACCATGCTTGGGCGTATGCAAACCTCTTCTCCCTGCCCTACCTGCGAAGGCGAAGGCAAAATTCTTAAAGACCGGTGCCTGAAATGCCATGGCGAAGGAATTGTAAAAGGCGAAGATATTGTTAAAATAAACATTCCGGCAGGGGTTGGCGAAGGCATGCAGCTAAATGTTGCCGGAAAAGGAAATGCTGCCCGAAGGGGAGGAATTAATGGCGACCTTCTGGTGCTCATCGAAGAAGAAAAGCACCCCGAGCTAATCCGCGACGGGAACGATTTAATTTATTTACTATACCTAAGTGTGCCACAGGCTGCACTTGGCGATACAGTTGAAATACCTACAATTGAAGGTAAGGTAAAAATTAAAATAGAACCGGGCACACAACCCGGAAAAATTCTGCGCCTCAGGGGCAAAGGCCTCCCCGAAGTTAACGGTTACGGTAAAGGCGATTTATTGGTAAATATTAACGTTTGGATACCACGGAAGCTTAACAAAGATGAACAAAAAGTAATAGAAAAGCTCAACGAATCTGACAATTTTAAACCCAGCCCGGGAAGTGCCGAGAAGGGTTTTTTCGACAGAATGAGAAATTATTTCGAACAATAAACATATTCTTCGCTAAGAAAAAAATGCAGGTTTAGCCCTATAAGTTAAACCTGCATTTTTAATTATTTGCCACTTTATAGTTTGTTATTATTACGCATCCAGTAACATAGGTGCTGTCTGACAAAATTTTTATCCACTTAACAAAATCGTTCATCAGAGATTTTCTTGCATTGATAAACTATTTTAAACGATAGGGAAGGCTGGCCGTTAAACTGCATAATGAATTTGGCAGTATGTTAAGCTTGTATTTGAAAGTCCAGTTTTATACAACCAATACATAAGCAGGATAAACTATTTGGCACAAGCATTTCAAAAAGCCAATTATATTAAATTTCATTTTAATGAAAAGATTTTCCTACATATTTCTGACAATAGCTTTTTTTTCAGCTTCGTGCTCGGAAAAAAACTTTGTAATAACCGAAGACAGCATTCCTTCAGATATTTTCTACCTTGAAAACGAAATTAAGCCTTTTACAGGGAAATGCACCATTTACTACAGAAATACCGAAACAATCAAAGAAACTATCAGCTTTAAAAAAGGTGTCCTTAACGGGGAACATACCAGCTATTATAAAAACGGACAGGTTAAACGCAAAGGCTCGTATGTTAACGGCTGCCTTCATGGAAAATGGACAGGTTATGATATGGAAGGGCACAAAGTATTTGAGGCCGAATATAAAAACGATACACTGGTAGGCCGGTTTATTACCTGGTACTCATCTGGTGTTATTCGAGAAAAAGGCTCGTATAAAAACAACCACAGGGTAGGCGAATGGCATTCTTTCGACGAGGCCGGAATGACTATAAGTAAGGTTATCCTTTAAGCTTTCACTGTTTGCCTTACAACCTTTAAACAACCTGGCAATGGCTCTTAGCCAGTGTTGCTATTGTATTGCACTTAGTTCGCCCATATCGGCAATAGTTACTGGTTGTTAAGCTGTATTCCAACACGGGCCGCTTATAAAAATATATTTTATGCGAATTAAGAGTTGAAAAGCTAATAATTTTTTATGGAAATAAATCAATTAACGGAAAAAATGGGTCAAGCAAAATTTCTGGGGATTTGATATTTTAAGCATAAATTTTGGATAAACGATACAGAAAGAAATCTATGTTTCTTACAC
>JAFGQZ010000020.1 GCA_016935435.1 Bacteroidales bacterium
AACGAGAGTTTATTATTTGTTAAGAAAATCGATTCGGGATTTGTTTGAACAGCAGTTAAAAAAATTGTAAATTAAAGCTGAAATTCAACCCGATATGGTTGAATAACCAGGGTGCCAAATGAAACAGAAAAGAAAACAAACGCGATGAAAATTGCCCTATCTAAGCTTATTGTACAAGTTCTTGTTGTTTTTGGCGTATTAGGCACTTCCAGCCAATATTCTGATGAATACAGTTTAAAAGCAGCCTGGCTTGGGAAATTCACCCATTTTATCGAATGGCCTGTATCGGAGCAAAATAAAGTGCAATTCTTTTCAATAGGAGTATATAAAACTAACCCCTTTGGCAATATACTTGAAAACTTATATGACGATTACCAGATTTGGGGCAAACCGGTTAAAATAAAATACATTAACAGTATCGACAGTGTTAAAACAGTAAATATGTTATTTGTACCAAAAAGCGCTATGAAAAATTTCGGGAAGCTTGTAACAGAAACCCGAAAAATCCCGGTTTTGCTAATATGCGAAGCGAAAGGAAGTGCCGAAACAGGGGCACACATCAATTTTTATTTTATAAATGATAAAATACGGTTTGAAATTAACGAATCGGCTATGCGCGATTCAGGATTTTTTGTTAGCTTCCGGCTCTTGAACATTGCACAAATAATTAAACCCGAATCTGACCAATGAAGCGCTTTGGCGACATATCCATACGATATAAAATAATATATATTATTCTACTGATAATAACCGTTATAACAAGTTTTGGCTTTATACTATTTTCTATAAACGAAAACTACAAACAGAAAAAAGCTGTAAAGCAGGATGCACTTCTGCTGGCAAGGTACACCGCCGAATATTGCAGTGCTCCATTGTATTTTGGCATAAAAGAAGAAACTTCAAGAATTCTCGAAAAACTTCAATCGGCACCCAACATTATTTATGCTGCCGTATTTGAATCAAACGGGGAACTTTTTGCCGCTTACAACCCCGGTTCGGTTGAAATGCCTGCAAGATTAGGGGAAATTGCTGAGTTCGACTCCATTGTGCTACTGAAAAAAAACGATTTGTCTTTTTCATCAAACACTGTTCTGGCAAAGCAAAATATAATTTATCATGGCAACAATTATGGCACAGTGCTTATAAAGCTTTCGCTCTTCGAAACCGAAGTACTTATAAGGCGAAACATTGGTATTGCAGCGGTTGTGGTATTATTTATGCTCATGCTGGCCTATTTACTGGGCTTTGTTTTTCAGCGAATTATTACCGATCCTATACTAGCTTTGGCAAATATCAGCGAAAACATTACACAAAATGCCGATTATTCTGTAAGGCTTAAAAAGAAAAACAACGATGAAATAGGCATTCTTTACGACCGCTTTAACACTATGCTCGAGCAAATAGAGCTTCGCGACAAAAAACGCGACCAAACCGAAAGAATGCTGAAAGAAGCCAAAAACCAGGCCGAAAATGCCGATAAACTAAAATCGGCCTTCCTAGCCAATATGTCGCACGAAATACGTACGCCCATGAACTCTATTGTCGGGTTCGCAGGCTTATTGGCCGACAATGAAACCAGCAGCAACGACAAAAAAGAATATGTTGAACTTATTAATTCGAGCTGTAACACCCTTTTGCACCTTATCGACGATATACTTGACATATCGAAAATTGAAGCCGGGCAAATTACCATTTCGCGCAGCACCTGCAATTTAAACAGTGTGCTAAACGAACTCTACCTGTCGTTTAAAGAAATAAATGCCCAAAGCAACCACGAAAAGGTAATTCTTGACTTAAACATACCTCCTGGCCTGGAAAACATTATGGTTAACACCGACGAAATAAGGCTTAAACAAATACTTTCGAACCTGCTGTCGAACGCTGTTAAGTTTACCCATAACGGCATAATTGAAATTGGTTTCTCGGTTATTGAAAGGATCAAAAAACACGAAAGAAAGAAATTTGTTAAAGTTTTTGTAAAAGATACCGGTATCGGCATTGACCCGACAATTCAAGAACTTATTTTTGAGCGCTTTACCAAAATTGAATCGGACAACAACAAACTATACCGCGGTGCCGGCCTGGGGCTTACCATATCAAAGAAACTGGTTGAACTGTTAGGTGGCGAAATATGGGTAGAATCGTTTCCGGGCAAAGGTGCAACATTTTTCTTTACCCTTCCGGCCCCTGTCGAAGTTGCCGGCATTGAAAACATAGAGCCTGTAAGCTGTGCAAGCCCATCACAAACCAGCAAGCCGGATTATTTCGATAAAACTATTCTGATAGTCGAAGACGACCCGGCAAATTTCGAATTGTTACGTATTATGTTAAAACGCACCGGCGCCAGCATAGAATGGGCAGTAAACGGAACAGAGGCCATTGAGTTTTGTAAGGTTTCAGCCCCCGATCTGATTTTAATGGATATTAAAATGCCCGAAATGGACGGCTACCAGGCAATAGCCATGCTAAAGCAGCTTAAAATAAGTTCCCCGGTAGTAGCGCAAACAGCTTTTGCACGTATAGAAGATGAAGACAATATAATACGTTCGGGCTTCGATGGGTATTTATCAAAACCTATCGATAAAAACAAGCTTAACCAGCTTCTCAGTAAATTTTTGAAAGAAAAACACAATTAACCTACCCCGTATTTATGATTATAAAAATAATTGGTTTTGGCGCAGCAACCCTTACAACTGTAGCATTTATCCCACAGGCTGTACGTACCTTGAAAACCAAATCGACAAACGACATTTCGTTCTGGATGTTTATGTTATTGTTTGCCGGCCTGGTGTTGTGGCTCAGCTATGGATTGCTAACCAGCGACATTCCGATAATTCTGGCAAATGCTGTTACATTGCTGTTTGCAGGCATTATTCTGTTTTATATTATAAAACCGCAGAAAACCTGTAATATAGCACATATTGCATTATGGGCCAAAGAGCTGGAAACAATGAAAAATTTTTATACAGAAACCTTCAGCGCCAAAGCCGGAAACCTATATACTAACCCTTCTACAGGGTTCTCATCATATTTTTTATCGTTTGGCACAGGGGCACGAATCGAAATTATGCATAAACCAGGCCACAATTTTTCACCTTCGGAAAACCATTTTGCCATTGCAGCAGGAAGCAGGAAGAATGTGGACAAAATAACCGCCCGGCTTTTAAAGCAAGGAGAAGCAACAATGGTATCGTGGCCACGAAAAACCGGCGACGGTTATTATGAAACTATTTTTAAAGACCCCGAAGGCAACCTGTTTGAAATTACTATCTGAACCACAAAATTAGCGTTAAGCCATGATTGAGTTTATTACAGCTAAATCGATACTCTCCCCCCTGAAAAACGGCCCCGATCCGTATTTTGGCATTATGTACAGCATGAACATATACAGGGGCTGCCAACACCAGTGCATTTATTGCGACAGCCGTAGTACCGTATATAACATTGGCGAACTCTCTCATATTCGTATCAAACAAAATGCCCTTGAACTGCTCGAACAAAAACTCAGAAAATTAAAGATTAAAGGTACAATTGGCACTGGCAGTATGAACGACCCATATATGCCCGTTGAGGAAGAACATAAAATGGTTGAAAAGGCCCTGCAAATAATTGCTCGTTATAAATTTCCGTTACACATAATTACAAAAAGCAATTTAGTACTGCGCGATGCTGAAATAATCAAATGCATTTCAAATGTTTATGCGGCCGTGTCGTTTACAATTACCACAATCGACGATTCGGTTTCAAAGCTTATTGAACCTATTGCCCCGGTCACTTCGCACAGGTTAGTGGCCATGCGTGCACTAAGCAATATGGGTATTTATACAGGGGCAGTTGTTACCCCGGTATTGCCGTATATTACCGATTCGCCAGAAAACATAAAAGCCATTGTGCAAGCTGTGGCAAAAGCCGGTGGCAAATATGTTTTGTTTTGGCCAGGCCTCACCCAGCGCGAAGGCCAAAGAGAATATTTTTATAAAAAACTCGATTTGCTTTTTCCCGGCTTAAAAGAAAAATATATAGCCTTGTTTGGCGATAAGTACAATTGCCCTGTGCCGGGCTCCGACAATCTGTTCAAAACATATACCGATGCCTGCCTCACAACCGGGCTTAAAACGCGCATGGAACATTATCGGCCAGCCCCCTTTCCCATTCAGCCTACCTTATTCTGATACCCGGAAAAAACTATTCGATAGCCTATATTTAATTATTCCCCCTTTTCGTAATTCAAACAGAGGTTCTATATTTGAAGAAAAATTTTTTATGACCGACAGAATTCGTTCACTACTCGACCACGAATCAAAAGCAATTCGCGATATACCTGTAAACAACAGTTACTCTAAAGCCATTGAACTGATTAACACAGCCGTACATAAAAACAACGGCAAGCTTGTTGCCAGCGGTATGGGCAAAGCCGGGCAGATTGCCATAAATATTGCAACAACTTTTAGTTCCACAGGCACACCGGCAGTATTTCTGCACCCCAGCGATGCCCAGCACGGCGATTTAGGGGTAATCCAACAAAACGATATACTTTTACTGGTATCGAACTCGGGCAAAACCAGGGAAATACTCGAACTTTACGAACTAAGCAAAATTCTTTATCCCGAAATAAAAATAATAACACTGGTTGGCCATAACGATAGCCCGCTGGCAGAAATTGCCGACTGTGCACTTTTTACCGGAAACCCTGCCGAAGTTTGCCCGCTTGGGCTAACCCCTACTACTTCAACCACGGCAATGACTGTTATAGGTGATATACTTGTGGTTCTGATGATGGAAAAAATAAACTTTGGGCCCGAAGAATATGCCAAAAGGCACCATGGAGGGTACCTGGGGCAACGCTCAAGAATTAAGGCCGGCAAATAAACTGTGGCCAGAAAAAAAATTTGAACAGTAACCAGCTAATTGTACAGAGCTTGATTATGCTATTTGCGCAAAACCAATAATGAAAGTTTATGAACAAAGTAACTCTGCATTATTTAAAAAGTTGTTATTTTTATTCACCAAACTCGAGCAACCAAAACACTTTTTTTTCACCCGTCTAACTTAACCAACTTACTAACTGTTATGAGAATTTACAAAGAAAACTCTATTGGCGTGTTGATTGATGTGCAGGAAAAACTTTTGCCCCACATGTACAATAAGGATGAGGTAAAAGACAACTGCCTGAAATTGGTACATGGCCTTAGGATCCTGAACGTTCCGGTTATTGTTACCCAACAATACACTAAGGGACTTGGTAACACAATTGAAGAACTTAATACGGCTGCAGGAAATTTTTCGTATATCGAAAAACTTACTTTCAGCTGTTACCGCGAACCATCGTTCATTAAAGTAATGAACCGCTCGGGCAAGCGCAATGCCATAATTATGGGAATAGAGTCGCATGTATGTGTGCTTCAAACCGCCCTCGATTTATTGTATAACAATTTCAACCCGATTATTGTAACTGATGCAATTGGCTCGCGAAAGAAACCCGACATGGATGCAGCGCTTTGGCGTATGCGCGATGTGGGTTGTATTTTAACAACCACAGAATCGATAATGTTTGAGCTATGCATACAAGCGGGCACACCGGAATTTAAAGAAATATCAAAAATTGTCAAGTAAATTTTAAGAATGCGAAAAGTTTATACCATTGGCGAAACTGTACTGGATATACTCATAAAAAACAACCAGCCTTTTATGGCCAAAGCCGGCGGGGCATGCCTAAACTCGGCAGTTACACTGGGGCGTTTGGGCATACCGGTACACTTTGTGGGGGAATACGGCCTGGACCAAGTTGGAAATTTTATCGATAAGTTTCTGAAAGACAATAACGTATCGACTGAATATGTTTACCGCTATTTCGATGGCAAATCGGCACTGGCACTGGCTTTTTTAAACGAGCACAACGATGCCAGCTACGATTTTTATAAGATTTACCCAAAAAAAAGGCTTAATATAAAGCTGCCCGAAATAAACCCCGACGATATTGTGCTGTTTGGATCGTTTTATGCCATAACCCACGAAGTGCGAGATGTAATACTTAAATTTATTAAGCAGGCCCAAAAAGTAAAGGCTATAATTATGTATGACCCGAATTTCAGGAAACAACACCTGCACGAGTTGCCTGCACTTAAGCCAATGATTCTTGAAAATATTGCCCAAAGCAATATTTTAAGGGGCTCTAACGAAGATTTTTCCTTTATTTTCGGCACCCGTAATGCCGACGACACATATGCCCAACTAAAAGATAAATGCCCCATAGTGCTATATACCGCTTCTACCAAAGGGGTTTTTCTGCGCACACCGTCTATTTCGGAACAGTTCGGCATACATAAAATTGACCCAATGAGCACCATCGGTGCCGGCGATAATTTCAATGCCGGCATTGTATATTCGCTTATTAAACATAAAATCGGCCTGAAAAACCTCTTAAGCCTGTCGAAAGAGCAATGGCACCCCATAATTGAAACGGCCATAGAATTTGCCACCCATGTGTGCATGAGCTACGATAATTATATTTCTACAGAATATGCCTCGGGATACAGATTGGGCGAATAGTTAACCTTTATTCCTGGAACAAATTGCTTGTAGGTTATTTAAAGCTTTTTTTCCATCAGAAAATAGGGAAGCGGTGCATTGTTTGGGCCAACATAATCGACGAGTTCCTGTTTTAAGTTAAAGCCCAGTCTATAGTAAAAATTTACTGCCGGAGGGGTTGAATGGAGCCAGACATGTCCAAGGCCTTTCTGGCGGGCAATATCGGTAAGCCTGTCAACCATTGCGGCACCATAACCACTTCGCTGCCTGTAGGGGTTAACATAAACCCCACCTAGTTCATTACCAACCAGATAGCCTGTAACTACTGGTGCATTTTCATAAAAGCCAACAAGAAAAACGCCTTTCCCTGCTTTGCTTTTAAGTTCGCCTTTAGAATGATAGTTTAGAAAAAAACCCACAACATCATTGCAATAAAACCCCGGATAAACAACAGTAATTGTATGTGTTATTAGTTTGTGAACCTCATCGAGCATGTAAGGGGCAAAAGGTATTATGTCGAAATTAGCCGCCTTCATTTTTTAAGGGCAGCTTTTCCCGAAAGGCTGATTTTGCCGGAATTTATTAAAAATAATACAATAAGTGCAATAGCGCCCAGAACTATATAAACAAGGTTAGTAGTTGTGTGGGCAATGAAGGCAAATATTTTACCTTGTTCAATGGGTATTGCATAAATAAACAATGTTTGGTAAACCATAAAATGCCAGGGGCCAATACCACCCTGAATAGGGGCCAACATTGCAAGGCCACCCATTAAAAAGGTAACCATTCCTGTCCGTATGCTTAAGTGAGCTGTTGGCCCGTATGCCAGAAACACAACATAAAGCATTGCCAGCCACATTAAATAAATAAATGCAGTATGGCCGATAAATGTCCATTTATTGTCGAGCTGTGCTATAGAATATATTCCTTCCTTAAGTTTCGACCATAACGATTCTTTCTTAGCTGCCCTTGCCCGTCGTTTTCTCCACAGATATACCAAGCCTGCAAGCATAAGCATCCCTAATATACCAATAAGGATAATGTTGCGCGTTGACAGTATCGCTTCAATTTTTTGGGTCATTTCCGGATGGGTATCAAAAAACATTCGTATAGTGGAAATATTCCAGGTAAAAATAATAACAGCCAGAACAACAAGCATTACAAAATCGGCAAGGCGCTCCACCAACATTGTGCCAACTAATTTGGCAAATGGTACATTGTCGGAACCCGAAACAAGCGCACAACGGGCAACTTCGCCAGCCCTTGGAACAAAAAGGTTTACCAGGTACAACACATAGCACGATAAAAATACATTAACAAACCTTGTTTTATGCCCGATTGATTTTATTAGCAACTGCCACCTTACGGCGCGTGAGACTATCGACAACACACTAAATACCAGCGACATAAAAATCCAGAAATAGTTAACTTCCCTGAATGCACCAATAATTTGTCTGGGATCTTGTTTCCGATAGATAAACCAAAAAATAAAGCCACCTAAAGCCAGGAAAAGAATATATTTTAAAATATTAAAAAATTGCTTGCTCACTTTACAACAAGTATTAATTCGCTATTTGTTATATAAAAGGCAGTAACAGATATTAAAAATATGATATTACTTATATTACCTTGCAAAGCTAACGTTTTTCCGCATTGCTTAGTAGTAAAAATTAACAGAATCGATTACCTTTTCGGTAAATTGCAAATTTTTAACTAAAAACCCATGTATCGAAGGCTTACTTACCTGTTTATCGTTTACTTGTACCTGGCCACACTTACAGTTTTTGCCCAGGAGAAGAGCTCCCAGGTAATTTCGCGTAAGTTTGAAAGCCCTGTGCTCAAACGCAAGGTTAATTATACGGTTTACCTGCCCCCCACCTATCACAACAACAACTTGCATTACCCGGTAATGTATTTATTGCACGGATACGGGGGTAACGAAACAAGCTGGCTAAAACAAGGAAACCTGCAGAAAATTGCCGACAGCCTTATTTATTCCGACATACTGCCGGAAACTGTTATAATAATGCCCGATGGCGGCAATTCGTATTTCATAAACAATTTTAATGCAACCAATAATTACGAGCACTTTTTTATAAATGAGTTTTTGCCTTTTACAACAACAGAATTCAGAATAATGCCCCAGAAAGGGGCACGTTCAATATGCGGGCTTTCTATGGGCGGGTTTGGTGCCCTTGTGCTGGCTGCTAAACACCCCGGGGAATTCGGCCATGTAATAGCATTAAGCGCTGCTGTTCGCACTCCGGCCGATTTTATCGATTTGCCACAGGCTAAGTACCAGGCAAATTTTGCAGCTATTTTTGGCGATTCATTACAAGATAAACAGCGGATAAGCCCGCATTGGAAAATCAACAGCCCCTATTTTATCATCGACAGCCTTTCGGCAAACCAGATGAAAACAATTAATTGGTATATCGACTGTGGTTCAGACGATTTTTTGTTCGGCTCAAATAAAGCGTTTCACGAACACTTGAACAATTTAGGCATACCTCACGAATACCATGTGAGAAAGGGTGAACATAACTGGGAATATTGGCAATCGGGGTTTGTTAGCGCCATGATTTTTCTAAGCAGTCATATAATAAAATAAAGAACCAGCCCTTGTGGTTGTGGCTCTTTATTTTTTCATCTTTATTGCCTTTACATAGGTAATGCCGCAATAATTTTCAGCTATATCAGGGAAATTCCGGTAAATTTTTTAGTAACAGCGTATCGCGGGCAACTATCTGGTTGTTAAACCACCCTTCGGCATACAAAACATTATACCGTACATCGGCAGAATCCCACTGGAAACGGGTATCGCCACGCGGGCCAGCTGTTTTGGTGCGTGTTCCGAACGGTAATTTACCATAACCGTTATAAAGCATTACCGAGTCGCAATTGCTGTAAACCCACACATCTTTTCTGGCAGGTTCTGTCCAGCGATCGGCCCACGATTCCGAGACAATATACACCATAGGAAAATCGGCGGCATCGCGGTACATGCTTTGGTAGAAATAATAGGCGTCTTTAGGGGTTTTGTGATCGTGCAGGAACAAACCTTTCTGGTTCATATACGGAATAGGGTTCATGCCACGCCCCAGCCTCGGCGATGCGAAATCGAAACCAACCCATACACAATGCCCGGGGAAACTATCGGAAACCGATTCGCCTTTCGATACTTTAAATTCGTGAAGCAAAGCGCCATATTCCTGCGACCAGAAACCCGGAATGCCCGATGAGTTATAGTCCTTTCCAATATCAAATTTCTCTTCGCTGTGGTTTGTATATTCCATATCGGCGCCATACTCACCTATTATGCTTGTCGGGTTATACCTGTTTATTGTGCCTCCATACCAACCAGCCCAATCCTGGGGCGAATATACATCTACAATATCCTGGTTCGATTTATATTGAAAATTGCAACCGGTAACCGGACGTGTAGGATCGAGCTTTCGTGAAAGCTTTACCAATTCTCCAAAAACATGGTTCGAAACCGCTTCCGGGGCACCGGAACGATCCGACTCATTGCCAATGCCCCACACAATTACCGAAGGGTTATTGTAGAACTGCTCAATCATTTCGGTAAGTTGCTGCCTGCAATTTTCAAGAAAGGCCGGCGTTTCTGAAGTGCTGCCTGTAAGAGGGATTTCGAGCCAGAGCATTACCCCCGACTCATCGCAGGCCCTTGCAAATTCAACATCGCAAGGGTAATGGGCATGGCGGATAAAATTAAAGCCTGCATCTTTCAACAATTTCACATCGTTGCGGTATTGCTCATCAGGCAAAGCATATCCAAAGCCTTCCATATCCTGATGGCGGTTTACCCCCCTGAGCAGTTTTTTCTTGCCGTTTATTTGAAAAGCAGTATTGTTCTGAAAGGTAAAATACCTGAAACCGAAAGTGCTCTCGAAATTATCAACAACATTGCCGTCGTAGCTTATGGTAGAAACAACCCTGTACAATTTAGGGTTGTCGGTATCCCAAAATTGAACATTTCCCAATGCCGATTCCATTTGTTTAAATGTTATCTGTTCCTCTCCTTTTACAGGTTTAGTGGTTTTCAGGGTTGATACAAGTTTCCCGTCAGGGTTGTAAATAATTGTTGATAAGCTAATATCCCTGGGTATTTTTGAATAATTCCTAACCCGGGTTTCAATAGTAACCACCGCTGGTGCCTGGCCGCCGCAAACCGGCGTGTTAAAGACCTTTTCAATTTTTACCGGATCGGTAATGTTTATCCAAACATCGCGATAAATGCCCCCATATACAGCATAGTCAAAACTATAAGGAAACGAATTTTTTTCATCGGCCATCCATGGGGCAATATTCGGGTTATTCGAATTATCGGCCCTTACTACCAGAAGGTTTTCCTGTCCGGGTTTAATTAAGTTGGTAACATCGACGGAAAAAGCCGTATAGCCACCCTTATGGCCCCCGGCATACTTTCCGTTAACCCAAACGCCTGCTTCGAGCGAAACGGCCTCAAACTCAATAAATACCTTTTTGCCTGCAAATTTTTTATCGATACTAAATGTAGCCCTATACCAACCGGGGCCTTTGTACATGAGCATTTTGTCCGGATCGTTTTTAAAATCAAACCGGCCTAAGAAAACAGTATTGTTCACCCCGTCAACACCGCCGTTAAAATCGTGTGGCAGGACAATATTGAGCCATTTCGAATCGTCAAACGATTTTTTTATAGCATCGTTTGCTTCGCCCGGAAAAAACTTCCATGAATTGTTATTAATTGAATAACGCACCCGGGGAGAATTATCGTTGTTGATTGTAAAACCCAATAAAACCGTAAACACAAGCCCTATTAAAAAAAAGTATGTAAAATTTTTAAGATATCTTTTTGCCATTGCTTTAAAATTTAAATTTAATTATTTGCATCAAGAAATGCCTGCCTGCAAAATAAGTCGAATATTTTTAATTATGCAAAGGTTTGCAAGGCAGTATATGCAACATAAAAAAATCATCATCCAAAATTAAGCTTGATAAGCCCTGCGGGGCTCATTAGTTTAATTTATTAACCTATTTGACAACCAGGGGGGCACTGAGGCCACAACATATAATGTTTTAATTGGCAGAATAAATGAATATGGCAGGCTAAAAACTCTAAATAAAAACGATTAAACATTTTGCCGTTTTTTGTTAACCGTGTGTAATACCGGGCAAAAATTAACAGTTAAAACCTTAACCCGGTTATAAACTAACCCATAAAAGCTTTGAAAATTCCAGACAAATAACCTAAAATATTTTATGCTTTAATAATTTGAAATTCTGTTGGTTACTCCTTCATACATATTAAGAAAAAAAAGTTGTGTTTAATGAGAATTGTGTGATAGAAAACATAAAAATATCCCTAATAATAAAATAAGTTGATTAAATTGCCTTTTGCGTTGATGAATGGTATTTACAAAGTGAAATTTAGCTTGTAATTTTGATTATTCTTTTCTGCTTAATGAATTTAAATACACGATTATCATGAAATCCTCAACAAAAACAATGTTAATTGCAAGTTTAGCAATTATTGTTATGCTTTGCTTAAACACACACGATGCCCATGCCATGTGGTGGTTCAATCCGGGCAATGGCGGTGGCAGTGGCGGCGGCGGTAACCTGGGCGCTCCGCTCGATGGTGGAATTTTAACCCTTTTGCTCGGTGGTGCAGGGGCTGCATACTTTGCAATACGGAAAAAAAGGAAAGAAAACTAAGAACTTACCCTATAACCATTAACTCCCGCTAACAGGTGTTAGCGGGAGTATATCTATTTTTCGGTTAACCCCGATTCGATAACATTTTTGACCCTTTCCATAAGCTCCCCCATTTTATCTTCGGTGTAACCTCCGGCAGGAATAGGTTCGTGAATAATTACAGAGGCTTTACCAGGCAATAGTTTTAGCGGGTTAACAGCCGGCATAATGTTTTTTGTTCCGTTTATGGTAACCGGCAAAATAGGCAGGCCTAAATCAAGGGCCATTTTAAAGGCCCCGCGTTTAAATGGCAGAAGTTTTCCACTTTTACTGCGAGTGCCTTCGGGAAAAATTACCACCGACGATCCGTTTTTTAGCTTTTCTTTCGCCTGGTTCAGGCTCTCAACAGCAGCCCGCTGGTTCGAGCGATCGATAAAAATATGGCCCACTTTTGCACTTCCAAAGCCAACACCCGGTATCTTGCGTAGTTCTTTTTTCATTATCCATTTAATATCGAGACCCAGCCAGCCGTAAATAACAAAAATGTCGTACATGCTCTGGTGGTTCGGCACAACAATGTACGATTCGCCTTTTTTGATATTCTGCCTGCCTCTCACGCTTACTTTCACAGGCGTAATTAGCGCATTAAACCTCGACCATACCACACCGCCCCAAAAACTGCCAACCCTTTGGTTTATCAGGCTTGACACCAAAACAGCAATAATTCCAAAAATAAATGTGTTTATGGCCAATAGCGGAAAAAAAACCAACCATTTATAAGGAAAATACACTATCGTCAATATTTTTCGTTTCACGAGTATTAAATTATGTTTTACATTTTTGTTTGCGAAAACATCCGGACTGACATAATAGTCTGGCAAACATTTACCTTAGAAACAACCTGTTTCGTTCCTGTTTATTTATGTGCCAAACCCACGGAATAATTCCGGTTCGCATAGGCTGTTTATACCTGAAGCCATGCAAATATATAAACTGAACAACAAATTCAAAAGTACAGCCGCCTATCAGAGATATTTTTTATTGGCCAAAATATTAATTACTTTAAAAAACACTTCTATGATAAAGATAAAACAGTTTTACGAAGGTGTTTTTATTATCTTTACTTCATGTCGCACCTTCATATTATTAAAGCATCGGCCGGTTCCGGCAAAACCTTCAGCCTTACTTCGGAGTTTTTAAAGCTCGTTATTGGCGACCCCTCGTATGCTTATTTTAAGTCGGTACTCGCTGTTACCTTCACCAATAAGGCTACAGCCGAAATGAAAGAACGCATACTAAAAGAACTTCATATACTGGGCAGCGGTGGCCGCTCGGCACACCTCGATATTTTAAAGGAACATACCAAAAAAGACGAAAAAAACATCCGCACAAAATCGGCCAACATTTTACAGCATATCCTGCACGGATATTCGTGGTTTAAAATTGAAACCATCGATAGTTTTTTTCAGGGCATTATTCGTTCGTTCTTAATGGAACTGGGCATTCCGGGGCATTTTGTAACCGAAATCGATTATAAAAAAATACTGGAACAGGCCGTTGACAATTTCATGGACAAGCTAGGCGGTGATAAAAATATTCTTAATTGGCTGCTTGGAACAATCGAACATAGAATAAGTGATGGCAAAAACTGGGACATAAAAAAAGAACTTTTTAAAACCGGTGAAAATATATTTAAAGAAATTTATGAGGAAAATGCCCCACAGCTCGAAGCAAAACTATCCGACTATTCTTTTCTGAATGCATTTAAGAACGAAATCAGGGCCATAATCGCCCAATTCGAATCGGAATTAAACGAAAAAGCCGTCAAAGCTCTTAAAAGTATAGAAGCACACGGATTGACGGCAGATGATTTTAAAGGGAAACTTAAAGGCCCGGTTAACTTCTTCTTTAAAATAAAGAAAAGAGAATACAAAAACTACGGTAATACCATTCATAAGGCCATAGAAGACAACAGCTATTGGGCCAGCAAAAGCTCTGCACATTACAATTTGTTAATTAATATTGCCGACCAAACACTTAACCCGGCAGCAATAGATATTCTTAACTATATCGAAAAAAACTACGCGGCCTATTTATCGGCAAAAACTACCATAAAAGATTTTCAACCAATGGTATTGATTACTGCGCTTGCCGATGAAGTGAAAAAAGCAAAACAAGAGAAAGGAATTATGCTCCTCAGCGATTCTGCCCCCTTTATTAACCGTATAATTAACAACAACGACACCCCTTTTATTTATGAAAAAACCGGAAACAGGTTTAACCATATACTTATTGATGAATTCCAGGACACATCAAGACTACAATACGGGAATTTTAAGCCCCTCATAAGCAACAGCTTGTCTTTCAATCACAACTGTCTTGTGGTGGGCGACATAAAACAATCGATTTACCGATGGAGAAACAGCAACTGGGAAATTCTGGCCAAAAATATCCGTAACGATTTTTCGCACGCAGTAAAAGAAAATAGCCTTGACACCAACTGGCGCAGCAACAAAAACATTGTCAACTTCAACAATGCATTTTTCGGAGAGGCCGTAAAACAGTTTAATACCCTAATTCCATTGCCTGCCGATAAATACATTAACCCGGAGATATTGTATTCAGATGTGGCACAGAAAGCCGCATCGGCTTGCGAAAATAAAGGTTATGTAAGAATACATATATTTGATAAAGAAGAAACAAATGAGGACAATTATTATGGCAACGCCTTAATAAAAGACATTAACAACCTATTAATTAAGGGCTTTAAACCGGGCGACATAGCTGTTCTGGTCCGCAGTAGAAAGGAAGGTGCCACAATTGCCAACTTTATTATCGAGGCAGATAAAAATAAGCTTTTTGCCTCACCGGTAAGTGTTATATCTAACGAATCGCTGTTCCTCAAAAATTCATCAGCTGTGCGACTGTTGCTGGCAGCCCTCAGATACACCTGCGACATTACCGACCCAATTGCCGCGGCCAGTCTGATATCGGCCTATAAAATGCAGTTTAGCGACACTTTCGGTACCGATGCTGCATTTTTTCCCGAAGGCGAAATTAACAGGAATAGTGTAGATAATACCATTTATGAAGGTTTTACACAAGAATGTGCCCATATACGTGGTAGCGGTCTATATCTGCTGGCCTCTGGCCTTGCATCGGCTTTGAAACTCGATATAATTGAGGAAGAAAGCATATACCTGCATTCGTTCCTCGATTGTATTTTTCAATTTGACGAGAATGAAATAAACGACCTGTATGGCTTCCTGCAATACTGGGAAACCAATGGCGAAAATAAAACAATATCGGCAGCAGAAGCTGAGCATGCTGTACGCATACTAACCATCCACCGTTCGAAAGGACTTGAATTCCCTGCCGTTTTTGTCCCGTTTGCCACATGGGGGCTAACGCCAAACCCAAAGTCTCCATTCTGGGTTAAGCCCGGGAGCGAACCATTCTCAAAAATGCCGCTCCTGCTCCTGTCAACTAAAAACGAATTGGCCGAAAGTACCTTTAAAGATCAGTATAACGAAGAAGTTTATCTTACACTGATCGACAACCTAAACCTGTTATATGTTGCCTTCACCCGTGCGATAAACACATTAATAATTTACACCGATAACCCGAAAACAGATGCCGTAAAAGCTGGTCCGGTAATTAGTTCGGCAATATTTAACATATACAACACCGGCAAGCTGAATTTTGTTCAAACCGAAAACAGCTACCAACTTGGTGAACCTCAGCCACGACTGATAAATAAGCCGGCACAAAATTTTATTTTGCTCCGGCCGGCAGAAAAACCGGGCGAAATACCCCAGGTTCATATAAAATGGCAGTCGGCTGAATATTTAAGGGAAGCCGGAACAAACGAAACCAGGGAACTGGGCAAAGTAATGCATTCTATCATGGAACATATTGAAACAACAGCTGATGTTGATATTTCCGTTCAGAATGCCCTTCTTTTAGGAATGATCCAAAAAAGTGAAGAAAGGCTTGTTAAGGAAAAAATTACCAGTGCATTGGCAATGCCAGGAGTTAATGAATGGTTTTCCGGCCGCTATAGTGTACTCACCGAAAACGAAATAATCGGCAACAATTTTTCTGTAAAACGCCCCGACAGGGTTATGATCGAAGGAGATTCAGCTATTATTGTTGACTATAAATTCGGGCATGGGCACGATACCAGGAAACACCCCGGACAGGTAAAACAATATATGGAACTAATAAGGCAAATGGGATATACCAAAGTATCGGGATTCCTTTGGTATATTTCCGACAATATTTTAACCGAAGTTACAGAATGACATACAGCTGGGGCGATAATCGGCGTTTTAATTCAGCATCGAACTATTTCAGGCGCACATTTGGTGGCAGGGTACAAAAATTGGCAATCGATGCGGGTTTTACCTGTCCAAACCGCGATGGATCAAAATCTACCGGGGGCTGCTCGTTTTGTAACAATAACGCCTTTAACCCATCGTACTGCAGCCCGGGCAAAAGCATAAGCCGGCAATTATCGGAAGGCATAGCTTTTCATGAGAAACGTTATAAGTCAGCCGGTTCATACCTGGCATATTTTCAGGCCTACTCCAACACTTATGCACCTGTAGATGTACTTGAAAAGTTATATTCCGAGGCACTTCAGGTACCCGGCGTAACCGGACTGATAATAGGCACACGCCCCGACTGCCTTGGGAACGAAGTTTTCGATCTGCTTGAAAACATTAGCCAAAAACATTACCTGGTAGTCGAAACCGGTATAGAATCGATTTATAACGAAACCCTCAACAAAATAAACCGGGGGCATACCTTCGAAGAATCAGTAAAAGCTATTGAAGAATGCCACAGAAGGAACATAAAGTGCGGAGGGCACTATATTTTTGGCTTGCCGGGAGAATCGAGGGAAATGATGATGGCTTCAGCAGCAGTGCTGTCAAAACTTCCTTTACATTCTATAAAATTCCATCAGTTGCAAATTGTGCTTAATACGCCAATGGCCGAAGAATATGCAAGCAACCCCGGGAATTTTTGCCTGTTTAGCCTCGACGAGTACATAAATTTTATAGCAGCATACATTGGTAATTTTTCGCCCAACATAATAATTGAAAGACTTGCCGGTGAAACACAACCCCGCAACAATTTGGGAAATAAATGGGAACTCCGGTACGACAGGGTCCTACAGCTAATCGAAAAAAAAATGGATGAACTCGATACCTGGCAGGGCAAATATATAACCGAACCAGTATTAGCAAAATGAACACATCTGTGCAGCCTTTTTTAAAAAGCGTAGCCGAATATGTTTTCGGAATATATGGGAACAACCTTCATGCTACCGATATTGTTTTCCCGAACAAGCGTGCAAGAATTTTTTTTAACCGTTATTTGTCGGAAATAACCGATAAGCCGTTGTTTGCCCCTAAGTATTACACTATATCCGAATTTATGCAGAAACTATCGGGGAAAGCACCGGCAGATCAGTTTACACTATTGTTTATTTTATATGAAGTTTATTCACGTATAACAGGGGCAAAAGACTCGTTCGACAATTTTCTTTTTTATTGCGAAATGCTGCTGGCCGATTTCGACGATATCGACAAATATTTAGCAGATGCAGAAATGTTGTTCCGTAACCTTACCGAACTAAAAGAATATGAAGCCTACACAGATTATCTCGAAGAAGGGCAGATAAAGGCAATTCAACAATTCTGGGAAACATTTTACGCAAACGGGCTTTCTGCTGAAAAAAAGAACTTCGAAAGCTTATGGATGGTTTTACACCGTATTTATATTGAGTTTAACAACGAACTCGATAAACAATCGGTTACATACGAAGGGAAAGCCTCACGCGAGGCTATTGCAAAATTAGAAGGAAATTTGCCGATATCTGAAGGGCGAACAGTAATTTTTATCGGGTTTAATGCACTGAACACTTGCGAATATAAGCTTTTCAAACATCTGAAAAACGCAAAAAAAGCTTTATTCTTTTGGGATTACGACAAATACTATTTTGAAAAAGACTTTCACGAAGCCACGTTTTTCTTAAGCAAGTTTGTTAAAGAGTTCCCAATGCCCGACGGGTTTACCTTCGAGTCTGACCTAACCGGCAAAGGCAAAACCATCAGCACAGTTGACATACCCACACAAACAGGTCAAACAAAGGCATTGCCCGATATTTTGTCGGGGCTTCCTGCTAACTGGGCCGAAAACCCTTCGGAAACAGCTATAGCCCTTGCCGATGAATCGCTGTTAATGCCTGTGCTGACATCTTTGCCGGCAAATATTGCAGATATAAACATCTCAATGGGTTATCCGCTAAAAGAGTCAATGGTTTATAACTTTACCCAAATTTGCCTCGATCTTCACCGCAACAAAAAGTGTAGCTCACATAACTGCAGCTATTATCATAAAGATATTATCAGGCTTATCCAACACGGGTTTATACGTGTTCTGCTCAACGATAATGCAGCCAGGCTATCGCGTGAAATACACAAAGCCAACCTGATATACATCAGCGACAAGTGGTTAATAGAAAGAGCCCCGGAGTTCAACCAGCTTTTAAGCAAAAACACCAATGCACGTAATTTTATCAGTTACCTTTTGGTAGTAATGGATATGTTGCCCAAAGCCATAGAAACACTGCCGGCCAACACTGCAAACATTGAAAAAGAAGCACTTGCACAGATTTTAGGCCATTTGAGAAGAATGGAAGATGTATTTGCCCAAACCGAAATCGATTTCTCTTATAAAAGCCTGCTGCTCCTAACAGGAAGACTATTACGTAGCGCTTCGGTGCCATTTAGTGGCGAGCCCCTGTCGGGTTTACAAATTATGGGTATTCTTGAAACCCGTTCCCTCGATTTTAAAAACCTTATAATACTTTCGATGAACGAAGGTGTTTTTCCAAAATCAGGAAACGTTCCATCAATTATTCCATATACCCTTAGAAAGGCTTTCGATATGCCCACAATAGAACATCAGGATGCAATATATGCCTATTATTTTTATAGGCTTTTACAGCGCCCCCAACATGTAAGGCTTGTATATTGCTCATCGGTTAACGATACCAAAAAGGGCGAAGCAAGCAGGTTTGTTCAGCAACTGCTTTACGATAATGCATTTACAACCAAAAAATATACTTATGGGTACAAAGTGTATCCGCAAACCAATAAAAGTTTAATTGTTAACCGTAACAATAAAACTTTGCAAATCCTTACTAACAAGTATGCCGGAAATAACCCACAAATTCTATCTCCAAGCGCAATAAACACCTACCTGCAATGCCAGTTAAGGTTTTATTTCCGGTATGTTGCCGGTATTCCTGAACCAGATGAAATTTCCGAAGATATTGAAGCAAATATCCTTGGCAGCATTTTACACGCTGCCATGAAAAATCTCTACGAACCATATAAGGGAAAGCAAATCGAAAAAGAAACAATTCAGCAAATCAGCAATAATGCCCGGCTTATTGATATGGCAATTGCCGAGGCCTTCTGGGAGGAGTATTTTGCCCCGGAAGAACCTTTCCCGGGTACTGAAAATGTAACGTTTTCGGGGAAAAACCTGCTTGTTAAACATGTGTTATTAAACTATATAAAAAAAATTCTTGAATACGACTCGGCAAATACCCCTTTGCAAATTAAGAGTCTCGAAGATAAGTTTGTAATGCCGGTAACGGTGAGTAACAATATAACAGTACAAATAGGTGGTTTTATTGACAGGATTGATACCTGCAAAGGAATTCTGCGGATAATTGATTATAAGACAGGCAAAAAGAAAGATGATTTTAAATCGGTTGATTCGCTGTTTGATGAAGAAGATAAAAACAGAAACAATGCTGCTTTCCAGGTGTTGTTGTATTCGTTGGTTTATTCCAAAGTTTCGGGCAACGAAAACATTCAGCCTGCTTTGTTTTTTGTAAGGGAAATGCTTAATAACGATTACGACCCTAGTATTGTAAATAAGGCCGAAGGGGCAATCAACAATACAAAAACAATTCTGCCGGTTTTTGAACAGTTATTGAAAAACACCCTCGAAAACATATTTTGCCCTGAAGGTATTTTTAAACAAACCATGGAACAAACCCGCTGCCAATTTTGCCCTTATAAGAATATTTGTGCTAAATAGTGAACTGAGAACCGTAGTAAGTTCAATAATTATTAGTTGGCCACAATTCCAACAGCGGCTCTAAACCGGCAATTATATAATTTCTAATAAAGATTGTATCTTTGAGGAAAATGATAGATTATGCCAGAATGGTGAGAAACCTTTTAAGATTGAACCACTAAAATAATGATTATGTACTTAGCAGTAAAAGAGGTTAGACCTACAGAAAACTATCAATTGCTTTTAACTTTTGAAAATGGTGAGAAACGGCAATTTGATATGAAGCCATATTTGAACAATGGAATATTTCAAGAACTAAATGATTTAAATCTTTTTAAAACTGTTAAGCCTAGTTTCGATACAATAGAATGGGCAAATGAAGCTGATTTTGATCCAGAAATTCTATATCAAAAAAGTATAAAAATTTCATAAGAATAACTGTGGCCAACCGCGTGTTTAAGCAATGGCGGGGGCTTCATGTATTTTAGCGTTTTCCCCAGCCCGTTAAGTTGGTGTACACTGATAGGTTACCTCTCCGCCTAACCGCCACAGCTCTGACACGCAAACCGTTAACAGTATGCCGTAAATAATAAAAGGGTAAAAAATTCTACTTAACAATTATATTTTCTTTCTGTATTTTAATAACTATTTAGCCATTTATACCTGCGTGCGCTATCGCCAAACCTGGCTGTAACAATAAACTCATGCGACCCATAGGTATTTGGCATAAAATCGCCCAGATTGAAATCGAATGAATACCCAAAATAATATCTTTCGTAATTCAATCCACCAAAAACCGAGAAAATGGCCCTTGTCCTGTAATTAATTCCTGCCCAGTATTTATTGTCGAATGTGCCTTTTATGTTTATATCGAACTGGGTTATGCCCGACTCAGGTAATTTGAGTAAAACTGACGGTTCAAGCTGGATATGACTGGCAACATCGAACCTGTAGCCGCCCATGAGGTTATGTTGCCGGTTCAGCCTGTATTTTCCGTCGCCCTTGTCTCCAAACTGGGCACTGGAATTAAACAACTGAACCGTGGAATATCCGGCATAATAATCTGCTGCAGTATAATAAACCCCAAAATTGGCATCCGTGATCCATATCGATTGTTTATTGCCTGTAATAAGCGGATCATCAATTCTATCGTCGGCAACTACAAACTGTTCGTCCTGAATTTTAAGCTGAAAGAACAATAACGACAGCCCGAACGAAAGCTGCGATTCGCCCATTTCAATATGATAACCATAACTACCATTTACACCAGTTTTATCAACCGGTCCGTTTAAATCGCTAAAAAAGCATGCCCCCCAACTAGTATTTCCCGAGCGGGTTTTCTGGGGTTCTTTCTTACGTACAGCCAATTTTTTCAGAATATAGCTATCTCCCAGGATACGCGAATCGATGGTTACTGCATGCGTGCGGGGCGTACCGCGAAAACCAACCCATTGTTCTTTGGCAATAAGGCTGGCTGTTGTAAACCCATCGACCCCTGTAACTGCCGGGTTAATCAGAAATTTGTTCAAGGTAAATTGCGTATAGGTCGGGAATTGCTGCGCCAGCAAGCCGGTACATGTTGTTAATACAATTATCAGGGTTATAATTATTTTTTTCATCGCAATAGGTGTTTTGGTAATTTGGTTGAACATAAGGACTTCTATTTATTTCAGAATGGTAAGGTTTCCTTTTAGTATTGTCTTACCATTACCAAGCAGATCGATAACATAATAATAGTTGTCTAAAGGAAGTAATTTTCCTTTATAGGTGCCATCCCAGGCATTCTGGGAGGTATAACCGCCATTTTTCTGGTAAACCTTTCTGCCCCATCTGTCGAAAACTTCAATGTACGCATCGGGGAACAATTCAATATTGTTAATTATCCAGGTATCGTTTATTTTATCCCCGTTAGGTGTAAATACATTGGTTATTTCACCGAGAATTGAAGCTTCGCATTCTATAATCCTTATTGTATCCGTTGTGGTACAACCATTATAGTCAGTTACAGTTAGTGTAATTTCTTTTTCCCCGGGGTAAATAATAATAGAACTAACAGCAGACCCGTCAGACCAATCATATATTGCAAAATCATCTGCCTTGAGTTCAAACCCTTCTTCATCGCAAATAACAGTATCGTTGCCCAGGTTTAATACCGGGTTCGGGAAAACTGTTACTAATACCGTGTCGGTAGCATTGCACAGGTTCTGGTCGATTACAGATACAACAACTGCACCAGGTTCCGTAACCGTATAAGAATTTCCGATAATTGAATCATTCCACCAGCAAGTCAGGAATGGTTCGTTTATTTCAAATTTATATTCTTCGCCTTCGCATATTTCTATGTCGTTTCCTAAATTAACTTCAAGGGTATTTATTGTTATCTGGAAACTCTCTTCTGAGCTACATTCCCCATTGTTATCGTAAATATAAAGAATTGCATTTTCAGCAATGGTGTCGCCGGCATTGTAACGAATACCGCCCCTATTTGAAAATGAATAATAGGCCTGGTTGCCACTCAAATCGGCCCCGGATATAACCGGAAGTTTATAATAATCACAAGCCGATTGATTGCCGGGATTGTTAATAAAAGGCGTTGAATTCGCCTCCACATGCAATAACCTTAACGGGCCTTCACCACATATATTAGATGGGGTAACCGAAAGGGTTCCACCAGATGAACCTATTGTTACTAAAATTGAATTGCTGCCCTGCCCCTCCCTTATTGCCCAATCAGACGGTATTGTCCAATAATAGCTGATACCGGAAACAAGTTGTACTGAATATACTTCTTCTGCACCACTGCACGGTGAAACATTACCATTGATTTCAGAAGGCTGTGCAGGAAGAGCCCCATCCAGAGACTGCCCTATTTCTATGCTCCGCATCCCTGTGCAGCCGGTTTCGGTATTGGTAACCGAAAGGATATAAGTTCCTGCAGCTGTAAGGGTTATGTTTTGTGCATTGGCATCGCTGCTGATCACACCGCCCACGGTTGTCCAGCTATATGCAGCCGTTGGTACATTGCTGCTGCCTTCAAGGATTATACTACTTACCGAGCAGGTAATTTCGCTTGCACTTGGGTTGATGTTTACCACCGGAACATCAGAACTTTGAGTGATGGTAATGCTTTGCATACCGGAGCAACCACTTTCGGTATCGGTTACGGTTAAGATATAAGTACCCGAAGAAATTATCGTAGCCATTGCTTCTTCGGCACCCGACTGGATAACACCGTTGGTGGTAGTCCAGCTGTAAGCCGGTGTGCCGATAACTGTTGAAGCGCTACCATCGAGGGTAATGCTGGTTACCGCACAGGTAATTTCGCTTGCACTTGGGTTGATGTTCACCACGGGAACATCAGCACCCTGGGTAATGGTAATGCTTTGCATACCGGAGCAACCGCTTTCGGTATCGGTTACGGTTAAAATATAAGTACCCGAAGAAATT
>JAFGQZ010000021.1 GCA_016935435.1 Bacteroidales bacterium
AATCATAACAGGGGCAACTTCAGGTATAGGATTGGCATGTGCCAGGGCTTTTGCACAAAGAGGCTCACATGTTGTTCTTGCTGCGCGATCAAAAGATAAGCTCGACAGCATTAAAAAAGAACTGGAAAATAAATCTGTTGAATGCCTGGCGGTACATACCGATGTTACCCTCGAACCCGATTGCAAAAACCTAATTGATCGAACAATTGAACGATTTGGTAAAATTGATATACTGGTAAACAATGCCGGAATATCCATGCGTGCCCTGTTTGAAGATGTACAAATGGAAGTACTGCGCAAGGTAATGGATGTTAATTTCTGGGGCACAGTGTATTGCACAAAATACGCCCTGCCGCATATTTTAAAGTCGAAAGGCACAATTGTAGGCATCTCTTCTATTGCAGGTTTTCACGGCCTTCCGGGGCGAACAGCCTATTCCGCGTCGAAATTTGCTATGCAGGGCTTCCTGGAGAGCGTACGTATTGAAAACCTGAAAAAAGGCATTAATGTTATAATCCTTTCTGCCGGGTTTACCTCATCGAATATCAGGAAAAATGCCCTCGATGCCCATGGGAACCCGCAAGGCGAAACCCCGCGCGATGAAAAAAAACTCATGCGCCCTGAACAAGTTGCCGAAAATGTTTTGCGTGCAATACATAAACGCAAGCGTAACCGGATAATGACCATTGAAGGACAGCTAATGGTATTTTTTCAGCGTATAATACCCCGCCTGGTTGATATAACTATCTATAAAAAATTTAAAAACGAACCTAACTCGCCTTTAAAAGATTAAAGCACTTTTTAACATCTATTCGTTCATAAAAATAATGGGGCAATGAGTTTTTTACATTTGGTATTACTACTTTTGCACACGAAAAATAACCTTCCTTAAGAAAATAAATATGGTAGTCTTTTTTACAGGCACACAAGATAATATTATAGCTGTCGATTTTTCCGAAAACCCCAATAAAGAAACTATAAGCAAATTATCGTGGCTCTTTTCGGGGGCAGAGGCAAATGAAAAACAAAGCCTCGAAGGAATATTTGTTGGCCCGCGCAAAGAAATGGTAACCCCCTGGAGCACAAATGCCGTAGAAATTTCGCAAAATATGGGAATTAAAGGCATAATAAGAATAGAGGAGTTTTTTATTTCTGCATCCGAAGCTCCTGAACACGACCCCATGTTGCAAAGGGTATATAAAGGCCTCGACCAGCAAATATTTACAGTTTTGCACCAGCCCGACCCCATTGCCTATATCGACGACATTGCAGCTTACAACAAAAAAGAAGGACTAGCCCTAAGCGATGATGAAATAAGTTACCTCGAGAACCTGGGCAAAAAGCTTAACCGAAAACTTACCGACAGCGAAATATTCGGCTTTTCGCAAGTTAATTCAGAACATTGCCGCCATAAAATATTCAATGGCACCTATATCATCGACGGAGAAGAAAAAGAATACAGCCTTTTTAAACTAATTAAGCTAACCACCAGCAAAAACCCCAACAAAGTAGTATCGGCATACAAAGATAACTGCGCCTTTTTACAGGGGTCCGAAATTAAACAATTTGCCCCTGCAACCCAGGACAAACCCGATTTTTTTGAGTTGAAAAATATTGAATCGGTAATATCGCTCAAAGCCGAAACGCATAACTTTCCCACAACCGTAGAGCCATTTAACGGCGCTGCCACCGGCACCGGTGGGGAAATACGCGACCGTGTTGCCGGTGGAAAAGCAGCCGTGCCGCTTGCCGGTACAGCAGTTTATATGACTTCGTACTCGAGGCTCGATGGCGACAGAAAATGGGAAACAGCCTCACCAGAACGAAAATGGCTGTACCAAACCCCCGATCAGATTCTGATTAAAGCGTCAAATGGCGCCAGCGATTTTGGTAACAAGTTCGGGCAACCACTAATTTGCGGCAGTGTTCTAACTTTTGAACATGCCAGCGATAAAAAGAAATATGGCTTCGACAAGGTAATAATGCTTGCCGGGGGCATTGGATATGGAAAGAAGCAGGATGTTGAAAAAGGCACCCCCGAGAATGGCGATAAAGTTGTATTGCTCGGAGGCGACAACTACCGCATAGGTATGGGTGGAGGGGCTGTTTCGTCTGTTGCCACTGGCGAATTTAACAATGCTATTGAACTCAATGCCGTGCAACGCTCAAACCCCGAAATGCAAAAACGCGTTACCAACGCAATAAGGGCAATGGCAGAGTCCGATAATAATACCATCATATCGATACACGACCACGGGGCCGGCGGACACCTCAACTGCCTCTCCGAACTTGTTGAAGCTACCGGAGGCATTATTTATATCGACAAACTTCCAGTTGGCGATCCTACCCTTTCCGACAAGGAAATTGTTGGTAATGAGTCGCAGGAACGAATGGGCCTGGTAATGAAAGAAACCGATATTGAATATTTCAAACGAATTGCCGAACGCGAAAGGGCCCCAATTTATGTTATTGGCGAAACAACTGGCGATCACCAGCTAAGCTTTGTGAACAAAAAAGGAGAGAAACCAATTGATTTGCAACTTGGCGATATGTTTGGGAACCCGCCGAAAACCATAATAAACGATATACACCTGAAAGAAAAATTAGTGCCGGTAAAATACGACCCTGCACAAATAGAAAATTACATCGAACAGGTGCTGCAACTCGAAGCTGTTGGCTGCAAAGACTGGCTTACAAATAAGGTTGACCGTTCGGTAACCGGCCGGGTTGCAAAACAACAAACCGCCGGTTGCGTGCAATTGCCCTTAAACAACCTGGGCGTTTCGGCACTCGATTATACCGGTTATAAAGGCATTGCAACATCAATAGGCCATGCCCCCGTGGCTGGTTTAATTAACCCGGCAGCAGCCTCTAGGCTTTCAATTGCCGAAGCCCTTACAAATATTATTTGGGCACCGCTGGCACACGGACTTGAGTCGGTTTCGCTAAGTGCCAACTGGATGTGGCCTTGCAAAAACCCGGGCGAAGACGCACGCCTTTACGATGCCGTAAAAGCAGCCAGCGATTTTGCCATTGCCCTGGGCATTAATATACCCACAGGCAAAGATTCGCTTTCAATGACCCAGAAATATCCCAACGGCGATGTAGTTTATGCCCCCGGTACCGTTATTATTTCTGCAGCTGCCGAAGTAAGCGACTTCAGAAAAGTGGTTGAACCTGTTTTAAAACCTGTAGAAGGCTCCTCGCTAATTTATATTTACCTTTCGAATTGCCGTTACCAACTTGGTGGCAGCAGCTTTGCCCAAACAGTCGGCCAACTTGGCGAAGCGCCTGTTGATATTGACGATGCAAGGTACTTCGCAAAGGTTTTCAATACCGTCCAACGCTTAATTGCCAGCGGAAAAATACTCAGCGGCCACGACGTTTCTTCCGGCGGGCTTATTACAACAATGCTCGAAATGACATTCGGACGAAACGATGTGGGTCTCGATGCAAACCTTGCCCTGCTGGGCGATATTGATCTGGCAAGGCTTTTGCTTAGCGAAAAACCTGCACTGCTTGTACAGGTTGAAGACGAAGGAAGTTTTATGAAAGAACTCCACGATATGGACATTGTTGCGGAACCTGTTGCCCAAATAAACCTTCAGCGCCGGTTTACCATTAAGCATGGCACACAACGCCTGTCGCCCGATATTAATTACCTTCGCGGTCTGTGGTTTCATACTTCGTACCTCCTCGATAAGAAACAAACTCCGGCAAAGCTGGCTAAAGAACGGTTGCTTAACTTTGCCGAGCAGGAGCTACGGTTCAACTTTCCCAAACATTTCACCGGTGAGCCCGGAAAATATGGAATTGAAGTGGAACGCACAACAAAAACAGGAGTCAAAGCAGCAATAATAAGGGAAAAAGGGGTTAATGGCGACAGGGAAATGGCATTTATAATGCACCTTGCCGGCCTCGATGTTAAAGATGTGCACATGACCGACTTAATTAGCGGCCGCGAAACCCTCGAAGATGTAAACCTGATTGTTTTTGTCGGCGGGTTCTCTAACTCCGATGTTTTGGGCAGCGCCAAAGGCTGGGCCGGTGCATTCCTGTTCAACCCCAAAGCTAAAGAGGCACTCGATAAGTTCTATGCCCGTACCGACACTTTAAGCCTGGGTGTATGTAACGGGTGCCAGCTTATGATGGAACTTAACCTTGTTCAACCTGGTTTAAACAAGAAACCATTTATGTCGCACAACGAGTCTCATAAATTCGAGTCAGCCTTCCTCTCTGTCGATATTCCCGAAAACAAATCGGTTATGCTAAAAACACTTGCGGGCTCAAGGCTTGGGATATGGATTGCCCACGGCGAAGGAAAATTCAATCTCGAAATGCCAAAGGAAAACTATAATATCGCCATGTATTACTCGCACAGCCAATACCCCGGAAACCCCAACGGTTCCGACTATAATGTTGCCGGGCTGTGCTCAAACGATGGCAGGCACCTTGTTATGATGCCACACCTCGAAAGGGCAACTTTCCCCTGGAACTGGGCTTATTATCCCGAAAACCGAAAAGACGACATTATTGCTCCCTGGGTTGAGGCTTTTGTGAATGCCCGCGAGTGGATTAAAAAAGTAGAACAACAATAAAAACAACTGGCATTAAATTATAATTTGTTCCCCGTAACAAAAAGCTGCTAATTAATAACATAGTGGAACCGGGATATTTTTCAAACCAGCCTTTGGCCGACCGAATGCGGCCACACAGCCTCGACGATTATATCGGGCAGGAACACCTGGTAGGCAATAAGGCTATGCTGCGGAAAAGTATTGATTCAGGCAATATCCCTTCTTTTATTTTATGGGGCCCCCCAGGGGTAGGCAAAACCACCCTGGCCCGGATAATAGCAAATACCCTCGACAGGCCATTTTACAGCTTGAGCGCAATACACTCTGGCGTAAAAGATGTTCGCGAAACCATTGAAAACGCTAAAAAACAAAAATTTTTTAATGCCCCAAACCCCGTGCTTTTTATCGATGAAATCCACCGGTTTAACAAAGCACAGCAAGATTCGCTGCTGGGGGCAGTTGAAGCAGGCACCATAACACTCATAGGCGCAACAACCGAAAACCCATCGTTCGAGGTAATATCGCCTCTGCTTTCGCGTTGCCAGGTGTACATTCTAAAAAACCTGGAGAAAGAACACCTGATAAAAATACTTAACAGGGCGCTCAAATACGATAACTACCTTAAAAACTTCGAAATAGAAATTGCTGAATACGAAGCAATCCTTCGCTATTCGGGAGGCGATGCACGTAAATTGCTCAACCTTCTGGAAATTGTTTTAAACTCCGAACTGCAAACAGGCAAAAAAAATATAATCCTCACAAACGAATCTGTTAAAGGACACCTTCAGCAAAACCTTGCCCTGTACGATAAAAACGGAGAGCAACATTACGATATTATTTCAGCATTTATAAAATCGATAAGGGGAAGCGACCCCAATGCAGCTGTTTATTGGCTTGCCCGAATGATTGAAGGGGGCGAAGACGTTAAATTTATTGCCCGCAGGCTGATAATTCTGGCCGCCGAAGATATAGGGCTGGCAAACCCGAATGCCCTTTTAATGGCAACTGCATGTTTCGATGCAGTTAATATGATTGGTTGGCCAGAATCGCGCATTATTCTTTCGGAAGCAACCATTTATCTTGCCACATCGCCCAAAAGCAACTCGGCATATATGGCCATAAATACAGCCCAGGAACTTGTATCAAACTCTGGCGACAACCCTGTGCCCCTGCACCTGCGCAATGCCCCCACAAAACTCATGAAAGATATTGGCTATGGACAGGAATATAAGTATGCCCATTCTTACGAAAACAACTTTATAGCCGACAACTTTTTGCCCGAAACACTTACCGGCACCAAAATCTACCAACCGCAAAAAAATGCCCGGGAAAAAGAAATTGAGGAAAGGCTTAAAATAATGTGGAAGGATAAATACAATTATTAGCATTAAGTTCCTTTTCAATAATATCTTTACATATCAAATTTATGTAAAATGAACAGTTCGCTATTTAACAGTCTTCTTTCCTCAGAAAATTATTTTCTTTTGGCCGGCCCATGCGTGGTTGAAAGCAGGGAACTTTGTTTTGAAGTTGCAGAACAGGTGAAAAACATTACCACCGAATTAAATATACCCTACATATTTAAAGCATCGTACCGAAAAGCCAACCGGTCGAGAATCGACTCGTTTTCGGGTATCGGCGACGAAAAAGCTTTACAGGTGCTTTCCGATGTTAAAGACAGGTACGGCATACCAGTTGTTACCGATATACATTCTGCCGAAGAAGCTGCTTTTGCAGCACAGGTTGCCGACATACTTCAAATACCAGCCTTTTTGTGCCGCCAAACCGATATCCTGGTTGCTGCCGCTAATACCGGTAAAATTGTAAACATTAAGAAAGGCCAGTTTTTAGCCCCATCGTCGATGAAACATGTTGCACAAAAAGTTGTGGACTCTGGCAACAAACAGGTAATGCTGACCGACAGGGGCACAATGTTTGGTTATGGCGACTTGATAGTTGATTTCAGGGGAATTCCGGAAATGAAAGCTTTTGGCTTTCCGGTAGTGCTCGATATTACCCATTCGCTCCAGCAGCCCAACCAGCAATCGGGGGTTTCGGGCGGAAGGCCCGACATGATTGAAACCATTGCCCGGGCAGGCATTGCCGTTGGGGTTAACGGACTGTTTATAGAAACCCATCCCGACCCGCTTCAAGCAAAATCGGATGGGGCCAACATGCTTAGTTTAGATTTATTGCCCAAATTGCTAAAAAATTTATTGAAGCTGAACAAGACTGTTAAGTCACTATAATTCAATTCAATATATTTTATATTAACACCAGTTTTATTTTTTTTTTCAAATAGACTTTAACTTTTTTTAACCAAAGCACTTGTTGGTTTAATTTTAATTACTACTTTTAGAGCCATTAGCCCTAACGATTTGACCCATATTAGCAGAAAGCTTGCATATGACCCTTGAGCAAGCTTTCTTTTTTTTAGTTCCCCTTCAAATTAAACCTTCGTCCGTAAAAAAAGCGTATTCTGCCATAATTGTACTTAAAATCGGTTTCGCTGGCATTTTTAATGGAGTATGAATCGGCAGTTACCGAAAAACCATAATAATATTTGGGTTTATTACACCCAATGGCAATCCTGAACTGGGCATTGGAAGAAATACGGCATTTACCACCAATGTTCTCCCCGGCCAGATTAATACGTGAAACCGATTGAAGGTTAAAGCCCGCTAGCAAAGTAGCATTAAAATAAAAATATTCGCCTGGCACATAGGTATAGGCATATCCGCCGGCACCCCCCATGTTTATTGCTGATAGCCCTTTAATTTCCTTAACTGAAGGGTAAAGTTCTTTTAGCCCGTAAGGTACGAGCGAAGAGTCGGCAGCAATACCATATACCGATAGTTTTCCGGCCAAAAGCCATGAACCGGCGCTGGCTAATTGTCGTTCGGTGTTCTGGAATGCAGCTTTAAATGAAAAGTTACTGCTGTTAAATATGTATATACCATTAATTCCCAGGGTAAGTGTTTTTATATCAGGCCTTATAAGCATCGAATCTTTAACGCTCCAGTTATGAAAAAAATCGTCGGGGTTTTGCCAGTAATACCCCTGGTAATACTGCAAATTTGCTGAATACAAGATTTTACGGGTAAAAATATCCATTTGCATGTCGAGACTTTTGGTGGCGCCAAACCTTTCCTGGTCGTTGTTAAGAAAGCCAAAATTGATTGCAGCCCCAAAACCCAGCAACTTGTAATTAAAACCTAAACCCAGGTTTAAGTTTTCATTTGGGTTAAAACGTATATCATTATTATGTGTGCCCGAAGAAATCTCAAAATTATTAAACTTCGAAATACCGTAAAACTGTACATTTAACTTGTTGACGTAGGTTTCTATATTGCATCTCACGGCCCTTAAACTGTCAACTTCGCACGCAAAAGACTGCAAAAAAGCACAAATACAAACAGCAACAACAATAGTACGCTTTAAACCCGTTTCCAATTCCCAATAGTGTTTCTAAGTAATTAGCCAAATACAAAAATATAAGCTAAAAGTTACAGAATAAGCTAAAATTATTAACTACCACTTGCATTGAAACTATACCAACCAGTATCTTAAAACCGGGGCCGGTTAAACCAGTTTATCGCCCAGGCAGGTTCCTACATTTCTTGCCGATTCAATCCAGGGGTGGTCGAATGGCACCATTCTGCGTTTGCCCACCACATCTTTTAGGGGCACATCGCAAATATTGTCGCCATTCATGCCAAGCATAACGCCAAATTTTTCGAATTGTATGTTCGAAGCACAGGCTGTGCCCAACCGGGTTGCCAGCAACCTGTCGGCCGACGAAGGTATCCCCCCTCTTTGCAGGTGCCCGAGAATAGTTACCCTCGATTCCACCATAGTAAGCTTCTCCAGTTCCATAGCAAGTTGCAGTGTGTTTCCCGAAGCTTTTTGTTTTAGTTCGGAGATTTCTTGTTTTATTTTCCTTTTAATCTCTTTATCATCTTCCTTATCGGCCCGTTCTTTTCTCCCTTCAAGAATTTCCAGTTTTTTAACTTCTTCAAGGGAAACAGCACCTTCGGCCACTGCCACAATACTAAAATGCTTTCCGGCTCGGTTTCTTTGCAGAATTGCTTCGGCTATTACCGATATGTCGTATGGTATTTCAGGTATAAGTATTACATCGGCACCACCGGCAATACCAGCCCCCAGCGTGAGCCATCCGGTATTGTGCCCCATAATTTCCACAACAATAATACGATGATGGCTTGAAGCAGTGCTATGCAGGCGATCGATGGCCTCGGTGGCAATTCCGAGGGCAGTGTCGAAGCCAAAAGTAATGTCGGTGCCTTCAATATCGTTGTCGATAGTTTTGGGCAGGGTAATAACATTCAACCCCTGCTGCATCAGGTGAAATGCATTTTTTTGGGTGCCTCCCCCACCTAAACAAACCAAACAATCGAGGTGGTGTTTATAATAATTCTCTACAATTACCTCGGTCATATCCATTACTTTTCCTCCAATAACCATTTTATTTGGTTTATCGCGGCTTGTTCCCAGTATAGTGCCGCCAAGTGTCAATATTCCCGAGAGAAAACTGCTGTCCATGCGAACAAAACGGTTTTCCATCAAGCCCCTGAAACCGTCATAAAAACCAATTACCTGCATTTCGTAACGGCCCATTGCTGTTTTTCCTATCCCCCTTATTGCTGCGTTTAATCCCGGACAATCGCCGCCGGCAGTTAAAATTCCTATTTGTTTTGTTGCCATACTTATAGTGTTAATATTTAAAGTTAAAGAAACTATTGCTTCATGGAAAATATTGCCCGGCTATTTTTAAGATGAACATACTTATTTCTGCCTTCGTATTTCAGGATGAATGTTTGCACAAGAAGCTTTTTTTGAATATAATTTTGAAAGAGATTTGATATTTAGTAACTTATGAAAAAAAAAATAGAGCAAAATGTTTACCGTAAAAGAAATTCTGGAAACAAAAGGGCACAATGCAATATCTGTAGGCCCTGGGACAACAGTTTACGAAGCCCTGAAAAAAATGGCCGGGAACAATATTGGTGCAGTGCTGGTAATGGAAGAAAACAAGGTTTTGGGCATATTTTCGGAACGCGACTATGCACGCAAAATTGTATTAATGGGCAAAACCTCGCGCGATTCGAAAGTTGGCGATTTAATGACCGACCGGGTTTATGCGGTTAAACTAAACACTACCGTAAACGAGTGCATGAAACTTATGAACGACCACAGGGTGCGGCACCTGCCAGTTGTAGAAAACGAAAAGCTGATGGGTATAGTTTCTATAGGCGATGTTGTAAACAAAACCATAGAAGCACAAAAAAACACAATTAGCCAGCTTGAAGACTACATAATCGGGAAAAGGTAATTTGCCTTTACCGGGAAGAACTAATAAACAATATAATTAAGGTTGCATTTTTTGTATCAACAAAACAAGCAGGCAAGAATTAGCTTGCATGCAATTGAACCATCTTTTTTGCTTGCCCCCTGAACCTTTGAATAGCGCGAAACCTTTATTACTTAGTTTTATGGATAAACAATGTACATTGCTCGTTATAACTTTTTTATTAGTTTTGTGGGTTCCATTAAAAGATATTATAATAAGTGAACCGTTAAAAATTATAGTATCGTTTAAACAATAGTCGCAGTATATGAATAACAAAGCCGGGTTACAGAAGCATTTAATATCACCAGCCAGATGCTTAATAGTGTTTTCTGTATTTTTTATTTTCCAGTCAGCTTACCCCTCGCAACAATTAAGGAGTTTACCAGGTAATGGTAGTAGTTGCCTTATAAATGCAACACAAGAAAAATCAGGCACATTAGTTTCAGACGAAGACTCTACAGTTACAGTATATACTGAGCGGCAAATGGAAAATCTGAAAAAAAACCTTTCTATAACACTTTCATCAACAAACCCATATAGTTTTTCTTCGCATAACTCGAAAATATATTTTGTTGTTACCAACATTATGAACGATGAAAGTTTTACATACCTAAAAATGTACCTGGTTAACAAATCTACAAGCAGATATACTTTTGGCGATATTATTATTACGCAGGTTGAAAACCCACTTGGCGGTAAAAAGTCGGGTTCAATATTACATTCAAAGTTTATCGAACCGGTAGAAGTTAAACTGCCAGTTGACAGCGAAGTAAACGCCAGGGCCAAGCAGGCCATTGTAATAGCAATTCCTTTATACACCGGCACCGATAATGGAAAGCTAATCATACAAATGTTTGAAAAAAATGGAAGCCGCAATGGAAAAATAGAACTTAAAGGAAAAGATATTACAAAAGCTACATTAATAAGAAACTAATAATTAAACCATAAGCTTTGCTTATGTAAACCATATAACATGTTAAAGAAATTTTTCAAAGCAAGCTTTACATCACTGCTTCTGCTACCTGTTTTTTCCGTTTTGTATTCGCAGGCAGGAAATATTAAACTGCGTCATTTAGAAGGTTTTAAAAGCATTAAAGCCGGAAGTACAATAAATATTGACAATAAAGAAAATACCAATACTTTTTTCCTGGGATATAACCACTATCTGAAAAAAAATATATTTGTCGGCTTTGATATTCTATTCGAGTCCGGAACTATTGAATATTCTTCTGTTAAAAACATAAACCTTGCCCCATATATCTGCTATACAGTTTTGGAGTTGCAAAACACTTTCTTTCTAAATGGCACAGCCGGTTTAATTGCAGGCAGGGAAAGTGCCGAAAGTAATGTGATAAACGACATAGGGCCAAAAAACTCTTTTATTGGTGGCGGGTTTATAGGCATAAACCTTGAGATTTTTGTGAACAACACATGGTGTATCGAACCATTTTTCTACCAGTACATGCAGGCAGGCTCGAACATGGGCAGTGCTTTCTATAATAAAGGGTTAAGCCTGAAATATAATTTTTAACTATTACCATTTATCAATGAAGTACCTTTCAATAATTATAGCAACCCTGTTTTGCCTGGGCACTGAACATGCATTCTCTCAAACCTGCACAGGCAAAATTAACTTTAAGAGTGTTTCCACTATTTGTTACGATAACAACCCATTGGTATCAGACCTAATTTATCTTGAACCAGGCTGCAGTTATGCAAGTTACTCATCGCTTCTAATAGCGGTAAGGGTTTCAGGGGGGAACAACCAATATATTTTTAATGGTGTGCCCAATGCTGCAACGAGAATAAATTTAAGAAACAACCCCAGCCTTAAAACTGTCGATGCATATAGTGCCACGACAATTTACATAAAGTTTGTTTTTACTTTCGAAAATGGAAGTTTAGGTACAGAATTTGAAAAACAATATCAGTTTGTAAGGGGGGCCAATACTGAAACAATATTTCCTCAAACAATAAATATTGTCGGGGAAACAGGCTATCCCAACGCAACCATGCCTTTATCGGCAATAATAGGCAATGGCACTGCACGCGAAACCAACATTACCTGTTCTACAGCCAGCTTAAACTACCAGTCTGGCATAAGCTGGAACCTGCACGATCTGGCATCGGAAAAAAACAAATGGAATGTCCGCCACGATTTTACAATTGTTGCAGGAAAATACCTGGGCTGTGGAATTGACACTACGCTCTATTTGAGCACCATGATTAAGCCCGAATTCAAATTCTTTGTTACCCCTTCGGCATACAGGGAAGCAGGCATAATTGACCTCACCGCCTTTGTTGCCGGGCCAAAACCCGATTACAAAAACTTAATTACCTACACAGGCACCTTTAGCTGCCCCGATTATCCCGCTGCTGTAAACGGCAATGAACTTGATGCGTCGCTTATACCCGAAAACGTTACCTGCCTGAACATCGAATACACTTATAACCAATATACACCTTCAATGGCACTTTACAATACAGCTAAGGGAAGTTTTAGCATCCCCATGGGCGGCGAACTGTTTTCCGTTTCACCCGACGGCAACCAAACAGTTTGTAAAGGCGATAAAATTGATCTTACCGTAAGCCATAGTGATGAATATACTTTTGAATGGATAAACAACGGTGATACACTGAAAAATAGTGAAACATATTCAATAAAAAACTTCTACCGCAACGAAAATATAACCCTCACCGGCAAACGGACAGACGGCTGCACAATAAGTAAAAGCATTCAATTAGCTGTCGATTCGTCTGTTGCCGCATTTGAGGTTGATAACAATGTAACCGTTATCAGCCCGGGCGAAGCTGTTCGGTTTATCTCCAGGAGCATTAATGCATCGGAGTTTTTATGGACATTTGACGAAGGCGATCATTCAACGAAAGAAAACCCCTGGCATTATTTTTATATTCCGGGCGAGCACACAGTAAGCCTAACAGTGCATAGCCCGGGCGGTTGTTCAAACAAATATACCAATTACAAGGCAGTAATTGTCGAAGGCCCCTCAGGTATTGAACAAGTTAAGGATAACTATTTATCAATAACGCCGAACCCGGCAGGCAATTATTTAAACCTAAAAACCAATTTAGTTTTAAATGATGCAGGTTCCATATCGATATTCGATTTAAAAGGCAACCTGGTAGCAAACCTTAAAGGAACAAGCAGCACAATTGACATATCTCATATACCATCTGGCATATATCTGCTCAAATTATCAAACAACAACAAAACCATTATCAGAAAATTTGTTAAAGAATAAACTATGCATGCCCTTCAACTAAATACTAGATTTAACCTGTTTATAACAAATATACTACCGTTAAAACCAGGCAGGCATTTAATGTGCACGCAAATAAGCCTTAAAATGAGGAACAAAATCAACTTTCTGCTTTATTCAATTATTGTTTTATTAGTTTTTAGCTCATGCGATAACAGGGCCGACATTTGGGGCAGCGAAAATTTTCTGGGCAACATAAACCTAAGCCGGCCCGACAATTCAACACTTCATAAGAATGGGAACAATTACACCGACACTGTAAAAATTAACCACCAGGTAACATATAATTATAATGCCAATAACCTGGCCCATTGTAAAATTCATATCGAACACGACAGCAACAAATGCTTTGCCGAACTTGAGCCGAAAAGCAACAAAATACAGTTAAAGGCCAAAACAGCAGGCGAAATTCCAATAACAATACATTTTACCGATCCGCTTAAAAATACCTCATTGCTTCAATTGCAGCTTATCAGTAGAAAAAATATTGTTCCGGTAGCACAGGCAAGCGTAAAACAAATTTCTGTAATCGACAAGTACGAAATAGAGATTGATGCTACAAAATCGTTCGACCCCGATTCTGCCATAGGTGGAAATATTTCTGGTTACGAATATGAAATTAAAAATATCGGTAAAGTAGAAATAAAACAAGCTGTTTACCGAAGCATCCTTTCAGGCCCGGGCAATTATATTTTTTATGTCAGGGCGAAAGATAACGATGGAGAATGGAGCACTGTTAAAAACTATACACTTCAAGTAAAGTAACATTGTTCGATATTGTAAAAAAAAAAACATCAAAAGAAAACCACCCCTATGTCCAACGATTTTTCAATACATATAACCGATGAGCTTAAAAACGCCATCAGGGTTGCCCAGGCAACAGCACGCGAAAATTATCATTCGCAGTTTACACCTGCCCACCTGCTAAAAGGCCTGCTTCACAAGGACTCGGGTATTGCAGGCCTGCTCAGTGGCTGGGGCGAAGACATTTATTACATGGCCGATTGGGCCGATGTTCGCATAGAAGATCAACCCAAGTCCACAAAAATACCACAGCTTATCGAGGGCAACGAAAATATTGACAATGTTTTTTATGAAGCCGAAAATATTTGCGTTAAGTTACAAAAAGACGAACTTGATCCGATATGTGTTTTGGCGGCATTGTGCCTGCCAGGTGTCGGCTTTTCGTACGATCAGCTAAAAACTTTCCCCCTAAAAGGCGATACGGTTATTGAGCGGATACAAGAAAAAGCTTCAATTGCAGGTTCGGAAAATAATACTGGAACCGTTAAAGGCAAACAGGCATCTGGCACAGCACCAAAGCTATTGTATTGTGTCGATCTTCTCGAAGGGGCAAGAAACGGGAAACTTAACAAGGTTGTTGGCCGCGATATCGAATTAATGTCGATTGCTGAAATTATTTGCCGTTTGAGCAGGCCGAATGTAATTGTTACCGGCGACCCCGGTGTTGGCAAAACTTCTGTTGTTCACAGCCTTGCAAACTCAATTGTTGAGAAACTTGTGCCTGTACAGTTATACGAGGCAAGGCTTTTTGAGCTAAACATTTCAGAACTGCTTGCCGGGGCTACATATAAGGGTGAACTCGAAGACAGGTTAAAAAACATTCTTAACGAACTAAGAAAATATCCGAAGGCACTATTGTTTATCGACGACATACACACTATAATCGACAAAAACAATGGCTACCAAGGGGTTGTAAACCTTTTAAAGTCGGAGCTTTCGAAAGGCGGTTTTACACTAATTGGCACCACTTCGCGCGATGAGTACCGCAAGCACATCGATTCCGATCCAAACCTAAAACGCCGGTTTGAATTTCTCGATATTGAAGAACCAACAATAAACGATGCCGTTCAAATGGTAGAAAACGCTATGTGCGTTTATGCCCTTCACCACAATATAGCCATTGAAAGGGCTGTAATTGAAGATACCGTTAAACTTTCGAAAAGGTATGCAAAAGAGCGGTGCCTGCCCGACTCAGCTATTGACCTTCTCGACCGCACCATGTCGGCATTGCGAATACTTATTGATACCACCCCTCACCAGGCAGAAAGATTGATTACGGAGCTCAGTGAAATAAACACAAACGATCACAATGCACTGGTTACCTTTATAAACTCAACCCAAAACGTGTTTAACAAACTTGTATTTACAATTAAAGAAAATGAACTTCCCGCTGTAAATACAGAAACACCCGGCAAACCCGAAATTGAGGCTTGGCTGAAGCGTATATCAGAAACCTGTAAAAACCGTAAAGCAGAAGTTACCATACCCGATGTGGCAACAATATTGGCAAAAAGCTCCGGTATTCCTGTAGGCAAGCTTCTTTCAAGCGAACAGGAACGCTTGCTAAACATGGAAGATCAACTGAAAGCCAAGATTATCGGACAAGACACTGCTGTAAAAACCATTACCGATGCAATACTCGAATCGAGATCGGGACTTTCGCAGGCAGGGCTGCCAATAGGCGCCTTTTTCCTGTTAGGCCCCACAGGAACTGGCAAAACAGAACTGGCAAAACAACTTGCCGATTTTCTGTTTCAGGATCAATCGGCAATGATACGTTTCGATATGTCGGAATTTAAAGAAGAACACTCTGCAGCACTTCTCTATGGAGCACCTCCCGGGTATGTAGGGTATGAAGAAGGGGGCATGCTGGTTAATAAAATCCGCCAACATCCATATTCCATTGTTTTGTTCGACGAAATAGAAAAAGCCCATAAGTCGGTTTTTGATATTTTCCTGCAAATATTAGATGAGGGCAAATTACACGACAGGCTCGGGAAAACCGGCGACTTCTCAAACTCAGTAGTATTGTTCACTTCAAATATAGGGAGCGATTATATAGTTAACAGTTATAACCAGCATAATACCCTGCCCGAATCAAACGATCTCATGGAAATTATGGGCAATTATTTTCGCCCTGAATTTTTAGGCAGGCTTACCTCAATTGTGCCCTTTGCGCCCATAACAAGGGAAACCATTGGTAAAATTTTCGATTTGCAAATGAAAGTACTGGTGCAATCGTTAAACGAACAGGGTATAGAATTAAAAATTAACAGTAAGGCAAGAGATTACCTGGCAGAAAAAGGCTACACCCCGGCTTACGGTGCGCGCCCGTTAAGGTCGGTTATCCGTTCGGAACTACGAACCCCCGTTTCCAGGCGCATAATATCGGGGGAAATAACCAATGGATGCGAAATTACAGTAACATTAAACCCTAAAAACGAAATTGAAATTACCGTTGAAAAAGGTTCAGATATAAACAAACCAAAAACATAAAAACAGTTGGAATATACCCGTTATAAACATTTATATAGTTGATAAAATTTTTTTTTCTTGCTTTATTTTATTAAAATTGGCCATTCTGTGTATAAAAACAGTAATAATTGTTTAGCTTTTGTTATCGAAACATAAAAGACAAAAAACAAAAAGGCATTAGTTTATAATTAAACCTTAATTATGGATAATACATACAGCATAGGAGGTTCGGAGGTCAGGCTCGATGTTAACGAGGCAATACAGCAGATACCCCAGAACAAAACACTTATTATTCAAAAACTTACCGACAACACCCCTGTTAAACCCGAAATTATTGAAGGGTTAAAAACCGTTGAAGAAGTATTTGAACACTTCAGGCCTAAAGTTGAAGTTGAATTTGAGAACAGCGATGGCGGTACTATTAAGGAAGAAATTCAGTTTCGTAACCTGGGCGACTTTGGGTTAAAAGGAATAACCAATAAAAGCAGTTTTCTAAAAGAACTTACCCAGGAATCGCAACAATACCGTAAAATGGTAAAACAGCTAAAAACCAATAAAATTTTAAAAGCTGCACTTACCGATCCGGAAGCGAAAACAGCACTTATCAGCGCAATAAAAGGTTTAATAGCAGAACTTAACCAGGAAGAACAATAATAATTGAGTATGAGTCAGACCAATCCTAAAGCAAAAGCAGGCGCAGCTCCCGAACTACAGCTTGAAGAAAGCTTTGATCGATTAGCCAGGTATGGAGGTTTCGAGTTGTTGGAAGCTTCTATCGATGAGGTACAGAACCTCAACCCCGAAAGAAAAGCCCGAAAAAAAATATTTCTGTCAGAAGTCTCGAAAAAAGACGAAAGAGAAGCACTGAAAAAAAACCTTGAATATTGGGCAGAAATATTGGAAAACTCCGATGATATAGGCAAGATGATAGATGAAGCTAATGAACGTGCCGATAAAGCCGAAAAAACCCTTGCTGCCAATATCGGGAAAGCCATTGAATCATCAAAAGAAATTGAGCGTTCGTTCCGGTCGGTGGCACTTTTCTTTAAAAATACCGAGGAAGATAAACTGAAAAATGTGTTTATCATGAATGCCGAGCTCGACCAACTGAAAGACCTTGACAATACAAGGTTTATTGATGCTGTAGCTGCCGAGCTCAGAAAAAATTACGACCGACTCGATTTAAGCAACAATTACGGTTTATTGGTTATTCCCGGGTACCTGGGCTCGAATGCCGTAATCGAAAAATGGGCCAAAATTGCCTACGAAAACAAAGTAATGCTGGTAACCGATTTTGAACACCTCGACGAACCCGATGATGTAATGGAAATGTTCGAATCGGCCCATTTAACCGGAGGTGATGCATACCGTTCAAATATTATTATGACATGCAACTGGCTTGTTGGCCGCGCCAAAATTAGTGATATAGAAGAAGAAGACCTTTTTGTACCGCCATCAGGGGCACTTGCCGGTAAAATTTATAAAACCCTAATGTCGCAGGTTACGGCCGGTAAAAAGTTTGGTGGCATAAACGAGGTTCAGGGCGTACGCTTCGACCTGAAAAAAAGCGATATTGCCAACCTCGAAAAAATGGGTTTAATACCTATGGTAAACGAATATGGCAAGGTTATGGCCTTTTCTGCCAAAACTCTTTTCAATGGCGATAACCTGGGCTTGCAAACATATTCTGTAGTGCGTGTGTTCGACTATGTTACCAAGGTAATGATGGATTTTCTGAACCGCAGGGCTTTTGAAAACTTTAACGCAAAAACCCGTAAAGAACTCATGGGCCAGATTATTAAGTTTCTCGATAGCATAACCGGCCCTGATAAACTTATAGAAAATTTCAGCATTAAGCGGTTCGAGCAGGATCCGGTGCAGAAAGACCGTATTCACCTCGACATTCACATGAAACCCTATTTCCCGGCCAAAAACTTCCTAATACGCCTGGCTGGCCAAAAAGGCGATGACGGCGCTGAATGGGAAAGCGATTACGACCAGCAATAAACCAGAAACAATTTTAATAAATCCAAACAATGGATTAACAAAATAGTTTGTTGCACTATAAATACCCTGAAAAACATTGTGGTTTCATTTTATAATTAGGAACCACAGAAAATACAGAGATGTTCACAAAAACACTGAGGTTGCAAAAAAAGCACTTTTTTTGCAACCTTTCTTTTTCAGAAAACCCATTTATCCAGTATTGTAAGCCGTTATCGCACCTGCTGCATTGCAGTCAAACACTCTAACAACAACTGTGTCCGTTTAAAATATTGCTTTTTGCCCCTACTTGACAAGCATGTTATACAGCGAGCTATAATGTGTTGTATTTCTTTTATATACAAGTTTTAAAACAAAAGAAGGCTAGCCATATTTTGCCATTATAAAATAATTCAGTTTATTTGTACATGCAAAAATGATGTTGGCATTAATTGATAAAAAATATTTCGTTCCTCAAAGTAAGGAAAGTTTTGTTCCCAGCAAATTGCGAATATAAAGAGAGAACATTTGTATAAACCAAATTGAATATTATATTAGAAAAATTCAACCACAAACCATATAAAAATAACCCTATGCCTTGCACATTTCATTTCATTAACCCGTTACGGATAAGAATTTATTGTATTTTTTATTCCCTGATTTTATAACAGCCTGTACCAGCAGGTGAATTATTTGTACACACAAAAACGTTATGTCCCGGTTCAGGGCAAACGTAATTGAATGGCCTGTTTTGAGCCTGAAAATCATGTTTTTTATTCAATATTCATGTTTACAATTATTTAAACTATAAAACTTAACACATCAAACTATGAAAAAAATCTTTTTATCATTCTGTTTTATTGCCCTTATTGGAGCAATAACTTTTGCACAGGCGCCGGCAACTTTCAAGTACCAGGCTGTATTGCGCGATGCCAATGGCAATGTTAGGGCTAATGAGAACATAACGGTTAACATCAATATTATTCCTTCAACATCAGAAACTGTAGTTTACACCGAAAACCATTCTGTAAAAACAAACGAGTTTGGGGTTTTTACACTGGAAATTGGTAAAGAGTATGAAGACAATTTTGCAAATATCGACTGGAGCAGTAAAACCTACTCACTTACCATTGAAATTAACGGGCAGCTCTTCGGCACTTCCGATATTTTAAGTGTGCCGGTAGCAAGGTATGCCGAAGCGGCAAACTACAACAAACTCACTAATAAACCGTCATTTTCTGCAGTGGCCATATCGGGCAATTATAACGACTTGTCCAATACGCCCGATTTTGCAGATGTTGCAACTTCGGGGAGTTACTCCGATCTTTCTGAAAAGCCAGATTTTGCAGCAGTTGCAACAAGCGGAAACTATAACGACCTAAACAACAGGCCTTTGAACCTGGTAACAAAAGACAGTACGCAAACCATTACCGGCCAAAAAACTTTTACCAAAACAATAACTGCTCAAAATGGTATAGATTCAAAAACCAAGAAAATAACCAATGTTGGCACCCCAACAGCAAGCGGCGATGCAGTAAATAAAGCTTATACCGATTCAATAATTGCAAACCTGCTCGATATTATAGAATATTCGCAAAAAGGACTATACGATGTTGACGGCAACAACTACAATACAGTGTTAATTGGCGACCAGTTCTGGATGGCAGATGACCTTAAAGTTAAAAAGCTAAAAAATGCAACACCAATAACAAATGCATCAAACAATAATCAGTGGGCTAACCTGGGAGTGTCTGCATACTGCCAAAACAGCGATGGAACAAGAATTTTATATAACTGGCTTGCAGTAAGTTCAGGAAATTTGTGCCCAAGCGGTTGGCATATCCCATCAGAAGCAGAATTTCAAACCTTATTAGACTTTCTGGGCGGTGCTGAAGGCGCTAAAAGTAAATTGCTAAATGGAGGTACAAGTGGTTACAAAGCAAGCTACAACGGCTATGTTAAAACCGACGGGGTATATGACCACACCTATTCAAACCACGGCTATTGGTGGTCAAGCTCTTCCCCTTCACAAGACACAACGTTTTACCTGTTTATCACAACAAGCAACAACGATGCCCATCTAACAACAGAAAAAAGCAATAAGCATGGTTTTAGCGTACGTTGTGTTAAAGATTAATAGTTTAAGCTAAATAACAGCAAATTCAAAACGGCAAACTTATTGAATTTAATAATTAACATATATAACACAAACACTATGAAGCAATTGTTTTTTAGTTGCTGCCTGGCTCTTTTGTTTTCCTATGCAGCCCGGGCACAAAATCTCGAAGTACACGCCCCTGCAGGCGGTTATGAGGTAACAGCAGGCAACGGTTCTCTTTCATGGACCCTTGGCGAAGTTGTCACCGAAACACACAAACCTTCCAACGCCACACTTACACAGGGTTTCCAACAATCGGGTTTAAGCATTACTGTTGAAAACAACTTTACCGAAATGTATATTGAAGTTACAGTTTATCCGAACCCTACAACCGGCATTTTGCACCTGCTTACCGATGTTACCGAAACTTTGCAATATCAGCTTTTCGATATTAATGGCAGTGTGCTAAAATCGGGCGAAACATTATCGGCTTCGGAAGAATTGGATCTTTCGGCCCTGCCCCCTGCTGTGTATTACCTGAAAATTACCAGGGGCAACCAAGTCCAGAAAACATTTCAAATTGTTAAACACTAACCCATTACTTATCAATGAAACGTACTATTTTAACATCTGCATTCTTATTCTTTTTTTGTTTTATTACATTTTCACAGGCACCGGCAACTTTCAAGTACCAGGGTGTTTTGCGCGATGCCAATGGCAATATAAGGGCCAACGAAGATATAACTGTTGATATTTCTATTATGCCTTCCTCGGGCGGCGCTGTTGCATATTCAGAAAGCCATTCAGTAAAAACTAACGGGTTCGGGCTTTTTACACTTGAAATAGGCTCGAAATATAAAAACATGTTTGCAAATAATATCGATTGGTCTGGAAGCACCTACTCGTTAACCATTGAAATAAACGGGCAACTATATGGCACTTCCGATATTTTAAGCGTACCTGTTGCCCGATATGCCGAAACAGCAGGTTCTGCTGACTATAATTACCTAACCAATAAACCAGCACTTTCAACAGTTGCAACCTCAGGCAGTTATAACGATCTGTCGAATAAACCCGATTTTGCAGATGTTGCAACTTCCGGGAGTTACACCGATCTTTCAGATAAGCCCGCGCTGTCAACCGTTGCTACCTCTGGCAATTACAACGACCTGTCGAATAAACCAGAATTGGCAAGTGTTGCAACCTCTGGGAGTTACACTGATCTTTCTGAAAAACCCGAGCTGTCAAACGTTGCAACCTCTGGCAATTACAACGACCTGGCGAACAAACCAGCTAATCTTGTTACAACAGATGGCACCCAAACCATTTCAGGCGCAAAAACTTTTAGCAGCTCAATTGTTGCCAATGCCGGAATAAATTCAAATAACCAGAAAATTACCAATGTTGGCAACCCCACAGCTAGCAGCGATGCTGTAAATAAAACTTACGCCGACGGACTTGTTACAAATATGGTTTCTACAACCGGAAATCAAAGTATTGGTGGCACCAAAACATTTACCAGCGCAATTGTAGCCAATGCCGGAATAAATTCAAATAACCAGAAAATCAACAATGTAGGTACCCCTGCCACCAACGGCGATGCCACAAATAAAGCATATGTTGACTCAACTGTAGCAGCCCTGATGAATATTATTATGGACTTAAACCAGGGAGTTAACGACATTGATGGCAATAATTACAAAGTTGTTATGATTGGGGATCAGCTCTGGATGGCAGAAGACCTGAAGGTGCACAAATTAAACGATGGGACAACAATTAATAATTTTACAGGTAATTCTGGCTGGGGCTCAATGGCTTCAACCAACCACCTATATGCCACCGCCAGTGTATATACATTTTATAGCTTGTTTTCGGTAAATTCTGGTAAACTTTGCCCTAGCGACTGGCATATACCAACAAAAGACGAATACCAGGAAATGGTTGATTATTTGGGCGGGAGCGCTGTTGCTGGTTATAAAATTAAATCTACATCGGGTTGGTATAGTAACACTGGCCACACTAACCAAACAGGCTTTACTGCCTTGCCTACCAGTTATATTATTTCCACTACCGGAAACTGGAATACAGCAACTGGCTCAAGTTATTATGGCTACTGGTGGACAACCACAACCTCCGATGAAACACATAACTGGTATTTTTACCTGGGGCCCTCATCTGCCCCTGCAACCTTTCAAAATTCATATACAAATGTAAATGGTTTTAGTGTTCGCTGTGTAAAAGATTAAGCTGAAGTATAAATTTAAATAAAGTATTATACTTTTCGTTCGCATAAATTTTAAATGTGCCGGGGTTAACAAGAATTTCCCCGGCATATTGCTTTAGATTTAACAGTCTAAAAAATTTCTTTGGTGTTACTTTATGTGATAGGGGCTATTATTAAAAAAACCATATTTTTGCATCAGTCATATTAATTATTTCATTTGTATATGTTCAAAAACCGGTATTATACGCTTCCTTTAAACTATGCAAGCCTTAAAGGCAGAAAAGCCCATGATACCTGTGGTTTACAAACATCGGTAGCCCAATATATCCATTTAATAACCACCACATACCTTGGCGAATTCAGGGTTGATCCGGAATTTGGCTGCAATGTATGGGAATACGACTTCGACAATACCGTAACCGACAACTCCCTAAAAGAGAACCTGAAAAAGTCCATCCTCAACGCCCTCGACAAATACGAAAAACGGCTCCATAATTCTTCTGTTACGGTCAGCATTAAACAGGTTGAAGTCGATGAATTGTTTAAAAGCAAAAGGATAAAAAAAAGGATAGAAATAGAAATAAAAGCAAAGTTATCGGCTACCAACGAAACCTTTTCATATTTTGAGTACTTTTATCTCGGCCCCTTATCGTACTACTAAACCCAGGCAGCAATGGCAGAAAAATATGAAAATATAAAAGACCGGATGTTTCGCAATGCAGCCAGAATGTGGGGAGTTTCGCCACATGAACAGGAAGCTGCATTCGACCCTTTGGTGGGACTGTTGTTAGAGGCTTGTGCTGCAGAGGTTGAAGGCTTATCGCGGGAAATATCAAATTCACACCTCAGGGTAACCCAAAAGCTAATTGAATTAATGAGCCCCGGCATCGGCTCTGGCATATACCCCTCGCACGCTATTGCAAAGTCGCAGCCTGCCGAGCATTTGGCCGATATTTCCCCGGAAACCAGTTTTATTTGTAAGCCCGATCCCCTTTCGTACCGCACAAAAAAACAACCGGAAACTTTGTTTGTGCCATCGGGCAATTACCTGCTGTTCGATGCTTCAGTTGAATTTTTTGTTTACCGCGATAAATTATATCATACCGAAGCAGATTTGCTGGGGCGGCGAAATGTACAGGCAGCTAATTTAAATATTCCTTCGAACCCCCTGCAGCTTTGGATTTGTATTAAGGCTAACCCGAAAATATCAAATTTTAAGGGAATGAGCCTGTATTTCAACCTTTCCGGAAACGAGGAAAGAAAAAGCTTTGTTAATTTGCTCGACCAGGCCGAATGGTCGCTAAACGGAACCCCCATACGCGTAAACAGAGGCATGCCAGATTGCGGTTACCAGCAGGCAATTCTTGAAAAAAAACTGGAAGGGGGAAGGGCTCTTTTCGAAGAATGCATGAGCGAAATAAACTCGTATTACAACAGCAACTTCCGTACAATAACCGATGCCCCTGAAATAAACCTAATAACAACCAATAATACCGGCCCCGGAATTAGCAGGGAACAACTTGCTGTTTATGGCTTAAAGCCCGAAGAAACACATTGGATATGTATAGGCTTCAAACAAAGCCCACGCATTGAAGCGGTTAGCAACCTGGAATGCCTGTTAAACACCTTTCCTGTAGTTAACATTATTGAGCGTAACATACAACTTAAAGCCAGAGAACATTTTAACCTGGTGCCTTTGTATGTTGGCGACGATTATTTCTTCGATATAAAAAAAATCGAAGACAGTTCAGGTATTAACTATAAAGAAAATGTTTCATTTGTAAAATCGCCCGAAATACAAAAAAGCTACGTTTTGCGAAGCGAAGGGGTACAAAGTTTCGACAGTCGCAGTGCACAGGAGCTCCTGGCCACTTTGCTTGAAAAACTAAAAAACGAAAATGCCGCTTTTCATTTTCTCGATCTCCCTTCGGCAACCGAAGATATCCGGACCCTGTACCAGCTTGCATCAAAACTTGAAACGAAAATTCAGAAAAGCCCTGAATTTAAGCGGCCTATGTTTGCTTATATCGATGGCTGTACAGCAAACGATCAGATATGCCTAACTTACCGCACAACTACCGGATCGGCCGGGAACAATATAACAACCGAATCGAAGCTGGAAATACTGGAAGGTACAATTGTTAAGCCCGGAACAACAAAATTTGTAACAAACACAAGGGGCGGGCTCGATAAATTGCCGCTCGACGAACAGTTAAATGTTTACCGAAAGGCCCTTCTTACACGCAACCGTGTTATAACTACCGAGGATCTTAAAGCCTTTGTACATGCCTGGTTTGGGAACTTATTAAGTAATGTCGAAATTAAAATGGGGGTAACAAATATTAATAACGGAACAAAGGGATTAATGCGCTGCATTGAATTACACCTAACAATGGCCCCAACATATACCGAAAACGAAGACTCTTTAATGTGGTGCAACGATTTTCTTTTAAACCTGAAAAACAATTCAAGCAATACATATCCGTATAAGCTTTTTGTAAACAACAAATTAATTGAAGTATAGCAAATGCCTGGTAAACCCTTTAACAAACAAAAATCCCTCGACCCCGCAGTAGTTCGGGTTCTGCTTATAATTATGGCAATTGCCGGCATAATTTTCCTTTACAGGTGGTATAACTACGAAGAATGCCCGGGGGTTGACTTTTCTATTGAAGAAAACAACCATATTGCCGGTGAACATGTTGAGTTTACCTGTAAATCGGAAAACCTTAAAAGTATCCGTTGGGATTTTGGCGATGGTCAAACCGACAAAACTAACCTTTCTCCGGCACATATCTACCAAAAACCGGGCGAATATATGGTAACGCTTATTGTTAACGGTAATTGCCCAGTATCGAAAAAAATAATTATTCACCCTAAAAAAGAGGTTAAACCCTTGCCAGTAATACCAAAATTCTCATGCCCGTCGAAAGTTTTTGTAGGCGAAAATGTAGTTTTTAGGTGCTTAAACACCGATGCCTATAAATACGAATGGAACTTTGGCGAATCTAAAACAGTCGATGCCACCACAAAAGAAGCCATTTATAAGTATTCAAAAACAGGCCGGAAAACAATTACTTTAATTGTAAATGGCGATAAAAAATACATTGCCAGCAAAGAAATATATGTTATGCCATTGCCTGCCAGGAGCCAGGCACCTTCAAAACTGGTTGAAGCACCTTCTAAGCCGGCTCCGGTTGTGCAGCCCAAAGAACCCGAACCCGAAGTAAAAGCCCCCAAAGCCATACCGGTTATTTCAAACGATCAGCTGCAACAAATGCTTACAGACTTTGCCAAAGGTAAGGTCGATAAAAATGCTTTCGACCCATACCTGTTCAATACGCCCGATAAGGTTATCGTTGAAATTAACGATGAGATTATGCGCTTCTCCGATTTTCTGAACTATATACAGGGCCAGGATTTAAACATCAGGGAATTTCTCACCTATAGGGAAAATGACAAAAGGATAACACGCATAAAAATTAAGTTCAAGCGCTTTAAATAAATATAAAATGACTAAACAAACCGACTTCAAATATTGGCCTGTAAACTGGACAGACGGCATGTTGTTGAACAAAGGCCACCTTGCCCATCAGGATGCCGTTTTTAACGAAAGGGTTTGCGATGCCATTCGCATAAACCAGTCGCTGCTTAACTATGGAATATTGCCGCGACAGGGCAACTCCGAAAATTGTATTGTAAACATTAGTGTCGATGGCCAAACTTTATTAAAGGTTAAAGTTGACAAATGCCTTGCCGTTACCCCCAACGGACTGAGAATAAGTATCCCCGGTGAAGAATGGGAACTTGCCAACACCTCGGTTGACCTTAAAAACTTCGCAGAAGGAAAAGGGACTGATAGCCCGTCTGCATTTTATGTGACATTGGCCGTAAACCCTGGTAAATTTGTGCCATTCGGAACCCCCGACCCGGAAGAAGAGCCCCCCAGGTTCCCATACCTCCACCCTTGTTACAACATTAGCCTTATTCCTGCAAACGACATTGACATGGCAGGCCCTGGCGGGCACATTCTGCCTATTGCCATGCTAACATATCAAAACAACCAGTTTCAGCAGTCCGAAGGGTACATTCCGCCCTGTACCTCTATCCAAAGCCATGGCAAACTAACCGGTTTTGTCCAACTTCTACAGAAAAACCTCAGGGCGCTCGAAACCAGTTCAATAACTATAGTACAGAAAGTTAGGGGCAAACACCAGGAAAATATTTTAGCGCTTGGTATAAACAGCATGGCCGAACAAATTATGCAATCTGCCGGTTTTATGCTCCAATATTTATCGTTACAGGCAAACTACGCCCCTGTTATTGATTTGCTTGTGCAAATTTCTGCCCTTGCCCGCAGCCTAAGGAACAAACTCGACACCTGGCAGGGTATAGGGAAAGAAGAAATACTCACCTATATGGCCGAATGGTGCAACCTCAACCAGGGAGAATTTGAAAGCACCATTAGCGAACTGGTAAATATGGAATATAAACACCATAACATGGCCGTATCTTTGCAAGCTGCCGAGAAATTGTTTAATATTCTTGCCCCGGCATTTACTGTTTTGGCAGAGCTCGATTATATAGGCAAAAAAATCGATACCGACCTGTTTGTAAAAGAAGAAATTATTGAAACGGGGGAATATGCCCAAAAAACTAAAAAAGGCGGCATATTCAGAAAATAAGCACATTTTAGCTTGAAAACAAGATACATAAACAGACTAATTACACATAAAACCTATGAAGCCTTTAAACAATAGTGAACGGAACAAAGCAATTTTTCGTTTTGTAATATTGCTCACAATTACCATTGTTATTATTATAATGGCCATTTTTTTCGACCACAGGGTACCCACTGTTGAAAACCGGTACCTGCGCAGCCAGATAAAAAACACCGAAAGGTTAATTGAACAGGAAGAAATTTTTGCAAAAAAAATGGGCAAAATAAAATCGTTAATCGACTCAATGGGGCAAAAGGGAGTAAACTCCGATTATATCGGACAACTGATAAGCGCAAACCTTGCCGAAATGCAAACCTCACTGCCTTCCGACTCTACATTCAGGCACGCAATGTATATTAATATCATACAAACCTATCTGGAACTAAAAAACGCAAAAGCATCGCTGATTGGCCTGGGCGATGTTCAAAAAGAACTCGAGGAGTACAGCCTGCTGGTTGACAAATACCGGGCTGACCTCGAACAGGTGCACCGCGACCTGGACTTATGCCGTCAGTTGCGGAACCAATAATAACAAAAACCAAATCAATAACCTTTAAAACCTAAACAAAATGGCATTTCACGCAACACTAGAAATCGATAACAAAACTTATGATATGCTGAACTGGAACATGCAGGTCAGCCAGCATATCGACAGTACAGGAAGGCCTATTGCCAATCCCGAAGGCGGGTTAATAACAGTCACCCTCAAATCGACCGAATCTAACGAGCTTTTTGAATGGGCCACCAGCGCCGATATGACAAAAAGCGGTAGAATGGTATTTCAAAGGTACGATAACGATGGTTCGCTTAAAACGTATGTTTTTAAAAATGCATATTGTATCGATTTTTTCGAAGAGTTTTCATCGGAAGGCACTACGCCAATGACAATAAAGATTACTATTTCTGCCATGGAACTGAAAAACGGAAATGCAGGCATAGAAAAAAACTGGGATAAAACCGGTGCAGTACAATAAATGCAGCGCAACACTTATTACAAATAATACCTTATGCCCTCCCCAAACATATCATTTACCATAAACAACCTTGTGCGCCTGTTGAAAACCGCACAGGACAAAGCAAAAAACAAATGCCAGGGCATGGGTAAACAACCTTCTGCGGTTGCTTTTCAAAAAGAAATCAGCAGCAGCATTTCGGGCTTTGCCTATAACCTACCGGCATACCTGCAATCCGACAGGGTGTTCCTGTTCAGGATACAGCCCATGCGTACAACAAGCACGGTAAAAACATTTAACAACACCATTGGCATTGAAATAGTTTACCGGTACCATACACCGGCTGACATACCCCTAAACAATTCTGTTGAGATGGAACTAACCTGCCGGTTTGTAATTGACAAAACAGGCCGAATGGAATACATGCTGCAAAACTTTCCGGTACAGCCGCCCGGTGGCGGATATTTTGTTTTGGCCCCCGATGGGGTTATAAGCCTGTCGGGCGGACTCGACAATAGCACTGCCAACAGTATTGCCCCAAATCATACCGGCAACAATTTCGCATTTCACCAACCCCAATGGGGCGCAGGTGGAAGTGGAAACTTTGTGGGGGAGGTTAACTCAGGAGGTGGGAGTAACGGGTTTGATGATTATTTAGCAGCGGCTAATGGAGCGGTTAATACTTATACTGGTGTTATGGGTGATGCTTTTTACAGCAAATACCATCACATGCAGAAGAATGGAATAATACGTTCAGCAAAATTTGCAGCAAATAATCCAAATAAGATTTATCAGACAAGCAGAAGTGGTGTTGAAGCACTAACTAAAAATGCGCGGATGATTAGCAAGGGTACAGGAATGTTAGGTAGTGCTATTTCTGTATATCAATTTGCTAATGAGCCTACATATGCAAATTTAATTGATGGTATTGCAGGAGCAACAACATTCATTCCTGTCGTAGGATGGGCAATATCTGGTACATATTTTATCACTAATTTGATATCTGTGGCTTATGACGGAAAAACTATTGGTGAAAGAATTGCTGGAGATACCAGAGTTTGGTAAAATTTTAAATCAGGAAAGATGAAATATTTTGATTATTTATTTTACAGATTCTCAGATTACTATATTAGAAGATGGAAAGATGATACAGGTACTATGTATGGAATAGGTATCGTAACCATCATGCTTTTAATACACCTGGTTTTTATTAAGTTGATTCTTGCATTTGCTTTTCCAAGTGCAAACGAATTCTTCTTTGAAAGAAATGAAGGGAAGAATTTTCTTGAATCAGGTGCCATATATACTGCCATAATTGTTTTTGGCTTGGTTTTATTGAGATATTTAAAATTTCAGAAAATAGAAAAGTTAGAGCTTAAATGGAAAGATGAAAATACCCTAACTCGTAAAAAGAAAGCTTGGGGTATTGCATTATATATTTTTCTAAACCTGAGTATTACAATTGGACTCTCAATATATAGGAGATATTATTTCTAAGAAATCAAAAAGCCCGGCAAGTCCGGGCTTTTTTATGGAATAAGTTTAATAAGTTCCAGAATTTCTTTATCGGTAAGGTTTTCCCCCTGTCTGGCGCGTCCGCTTGTGCCTTATCATCCGTTCAACACAATAATTCAATATCTATCAATCCTTTGGGTACCTTAATCCCCGGCACTGCTATAAACATAGTCTTCAGGATTATCAACCCACGCTCTGGCACGCTTTTTCTTTTTTCAACGTAGCTTTAACAAAGTTGAATAAAGCGTACTGTGTTGTTTCAGGCAGAAAAAAAGCAAGGATTTGAATCCACTCTAATTCGGGTTTGTAACCCAAATTTTATGTGCTATTGATCAAATACCTTAACGCATTTTTATAAATGCCCCAAAGCAAAACTAAAATTATAGCAAGTGAAAAGTTTATGCTTTGTATTTTCACCAATTTCTCATTTCTTTGTTTTATGAACCAAAGCGAGGCAAAATATACCGATAAACTAGTAAAGCATTACCAGAAAATATTGCGGGGCGAAGTATTAGCTTCGGAACTTACCGATTTGGGGATACCTGTTAACGATATTGAGGCAGAAAACCTGGGCAGTTTTTTCAGGCCATTTCGCCACGATATTGTTGGCGGAAAAACAACAGAAATATTCAGCAACGAATATATATTTACGCTTTTGCTCTCGCGCAATGGCCTTTACGATATGTTGCCCGAAGGCCTCTCGCATAAGCAGGAAGTTTTGCCAGACAACCATAAGTCGGTTAAAAAATATGCCGAACTGCATAAACTCAGAAAAAAAGAAGAACAAGAGGCACGTTCATTTTTTAAGCCCTTCGAAAACGAGTTTTTTAAACTGGGGGTAATACTCGAAAAAACCGAGAAAAACCTTTTATGCCTTCAACGAGAGAGTTTTTTTAGCTTTCTTACTTCATTTTGGGGCATCGACACCTCACTGCCTGCAAAACACCAGGCCATGTTGCTTTATATTTTACCCTATGCTCACGAGGTTGCCGGTAATTTTGGGCTCATTGCAAAAATAATAGCCAATTCGCTCAACCTTAATGTTTGCTTCAGGCTCGATTATATTCAGGAACATGCTGAAAATGTCAACAATAAACTTGGGAGAATGCAGCTTGGCAACAATGCTGTAATAGGGAACATTACAGCCCCGATTCCCCGAATAACCTTCGAAGCTGGTGAGGTTTGCCGCGAAAATATTGCCGAATACATTAACAATGGCGCAATTGCAAAATATATTAAACTTCTGTTTGGGTACCTGGTCCCTTTAGGGTTCAGGGCTGAAATAAAATGGAAAGTCAGGCCCGCAAATGTAACTTTAAGAAAATCCAGCTCAGGTTTGGGCTACTTAGGATATACCGTTTAGGTTTTAGGTAATTTTCATTGAATTTGTTTATTTTTGTCTTCGACAATTTTTTTAATTAACAAACGGGGTAAATTTTGCATTAAACCGGCAGTCAGGACAATGATTGTTATACAATTTTTTTTTCTATCTTGTAGCCCTTTGGTTAGTTATTCTAATATGTTTAAGCAGACAAAAAGTATCAAAAAGCTGAAACAATGAGTCTTTTAGGTATAGACGTTATAAAGGTCAGTGCGGTTCTTTTCCTGTTAGGTGGAAGCATCATTGCACTTTCAAAAGAATTAAAACAAATACTCTTTGCCAGTAAGAAAAAGTTTTTTTTATACCTGCTTTTGTTAACCGTGCTATTTTTTATTGGTGGTATTTTTTCCATTCGACAGATTATAGGCGACCCCTTACTCGGCAATAATATTTTAATACAAATTTGGCTTATAATTGCTGGTTTTATACATATATGGGCTGGAAATACCCTGTTTAAGTGGAATGATGCAAAAAAAGCTCTTCATTTTTTTGTTTTTTCTTTAATTGCATCTTTTTGGGGCTCTATAGTTTTTTTGTTTACTGTTCGATACCTGGGATTGGGAGATTTGCAATTCTTTTTCTGGTCGAACATTGTTCTTTTCTTCTTCCCATATAGTTTGCTAATGCTGGTGCAATCGGCATTTGAAATACCAACCCCTATATTTGAACGTTGGTATTACCCCGATAAAAGAAAAATAGCCCGACCCGAAAAAGATGAACTGCGCAACCCTATATTGGTAACGCTACAACTTGTTAAACATCCCGGCGGGCCAACTTCGAAAATTAAAGCAAAAGCCCCTGAAAACATGGCTTTTGGCCGCTTCTTTTTTCATTTTGTAAACGACTACAATTTGCACAACCCCGAAAGCCCTATTGCCATAACCGATAACAATGAAAAAACCTGTGGCTGGGCATTTTATTCTAAAAGCGGTATTTTTGGCGGATGGCGTTCGGTAAACACTGAACATAGTATTCTCAACAACCGGCTAAAGGAAGATGTTATTGTTCTTTGCGAAAGAGTTGAAGAAAAGGATTAAACTAAAACATGGGCTCTTTTTTTAGTTGTTGTTATAACTTCAAAGTTCAAGGTTCAAAGTTCAAAGTTCAAAGTTCAAGGTTCAAGGTTCAAAGTTTAAA
>JAFGQZ010000022.1 GCA_016935435.1 Bacteroidales bacterium
ATAAAGCGCACAAAAATTAAAGATATTCTTTTGTCGGGCCGCTTGGACGAAGAAGTTTTGGTAAAAGGCTGGGTAAGGTTCTTTCGCAATAACCGGTTTATAGTTGTTAACGATGGCAGTACTGTTAATAATATTCAGGCTGTTGCTGACGAAAAAATAATTAACGAGAAACTTATTAAAGACCTGGCTGTAGGGGCAAGTGTTGCTGTTTATGGCAAACTGGCTGCATCCCAGGGAAGTGGCCAGTCGGTTGAAATTGTTGCTTCTAAGGTAGAGGTTATTGGCACTGCCGATCCGGAGAAGTATCCTTTGCAGCCCAAAAAACACAGTTTGGAGTTTTTGCGCGAAATTGCCCATTTACGTTTTCGTACCAATATTTTTGGATCAATTACCAGGGTGCGTCATGCCATGATTTTTGCTGTGCACGATTTTTTTACCAAAAAAGGCTTTGTTAATATTCATACTCCTATAATAACCGGAAGCGATTGCGAAGGGGCCGGCGAAATGTTCAGGGTTTCGACCCTTGATGCTGCCAACCCCCCACGCAACGACGATGGCACGGTTGATTTCAGCAAAGACTTTTTCGGGCGCGAAACCAACCTTACAGTTTCGGGTCAGCTCGAGGGCGAACTTGCTGCTATGGCCCTGAGCGATATTTATACTTTCGGGCCTACTTTTCGGGCCGAAAACTCTAATACTGCACGCCACCTTGCCGAATTCTGGATGATTGAACCTGAGATGGCTTTCTACGAGCTGAAAGACAATATGGATTTGGCCGAAGAATTTTTAAAATACCTTATTAAATATGCCCTCGACAATTGTTTCGACGATTTACAGTTTTTAAGCAACCGGCAACAGGAAGAAGAAAAGGGCAAGCCTCAGGACCAGCGTTCGATGGAACTCATTGAAAAACTGAAATTTATTCTCGAAAACGATTTTGTAAGGCTTACTTATACCGAGGCCATTGAAATTCTTGAAAATTCGAAACCCAATAAGCAAAATAAATTTCAGTACCCCGTAAAAGGCTTTGGCACCGACCTGCAAAGCGAACACGAGCGCTACCTTGTTGAAAAGCATTTTAAAAGGCCGGTTATACTAACCGATTACCCTAAAGAAATAAAAGCCTTTTACATGAAACAGAACGTCGATGGCAAAACTGTACGTGCCATGGACATACTTTTCCCGGGCATTGGCGAAATTGTAGGCGGCTCGCAGCGCGAAGACAATTACGAAAAACTGCTCAACAGAATGAAAGAACTTAAACTGCCGGTTGAAGATATGTGGTGGTACCTCGATACCAGGCGCTTTGGCAGTGTGCCGCACAGTGGCTTCGGGCTCGGGTTCGAGAGGCTTATGCTTTTTGTTACCGGCATGGGAAATATACGCGATGTTATAGCATTCCCGCGTACCCCAAAAAATGCTGAGTTTTAAACAAGAGGCTACTCTTAGGGCATATTTGCCGAAAGGAACATTATGGTAAAAATGTTCCATTCTAAAGTTGAATTATTGTCAGTTCGACCATATTTAAACTTTCTTGGGGAATTATCGTTTCGCCCTTTTTTATATCTTTAAGGCATTGAATAATTGCGAACCACCGGGGAATAAGAGACAATGTTAAAACAAAGCTTACAACAAAAACTGCTTCAAAAGCTGTCGCCGCAGCAAATACAAATGATTAAGCTGTTGGAAATACCAACCATGCAGCTGGAGCAACGCATTAAAAAAGAGCTTGAAGAAAACCCCGTACTTGAAGAAGGACGCGATAAAGATGAATTTGATGCTTCGCCCGACGATTCTGCCCCGCCCTCAACCGAAAAAGATGATTTCTCAATTGATGAGTACCTCAATAAAGATGACATTCCTTCGTATAAACTATACACTAAAAATTATTCGAACGACGAAAAACGTGCTGATATACCCTTCTCTGTAGGCGCCACCTTCCACGATCACCTGGAAACCCAGCTTGGGCTAAGAAAACTCGACAGCCGTCAACATTCGCTGGCAGAATATATTATTGGCAATATTGATGAAGACGGTTATTTACGGCGCGATTTAGAAGCCATTGCCGACGACCTGGCTTTTACCCTTAATATTCAGGCTACCGAACAGGAATTGCTCGATATCCTTCGTATAATCCAGGATTTCGACCCTGTGGGAGTTGGTGCACGCGATTTACGCGAATGCCTGCTGTTGCAAATGTGGGCAAAAGATCAGTCAAATCCGGTGGTTGACCTTGCAACACAAATTATACGATATTATTTCGACGAGTTTACCCGAAAACATTACGATAAAATACAGTCGAAACTGGGAGTGTCCGATGATGGCCTAAAACAAGCCATCGACGAAATACTTCACCTTAACCCTAAACCCGGCAGCTCTTTTAGCGACCCGTTAAACAAGACTTCGCAGGTAATTATCCCCGACTTTGTTCTCGACGATAACGACGGCGAGCTGCAAATAAGCCTTAACGGGAGAAATACCCCCGAATTGCGCATTAGCCGTACCTACTCCGATATGCTGGAGTCGTACGCCTCGGCCCGTAAAAAGGCATCGTCGGAACAAAAAGAGGCTGTAAGTTTTGTAAAACAAAAACTCGATTCTGCAAAATGGTTTATCGATGCCATTAAACAACGCCAGAATACACTGCTGGTTACCATGAATGCCATTCTTGAATACCAGCGCGAATATTTTGAAGAGGGCGACGAAACACGCCTGAAACCAATGATATTAAAAGATATTGCCGATAAAACAGGGCTCGATATTTCAACCATTTCGCGTGTTGCCAATAGCAAATATATTCAAACACATTTTGGGATAATACCCCTGAAGTTTTTCTTTTCAGAAGGACTGCAAACCGAATCGGGCGAGGAAGTATCTACACGCGAAATAAAAAAAATATTGCAGGAATGTATTGAAGGCGAGCATAAACGGCGGCCGCTTACCGACGATAAGCTTGCAGAAATACTGCAAAAAAAAGGTTACCATATAGCCCGCCGCACCGTGGCAAAATACCGCGAGCAGCTTAATATTCCTGTGGCGCGGATGAGAAAAGAATTATAACCCCCACCGTATTACACAACATGAAGTTTGCAGCAAATTTGGTTTCGATATTGTTCCACCCTGTTCTTATGCCACTGGCTGGGATATATGTAATGTTAAATTCGGGAATTTACCTGGTTGAATTTCCTGGTGAAATTAAAAAATACATCTACCTTATTGTTGCTCTTTTTAGTATAGTGCTTCCCCTGGCAGTGCTAAGCCTTTTAGCTTATTGGCATTTGGTGAGGGACATGGTGCTTTCTGCCAGGCACGAAAGGTTTATGCCCATGTCGCTAAGTTTTGTTTCGGTTTTTGTTTTACATGTAATATTAAGCCGTACCATACCAGTAAAACTTCTTACGGCATATACCTTTTCAATGGCTGTTGTAATAGTTGTTTACCTGCTATCGAACATTTCGTTTAAAACAAGTATGCACTTGCTTGGGTTGGGCGGCATTAGCGGGTTGCTGGCTATGTTGTCGGCAGTTTTCCATACCGATTTGTTTTTTCTGGTTGCCCTTGTGGTTTTGGTATCGGGCATTGTTGCTGCTGCCAGGCTTTACCTTGAGGCCCATACTATTGCCGAACTGGTGGCTGGCTTCGCAATTGGTTTTGCAGGGGTTTTTTGTACTATGTATTTGTATATATCATAAGCCCTGCATGTTGCCCGGTAAAAAACATTAAGCAACCAGGCAGGAACTTTTATAGCGTTGCTATCAGTTTTACAAAAATTCGGGTAAGTTTTTCTTCGGCCATTGCAGCTACCGCAAGTATTTCTTCGAGAGATGCAGGAGCAAGGTTGTCGGGGTCGCATTCGTCGGTTAATACCGATATGGCAGCGCAGGGAAGCCCCATTTGGTTAGCCACAATAACTTCTGGTACGGTTGACATGCCCACTGCATCGGAAAACTGCCTGAGCATGCGGTATTCTGCCCTGGTTTCGAGGTTGGGGCCCATTACGGCAACATAAACCCCTTTATAAAGTTCGATATTCTCGTCTGAAGCAATTTGCTCAATTTTTTTGTTTAGTTCCCGGGAATATGGCTGGCTCATGTCGGGGAAGCGTGGTCCCATTTCGTCGTGGTTTTTTCCCCTGAGCGGGTTATCGGGCAGAAAATTAATATGGTCGTCGATTAGCATAAGACCGCCTTTTTTGTACCCCGGGTTAAGTGCACCGGCAGCATTCGACAGCAGTAGCCGGTTAATGCCCAAAAGTTTCATAACCCTTACCGGAAAAGTTACTTCCTGTAAACTATACCCTTCGTAATAATGAAACCTCCCCTGCATGGCTATTACCTGTTTGTTGCCTATTTTCCCGCATATAAGCCTGCCTTTATGCGATTCTACTGTTGACACCGGAAAATGAGGGATTAACGAATAGTCGATTTCCTGTTCGATGTTAATTTCACCCGCCATTCGGCCAAGGCCTGTGCCCAAAATTATTCCGGTTTCGGGCTTGCTTATGCCCCGGCTGCTTAAATAAGCAACTGCTTCAGTTAGTTTTTTCCTCAACATGTATGCTTGTGTTAAAAAACAAATATACGAACAATTCCCGGGCTGGATGTGCTTACATTGTTTATTGGCTTAAGTTCTGGTTTATTATTTAACCTTTTTTGTTTGCTGGAATTTTTGACTTTCTTGATTAATATTGAAATATTATGATCCCCTGGAAAATTTGACAGTGTTTATAGTTACTTGAATAGTGCCGATTATTGCCAACATGTTCATATCTGTTTTGGTGCACACTGTTAATGTCGTTTGAATTTATTATTTTTAGCAAATTTTTCAAAAGGGTTTTTGCAAAAAGCCGAACAATAAAATACGGGTATTATAACCCGTTGAAAGTATTAACAATTACTATGATGAAACACGACAGGATTGTAGCAGGAATTACACAGGGCGACATAAATAGCATTAGTTACGAAGTAATTATTAAGTCGTTAATGGACAGCCGTATATTCGATATTTGCACCCCGGTAGTTTATGGCTCGGCAAAAGTGGCTGCTTATCATCGCAAAGCATTGAATATCGACAATTTTAGTTTCAATAATATACGCACGGCTGACGAGGCCAATGCCAAAAGGGCAAATATTATTAATTGCATCGACGAAAATACCCGCGTGGAATTGGGCAAATCGACCCCGCAGGCCGGCGAAGCTGCCTTTATTGCCCTTGAGAAAGCCACACAAGACCTTTTAGAAGGCAAAATTGACGTGTTGATAACAGGGCCTATCAATAAGCACAACATTCAATCGAAAGATTTCAACTTTGCCGGGCATACCGAATACCTGCAGGAAAAGTTTAAATCGGACCACTCGCTTATGCTTATGGTTAACGATTACTTTCGAATAGGGGTGGCAACAGGCCATATACCCATATCGGAAGTTCCCGCAGGTTTAAAAAAGGAGAAAATACTTGCCAAATTAAAAATCCTGAACGATTCGTTAATTGTTGATTTTGGAATTCGAAAACCCCGTATAGCCGTTCTTGGCCTTAACCCCCACGCAAGCGACGATGGACTTATAGGCAACGAGGAGGCAGAAATTATTAAACCGGCAATTGAAGAGGCCCGTAACCATAATATGCTGGTGTTTGGCCCATTTGCTGCCGATGGATTTTTTGGCGCATCGTCGTACAATAAGTTCGATGGTATTTTGGCCATGTACCACGATCAGGGGCTTATTCCTTTTAAATCGATGGCATTTGAAGGAGGGGTTAATTATACCGCCGGGCTTAAGGCTATCCGCACATCGCCTGCACATGGCACTGCCTACGACCTTGCCGGCAAAAATGAGGCCTTGCCCGATTCGTTCAGAAAAGCCATTTATATGGCCTGCGATATTTTCAGGGCGCGTTTGGCTTATGCCGAAATTACGGCTAACCCACTAAAATCATACGATATATCGGAATAAACCTGATAAACATTTTCTTCACCATTCACCGGCATGTACGAATTTATTAAAGGCAAAATACACCAGTTATCGCCAGCCCATGTGGTAATCGAATCGTATGGGGTTGGCTATTACCTTAATATTACCCTTAATACTTATGCCAGGTTGCAGGGCAAAGATGAAGAGGTACTGCTTTACACCCATTTTGTGGTGCGTGAAGATGCCCATGTAATGTTTGGTTTTCTGAATACAAACGAGCGCGAAACTTTCAGGCTGCTCATTTCGGTTTCGGGTGTAGGGCCAAATACTGCCCGCATGATGCTCTCGTCAATGCCTGCCGGTGAAGTAAAAAAGGCCATTTGCGACGAGAATGTGGGCCTTTTAAAAAGTATCAAGGGTATCGGGGCCAAAACAGCAGAACGCATAATTGTTGATTTAAAAGACAAATTCTCATCCGATATCGATGATGAAATGATTACATCGGTAAACAATACTTTAAAGATTGAAGCGTTATCTGCTTTGGAAGTTTTAGGTTTTCCCAAAAAACATTCCGATAAAGTGCTGGACAAGCTTATTTTGGCTAATCCGGCAATTACTGTTGAACAATTGATTAAGCAGGCATTGAAAGTTTTATAGTTTTAAAAGGTACCGCGTGCACAAAATACAATCGAAAAACATACTACAGGCTGTTTTTAAGTCGGCAAATTACATTGGTTTCTTTTCGGTATTTATGTTTTTGTCGTTTGCCAGGGCATCAGGGGCTGCTTCGTTGTACCCGCCACCCGACACTGCCAGTAAAGCCACCCTGCGTTATAAGCTTGAGCCTAAAAATAATTACCCGTTTTCTACATCAGGGGTTGTTTCCCCGTTATTAATGCCCCCGCCTGCAAATATCGAACAAAAAGTGGTTTACGATCCGAAAACCAATAGCTATCAGCTAAACGAAAAAATTGGATCGCTGAATTACCGCAACCCTGCCGAAATGAGTTTTGAGGAGTATAAAAGGTACCAGGCAGCTCAGACTAAAACACAATACTGGCAAGAAAAATCGAAGGAAGAGTCGGGGGCAGGGCCATCGTTTTTAAAAGGCTTAAGGCTTGGCAACCAGAATATCGACCGGGTGTTCGGCAGCGAAGGAATTACCATTACGCCCCAGGGAAGCGCCGAACTCAAACTCGGTTATGCCATAAATGTTAACGAAAATCCGTCGATACCACTGCGCAACCGAAGGAACGGATCGTTTATTTTCAAAGAAAAAATTATGATGAACGTTACCGGCTCCATTGGCGATAAAATGGAGGTTGGCCTAAACTATAATACTGAAGCAACTTTCGATTTTGAAAATAAAACCAAACTTGAATATTCTGGTAAAGAAGACGAAATAATAAAGAAAATTGAAGCCGGCGATGTTTCGTTTGGTTTGCCCGGAACGCTCATTACCGGGAGCCAAAGCCTGTTTGGCATTAAAACCGAACTGCAGTTCGGGCGCCTTACGGTTTCAAATATTTTCAGCCACCAGCGCAGCCAGTCATCGTCGGTATCGGTACAGGGCGGGGCACAGAAAACCGAGTTTGAAGTCGATATCGACCAGTACGATATAAACCGCCATTTTTTCTTGTCGCACTTTTTCCGCGACAATTATAACGACTGGCTAAAAAACCTTCCGCAAATCGAATCGCAAATGCGTATCGAAGAAATTGAGGTTTGGGTTGCAAACAAACAGGCCAATTACACCGAGTCGCGCGATATTGTTGCCATTATGGACCTGGCCGAAGGCTTTGGCCCGGGCATGGTACCAAATTTTCAGGCCACCGGGTTTATACTTACCGACGGAAAGGCCAATATGCCTGCCGAAAACAGGCTCAATAACCTTTACGAAAGAATTACCAACGACAATAATATCAGATCGATAACCACTGCCGGCAATGTTTTTGCTTCGCTTGGTTCAGGCGGATATGTATTTTCCAGCGGTAGCGATTACATTTATCTCGAAAATGCACGGCCCCTGTCGTCGCGCGAATATACTGTAAACCGAGAATTAGGCTATATTTCGTTAAACTCGCCCCTGCGCAACGATGAAATTCTTGCTGTGGCCTTTACTTATACTTATAAGGGGCAGAAGTATTTTGTGGGTGAACTTGCCCGCGACATCGAAGTGCCTGGTGCAATTATTGTTAAGCTGTTAAAAGGAACAACCCAAACCCCAAAATTTAAAAACTGGGACCTGATGATGAAAAACATTTATTCCATTGGGGCCTACCAGCTTAGCAACGAAGATTTTGTGCTTGATATTCTCTACCGGAACGACAAAACCGGCGTTTCGACAAATTATATTACCGAACGACCCGAAGATTTGCCTGCCAGTGTTTACGAGAAAACCTTAAATTCCATACTCAGGCTCGATAACCTCGATTCGCGCAACGAACCTTATCCCGATGGTATATTCGATTTTATAGAAGGGGTAACAGTTAATTCGCGTAACGGGAGAATTATTTTTCCGGTAGTAGAACCTTTTGGCAGCCATTTGTACGATACCCTGACCAATTCGTCGGAAAATGCCTTATGGAAGAAAACCGCCCAAAAATATGTTTTTAACGAGCTTTACGATTCTACACAGACAAAAGCACAGCAAATTGCCGAAAAAAATAAGTTTGTTATCCGCGGTCAATACAAATCATCCGGCGGTTCCGATATACAACTGAACGCCATGAACATCCCACGGGGCTCGGTTAAGGTTATGGCCGGTGGCCGGGAATTGCAGGAAAATATCGATTATACAGTCGATTATACCCTGGGGCGCGTAAAAATTATCAACCAGGGAATTGCCGAAGCCGGAACTCCCATTCAGGTTAAGCTCGAAAGCAATTCTATGTTCAGTATGCAAACCAAGTCGATGATTGGCACCCATCTCGATTATAAGTTTTCCGAAAACTTTAATCTCGGCGGAACTGTTCTGCGTTTATCCGAAAGGCCGCTTACAAATAAAGTTAATATTGGCGACGAGCCAATTTCCAATACAATATGGGGGCTGAACACTTCGTACCGCGCCGAAACACAGCTGCTTACAACATGGATTGATAAGCTTCCATTTATCGAAACCAAAGAAAAATCGAGCATAGCCCTGGAAGCTGAGTTTGCCCATCTTATACCCGGCCAGTCAAAAATGATTGACGAGAGCGGAAAGGGTATTGCCTATATCGACGATTTTGAAGGTGCTCAAACAAAAATTGATTTGAAAAGCGTTACTTTATGGCACCTCAGCAGCCCACCTGTCGATAACCGTTTTACCAACTTTTACAGTTCTGCGCAACCGGGCATACAATCGGGTTATGGCAGGGCAAAACTGGCCTGGTATGTTATCGACCCCCTGTTTTATGGCACCAGTTCGTACAAACCCGATGGCATTGATGCTTCGGGCCACGATGTGCGCATTGTCCGGCAAAAAGAAATTTTCCCGAACAAAGACGAGGATTACCTCGATTATGAGAGCCACCTGTCGGTGCTAAACCTTAACTTTTATCCGCAGGCCAGGGGGCCATATAACTTCGACCCTTCCGGGGCTGGTGGTGTGCTGCCTTTGCCAGGGCTACGCTGGGGCGGTATTATGCGCGAAATTATTTCTACAGATTTTGAGGCTTCGAATATCGAATTTATTGAGTTTTGGCTCATGGACCCTTTTGTTGAGGATGAGGGCAACCAAGGCGGCGATTTATATTTTCATCTCGGTGAAATATCTGAAGATATACTCCGCGACAACCGTAAGTCGTTCGAAAACGGTCTTCCGGTAAGCAACGATTTGTCGGATGTTGTAGTTAATGAATGGGGGCACATTCCTACCGGAAAAATGCTCGTCAACGGTTTTTCGGGCGGTGAAGCAGAAAGGCGTTACCAAGATGTGGGGCTCGACGGGCTGAACGATGCTGTAGAAAGGGAATTCTTCCCCCAGTTTTCGGGCTTCGACGACCCCGCAGGCGATAATTACGATTATTTTCTCGATAATAAATTCGATGCAACGGACAGCGATATAAAGACCCGTTATTTGAATTATAACGGCATGGAAAACAACTCACCGGCCTCAACCAATGCCAATGAAGAAAACCGCGGCAATAAAACTACCCCCGATGTCGAAGACATTAACCGCGACAATACCCTTAATACTTCAGAAACTTATTATCAGTATAAAGTAAGCCTGCGAAAAGACGATTTTGAAATAGGGAGCAACTATATAGTTGATAAAATTACCGGCAGGGAAAATGGCGATGGCGTGAAAGCCGACTGGTACCAATTTAAAATTCCTGTTGACGATTACGAGGCCAAAATTGGCAATATCGAAGATTTTAAGTCGATACGCTTTGTAAGGCTAATGCTGCATGGTTTCGAAAGCCCTGTTGTACTGAGGTTTGCAACCCTCGATTTGGTGCGCGGGGAATGGAGGCGCTATAAGCGCGATATTTACCAGTCGTCGCCAACTATTACCGAGGATCTTTCGGGAACCTCTTTCGAAGTTTCATCGGTAAATATTGAAGAAAATGGGAACAAGCTGCCGGTAAACTATATTCTTCCCCCGGGCATCGACCGTGTTACAGACCCCAACCAGCCACAGGTGAAACAACTTAACGAGCAATCGCTATTGCTCAAGGTTACCGACCTTCAGGATAACGATGGGAGGGCTGTGTTCAAAACCACCCAGCTCGATTTGCGCCAATATAAAAACCTCGAAATGTTCGTTCATGCCGAAGCCCTTACAGCTAACCCCGAATTTATCGATAATTTCGAAATTACTGCTATTGTGCGTATAGGCTCCGATTACCAGAACAACTATTACGAAATTGAGGTTCCGCTGGTTTTAACCCCACACCTGGCACCCGGCACAAAATATAACGGACAGGATGTTAACCATCAGCGCACTGTTTGGCCCGAACTCAACACGGTTAAAATCGACCTTCAGAGCCTTGTCGATCTGAAAATTGAACGAAACAAGGCTGTTGAAGAAAACCCTAATTTTATCAGTTATCAAACAATTTATACCAGGGAAGTAGAAAAACCCGACAATTCGGTTACTGCTTACAATAGTGTTAAAAAAGTGCCCAACCTTATAAAAATTAAAGGCTATCCTAACCTAAGCAATATCAGGCAGATAATGATTGGTGTGCGCAATCCCGGCGATGAATCGAAAATATATAACGATGGTGCACCTAAATCGGCAGAGGTTTGGTTTAACGAATTGCGCCTTACCGAGTTTAACAACAAGGGAGGATGGGCTGCCAACGGGCAGGTGCAAGCCAAACTTGCCGACCTTGGAATTGTAAGTGTGGCTGGCGCCCATAGCACCCCCGGCTTTGGCTCAGTGGAACAAACCCTCGAAGAGCGGCAGAAAGAAGAAATAAACCAGGTCGATGTTTCTACAAACCTCGAACTTGGTAAATTTTTCCCCGAACAGGCCAAAGTTTCTGTACCGCTTTATATGGGTTATTCAAATACTACAATAAACCCGGAGTATTACCCTAAAGACCCCGATGTTACCCTAAAGGAAGCCCTGAGGCTTGCCAAAACCAGCGAAGAGCGCGACCAAATTAAAAAGGCCTCGCGCGATGTTACCGAACGTAAAAGTGTTAACCTTACCAATGTGCGCTGGAACAAACAGTTTAAGAAGGTTCAGGTTTTGTCGCCTTCAAACCTCTCGGGAACGGTTGTTTTCTCCGAAACCAAAATGCAAAATTATTCGGTTGACTATAACAGGCAACTTAAATACGGGGCAAATATAAATTACGTTTACAACGCAAGGCCCAAAACTGTAAGCCCTCTCGAAAAGTGGAAAGTGGTAAAAAGCCCTTCGCTAAAAATTATACGCGATTTCAACTTTACTTATCAACCTTCGGCCTTTACATTTGGCACCAAGCTCGACCGTACATACCAAACCATGAAATTGCGCAATGTTTACGACGATGTGGACATGTTAATTGAGCCTACCACCAGCAAAGGCTTGTATTGGGACCGTAACTATACCCTGCGATGGGACCTGGCAAAGAGCCTGAAATTTAACTACTCGGCATCTAACCATGCCATTATCGACGAGCCTCTTGGGCCTTCCGATTTGTTTGAAAGGGATCAGCGCGAAATGTGGCGCGATTCTGTCTGGGCCAATGTGATGTCGGGCGGAAGAAACCTTCAGTTTAACCAAAACTACGGTTTCGATTATACATTGCCCATAAACAAAATACCTATATTTAACTGGACAAACTTTAAGGCAACTTACGATGTTACCTACAGCTGGACACGCGGGCCCCTTCTGGCCGATGAAACGCGTAACCTGGGCAATAGCCTTAAAAATTCTAATTCTGTTAAACTTACCGGTACTTTTAATATGAAAAACCTTTATTCAAAAGTGCCATACCTTAAAAATCTCGATACAAAATATGGCCCTAACCAAAGAAAAAAACCCGAGGACATACGCTATAAAACTGTTGAATACTCAAAACGCACTTTCTTTAAAAAAGACAGCCCGAAAAGTGTTGTGCACAAGCTTGGCAGCCAAGATGTTACTGTTAAGGTAATCGACGAGAATGGACAGGAAATTAGCATTAAAACTACCATTGAAAATGAAAACAAAATAACTGTGGAAACCGGTCAGGATATTACTGGTGCCACTGTTATTGTTGAAGCAAAAATAGAGAAAGGCGAAAACCCACTTATATTTATTAGCGACAATGCACTGCGCACGATTATGGGGTTTAAAAACATAACCCTCAACTATACAAAAACTTCATCGACAAAATTGCCCGGCTATTTGCCGGAAACAAGTATGTTTGGCTTCGATTTGGATGGTTTTTACGGTGCACCCGGCTATCCGTTCGTTTTAGGAATGCAGGATGACGATATCTTGTACAAGGCCCGGGATAACCAATGGCTAACAAATGATGAGTACTTCAGCGAGGCAACTGTTTTTGCCGTTAACGAGTCGTTTAATTACAGGGCCACTTACGAACCATTTAAGGGCCTGAGGGTTGATTTTACAGGTATGCGCACCCATGTGCACACTACCGAACAAGATTTTTATCCGTTTTTGAACGATTCTATTGGCAACCGCTACAGGGGTGGCAATTTTTCGCTCTCCCTTATTACTTTAGCTTCGGCTTTTGAGAAAATCGACAGTAGTACAAACTGGCAGTCGGTGTATTATAATAAGTTTAAAGCAAACCGCAGCATTATTTCGGCAAGGCTTAACCGTAAAAAATTTGGCGAAAACCAGCAATATACGCCCGGCCTTTCAGGTGCTGGCATCGAACCGGGTTTTTCCGATGGTTACAGTTCAACTTCTTCCGAGGTTCTTATTTACTCTTTCTTATCGGCTTATACAGGTGCCAATCCGAAAAATTCAACCCTCGAAATGTTCCCCTGGGCCGTACTTCCAAACTGGAAACTTACATTCGATGGATTGTCGCAGCTTTCGTTTATTCAGAAATTTCTGAAAGATATTTCATTAACACATTCCTACAAATCGACCTACAATATCGGTTCGTATGGCACCAACGTGAGCTATTTCCAAAGTACCGACCCCAATTCGCCCTTTTATGAGGGCAGTACTATAGGGCTTATTCGCGATATGCGGAACAATATTATTGCCCAGTTTACCCCCAATTCTATCAGCCTTAAGGAAGAACTCAGTCCGCTTATAGGTTTTAATATGACCTGGCACAACAGCCTGTTAACAAAGTTTGAATTTGGCAAAACCCGTTTGCTTTCGCTGAGCATGAACAACAGCCAGCTTACCGAAAGCCGCAACAACGACTTTGTTATCGGTGCTGGCTATAAAATTAAAGATGTGCCCTTAAACATTACAACGGCTGGTGGCACAAAAAATATTAAAAGCGATTTGAACGTTCGCATGGACTTTTCCATACGCGATAATATTACTATTCTGCGCTCGCTTTCCGAAACTTCTGAGGGCGTGGTTTCTACCGGCGCCCGCAAATATGCTTTCGATTTAACCGCCGATTATGTTCTTAGCCAGCGCCTGAACATACAGTTCTACCTGAGCCACGATTTGAACAATCCCTATGTTACTATGTATTACCGCAATTCCGAAACCGAATTTGGGTTTAGCTTACGTATGTCGCTCTAAAAAAATAATATGTCGAAAAAACTTGTTCGATTTGCTTACTCAATAGAACGAAACTTGTACATTTGTTACCAGAAATTTAAATAGTAAAATTAACTGTATATGAACATACCAGAAGACCTTAAGTTTACCAAAGACCACGAATGGATTAAAGTAAATGGCGATTTGGCAACTGTTGGCATTACCGATTATGCCCAGGGCGAACTTGGCGATATTGTTTTTATTGAAATTGAAACTGTCGATGAAAACCTGGCAAAAGAAGAAGTTTTCGGGACAATTGAAGCTGTTAAAACTGTTTCCGACCTGTTTATGCCAGCCAGTGGAACCGTTGTTGAAGTCAACGCCGAGCTTGAGAATTCTCCGGACTTAGTGAATAAAGACCCATACGGAAAAGGCTGGCTGATTAAAGTTAAATTAAACAACCTGGGCGAACTCGACGACCTGCTCAATGCCGACGAATATCAAAAATTGATTAATGCCTGATTTTTATAATCAGTACCTATAAAAGCCTTTGCTTATTTGTTATTGTCGAAATGGCAAAAAATATTAGCTGTACTTGTTATCAAGGACAGCTATTTTTTTTCCACAAAAAGCCCCCTAATGGGTTAAGGCAAAAAATATTCCATTGATTAAAGGCGTTCGCGACCAGGTAAAATTGTATTATTTAGAATATTCCATTTCTGGTATTTCTGGCAGTTATGAAGAAGGCAAAAAGTAATATTAAAACTCCTGTAACAACAAAAAGCTGGGTGTTTAAAACTTTGTAGGTTGCCGGGTTCCCGACGCACACATAGCCTGCCCAGTAATAAGGGTGCGCCCTTAGGGGATCTTCGTTCTTCAAGAAATTTATCTTTGCTTCTTGCAAAGCTATATCGGTTGTAGTGCCCCTGGTAAGGCTCGAATAAAAATAGTCCATTAATGAGGCGCTCGATTTATCGGCTATGGCCCACTGCGTGGTTATAATGTTTTCTATTCCATTATAAAAGAACGCACGGGCAAGGTTCATAATACCTTCGCCAAACTTAAGCTCGCCAAAACCAGTGTTACACCCGCTTAATATTAGCAACTTGGCCCGCATAGGGTATTCGTATATTTCATAAACAAACATCGAACCATCGTTATTGGCGCTATCGCTTGAAAAGTATAACTTGCTGTATAAGGGATCGGTATCGTTTATGCCTGTATGCATGGCAAGGTGAAGTATGTCGTATGAGGGGCTGTTTACCAGAAAACCTTTTTTCGTGGCCTCTTTGCCTGTAATAAAACTACCCCTGAAATATTTTTTTATGGTTTGAATTTCCTGTTCAGCGCCGGGCAATTGTCCATAATATTTTATTGCCAGGCTGTCGATTGTAGGCGACATGCCCAAAAGCCGGCTCCTGTTATTGATTTTTTTACTGGCGGTAAAAATTTGTTCGGCCGAATATAGAGTTGTTACAGCATGATATTTAACAAGGTACGGCATTTCGGTATATTGGCAGCTAACAGAAGGCCCTGTTTCAATAACTAATGTCTGGAAGGGTATCAGGTTTAGTTCCCTGTCGGGAACAATAACCAGTCGCATTCCTTCAAGTTTATCTGCAAAAGGGGCTATAAGTATGTTGTACAGGCTGTTCGATAATTCGCTGAAGTTTCGGGCGCTTGTTTCCAGGTTATCGTCGAAGCAGGGCCGGGCTATAATATCGCGGTAGTTTAGAATGTCGGTCTGGAAGTATTTATGGATTTTTACTTCTTTCAAACCGATATTTTTTTTCGAAACAAGAAATACAAAAAGCCGGTTGTTGGTTAAGAAATAATCGATAAGCACCTGATCGTCAGATATTTTTTGCTGAACCATTCTCAGGTTATATTTTAAAGGGTTTACACGTGCAGAAAAATATTGTGGAAATTCGGTTTCGAAAACATTAATCAGCGAATCGTATCGTATTTGTGCCTGTGCCAGCTCTTTCTGCAGCCGGGGGATATTTCGTGAGGTTTCGTTGCTGGCATTGTTTTCGTCGAGGTTGTAGCGTAACCAGGCCAGCTGCTTCTTTAATCTGCCTTCGAGCTTAACATAGCTATCGGGTATGTTCGAATAATCGAGTGCCTGGGAATTATGAAAGTTAACCTTGAAAATATTGGCTTTACTGTTTTCAACCAAAAGGAACAATTCATCGAGCAGGGCAAAGTTGTTTGTTAGCCTGAACAAATCGTTGCCGGCAATAAAAGCTTCGGAATATAAGTTTCTGATTGTTTCAAGCCCGCCCAGTTTAGATTGTTCCGATTCGAGTGAGAAGAACCCACCGGAAACTGCATCAAGGCTTTGCTTGTAATATTCGTACGACCTGGCTATTTTAATGGTATCGGATGAGTCGGCCTGCCACGCATAATATGCCGCCCTGGCACGTTGTTGTAAAAGCGAAAGATAGCTTGTCCATCCAATAGAATTTATTATTTCGGCAGGTCTCAGGTTTTCGTACCGGCCAAGAAGGGTTTCAACCGCACGAACAGCTTGTTCATAGTCGTGGTTTTCAATATATGCATTAGCAAGGTAACCGGTTATTTGGCTGCGCAGGGCAATGTCGTCATCGGTTTTTTCCAGGAACTCCATTGCTTTCGATAAATATTTTTCCTGCATGTCGAAGTTGTTGCAATGTCCATAATAAAATCCCCTTGAAATAAGCGAACGTATGTAATCTTTATGCCTTGTGCCTTTTAGGGCTGAATGCTTTTCTGCCTTATCGAACATGTCAGCAGCCAGTTTGTTTTTTCCTTTCTGCATATAGCAATTACCCATATTTATTAATGTTTCGGCAGCAATAACCTTATAATCGGATTTGCTTGCCGAATTAAGCGAACGCTCGAAATAGTTAATGGCACGGCAATACTCATTTCGGAGCAGATAAATTTTGCCCAGCATGTTGAAAACCTTATGGTAGGGAAGATGGTAAAGCTTTGTGCTTTGCATAAACAGGAATATATCGGTAGCATTTTGGTAATCGAGAAGTTCGTGATATGCCGATCCGATATAAAACCACGACCACTCTTCCAACCATTTGTCGGAGTGTTTGTAAGTAAGGGATTTCTTAAAGTTTCGTATGGCATTATTGTAATCGAGACGTTTATAGTTTATTGATCCCAATAGAAAATCAAAGCGTGCTTTTTCCCATGTTGAGAACGATGCCTTTAGTTTTGCATAATTGTTTAACAGGCGGGCGAGGTTATATTGGGGCGATAATACGCCGATGGTAAGTATATCGGCCTCGCAGGTAACCAGCAGGGAAAACGCCGAATCGCGTTTGCTTTGCGGGGTGAACGATAATAAAATATCGGTGTAATACGCCAGTGCCAGAAAACCTTCGCCTTCGATGAGGTAACTATATCCGATCTTATAGTTTATGTAATAGTTATGGTAGCTTTCTGTCCATGAATTTGAGATAGCTATTTCGTAATTATTTCGGGCCTCGTTAAATTCTTTGTAATTTAAAAGGGAGTCGCCTTTGGATATTGCTTCGCTATATGTTTCTTTAAAATTTTTTGCACCAAAGCTGGTTTTATGGTACACAGCCAAAAGTAATGTAACTGTAATAAAAATTAAGTACAAACGGCGCTTTGAGGAAAAGTTAAGCCTTCCATCGAATATAAACCGGTTATATGGCACTGGATTCAAAACCAGGGTATTAATAATTAACTGACAAATATATCAGATAGAATTTCATCGAGCAAATCGGGCAGGTTGAAATTGGCTGCTTTCACCATCTTGGGTATAATACTTTCGCGGCTCATCCCGGGTATGGTGTTAATTTCCAGCAAATATAGGTTGTTGTTGCTGATAATATAATCGATTCGTGCAAACCACCTGCAATTGAACAAATCGTAAATTCTCAACGAAAGCTCTTTGCATTGTTCAGCAATTTCTTCGTTAATACGTGCCGGTATTATTTCTTCCGACATACCTGTTGTATATTTTGCCTCGTAATCGAAAAATCCGTTTTTGCTAACAATTTCTGTTATCGGGAATTTATATGCCCCTTTTGATGTGCGCAAGACCCCACAGGTAATTTCGGTGCCGCTAACCATTTTTTCTATAAGCACCTCATTGTCTTCTTTCATAGCATTGTTAATGGCATCCACAAGCTGATTGTGCGAACTGGCCTTGCTTACGCCAAAACTTGAACCGGCATTGTTGGGCTTAACAAAACATGGAAAGCCGATTTTTTTTTCAACATCCGACACATTATAGCCAAACCGTTTGTTTAGTAATATCCAGTCGGCCGACCGGACACCGTAACTTAGCAGGTATTGTTTAGTAAAATGTTTGCTAAATGTGGCTGACGATGTTAAAACATTCGATGAAGAATATGGTACCCCAAGCATCTCCAGATATCCCTGCAACTTGCCATCTTCACCGGGGTCGCCGTGTATCATAATCAAAGCCCCGTCGAATGTGGTTTTTGTGGAATTGCTTGTAAACGAAAAATCGTTTTTGTCGATCTGAACGGTTTTTCCGTCTGGCATGGTCACTTTCCAGTTGGTGCCTTTTATTTCAACCCTGAAAGGTTTGTATTTTGTTTTGTCGAGGTTTTCAATAATAGTATCGGCACTTTTAACCGAAATTACATACTCCGATGAATTGCCACCTGTTATTACTGCTATATTTTTTTTCATGGGAATTTACAGCTTTCAGACTGCAAAATAAACCGATTTCGCCGAATATTTGCCCGGCACGGAACAGTTTTTAATAACAGGTTTTAATTTTTGTAATTGCCTTATAATTTATGTTTTTGATAAAGGGGAACAATAAATATGGTGTAAACATAGCAACCTACGCAAAAACCGGCCACACATTCAAGAGTTGATAGAACGAACAGCATACCGGCAATTACAGCCGAAAAGTTTTCATATCCCAAAAAATGGAACAATAAAATTATACCTGAAAACAGTGCACCCAGGCGAGCGGCAAATATTTTTGGCCCCTTGTCGATATTTTGCCCTTTGGTGCCAAGCAAACCGATTGCCCAAACCGATAGCCTGTTAAAAATGCTATACCGATTAAAACCAAAGCCCCTGGCAATAAAATCGATGGCCAGAAGTGCAATTACAGGCACAAATTGTGTATAAACATAAAGGGCTAGAGAGCTTAACACAAAAAACGCTGTTATGCGCGGCAGGTTTTCTGGTATTCGCTCGTTTGAAACAGGGCATATTAAGTTTTTCATGTTGTTGTATTTGGTTTATTAAACATTTCTATTGCAAAGATACATTAAAACTATAAATACTATAAAATAAATAGGATAAAAAATATTAAAAAATTCTTTCCGTTCGTATTTTGAAATCTGATAAATATCAGTAAATTTGCACCATATTTAAGAAGATGAAAGCAATAAACAGCATACTGGCTATTATTCTCCTTCTCGGTATTATTCTAATATCGGCATGAGAATGGTATGAAGTATGTAAAAGAAATATGCGAAGGCCATTCTCTAACAGAATGGCCTTCTTCATTTTAACCCTTGCACAATGAACCGTAGAAAGATAATATTGTTTAACGAATTCGACACCCGACTCCCCCAAGGGGGATATTAAATTTTACTATACCAAAAACCAACAATGCAATGATAAGTTAACAAATATTAAACGTTAAAATAATGAGTGAAAAATTATATATTTTCGACACAACCCTTCGCGATGGCGAACAGGTGCCCGGCTGCCAGTTAAATACAGTAGAAAAAATTGAAGTGGCAAAAGCGCTGGAGGCCTTAGGCGTCGATATCATTGAAGCCGGTTTTCCGATTTCGAGCCCGGGCGATTTTAAATCGGTGGTTGAAATTTCCAAAGCAGTAAAAAGCCCAACCATTTGTGCCCTTACACGGGCAGTTGAAAAAGATATCGATGTAGCAGCCGATGCCTTAAAGTTTGCTAAACGCGGACGGATACACACTGGTATTGGTACTTCGTTTTACCACATTAAATATAAGTTAAATTCCACCCAGGACGAGATTATTGAACGTGCCATTGCTGCCGTGAAATATGCAAAAAAATATGTCGAAGATGTGGAATTTTATGCTGAAGATGCCGGACGTACCGAAAACGAATACCTTGCCAGGGTAGTTGAAGCGGTTATTAAGGCCGGGGCAACGGTAATTAACATTCCCGATACTACCGGTTATTGTTTGCCTTACGAATTTGGCGATAAAATAAAATACCTGGTGGAAAATGTACCCAATGTGCACAAGGCCATACTTTCGACACATTGCCATAACGACCTTGGCATGGCAACTGCCAATACCGTAATGGGCGTTTTAAACGGCGCACGACAGGTTGAGGTAACAATTAACGGAATTGGCGAACGGGCTGGCAACACTTCGCTCGAAGAAGTGGTAATGACCCTGAAAAGCCGTAAGCATATTGGAATTGAAACCGGAATTAATACAAAAAACATTTTCAAAACCAGCCGGTTGGTTTCGTCGCTGATGAACATGCCTGTTCAGCCTAATAAAGCTATTGTAGGCCGCAATGCCTTTTCGCACTCGTCGGGCATTCACCAGGACGGGGTGCTCAAAAACCGCGAAAACTACGAAATTATCGATCCGGTAGAAGTGGGGATAAGCGAATCGAGCATCGACTTAACGGCACGCAGCGGGCGCGCAGCTTTAAAACACCGCTTACAATTGCTCGGATATACATTCGAAGCCGAACAGTTAAACAAAATTTACGACGATTTTCTTGAACTGGCCGATAAGAAAAAGGGCATTAATGACGAAGATTTGCAAATTCTTGTTGGAAACAAGCATACCGGCGAGAAGCGCGCCATAACCCTTGAGCACCTGCAGGTAATCTCCGGAAAATCTACCATTCCAATGGCAGCTGTTACCTTAAATATAAACGGCGAAAGTTTTAGTGCCATAGAAAGTGGCAATGGCCCTGTCGATGCTGCTTTTTCGGCAGTTAAAAAACTTGTGCTGCATAAAATTAAGCTCGAAGAGTTTTTGGTACAGGCTATTACCCGCGGCTCGAACGACATTGGCAAAGTTCATGTGCAAATCGAGAACAAGGGTAAAATGTATTACGGTTTTTCTGGCAATACCGACATTATTACAGCTTCAGTTGAAGCTTTTGTAGATGCAATAAACAAAATTGTTTAATCTGTTAAACTTTATAAAATTGGGAAAGACATTATTTGACAAGGTTTGGGACGCACATGTTGTGTCCGAAATTGAAGGTGGGCCTAGCATATTGTATATCGACAGGCATCTTGTACATGAAGTAACTAGCCCTCAGGCTTTTGCTGGCTTGGAGGCAAGGGGTATTGAGGTTTTCAGGCCTGAGCGTACCGTTGCCACCCCCGACCATAACGTGCCAACTATTAACCAGCACTTGCCCATCAAAGACCTCCTTTCGAAAACCCAGGTTGAAACCCTGGCCAGAAATACAGAAAAACATGGTATCCGCCATTTTGGGCTAAACCATCCGTACCAGGGCGTGGTGCATGTTGTGGGCCCCGAACTGGGGCTAACCCTGCCCGGAATGACAATAGTATGCGGCGATTCGCATACCGCTACGCACGGAGCTTTTGGAAGTGTGGCTTTTGGCATAGGTACAAGCGAGGTAGAAATGGTGCTTGCTTCTCAATGCATACTCCAGCCCAAACCAAAACGTATGAAAATAAACATCGATGGTAAACTTGGCAAGGGTGTTACTGCAAAAGACATAATCCTTTACATCATTTCAAAAATATCGGCAAGTGGCGGAACAGGCTATTTTATCGAATACACTGGTTCTGCAATACGCAGCCTCTCTATGGAAGGGCGTATGACCATCTGCAATATGAGCATTGAAATGGGCGCCCGCGGCGGTTTAATTGCCCCCGACGAAGTTACCTTCGAGTATGTTAAGGGCCGCGAGTTTGCCCCCAAAGGCAACGATTGGGACAAACTTATGGATTTCTGGAAAACCCTGCATACCGACAGCAATGCCAGCTTCGACTGGGAACTTAACTACAACGCCGGCGATATTGAGCCCATGATTACTTATGGCACAAACCCCGGAATGGGGCTTGGCATTACCGAATCGATACCCACCTTAGATTCTGTTGAGCCTTCAACTAAGGCTACTTTCGAAAAGGCTTTAAATTACATGGGATTCGAAGAAGGTTCGCCCATGATTGGCAAAAAAGTCGATTATGTGTTTGTGGGCAGTTGCACCAATGGCCGTATCGAAGATCTCAGGGCTTTTGCCAATTTTGTTAAAGGCCGCAAAAAGGCCGATAACATTGTGGCTTGGATTGTGCCCGGATCAAAACAAGTTGAAAAACAAGCGGTTGAAGAGGGCCTTGACAAAATCCTTAACGAGGCCGGTTTCGAGCTTCGACAGCCCGGTTGCTCGGCTTGCCTTGCAATGAACGACGATAAAATACCGGAAGGAAACTACTCTGTAGCTACTTCGAACCGCAATTTCGAAGGACGTCAGGGCCCTGGCGCCCGTACGCTGCTTGCAAGCCCGCTAACGGCTGCTGCTGCGGCAATTACAGGTAAAATTACCGATCCGCGCACTTTTTTATAATTGTTTAATATTGAAAATATTTATATATGCCTAATAAAAAATTTGAAACGCTGCGTTCTACCTGCGTTCCCCTGCCGGTAGAGAATGTCGATACCGATCAGATAATTCCGGCACGCTTTTTAAAAGCTACTACAAAAGAAGGCTTTGGCGATAACTTGTTTCGCGACTGGCGCTACGACAAACAAAACCAGCCTATTGGGGCTTTTGTGCTTAATAACCCAACTTATAAAGGCGAAATTCTGGTTGCCGGAAAAAATTTTGGTAGCGGTTCGAGCCGCGAGCATGCTGCATGGGCAATTGTTGGCTATGGGTTTAAAGTTGTGGTTTCGAGCTTTTTTGCCGATATCTTTAAAAACAATGCCCTAAACAACGGCTTGCTGCCTGTACAGGTTTCGGCCGGTTTTCTGGAGAAAATTTTTGCAGCTGTAAAAAACAATGCAAATACGCAATTGGAAGTTAACCTGCTCGACCAAAAAATTACATTGTTAGCAACAGGCGAATCGGAAAGCTTCGAAATAAATTCCTATAAAAAAACCTGTCTTCTTAATGGGTACGACGATATCGACTACCTGCTGAGCAACAGGGAAAAAATTGAAGCATACGAAGCAAGCCGCAAGTTTGCCCTGTAAAAGAATTTTTGAACCTGCCCCGGAGTACCGGTATAGCACATTTAAGGTGCCGAGGGGCAGTTTCTTTCTTTATTGGGTGTTTTTATGTAAACAAAAACGATATGCCAATGAAAATATCAATAATGGACACAACTTTGCGCGACGGGGAACAAACCTCGGGCGTATCGTTTAATTTCGATGAAAAGCTGAGTATGGCAAAACTGCTGCTCGACGAATTAAAAGTCGATAGGCTCGAGATTGCTTCGGCAAGGGTATCAGCAGGGGAGCTTGAAGCGGTTAGAAAAATTGCTGCCTGGGCGCAGAAAAACAATAGAATCGATAAAATTGAGGTTTTGGGTTTTGTCGATGGCCAGGTATCGGTCGATTGGATAAAAGGTGCCGGCTGCAAAGTAATGAACCTGCTTACCAAAGGGTCGCTTAAACACGTTTCGGAACAATTGCGCAAAACCCCCCAGGAACATATCAACGATATTAAACAGGTTATAGCATACGCCCAATCGCAAGGTGTAAAAACCAATCTTTACCTCGAAGACTGGTCGAATGGCATGCGACAGTCGCAAGAGTATGTTTTTGCCCTTATCGACGGGTTAAAAGATGAACCTGTTAACAGGTTTATGCTGCCAGATACCCTGGGCATTCTGAACCCCGACGAAACTTACAGGTTTTGCAGCCTGATGATTGAACGGTACCCAAAGCTAAAATTCGATTTTCATTCGCACAACGATTACGACTTGGCAGCTGCCAACGTTTATGCAGCTATTAAAGCTGGAATCGATTGTTTCCACACCACCGTAAACGGTTTGGGCGAAAGGGCCGGCAATGTGCCCCTCTCAAGTGTTATTGGCATAGTTAAGGATCATTTTAAATACGACATGGCTATCGATGAGTCGAAACTTACCATGGTAAGCCGTATGATCGAAACCTATTCGGGAATTCGCATACCCCCTAATAAACCACTTATTGGCGAAAATGTGTTTACCCAAACCAGCGGCATTCATGCCGATGGCGACAAAAAGAGCAACCTGTATTTTAACGATTTGCTGCCCGAACGCTTTGGCAGAAAACGTGTTTATGCACTGGGCAAAACATCGGGCAAGGCCAACATAGCCCAAAACCTGCAGGCCCTTGGCATAGAGCTCGATGCGGAGTCGATGAAAAAAGTTACCCAGCACATAATTGAGCTGGGCGACAAAAAAGAAACGGTTACACAGGAAGATTTGCCATTTATTATTACCGATGTATTAAAAAGCAAATCGATTGACGAAAAAATTAAAATTCTGAATTTTTCGCTTTCTACAGCTGCTGGTTTAAGGCCGGTGGCTACCCTTAAGATACAAATCGACGAACAGTCGTACGAAGAAACCTCGGTGGGCGACGGGCAATACGATGCTTTCATGAAAGCCCTAAAAAAAATTTACGCCAAACTTAAAAAGGAATTGCCAAAACTTACCGATTACGTGGTATCAATTCCGCCCGGGGGAAAAACCGATGCCCTTGTGCAAACCGTAATTACCTGGAACGATGGTACCGGCGATTTTCGCACACGCGGGCTCGACTCCGACCAAACAGTGGCTGCCATTAAAGCAACCATGAAAATGTTAAATATTCTTGAAAACAATAAAAAATAATTTACACAATGAAGTTTAAAATTGGCGTTTTGCCAGGCGATGGCATTGGACCTGAAATAGTTGATCAGGCAATTAAAGTATTGGATGCGGTTGCAAAAAAGTACAACCATAATTTTGAATATACCCATGCATGGGTTGGCGCTGTGGCCATCGACAAAACCGGAAACCCTTATCCCGACGAAACCCACGAGGTTTGCATGAATTCCGATGCTGTTTTGTTTGGAGCCATTGGCGACCCGAAATACGATAACGACCCGAAAGCAAAAGTGCGCCCTGAGCAGGGTTTGCTCGCCATGCGCAAGAAGCTGGGCCTGTATGCCAACATCCGCCCGGTTGCCACATTTCCCTCGTTAATTAGTAAAAGCCCGCTCCGCAAAGACATTGTTGAAGGGGCCGACCTGGTGGTTATACGCGAGCTTACCGGCGGTATTTACTTTGGCGACAAAGGCCGTTCGGAAGACCAGAAAAAGGCTTTCGACACTTGTACTTACACTACCGAAGAAATCGAGCGCATTATTAACCTTGCCTACACCTATGCACGCAAGCGCGATAAACGCTTAACCGTTGTCGATAAAGCAAATGTGCTGGCCACATCGAGGTTGTGGAGGGAAGTTTCGCAGGCTTTGGAAGCAAATAACAAAGATGTTGCCGTCGATTATATGTTTGTTGACAATGCTGCCATGCAGCTGATACAATGGCCAAAAAAGTTCGATGTAATGGTAACCGAAAATATGTTTGGCGATATCCTGTCGGACGAGGCAAGTGTTATTACCGGTTCGCTGGGCTTATTGCCATCGGCATCGGTTGGCATTCACACATCGGTTTTTGAGCCTATACACGGCTCATACCCACAGGCAGCAGGCAAAGATATTGCAAACCCACTGGCAACGGTGCTTTCTGCTGCAATGTTGCTCGAATCGCTTAATTTAACATCGGAGGCAAAAGCAATCCGCGATGTGGTTAATAAATCGATGGAAGCAGGTATTGTTACTGTAGACATTGCCGGCGATGGCAAAGCATATAAAACTTCTGAAGTGGGCGACTGGCTTGCTCAGAATGTTTAACATAAACTTGCAGCAATAAATCGTTTCAACATGGCTTTATGTTTCAAAGGTTAATAACTGTCGAAACATATTTCATATAGCTTGCCGGTTTAATAAAAAAAAGGGGGTTAAATCCCCCTTCTTTTATGCAATTCGTAGCTTTTTTCTTCCTAATATTGTTGCCTTTCAAGCGGATCGCCCTTCAATGTAGAATAATTGATTTTTAGGGCGCTTGCCTTACGCAGTTCTTGTTTAACATCGGTAACAATTCCCATTTCCACATCGCCATCGACCTTTAATGAAACTGTCATTTGGGGCTGTTCGGCTTCGGAACGCCGGGCGCGTTCGGCAGCAATATATTCCCTTATCTGCTCAGGCTCGGCATACTGGTCGTTGAGCTGAATCCTGGGCAGTGTGCCATATATTCTAGTCAGGCTTTGCGTTGGTTTACCTATGTAGATAAAACTTACCAACGATTTTTTCTCGAGTTTTTTAACCTGATCGGCCTTGGGCGCCTTAACAACCACTTTAAGGGTTGTTTCACGCATTACGGTAGTTACCATAAAAAAGAACAGCAACATAAAAATAACATCGGGCAGCGAAGCTGTAGAAACAGCCGGTACACCTTTTTTCTCTTTTTTAAAATGTGCCATATTACCCTCCCACGTTTTTAGGTTCTGCTTCAGAAATTTTCATAGGGTAAACATCATCTATTGCTTTCTGATAGTCTTCGTTAAGATCTTTGTATTCTTTCGACCATTTGCGCATTGCCAGTTCGTCGCGGAGTTCGTTATATGCCGCAGCCAGTTCGTTCTGCACGGCAATATAAGTTTTGTACGATGTTCCCCTGTCGCTCTGGAGCGAAATTACGTGCTTCGAGGTAACCTCAAGGGTGCCGAAGTGCTCGAAAAATTTCGGTTCCTTAGCAGGTAAGTTCTCTTCGTAATTAGGGTTCTCTATAAATTCTTTTGCAGCTTCGCGCAGTTCTTTAATGTTCATCAGCTCACCTTCAACCAATAACTGATTGTTCCTGTTTACCAACACTACAAAAACGTTACGCTCCCGAATAGGAATGTCGTCTTGTGGTCGGGTTGGATCGGGCATCGGGGGCAAACGCCTCACAATTCCCGAGTCGGTATCCATTGTAGTTGTAACCAGGAAGAAGATGAGGAGCAGGAAGGCAATATCTGCCATTGAACCTGCATTTATCTCCTGTATTTGTCTTCTAGCCATGTTTAATTGTTTTTCACACGTAAGTGTAATTATTTAAAAGCACGGTATATTTCGGAAAACACCATGCCAAATATGGCAATGCCGCCCAGAATATAGGTTAAATTTAAACCTGTGCTTACCCATTTCGAGGTTGCTGCAGTTACATCAAAATCTTTAAAAGAAAAAGCTTCCGATGGGGCAAGAAAATAGGCAATTAAAAAAAGCACTACTACAAATGCCAGCGAAATAAGCCCCCCGATCAAAACCTTAGGGTGGGTAACCATGTACCATATTGACGATACAAGGGCAGCCACAACAGCCAAACCCAATAGTACAACTGCCCACACAAGGTTGTGCCCGACATATTTCGAAAGGCCAAAATCGCCTTCGATAGAGCCGCTCACAAAAAACATGACAGCTAGTATTACAGAAATGGCTGCAAGGATATATAATACAATTGATGATATCTTTTGCATAATAATTACTTTTTGATGTTGTATTTAACAAGTATGTCCATTAATGAAATTGATGCATCTTCCATTTTGTTTACAATGCTGTCGATTTTCGAAAGGATATAGTTGTAAAAAACCTGTAGGAAAATAGCAACAATAAGGCCGAATAAAGTAGTCAAAAGTGCTATACCGATACCCGATGCAACAATGGTTGCATTAACATCGCCGGCAGCCGCAATTTTGTCAAAAGCATCGATCATACCTATTACAGTACCCATAAACCCTAACATGGGGCCAATGGCAATAAACAACGATATCCACGAAAGGTTTTTCTCGAGCAGCCCCATTTGTACGCTACCATAAGAAACAATCGATTTTTCAACCATTTCCAGGCCTTCGTCGATACGATCCAAACCCTGGTAGAAAATACTGGCCACCGGCCCGCGGGTGTTGCGGCATACTTCTTTTGCTGCTTCTACACCACCTTCGTTAAGTGCATTCTCGATTTTCGATAACAGCTTGTCGGTATTTGTTGTTGACATGTTCAGGTAAATAATCCTTTCAATGGCAAGGGCAAGTCCCAGAATCAAACACAAAAGGATAAAACTCATAAAGAGTGCGCCACCTTCGATAAACTTTTGTTTGATTACCTGGTGTAAAGGAAGGGTTTCGCCTAACTCGCTCTGGTCGGCTACTTCGGTCGTTGCCGGTACAGTGTCGGCAACAACTTCTTCTGCTACTGCCTGTGTATCGGCTACCTGCGCCTTCATGTTATTTGATACTCCAAAACTTAGTATCCCAATTACAGCTAAGAATGCAAATAATCTTTTCATGACTTTAATTTATTAGTGTTTCTTTTGTTCGATATTATGTTTAAAATTAATGTTTTCAATTTGTTTTTGTTTTCCTGCAAAAATCGTTCCTATTTCAAAACAGGCTTCTGTTCGAATCCTCACCAGCTCAAAGCAATTGGCTGAAATATACAAAGAACGTTGTTTTTCAGCTATTGCGGAGAGTCAGGGATTGTTCCCCCTTTCAGGGGTCACGAAGGCTTCGCCGTTCGAACCCCTCTCTCACCTGTTTTTTCAAAACAGG
>JAFGQZ010000023.1 GCA_016935435.1 Bacteroidales bacterium
CATAAGGCATTTCCTTTTGAAAACTTTGCTAAGGGGCTAACATCATATAGTAATTATTATTCCGAACAGGCACAGGCAGTAGACTTTGCTAAAGAAAAACTAAATCTGAAGAAAGGCCTTGCAACTTATTGGAATGCCAAACCAGCAGACCTGTTTAACAAATCAGAAACAAGAGTATATACCTGTCTTCCTTCGGGTTATGCCGATTATTATATTGTCGGAAATGAACAATGGTTTTATTCATCTGGTAATGACACTTCAAATCTCTTTAATTTTATTCTTCTAGGTATTAATGAAGATACAGCAACGCTTTATAATTATTATGGCAAGCCATTGGAGATTGTGCAATTCAAATCGTACAATGTACTGCTTTACAACGACTTTATTTTTAAACCTTCAAGAGCACCATTTTTTGTTCAACAAAACAAAAATTAAGTATGCAAATACCTTTCAATAAGCCGTATTTAACGGGGAAGGAAACTTACTATATACAAAAAGCTGTTAAATCAGGGAAAATATCTGGCAATGGTCTATACACAAAAAAATGTCAGGAGTTCTTTGTGCAAAGATATGGATTCCAAAAAGCCCTTATGACCACCAGCTGCACCGATGCGCTTGAGATGTGTGCAATTCTGTTAAACATACAGCCCGGTGATGAAGTTATAGTTCCATCCTACACGTTTGTGTCTACTGCAAATGCTTTTGTATTGCGTGGTGCGAAAATTATATTTGCCGATAGCTGTGTTAATAATCCAAACATAGATACTACTAGTATTGAAAGTTTAATTACACCCCGAACTAAAGCTATTGTTGCAGTACACTATGGGGGTGTGGCCTGTGAAATGGATGAATTACTTTTGCTATCAGATAAACATCATATTTCGTTAATCGAAGATGCAGCGCAAGCTATAGAATCGTTTTATAAAGACCAACCACTGGGCAGTTTTGGCAAATTATCGGCTTTTTCTTTTCACGAAACAAAGAATATTATTTCCGGGGAGGGGGGGTTGCTTGCAATTAATGACAGTTTATATAACAAAAGGGCTGAGATTATATGGGAAAAGGGGACAAACCGGGCTGAGTTTGCCCGGGGTGAAGCAAATAAATATGGTTGGGTCGATATCGGCTCTTCGTTTTTACCATCAGAAATTACATCGGCTTTTTTGTATGCACAATTAGAAAAACTCCATAAAATTCAGGCAAAGAGAAATGCATTATGGCTTCGATATTATATCAATTTACTCCCATTAGAACAAAAAGGGGTAGTGAAACTGCCCTATATTCCTGATTATGCTGCAAATAACGGCCACCTTTTTTATATATTGTGTGGTTCAGCAGAAGTTAGGGCAAGACTTATTTCTTTTTTGAGGTCAAAAGATATCCTATCGGTGTTTCATTATTTATCCCTTCACAAATCGCCCTTCTATAAAGAAAAACACGATGGACGAGAATTAAAGAATTCAGATTATTTTACCGACCATTTGCTTCGCTTGCCCTTGTTTTATGAACTTAAACCTTCACAGGTTGACTATATTTGCGAATCAATTTTTAGTTTTTTCAAACAATAATAACTTCAGTAATTTTTAAAGGTGCTGTTTTGGAAATAATTGATTAATAGAACAATTCCATCCACTAATAAAATGCACAAATTAAACTCTCCAAAGTTTTTCATATACACAGGCCATGTCGGGTTTATTTTATTGATGGCCTTGTCGGTATTTTTTTACCAGGAGCGCGTACTGTTTATAGATACAGTTTTTCAGTTTTTTAAAATAGTAAACTTCGAACATTTTAATATAGAAGCGGCCAGATATGGCACATTTATTACACAAATCCCTGTTTTGGCTGCCCTGAAAGCTGGCGCCGGGCTAAAAACACTGGCATTGGTTTACAGCTTGTCGTTTATTGCAGTTTATTACGGGGTTTTTATTCTTTGCGCGCATATTCTGAAAAACACTGCTGCCGGACTGGCTGTATTGTTTTCGCTGGTAATTTGCGTTTCCAAAAGTTTTTACCACCCCTGCACCGAAACACATCAGGCCATTGTGTATTCTTTATTGGTGTATGCTTTGCTAAGGTTTAGCTTCAGGCATGCCCTTATTAAATATTTACTTGCCGGGGCGGCAATGTTGTTGAGCTTTTACAGTCACCCTGTGGCTTTGTTCACAGTTCTGTTTGTTATTTTCTTTTATGTTACAGAACAGAAAAAATGGCATGAAAAGGGCAATTACCTGCTTTTGCTTGTTATAATTGCGTTAACATTGGCCAAATTGCTTACTGCCCGCGAAGGGTCGTACGAAAGCAGTTTCTTTAATGAATTGTTTTCGTTTCGGTACAGCGCTTCGAACATTTATCATAGTTACAGTTTCAGGTTTTTTATAAAAAGATTGCCGGGAATGTATTTCTGGACAGGCATTGTTTTTATATTGGCCATAACCATGCTTTTCTTAAAAAAACAAAAGTTTACTGCTTTTTATGTGTTGTTTTCGTCGGCAATATTCTTTTTTATAACCCTTGTAACCTACTCGAAAGGCGATGCCGATGTTATGATGGAGCGCAGCTTTATGCCCCTTGCTGTGTTTGCATTATTGCCGTTCTTTGTTGCCCTCGAACAGTTCAGGGGGGCAAAATGGCATATTTTTGCCCCGATTCTGCTAGTGGTAATTTTCACTGTTTCTGTAGCCCGAATTGTAGGCGAAGGCAAAATCTCACGGAACAGGGTGGCTTATGTAATGGGTATCATTGATGGTACAAAGGCAGCACCGGGCAGAAAATTTCTGTTGGAAAAAACCGGAGAAGTAAAACAAAGCGTTTTATATACCTGGCCTTTTGCTTTTACCACGTTGGTAGCCTCGTCGCTCGAAGGGCCGGAAAATTCGCGTACCATTTACCTGTACGATAATGCCGAAAATATCATGAAATATGCCAATGGCGAAATGGGACATATTTTCCTGGGGGCCGATTTCTGGCTTGAGTGGCAGTCCGATGTGCTTAATAAAAAATATTTCAGCCTGCCGTTTGGTAAATACACCTTTTTGCAACAATAAGTATATTGGAAAAATTGAATATGGCAGGATTGACATTCCAATATAATGGAGATTTACTATAATATTTTAACAATGGTTTCTTGCCCTTTGGATGTGCTGTAAAACAAAACAGCTTTCTCTAAAACTTTTGCCCGGGGTTTAAACCCCGGGCAAAAAAAGAGTTTAAACCCCGGGCAAAAGAATGCTAACGGCCATATAAAGCCCGAACTTTTACCGATAATATGCCAGGGAATATTTCAGCCTTGTGAATGCTTTGTGGGAGGTGGTTTTGAAGAATTATCTTCTTATAATTCCAAGGGTGTTCGCTGCAAATATTCTAAAGTTTTGCACTATTTGAATCGGGTCTTTAAATTCTTTTTTGCTTAACAACAAAAATAACAGGCCCCTCTAATTTTTTCCGGGGTTTAAAACCAGGCTTTGCCCGGGGTTTAAACCCATGGCAAAGTTGCAAGAGGGAATGATATGATAAATGATGCAATTCCCGGTTAATACATTTTGTCATAAGTCAACGACTTGCGATAGTTGTGAGAGTCGCCATTGTATGTTATCGTTACTTATTGCCTGTCGCCTTGCCGGTTGGCATTTACTACCGACGAGGGTGCAGTGTTAAAAAGTTTTTTAAACGAGCGGCGGAAGTAATCGGGGTCGTTGAAGCCTGTTTTATAAGCTACTTCCGAAACGGTGTAATTGCCCGTTTGCAGTAGTTTTATTGCCTCGTTGAGCCTGATACTTTTTATAAATTCGGTAGTGCTCATGCCGGTAATTTTTTTCAGTTTTAAATGGATTAGCGTACGGCTTATGTTAACCATTTTGCATAAGCCATCGACGCTTAGTTCGCTATTGTCGAGATGTTCGAAAACTACCCTGGTAAGGGTTTCGACAAATGCCATATCTTTATTGGCCAACTGTCCAATACTGACGTTTTTCGGATCGAAGCGGCTGAAATATTTCTTCAGGTTTTCTTTGCCCTTAATTATATTTCGCACATGCAGGTCAAGTTCACGCAGGCTGAAAGGTTTGGCCAGATATGCATCGGCGCCTTTGTGCAGCCCCTCAAGTTTTGTTTCGTGGCCTGTTTTTGCGGTTAACAGTATAATAGGTATATGGCTGGTTTCAAACGATTCTTTCAATTTGTCGCAAAGCTCAAAGCCATTGATTTTGGGCATCATAATATCGCTGATAACGATGTCGGGGTTATACTTAAATGCTTTTTCCAGGCCTTCTGCGCCATCGCAGGCAACTCTTGTTTTGAATATGCGTGCAAAATGGTGCGAAAGAAAAGTAGCCAGTTCCTTGTTGTCTTCCACAATGAGCAGTTCGTATTCTTTGAGCGAACCGTCGTGGGTTTCCCCGTCACCGAAAACAGGCTCATTGTCGAGCGAAATTATGGAGTTCTCCAACGATATACTGTTGTTGTTTTCAATAAACACCTCGTTTTTTACCGATTCGGGCGACGGGTTCTTGATCAGGGGCAGTTGAATGGTTGTTGCTGTGCCCTTGCCGGGGGCGCTGGCCATATCAATATGCCCGTTAAGGAATTTTACCAGGCTTTTAACAAGTGCGAGGCCAATACCGCTGTTGTATATGTTCCGGGGGCGATCGCTGTAGTAGGGCTCGAAAACCCGCTTTAGTTTTTCGGGGCTGAGGCCTGGGCCGTTGTCGGTAATGGTTAGCACTATATCTGCAAGAGATTCGGTGGTATTGTCAGGGTTTGGCAACTGTTTTTTTTCAATAATTTCGGCTTTTACCATTATTGATCCGCCATTTTCCAATGAATTTACCGAATTACCAATGAGGTTAACTAAAATCTTTTCAATTTTATCGGCATCGAAATAGGCTATATATGAGTCAAAGCCCGAATGAAATTCTCCGGTTATTTGTTTTTTTTGCATAAGGGGTGCAAACGTGTCGAAAGTGCTTCTTACAAAACCAATAATTTCGCCTTTGTTCAGGCTGAGGGTGGCATGGTCGGTTTCAGTTTTACGGAAGTCCATTAACTGGTTAATCAGAAACAGCAGGCGCATAGCATTTTTTCGTATCTGGTTGCCATATTCTTTAAAGCGTGGAGGAAGCCCTTCGTAATCCATAAAATGCTCGAGTGTGGCCAATATTAGGGTAAGTGGAGTTTTAAATTCGTGGCTGATGTAAGTGAAAAAGTTCAGACGGTGCTGGCTGAGTTCTTCGTTCTGCTTATTTTTCAGCAGGGCAAACTGCATGTTAAGTTTTTCGCGGTGCCTTATTATGGTGTATCTTATATAAAAAAGTATTGCCGATGAAAACACAATAAGGTATAACAGGTACCCCCATACCGATAGCCAGAATGGAGGCAGAATTTTTATGCTTATCGAGCGGTTTTGTGCCGACCAGGCACCATCGCCATTGGCAGCTTTAACATGAAATGTATAGGTGCCCGGAGACAGGTTGGTGTATGATGCGCTGTTGCGGTTTCCGACATAGTTCCATTCTTTTTCGAGCCCTTCGAGGTAATAGGCATATTCGTTGGTTTTAGGCGAAAGATAGTTAAGGGCCACAAATTCTATGGTAAAAACTTTGTACTTGTATTTTAACTTTATTTGGTTCTGAAAATTTACATGGCTGTGAAGGATATTTTTTTCACCTATAGCCAGTGAAGAATTGAAAACCTTAAAATCGGTAAAATGGATAACGGGTCGGCGGTTGTTTAGTGTAAGTTCTGCCGGTTTAAAATAGGTAAGGCCGTTTACAGCTCCAAAATAAATATAACCTTGCGAACCGTAAAGGCACGATTTAAAATTGAACTGGTTACCAATCAGTCCGTCGTTTACGGTATAGTTTGATATTTCACCTGTGCGGGGGTTCAATGCCGAAATGCCTTTATTGGTGCTAAACCACAGGTTGCCTGTCGAGTCTTCGGTAATGGCATATACGGTATTGTTTGGTAAGCCATCGGTTGTGGTATTGGTTTTAAACAAACCGGTTTCAGGCAGGTATTTTACCAGTCCGCCATCGTACGACCCAAACCAGATGTTATTTTGCGAATCTTCGAAGAAACAGGTAATGTAATTGCTCAATAAGCCCGAATTGTTTTCGGTAGTGAAGTTGGCAATTTCCATTTTGCTGTTCAGCCTGTAAATACCTTGTTCGTAGGTGCATATCCAAATATTTCCGCGTGTATCTTCATCGATATGGTAAATAAAATTATCCTGAAAGGTGCCGGGCTTATACAGGCTGAAAACCCCGTTTTGCAACGAATCGACATATAGCCCGCTAATGGCACCTACCCAAATACGGTCTTTCGAGTCGATAAACACCGAAAAAACATTCTGGATAATATCGGGGTCGGGGTATTCGAGTTTTATCCGGCTAATGGAATTAGTTTTCCGGTTGTACCTGCTTAGGCCCCCAATAAAGGTACCTATCCATATATTGCCGTTTTTGTCCTCTTTTAATGCATGCACATTATTCGATGGGAGCGAAGCCGGATCGTTTGCCTTGCTTTTCAGGTACCTGAAGGTGCCGTTTTTTTTGTTGAGAATGGTAATGCCCCCGTCCTCGGTGGCGATCCAGATTTCTCCCCAACTGGTTTCTATCATGCTGCTCAGGGCATTGCCGCTAAGCCTGTTAACCCCTCCGTCGGCATAAATGTTATAAAAACCTTTTTGATAGGGGCTGGTAAAGTTAACCCCGCCAAAATAAGTGCCTATCCACATTACATCGTCGGAACTTCTGAAAATCGAATAAATTGCTTTGTCATTCAGTCCCTTTATTGAATTATCGAAGGTTTGTCCGTAAAATGTAAACTGTTGTTTCGCCACATTATAAATGTACAACCCCGATTCGGTACCAATCCACAGAAAGCCGTTTTTATCCTCGTTAATGGCCCTCACAAAATTGTCTTCAACCGGGTTAACCCCTTCTTTTAAACGCAGGCTGATAAATTCGTCGGTTTCGTGCTTATAATATCCCAGTCCGTTTTGTACTGTGCCAAACCAAACAATGCCGCGCGAATCTTTATAAATACATTGTATGTTCGATGATGATTGGTTAAGGCCTCTTTTGGTGAGTTCGGAGTTTTCGTATTTTTTAATGGTCTCCCCGAGGTAATTCAGCATAAAAATTTTATTTTCCGAGGCGGCCCATAAAACTCCTGGTTTATATTCGCAGATATCTTGAAAATATGAGGTATGTAACTGAGTAACTTTTTGGTTACTGTCAATCGAAAAGAGCCCTTGCTCAGCCGCAACCATTATTTTATTATCGGTCAGTTCTATAATGCGTACAATGTTGCCCAGCGATTGGTTTTTATGGCGCAGGGGTATAAACAGGTTATGTTTTTTATCGAACCGGCACAGCCCGTTTGTTGTGCCAATTAGTAATATGCCTTTTGACGAAGAGTACAATTGCCGGGTAAAGTTCGAAGGTATGGTTGTGCTGTCGCCCGGAGCATGGTAAAAGGTTTTAATGGTGTAGCCATCGAACTTGTTAAGCCCTTCACCGGTGGCAATCCAGATAAACCCATCCGAATCCTGGGCAATGCTGTAAACCGTATTGTTCGAAAGACCGTTTATCGAAGTTAGGTTGTCGAACCGCAGGTTTTCTATAGCCAGGGTACTATGCGGAAATATAAGAATGAACAGGCACATTGTTCCCATTTTATATATAAGGGATTCCCTATTTCTGTTGTTTGTTTTGGTAGCCGCCATTGCAGTGCAATTTTTACAGTTACTGCCCAAATGGATGTAATTCCTTATTAATAATAAGGTGTTTAGCATAATTAGTGCATAAAAAACATTTTTACAAACGGGGCCGATTTTTTTAACATAAAAATTTTTGTAGAAAATTTTGCTAAAATAAAAGTAATTTTTACTTTTATGCAGTGCCCGACTAAAACATTTTTAAAAATGAACTCTGCTTACAGGTATTTTTATTATCAGTATAGGTTTTCATTATGCATTCTTACCCAAATGACTTCAATTAACACACTATTTACCCATAACTCTAAATTTAACTCTTATGAAGAAAAATTACATTTCTTTCATTATTGTTGCACTGGCAGTATTGTTATCTGCCTTCGAGGCCCATGCCCAAATGCCATTGGGCAATGGTTTTAATGCAACCTGTTACAGGTGGTCCAATGAAATAAGGGACAGCATTAATAACCATTACAATTCCGGCGACAGGTTTGACCCGAGCAGGGTTCTTCCAACAGATTTCGATTTTATTTCTACTGCTACCCTCTTGGGCACGGCCCTTCACCCTATGGCCGATAACGGGCAGTTTGGGAGAAACCCCGGTGATAATTTTGCCGGTGTACTATCTGGCGATTGGGACAACTTTTCCATTGTTTACGATGGCTACATTCGCGGGCCGGTTACCGGCGATGTAACTTTCTGGTTGAACTGCGACAATGGTTTTCGTTTAATTATTGGCAACGACACCGTAATTGACCATTGGATAAACGACTGGGAAATTGGCGTTGAAGGAGTATTCAGCATGGTCAAAGACCAGTTTTACCCCGTTAAGCTGGAGTATTTTGAGCACGGGGGCGGCGAAAGGTTTTGGTTCGACTGGTGGTGCGATGCCGCCGGAATGGGCCGACATGTTGTGCCTAAATTCGCCTGCTACACCGAAATTCCATCAGATAGGTTAACAGACACTTTAAACGGTTTGACTGGCACTTATTACGAGTTCTCTCAAAGGAGCCTCGATGCAACTGCTTCTTTAAACAGGGGCGATGCCATACACGACAGCGTAAATATCTTCGACGGAAATTTCTATGGTACAATAAACGACCTGGAGAAAGTAAACGAATTCAATATCAGGCAGATGCAGTATGTGCGGACTCAATTCCCTACAATTCCTAACCTCGATACCTGGGCAGCCCGCTATGAAGGTTTTATAAAAGTACCTGCCGATGGCAATTACTCTTTCTATGGTATGGCCGATAACGGTTTCAGGGTTTATCTTTCCGATTCATTAATTATCGACCAGTGGAAGAACGACTGGGATCAGCTCGACTCTACCCAAAGTTCGCTGACACTGAAAGCCGATACATTCTACAGTTTTAAAGTAGAGTTTGTTGAACTGGCTGGCGGAGAATACATTCAGATTTGGTGGGGCGAAAGTAACGCAACAAAAACCACCATTCCCAAATCGGCCTTGTTCACCCGTTTGCCAAGTACAGATACTACTCTTTCGGCACTAAGCGTGGGCAGCAAGAGCATTGCATTACAAGAGGGTGTATTTGAATATACCGCCAGGATTACAGCAGGTACCGATTCTGCTGTTGTTGCAACGGCAACAAACTCTAATGCTGTTGTTACCATCAATAATGCTGCCTCAATACCAGGTGTTGCTACTGTGGTTGTGGTTTCAGAATCGTCCGACACAGCTACTTATACTATTAACATTGGCCTTGCTGCTACCGATGCAACACTTTCTTCATTATCGGTCGGTGAAACCAACATTGCCCTCGAAGCAGGTGTTTACGAATACAATGTTAAAATACTTAACGGTGCCGATTCAGCCTTAGTTGCTGTAACCAACGACACCAATGCCAGTGCAGTTGTTACCGATATCGATACTTACCCGGGGGTTGCCACGGTAGTTGTTACTGCCGAAGATGGTGTTAGCTCGCTCACCTACACCGTAAATATCGATGTATTCTCCAGCAACGCTACCTTATCGTCGTTGCACGTGGGTTCTAAAATTGTGCCCCTTGTAAACGGTGTGTTTACTTATAATGTAAGCGTGGCCGAAGGTGCCGATACTGCTTTGGTTGCTGTTACAACTAACGAAAACGCTTCTGTTGTAATTACCGATATTGCTTCTGTTCCGGGTTCAGCTACAGTTGTAGTTACTGCCGAAGACGGAATAACAACAAACACTTATACTGTTAATATTTCCCGCAGCCTGGGCACCGATGCCACATTGTCTGTAATAATGGTTGGCGATTCGGTAATTGTTTGCGAAGATGGCGTGCTAGAATATGAAATTACAGTTGGTTATGGTGCACCTGTTGAGGTTTCGGCCACCCTAAACAACGACAATGCCACCGCAGAAATAACTCAAATATCAGGCACTTCGGGCACTGCAACAATAGTTGTTACTGCGCAGGACCAGTCCACTACCCTTACATATACTGTAATTATTGCTTCTGAGCCAAACAACGATGCCACACTGTCAACATTGGCCGTTGGAGATGCCCCGGTTACACTGGTTAGCGGCACATATACTTATAATGTTGAGATTGCAAGGGGTGCAACATCGGCCCTTACCGCTACAACAACCGATGCTGCTGCTAATGCTGTAATTACCAATGCCACAGCTATACCCGGAACCGCCACAGTATTGGTTACTGCCGACGATGGCTCAACGCAGTTGGCCTATACGGTAAATATTTCCTATATTAAATGGACAGATGCCACGCTGGCAACATTGGCAGTTGGCGATGTCTCAGTTACTCTGGTTAGCGGCACATATACTTACAATATTGAGATTGCAAAAGGTGCTTCATCAGCATTGACGGCAACTACAACCGATACTGCTGCAAATGCTGTAATTACAAATGCAGGTGCCGTGCCTGGTGCGGGAACAGTTGTGGTTACTGCCGACGATGGAACAACACAGTTGACTTACACTGTTAACATTTCCTATATAAAATCAACCGATGCCACACTGGCAAGCTTAAAGGTTGGCGACAGCACCATAGTGCTTGTAAACGGCACCTATGAATATACAATTGTAATTGGCCGGGAAGCTGGCTCTGATATTACTGCTGTTACAACCGATGCTGCTGCTGATGCCGTAATTACACAGGCCGGCTCACTGCCGGGCAGCGGAAGTGTTGTTGTTACTGCCGAAGATGGCACAACTAAGCTCACTTATACAGTGAATATTTCTGAACTGCCTTCGTCGGTTAATCCTGTAACACTGGCAAATGTTACGGTTTACCCCAACCCGGCGGGCACTACTCTCAATATTTCCAATGCCGAAAACTCGGTAGTGGAAATTTTCAATTCCAACGGGCAATTGGTGAAAAACATAAATGCTGGTGAGCCTAAGGAACCGATAAACATCGATGCATTTGAAGCCGGGCTGTACATTGTTGTTGTAAAATCTGGCAACCAAAACAGAACCTTCAAAATTAGCATTGATAACTAAACCAACCCTGTGCATAATTAAGGCCGGGCTTTAGCCCGGCCTTATCTCCAAAGCTTCATTGCGTTTGTCACATTAAGCGACAAAACAGTATGTAATTACGACAAAAAAACATGCGGCCCGAGGTTGTTTCGTGGCAACTGTTTAGCTTTAGTTACATAAGCTTAGGGCTTTTAATCAATGTTAGTGCATACAGGAAGGGATATCCAAGTCATATTTCCGGCACATTTTGAACAAACTTGCTGTTTTTTTGAACAATTGTGCCCGGTTGTTTAACCCACTAAAACATATTTTTAGTAACTTTTATAATAGTATAGGATTACTAACCAATAAATAACTCAAACATGTTCCACAAAAACAATTATTTCGGTTTGCCATAAATCGGCAAAACAGTTGGCAGGGTTTACTTTTATATAGTATTTCCACCGAGCAATGCACCAACTGTATTATTATTATCAATTCACATTTTTTCATAACCCTAATAAATTAATATGAAAAGAAGATTATTAGAAAAAGGATCATTATGGCTGCATTCCAATTGGAACAGCCTTCTGAGGCAAGGTATTGCCATGCTGCTTGCACTGTTTGTCAGCGCAGCTTATGCCGCCGGCGAACCGGGCAATGCCCGCGAAAAGTCCGGTAAATCGGCCCATCAACAGGAAATTACTGTTTCGGGTGTTGTTACAGATGCTTCAACAAACGAGCCGCTTCCCGGTGTAAACATAATGGTTGAGGGCACTGTTAAGGGCGTTGTTACCGATATCGACGGAAAATTCGAAATTAGCGTTAGCCCCCAGTCGGTACTTCTGGTTTCGTATATGGGCTATTTAACCGAAAAGGTTATGGTAACAAACGAAACCTTTATTGAAGTTCAGCTTGTTCCCGACCTCACTGTGCTCGACGAAGTAGTGGTTGTTGGTTACGGTACGGCCCGTAAGGGGAACATTACCGGTTCGGTTGCTTCGGTTACAAGCAAAGATATTGAAAGGGTTCCTGCCATCACAACCAGCGGCCTTCTGGCCGGTAAAGTTGCCGGGTTGTCTTATCGGAAGGCTGAGGGGCGGCCAGGTTCAACAGCCGAAATTCAGGTTCGAAATATGGGCAACCCCCTGTATATTATTGATGGGGTACAAAAAGATGCAGGGCAGTTTAATAACCTTGCTCCGGGAGATATAGAAAGTATTTCGGTGCTTAAAGATGCCTCAGCGACTATTTATGGTTCCAGGGCTGCCAATGGCGTAATTATTGTTACAACAAAAAAGGGGCGGTTAGATTCGAAAAATACTATAAGCCTAAATACATATTATGGTGTTCAAAACTGGACCCGTTTTCCCCGAGGTGTCGATGCTTATAGATGGCAGCTTGGCAAAGTGGAGTCTGACGTGAACGAAGGCCGTGCAGCACAGCTAACACCCGAGCAGCTCGAACTGTGGCGCCAGGGCCAGAAGCTGAGCGATAACCCTGCAGAAGATTACCGCAGTTTCGACTGGTACGATTTTATTGTAGAGAAAAACTTCCCCGTGGCCAGTTTAAATGTTAATGCCACCGGCGGTACAGAAAATACCAACTACTACATTTCGGTTTCGCGCCTCAACGAAGATGGGTCATTTAAAGACCGGAACTTTAATCGTACCAACATACAGTCGAACATCGAAACCAAGGTTGCCAACCGTTTAAAGTTTGGCATGCAGCTGAATGGCCGCGTTGAAACCCGCCAACAGCCAGGGATTCCTGGTCACGACGATTACTGGGGCCCCCGTTTTGCCCTCTTCCGCAACAGGCCCACCGAAAGGGCCTATGCCAATGACAACCCCGATTATCCACTCAACATTGGCCACAATGCTGAACAATATTCTATTCTGAACTACGATATTTCGGGCTACTGGAAAGAAGACTGGCGGGTAATGCAAACCGTGTTCAATGCCGAATACGACCTTCCGGTTAAAGGCCTGACCGCCCGTGGTATGTACTCGTATTATTTTGCCGACCGCTTGTTAAACGGGCACGAATATACCTACGACGTTTACACCTACGACCACATTAACCAGGAGTACAACATTACCGGCGGAAGCTCTAACCCATGGAGGGAGCGTGGATACAGAAAAGTAATTGAAAATGTTACCCAGGCACAACTCAATTATGTTAATACTTTCTCTAATAACCATAACATTAATGCAACAATGGTTTATGAGCGTATTGAACGTAAGGATATCGAACAATACCAACATGCTGTACCAACAGCCAATGCTTTGAAACTGATTGAGTTTGACGATATGGACAATTTGGATTACCGCGATTCGGAATATGAAGAAGCCCGCGTAGGTTATGTTGGCCGTTTGAACTATAATTACCGTGAAAAATATCTTGTTACTTTTGGAGGTCGCTATGATGGATCATGGAAATTTCCTGCCGGTAAGCGCTGGGGCTTTTTCCCTTCAGTTTCTGCCGGATGGAAAATTTCAGGCGAAAACTTTTTTAGTGAAAACGTAAGTAGTAGTATAATAACCGATCTTAAATTCCGGGCATCGTATGGCAAACTTGGTGACGACGATGTGGGAATTGGCGCTTTTGATCATGTTCCGGGTTATACATACGGAGGGGGTGTTTCTACCTCGGTTTACGATGGACAGGTATATTATGGAGCACGCAACAGGGAAGTTACAAATAACCTTTCGTGGTACACCAGTATCATGAAAAATATTGGTGCCGATTATGTTTTGTTCAACGGGAAACTGGACGGAAGCATTGAATACTTCCATCGTTTACGCGAGGGTTTGAGGGCCCAGCGCAGGGATATTGTCTTGCCTGATGAGCTGGGGTATCCGTTACAGCAGGAAAATCTCGAAAAAGACCAGGTTTCGGGTTGGGAAACCCTTCTGAATTACCACACTAAAATTGGAGAATTAAAGGTAGATATTGGAACGAATTTTGGCTATGCACGCAGGAAATGGATAGAATCGTATAAGCCAGAATTTGACAATTCACTCGATTATTACCGACATGGCAGTGAAGGCCGTTATACCGATATAATCTGGGGCTATCAGGTAATAGGGCAGTTCCAGTCGATGGACGAAATCAGGGCTTATGAGGTGGAAATCGACAATAACGGAAACAGATCGTTGTTGCCTGGCGATTTTATTTACAAAGATGTTAACGGCGATAAAAAAATCGACTCAAAAGACGAACGACCCATTGGTTATGGCGCTGTTAGAACCCCGCTTATGAACTTTGGCTTAAATACGGCATTTAGCTGGAAAAATTTCGACGCTTATATCGATTTCTCAGGGGCTGCCGGTTATACCTACATTGCCGACTGGGAAATGCGCTGGCCATACCAGAACGGGGGAAACCTGCTGGAAGGCATGTTTGAGTCGCGCTGGCACAGGGCAGACCCCTACGATATCAACAGCGAATGGATAGCTGGCGATAACCCTCCCCTGAGGTTCAATAACGGGGGGCACAGCAATTACAACAAAAACTCCGATTGGTGGAGCACCAATGTTCGATATTTGCGTTTACGTACTTTTGAGGTGGGCTATTCCTTGCCAAAAACATTTCTGAATAGGATTAAAATGCAGCAGTTTAGGATTTACGCAAATTCCTACAACCTGTTTTCGTTCGATAATTTGAAAAAGAAATACAATATCGACCCGGAAATTGGCGATGGAAACGGACTTCAATACCCTCAACACCGTATTTTTAACCTGGGGCTTAATGTTACATTCTAAAATTAATTCTGAAGTATTATGAAGAAATATATATTCATACTTTTATTGACCCCGCTGTTGTGGGGCTGTAACGATGAGGAGTTCCTCAGCAGGGAGCCGAAGAATGTTCTCTCAACCGACTTATTGTTTAATGACAAAGAGCTTGTTAAAAGCGTACTGGCTGATTTGTATGACAGGCAAATCGATTTTCAACGGGTTGACCGCTGGTGGGAATACGCCAATTTCGATTATGCTTTTGCATCGGCCAATGGCGATTACTGGAGGCACAAACAACTCGATTATCCCTACGACTGGTGGCGCAATTGGGACTATACCTATGTACGTCATATAAACCTATACATAGAGCGCATAAAAAACGCAACCGGCTTAAGTGAGGAAGACTACATTCGTTATAATGCCGAAGGAAGGTTTTTAAGGGCGGTTTGTTATTTCGAACTGGTAAAAAGAATGGGCGGGGTCCCGTTAATTCTTGAATCGCTTACCTACGATTACAGCGGCGATGCCTCTTATTTGCAATATGCGCGTTCTACCGAAAAAGAAGTGTATGATTGGGTTTTAGCGGAGCTCGATTCAATTAAGAATGACCTCCCAAGCAAAATCGACATAAAATCGGCTGCAACTAAGGGGGCTGCCATAGCGCTTAAATCAAGAGTAGCATTGTATGCTGCATCTATTGCTAAATATGGCGCTACTACGCCCGAAGTATCCTTACCGGGTGGCGAAGTGGGCATTCCATTATCGAATGCAAACATATATTACCAGATAGCGCTTGATGCCGTTGAAGAACTGGAAAGTTTAAAGCTATACAGCTTGTTTAATCAGGAGTCTGATCCTTCAGAGAACTTTGCAAAGTTGTTCCTGACTAAAAACAACAACTCCGAATTAATCTGGATAAAGGACTTTTCACTTGAATACCGTTACCACGGATTTACGCTCGACAATTCGCCGCTTACATCTTCGGAAGAGGGCACTACCGGTGGAAGGCTGAACCCCTCGTTAAACTTTGTGCAGTCGTTCGAACTGCTCGATAACAGCTTTGCCCCTTATCGCACCAACGATGAAGTTACCGGCGACTTTATTTACTACGATAACCCCGGCGACATATTCGCCAACCGCGATCCACGCCTTGCCGGCACAGTTTTGCTTCCCGGCATGAGCTTTAAGGGCAAACCCGTTGATATTATGGCCGGCTACCTCACACCTGATGAAAACGGCGATTATATCGATGTTGTTACGGCAGCAAAACCTGGAGCATTAGCAAAAATTGGCGATACAACCCTAAAGGTTGTTGGCAACGATGGCCCTATCGACGGCTACGAGTTTACCGCCCAAACCGGCTTCTATGCCCGCAAGTTCTTAGACCCAACCATTGGTTCGGCCCGTATTGGTACCCAGAGCGATGTGGCATGGCCCCGCCTGCGTTTTGCCGAAGTGCTTTTAAATGGTGCCGAAGCAGCTTTCGAACTGGGGCAAACCGATGTGGCACTGGGCTATATCAACCGTGTACGCGAAAGGGCAGGCTTTGAAATTCCGCTCGAAGCAGACGATTTAACTTTCGACCGCATTGTGCACGAACGAAATGTGGAACTTGCTTTCGAAGACCATCACCTTTGGGACATGAAACGCTGGAGGCTGGCTCACATTGTATGGGACGGTATGGACAACGAGCTTACCACAAACCCTCTGCCGGCAGCCCAGTCGAGCACCCGTCCATTCGGGCTTATACCCTACCGTATTTACGATCCGGGCAGCCCAAACCACCTCAAATGGGTTTTCAAAAAGGTTTTGCCAACAAGTGTTACACAGCCACATAGGTTCAGGCTGGGCAATTACTATTCGCAAATTGCCGATGATGTTATCAGCCATAACCCCAAACTTGTGAGAAACCCCAATCAATAATTAAAATTAAATCAGACAATTATGAGAATATCATATATAATTGGATTACTGGTGCTGCTTTTGACAGCATGTGAGTACGATAATTTCGATGCCCCCGAATCGAAATTCACGGGGTCGATAACCTACAACGGCACCCCTCTTGGTTTTGCCTCGGGCGATGTGTTTTTCAGGCTTTGGGAAATTGGCGACTGGCCAACCCCGGCGCCTATTGAAGTGCTGGTTGCACAAGACGGTTCGTTTTCTGCCCTTTTGTTCGATGCCGAATACAAACTTATTATTCCGGCCGACGGGCAGAACCCATTTATTAGCAATACAAACCCCGAAACCAGTTCCGATACAATTATTGTGAAAATTTCGGGTAGCAAAAAAATGGATATCGAGGTGTTGCCGTACTACATTATTAACAATGTCAGCTACACAACATCGGGCGCCCAGGTGAGCGCAACATGCAGTGTTTCGAAAATAAATACAGGCGCCACAGCCCGCGATATTGCCAATGTGACCCTGCTAATCGGCGACACACAGTTTGTTAGCAATTCGCGCAATATTGGCAAAGCTTCGGTTACGGGTGCAGGCATTACCGACATGGGCAATATTCCATTAAAAGTTACCATTAACAAGCCCAAGGTTAACCAAACCGAATTTTACGCCCGCATAGGCGTACAAATTTCCGGTGTAACCGATTTGGTTTATTCCCCTGTAACAAAGGTTACTGTTCAGTTCTAGGGTTATTATTACACTATAGCTAACTGCCCCGGACAATTTTGTCACGGGGCAGTTTTAAACCCTATAAAAGTAATTTATACCTGTAATAAGCATGAAGAAAACAACAATAGCATTTTATCTTGCCATTGTGCTGCTCATGCATGGGCATGCCCAGGAGTGGCAAAAGAAAACTGCCCAGTTAATGACCACATATTCCGGTAATATCGACACAACCAATGTGTTGCCATATTACCCTCGGCCTCAGTTAACCCGCACAGAATGGATGAACCTGAACGGCATCTGGCAGTTTCAGCCAGGCACCGGCGAAAACGAAGCAGTACCTGTCGGAAACCTGAGCCGTAAGATACTTGTTCCTTTTGCGGTTGAATCGGCTATTTCGGGTGTTATGGAACACCATAACCGTCTGTGGTACCGCCGTTTGGTTAACATACCCGGAAAATGGAAAGGGAAGCGTATTTTACTCCATTTTGGTGCTGTCGATTACGAAAGCGAAGTTTTTGTGAACGGGAAAAGCCTGGGGGTCCATACAGGAGGCTACGACCCCTTTAGCTACGACATAACCCCCTATCTGCGCACTTCGGGCGGGCAGGAAATTGTGGTTCGGGTTTTCGATCCTACCGATTTGGGCGGGTTTCCCCGTGGAAAACAAACCCTTTGGCCGGGTGGCATTATGTACACTTCGGTTACCGGAATCTGGCAAACTGTATGGCTCGAACCGGTTGCGGATGTGCATATTCAAACCCTGAAAATAGTGCCCGATATTGATAAGCAGGCACTGAACCTGGTTGTTGAAACCAGTGGCGATGCAAGCGGCTATATTGCCGAAGTTACCGTTTTCGATTCCAACAACATGGTTGCAAAAGCTTCAGGGCTTCCCAACGAAAAAATGGTTATTGGCATTGCAAATCCGAAATTATGGTCGCCCGACAGCCCTCATTTATACAATCTTAAGATTGGCCTTAAAAAGAATGGCAAAACAGTCGATTCGGCAGGCAGTTATTTTGCCATGAGGAAAATTTCGACAAAAAGGGATACCGATGGCATTCTCAAACTATGCCTGAATAACGAATTTATTTTCCAAATGGGGCCTCTCGATCAGGGGTATTGGCCCGATGGATTATATACGGCGCCAACCGAAGAGGCCATGAAATACGACCTGGAAATGATTAAAGCCTTAGGCTTTAACATGGTTCGCAAACATATTAAAGTTGAACCTCTGCGCTGGTATTACTGGGCCGACAAGCTGGGAGTAATGGTTTGGCAGGATATGCCATCGGCAAAATCATATACCAATCTGGAACACCCTGTAGATGAAAATGCCTATGAAGAGGAACTGGGGCGCATGGTTAAAACCTTGTACAATATCCCCTCAATAATTATGTGGGTGGTATTCAACGAAGGGCAGGGGCAGTTTAAAACCCCCGAACTGGTGCAGAAAGTATATGAGCTCGACTCTACCCGGCTGGTTAACCAGGCCAGCGGATGGGTGCATTTCGGTGTGGGCGATATTCTTGATTTCCATAATTATCCGCACCCCGTGTCGCCAGTAAGCGAAACACAGGTTAGGGCCTGTGGGGAGTATGGCGGTGTAGGCTATAAAATTGAGGGCCACTCATGGACAAACGACTATTTTAGCTATATAACCGTTCACAGCAGCGATGAACTGGCAAAGGTGTATAACAGCTACAACAACGAGCTGATGGTTTTTAAAGCCGAAAAGGGGCTCAGCGCTGCTGTTTATACCGAAATAACCGATGTGGAAATTGAACTGAACGGACTAATTACCTACGACCGCAAAGTAGTGAAAGCCGATATTGAAAAAATCAAACAGGCAAATTATAATGCTATTCACCATAAACTTTTTGTAACCGATATTTTGCCCACCTCGCAAAAAGAAAAAAGGGCATGGAAATATACCTTTAACGAACCGCAAGGCTCCTGGTATTCTTTCGGTTTCGACGATACTGCTTGGAAAACCGGCAATGCCGGGTTTGGTACCCTGGGCACGCCGGGGGCCATTATTGGTACTACCTGGGACACCTCAAAAATATGGATGCGCCAGAAATTCCAGTTGGGCGATATGTCTCAGATCGATATCGACAAAATCATGCTGAAAGTACACCACGACGAAGATTGCGATGTTTACATAAATGGCGAAAAGGCCGTTTCGCTTAACGGTTACACAGCCGATTATGTGTTGGTTGAACTCGATCGGAAAATAAAAGAAAAATTGGTACCCAACGCCGAAAACATTATTGCCATTGTTTGCAAACAAACACTCGGAGGGCAGTATATCGACGCCGGCCTTTCGCTGGTAAACTTCAATAAGCCTGCACCGCCAATGGTTATCGATGCAGCTTTAATGAAATAATAAACAACAATTTATTTCTGATATCAACTTAATTATTAACCTTAAAACTTAACAAGATGAAAAAACACTACTTTTTTGCAACTGCAACACTGATGCTTCTTGTATCGGTTGGTCTTTTTGCACAGGCTTCCAAACCTGCGCGTGAAAACCTTAAACATGCCTGGGCTTTTGAAAGCGACGGCAGTGATACGGTTGGCAATGCCAATGCCACGCTCGAAGGTTCTGCTTCTATTTCCGATGGTGCATTGGTTTCTTCCGATGGTGGGAACTATGCCTGGGCCGATGGCAGCGTTGTTCAGATCAACACCTATTCCGAACTTTCAATAGGGGTTTGGTTTAAATCGGCCAGTGTTGATGCCAACACTGGTTACACCATGGTTTTTTATGGCGGTGAAACAATCGACGGACGTGGGGCCAACGGTCTTTTCCTGTCGATGTCGAGGGGCAACGATGGCGACAATGGCCCTTATTCCCGCGCAGGCCTTTCAACCGGCAATATCGATGCGCCCAACGTACAGGAGTCGGGCTGCAATATGCCAATTGAGCCCGACGATGCCCAGTTGCACCATGCGGTAATCTGTGTTGATGCCACCAATGTATATTACTATTTCGACGGCGTTATATCGCCCGACAGCCCTGTGGCATTAGCTGATCAAGGCAATACCCTGTCGGCATTGTCGAACGCCCTGGTGTATTTTGGCAAAAGCGGCTGGAACGATCCGGGTTACAATGGAAGCATTTATGATGTAATGATATTCGACAAAGTACTTACCGAGGATGAAATATCGTACCTCTATGGCTTAAATGCCGCACCACTTTCGTATGGCTCGGGGTCGGCCATAACTTCGCGCAATTTGGTTGAGTTCTCTGTGTCGCAACCAAATACCGGTCTGTTAAAAATTCAGGGTGTTGACAAACTCAACTCTGTTGAATTAATAGCCCTCAATGGACAGCTTATGCGTACGTTCACAAATGGAGAAACCCTTTTGAATGTTGAAGGGCTTGCTTCCGGTCTGTATGTTGTTCGTATCAGCACCAACGAAGGGACAGGCGTTCAGAAAGTAATTGTTCGATAATTTTTTTATATGGGCACGAGGTTTTTACGAAAGCCTCTGTGCCCTCTTTTGTTCTCTGTGGAACTCTGTGGTTCGATGTGCAATTTATCGAACCACAGAGGCCAGGGAGATATTCAAAAAGGGAAAAGCGTTTGAATTATTTCGATGACTTTTTCAAAGGTTTATGTCTTTTTATTTATTGCTACCGGGTTTAATTGTCGGGTGCAAAATACAGAAAAAACTAAACGGCAGTGAAAGAATGAACTTTGGTTTGATCTCTTAATTGCCGCAACAAATTGAGTTATTACAACAAATATTTTACCATAATGGCTTAAGTTTCTTGTAGTGGCCGATTTATTTGCCATTCGAAGAAGAACAAAAAGAAAATAAATGAGTGGAATAGTTTTGAGTTAGTAAGTTGTTTAACCCCCATCCAATAACGGGTGGGGGCAACAACAAATTTCCTGGTTAGAAAATAATGTTCACACTAATAATATAAAACATGAAAATGAACCGACTGATTACAACATTTGCAATAGGGTTTTCCATTTTGCTTTTGGCAGGGTGCGGGAATACTAAAAAAAACGAGTGCCATACACCGGGCACACGTTGGGACACTGCCCGCGCTAACCAATGGTACGCACAGTACCCCTGGCTTGCCGGGGCAAACTTCAACCCCAGCACGGCCATAAACCAGCTCGAAACCTGGCAGGCCGAATCGTTCGACACTGAAACCATCGACCGCGAACTGGGCTGGGCTTCCGGAATCGGCTTTAACTGCATGAGGGTTTACCTGCACCACCTTGCATGGCAAACCGATAAAGAAGGCTTTAAAAAGAGAATGGATACATACCTCGGCATAGCCGAAAAACATGGCATTCACACCCTGTTTGTGTTCTTCGACGATTGCTGGAACAGCGAATACCAGGCTGGCAAACAGCCCGAACCAAAAACCGGCGTGCACAATTCCGGATGGGTGCAAGACCCCGGAAAAGCCTTATATAACGAGGATGGGACTATCAACGAAGAATTGATGGCGGTACTCGAAGAATATGTAAAAGATGTTTTAGCGACATTCAAAAATGACCAGCGCATACTCGGTTGGGACTTGTACAACGAACCCGGCAATTCAGGATATGGAAACAAATCGATGTACCTGTTGGAAAAAGTGTTTGATTGGGGGCGCGAAGTTAACCCAAATCAGCCTCTCACTGCTGGTGTATGGAATATTAACCTTCCTGATTTGAATAAATTCCAGGTTGAACATTCCGATATTATTACTTACCATAATTATAACGACGAAAAGCACCACCAGTCGGCCATTGACACACTAAAACTCATCAACCGGCCAATGATTTGTACCGAGTATATGGCACGCACAAACAACAGCCGTTTCGAAAATATTATGCCTATACTGAAACAGCAAAATATTGGGGCAATTAACTGGGGGTTGGTATCGGGCAAGTCGAACACCATTTATGCATGGGATACTCCCGTACCCGATGGTTCCGAACCCGAACTTTGGTTCCACGATGTTTTCAGGAAAACAGGCGAACCTTACAACACAAACGAAATAGCACTAATTAAGAGCCTTACCGCAAAATAATATTTCGCAACGGCTTATCGAAATGAAGCTTATTATTGCTTGTACTGATAAAACTTTCAGGTACTAATTGTTTAAGTTAGTATGGTTAATGTTGGGTGATTTGGCAAATTACCGGAAGGGTTTTTAAAATCCTTCCGGTTTTCAATAACCGGAATTCACCCAAACGCATTTTATTTTTTTAATGCTTTTTGAAACTTTTATGCTTTTGGGGCAATTTTATTTGGTGATAGCTAAAAAGGATATGAATAAAATTTAAAGCCACGTACTCGCACATGAAAGTTCCATGAGGCTAAATAATAAACTAATATTTTAACTCGTAAAACACATGAAATATATACTTGTAGCAGCATCATTTCTTTTCTTTTTAGGATGCAAATCCGGAGAACCTTCCCAACAAACCGGCCTTATCGATAAAAGCCGTTTCGATACCCTAATCGATGGTAAAAATGTAGCCCTGTTTACCATGATAAATACGAACAACCTGCAGGTAAGTGTAACGAACTATGGGGCAAGGGTTGTAAGTATAGGGGTGCCGGTAGGTGAAAACAAATTTGTTGACGTTGCACTGGGCTTTCGCTCTATAAAAGATTACCTGAACTCTCCCGATGTTTATTTTGGCCCTTGTGTGGGCCGGGTTGGCAACCGCATTGCAAAAGGCAAATTTTTCCTCGATGGCAAAGAATATACCCTTGCCGTAAACAATGGGCCTAACCATCTGCATGGGGGGCTAAAAGGCCTTCATAAAGTAGTGTGGGATTTTGTTTCGGGCAACGATTCAACCATTGTGTTAAGGTACCTTTCGCCCGATATGGAAGAAGGATATCCGGGCAACCTTGAAATTACCCTAACATACAGCCTGTCTACAGACAATACCCTTTCTATGGAGTACGAGGCTGTTACCGACAAGCCAACTCCGGTAAACTTAACAAACCACAGCTATTTTAACCTTTCGGGAAAGGGCAGCACCACTATTAACAATCATATTTTAACTATTAATGCCGACGATTACACTCCTGTTGACTCTACACTGATACCGCTTGGAACGATTGAACCGGTTGAAGGTACACCTTTCGATTTCAGAAAACCTAAAGCAATTGGCACCGATTTGGCTCTCGAAAACGAGCAGCTTCGTTTTGGTGCTGGTTACGATCATAATTTTGCGCTTAATAAAACCGCACAGGAAACCTTTACATTCGCTGCACGGGTGTATTCGCCTGAGAGTGGCGTACAGATGGAAATATATACCACCGGGCCCGGCTTGCAGTTTTATGGGGGCAATTTCTTTACCGGTGAAATTACCGGCAAGGATGGTGAAAAAGTTGGTTATCGATGCGGTATTGCCCTTGAGCCCCAACATTTTCCCGATGCCCCCAATCAGTCATCGTTTGAAAGTATTATTCTATTGCCAGGCCAGAAATATCTTTCTGCCAGTAAATATACTTTCAGTGTAAACAACTGATAATAAAAGCCAATTACTAACCCAATTACCTATATTTTTATGTTTAAAAGAATTATGTTTTTCACAGCTTTGTTTCCGGCACTTTTGTTGGCGCAAGCTGAACGTCCAAACATAATGATAATTATGGTTGACGACATGGGCTACTCCGATCCGGGGTGTTATGGCGGCGATGTTATGACACCCAATATCGATGCCCTGGCCGACAACGGACTGCGATTTACCCAGTTTTATAACTGTTCGCGCTGCTGCCCCACAAGGGCATCGTTACTTACTGGCATGTACGCCCAGCAGGTAGGACTAAGGTTTAATGGCCGGAGCCTCACCACTAATTGTGTTACCATTGCCGAAGTTCTAAAAGATGCCGGATATAATACCGGCATGGCAGGCAAATGGCATTTGTCGGAAACCAAAGAGAAAGGCTCCCGCGAAGCCCAAATGAAATGGCTTGCCCACCAGGATCCCGACTCAATTTTTGCCCCCCTGCCTTCTTACCCTTGCAACAGAGGGTTTGACGAACATTGGGGCTTAATATGGGGTGTGGCCGATTTCTTCGATCCTTTCAGCCTTGTGCATAACGAAACGGCCATAAAAACTGTTCCCGACGATTTTTACATGACAACCTTTATCGGTGAAAAATCAGTTGAACTTATCGATACTTTTTCAAAAGAAAACGATCCGTTTTTTATGTATGTGGCCTTTACTGCCCCCCATTGGCCTTTGCACGCACTGCCCGAAGATGTGGCAAAATACCAGGGGAAATACGATATGGGCTGGGATTCGCTCCGCATTAAACGCTATAACCGTATGGTTGAAATGGGACTTATCGACCCGGCCCGGGTGAAAAATGCACCCAATGAATCGCACCGAAGTTGGGAAAGCGAAACGCGTAAAAACTGGGAAGCCGACCACATGGAGGTTCACGCAGCAATGGTTGACCGGGTCGATCAGGAAATAGGCCGTATAATTGACAAACTGAAAGAAACCGGAAAATACGAAAACACAGTAATTTTCTTTCTGTCGGACAACGGCATGTCGCCCGAACGATACCGCGATTATGGTTTCGATCGCCCGCAATATACCCGCGAAAATGTAATGCACCTGTATCCGGGGCAGGATTATGTAATGGATGGCTCCCAGGTTAATTATAGCGGTGTGGGCGATGCGTGGGCTGGGGCATGCAACACCCCCTACCGCTACTGGAAGGCCGAATCGTATTTCGGGGGAAACGCTACCCCCATGGTTGTTAATTGGCCCAATGGATTAAAAACACAGCCCGGAAGTATAACCAGCCAGGCCGGGCATGTTATGGATATTATGCCCACATGCCTCGAACTGGCCGGTGCAACTTATCCCGAAACCTATAAAGGGAATGTTATACAGCCCATTGAAGGTAAAAGTTTGACGGCTATATTCAACGGCGGTACACGTCAGCGCGACACTCTATATTGGGAACATGAAAATGGACGGGCCATAAGGGTCGGGAACTGGAAAATGGTTGCTCTGCGCAGCAGCAATACATGGTATTTGTACGATCTTTCAACCGATTTAACCGAAACGCAAAATGTAGCCATTGAGCACCCCGATATTGTAAAGCAACTATCGGAACTTTGGAATGCCTGGGCACGAAAAGTTGGCGTTGATGTGCCCGACATACCCGAACCAACCCCCAAAGGTTTATCCTTTTGTTTCCCGTTTAACGGCGATTTTAACGATCGTTCGCCTAATAAATACATCCTCGATAACCCTTTTTCTGTTACTTTTTCGGAAGGAAAATACGGACAAGCTGCCGAGTTTAACGGTTCAAACCAATACCTCGATCTGAACACCCAGGGTATTATTAACCCACAAACTACACAATTTACAGTTTGCGCCTGGGTTAATAATAGTTCAACCTTTGTGCCTGATCCGGGCAGCATTTACGAAGAAATTGTACTTGCACAGAAAAACGGAACTTCCGACCAGGCCGGGCGCATAGCCCTTTATTCCCGCATTGACGAACAGGGCAACTTTAGGTTTAACAATTTTCTGGGCGCCCGTGCAAACCTTTCTTCCCCCGGCACCTTTGTGCGCAACGAATGGGTACATGTGGCAGTGGTTTGCGATCCTGTTACCAGCGTGGTTGCTTATTATATCAATGGTGAAAAAGATACGACAATAGAGGCAGCACAGTTCGAAAACTGCACGGGAGGGTTTCGTATTGGAGGGCACAAACTCAATAAAGATTACTGGAACGGAAAAATCGACGAACTTTTTGTTTACAAAGGCATACTGTCGAAAGACGACATTAAGGACGTAATGGACAATAAAATTACTTTCCCGGCATCGCATGAACCCTTGCAAGCCGAAAACCAGGTTGTGGTTTTTTACGACCGCATAAGTAAGGTATTGTTTGTGAAATGCGAATACCCTGTATATTCGGTTAAAATGTATGCAGCAAGCGGACAGGAAATTGCCAGTGAAACTAACAAAAACGAAATCAACACTTCAGGCCTGCCAGTAGGGGCTTATATTGTAAAAGTGCAAGCCGAAAATGGTGTAACTGTTTCCAAAAGAGTTATTATTACCTAGTATTTTCACACTAAGTACAAATACTCAAATAACAACTTAATCACTAATAATTCACCAATTAACTTAACACCAGAAATTATGAAAAAACAATTACTCTCTGCATTTGCAGCCATGCTGGCGATAGTTGCTTTCGGGCAGTCGTTCGACACCACAAAAGTAATGTTTTACCTGCCTTTTGAAGATAACATTAACAATGCGGTTTATAACAGCACGGTAAGCTTTGTGCCACAGGCCGGAAACTCCGAGGTAAGCTATGCCGAAGGGCAATTTGGCAAAGCCGGTGTTTTCAACTTTAGCCCTTTGTTGTCAAGCGGGCTTGCATTCGATCCGAAAGATAATTTTACTATGGCTACCTGGGTTTTGGTAAAAAGGGTACCCGGCGACGGGCTGACCATTGTTCACCAGTTGGATGGCGGCGCCTCGCCCGGCAGGATCCACCTTGAGGCATCTCTGCAAAATGAAATTCCTGTTTTTGGTTCGTTTACCAGTGGCAACAGGCTCGACGATGTTACTGCATTGGTCGCCGACCAATGGTACCACATTGCAAATGTGCACGATGCCGATGGCGGAATACGCTATTTTTACGTTAACGGGGTGAAAGTGAACGAACTCGCCGATGGTACAGTAGAATCGACTGCCGAACAACTGGTTATTGGCGCCCGTAAACAGCTTACCGAACAGTTTAACCTCGATGGTATGCTCGACGATTTGTTCTTAACTTCGCAGGTACTCGATGAAGCCACAATTTCCAGCATTATGACCAATGGCCTTGCTTCGTTCTATGCCAACGAGCCTGCAGGTTTCGGTTCAGGTAACCTTGATAAATTTGCGCTGAATTATTTAAACGGTTCACTATGCCTATCTACAGAAAAAAGCCTGGCCGGAGCATCGTATAAAATTTTTAACATTACCGGCCAAATGGTAAAAACTGCACCTGTTGGCACCAGTGGCAACCTTGTATCAATTCCTGTTAATCTTCAAAACGGGGTTTATGTTATTATGGTTCAGGGCGATGAAGTTGCTGGTTCGCAGAAATTCATGGTAAACCAATAGCCATAAACTGAAAAAAAAACAAACCGAGGTTCTGCATAGTTTTTAATCCCCACGCCTGATCACAACTACAGGCAAATTGTCAGCCCTGGCAAAATGCCAGGGCTGTTTTTCTGGAACCAGCACCACAAACTTAGGGGTTCTTAATTCTATGTCGTTTAATTAACACGATATAAAAAATACTATCTTGGCCTGTTTTTTAGAGAAAAGTGGCAAAATATTGTAAATGCACGACACTAACAGCACGATAAAGAAAAAAATACCTTGCTTTGGGTTTATCTTGCACCTTCACCCCCGAAAAGTTAATCCATCAGTATTACGCTTTCATTTAACATTCGGTCTGGGTGGCATGGCTGCATTGCTTGTAGCCGTTCAGGCAGTAACGGGTTTATTGCTCAAGTTTCATTATGTGCCAACCCCACAGGGAGCTTACAATTCAATACTCAATTTGCAGGAAACCCTGTTGTTTGGCAAAATGCTCAGGAGCATCCACCATTGGGGGGCTATTCTGTTGATATGGGTGGTTTTTCTTCACCTGCTCAGGGTTGTTTTTACCGGAGCTTACCGCAAACCCAGGCACAGCAACTGGCATATTGGCTTATTATTGTTTATTCTTGTTGTATTTTCGAATTTCACCGGATATCTGCTTCCCTGGGATCAACTTTCGTACTGGGCAATTACTATAAGCACTAACCTGATTGGGTTTATTCCCTTTGGCGGAAGTTGGCTAAAAGAAGTACTTTTGGGAGGAACAGAGGTCGGCAGGGCAACACTAACAAAGTTTTACAACCTGCATACCGGCATTATTCCGTTTTCCATGCTGATATTAATGGCATACCATTTCTGGCATGTCAGAAAGGCCGGCGGGGTTGTTGTTGCCGAAGAATTTAAATATTTGGACAATATTGACACAAACCCCCATCTTGTAGCGCGTGAGTTTGTTGTAGCCCTGGTACTTTTAGCAGTTTTGTTTTTTTTAGGAAGTGTTTTCGATGCACCCCTTCGAGATAGGGCAAATCCGGCAATGAGCCCCGACCCGGCAAAAGCACCCTGGTATTTTATGGGGTTGCAGGAGTTGTTAATTCATTTTCATCCTTTTATTGTTGTTGTATTTTTTCCCCTGGTATTATTATTTGCAGCCCTGGGCTTGCCATATTTTATAAAGAAAGATAAACTTTATGGTATTTGGTTTATTTCATCGAATGGTAAAAAGGCGGCTGTTTATGCTATGTTTTTTGGCATATTGATTACCTTATTTTTTATTTTGGCCGATGAGTTTCTGCCTGGCCCCGAAATTGTAGCCCCAAATTTGCCAACATGGATTACCTCAGGTGTTTTGCCGCTAACTGTTAGTTTAATAGCTGTTTATTCTTTTTTGCGTTACCTTAAAAAGAAGTATTTGCTGAACCGTGCCGGTATTGTGCAAACATTTATTGTTTTTCTGGTGGCCGCTTATAGTATTTTAACTATTACGGGCATTTTTTTCAGGGGCAAAGGAATGTCGCTGGTGTGGCCATGGTAATTTTAGAGCAATAATTTTATGAAAACCATTAATATACAGAGCGATAAAAAAGATAATTCACTTAAAAGAAGGGATTTTCTAAAAAAGGCCTGGAAAGTACTTGGACTGGTTTTAATGGCTGAATTGGCCTTGTTTGTATTTGATATCATTAGGCCATCGCGAAAAGAAGAAATAATTTCCGGTAACGGGGAACTGAAAGATTTGGGGCATGTTAACGATTTTAGTCTTGGTTCGGTAACCCCCGACCGTGCCAATAAATTGTTTGTTGTGCGACAGGGCGATGGTGGGTTCATGGTTCTTTCGCTTTCTTGCACTCACCTGGGGTGCGCAGTTTTGTGGAATGGCGAAAAACAGCAATTTATATGCCCCTGCCATAAATCGGTTTTCGATATGATGGGCAATGTGCTTAGTTCACCAGCTCCAAGGGCTCTCGATTATTTTCCTGTTCATATCGAAGCTGGACGGCTTAGGGCGGACCTAAGCCAGAAAGTACAAAGAAAGAAATATTCAATAAACCAGGTAACTTATGCCGTTTAACACCCAAGGGTACTCAATGAAATATTGGAAAATGGCCGGATTGGCAGCTACAATACTGTTAGTACTGACATTTCCGGTTTATTTGCTGAGGGTTGCCGGTTCTATGGCAAATGCAGAAAAAGTGGAGGCTGTATATTTTACCGGAAGGGAATCGTGTGGCGAATGCCATAAAAAAGAGTTTGACTTATGGGCGGGCTCCCACCACGACATGGCTATGGACTCGGCAACTGAAAATTCGGTGCTGGGCAATTTCAACAACTTTGAATTTGTCTGTCGCGGGCATACACACCGCTTGTATAAAAAGAATGGGATGTTCTTTGTTAATACACAGGGCCCCGATGGCAATTTTAGCGACTTTCAGGTAGCATATACATTTGGATATACCCCTTTGCAGCAATACCTGGTACCCTTTCCGGGAGGAAGGTTGCAATGCCTGCCCCTTGCCTGGGATTCAGAAAACAACAGATGGTTCCATCTTGCCGACACCATGTATGGCTGTAATACAGTAAAACCAGGCGATTGGCTATATTGGACAGGCCAGGCACAGAACTGGAACAGCATGTGTGCCGATTGCCATTCTACAAACATTAAAAAGAATTTTATTCCTGAAAGTAATTCATATCAAACCAGTTGGTCGGAGATTGATGTAAGCTGCGAAGCCTGCCACGGCCCAGCTTCTGCCCATATTGAATGGGCGGCCTTGCCCGAAGATGCCAGGCCAGGGCACGTAAATGCAGGGCTGTTGGTGAAAACAAAGGAACTAAATAACAGGGAACAACTCAATATTTGTGTACGTTGCCATTCGAGGCGTTCAGTTTCAGGCGATTTCGACCACCGCCACCCCGAATTGCTGGAATATATGGTGCCACAACTTGCTATTCCGCCCGAATACCATATTGATGGGCAAATAAACGATGAAGTGTTTGTTTATGGTTCATTTGTTCAAAGCAAAATGTTCGAAAACGATGTTAAATGCAGCGATTGTCACGATGTTCATTCCCTGAAAACCAAAGATAACAGCAACGGGCTTTGCCTGCAATGCCACCGGCCAGATATTTATAACTCGCCCGAACACCATTTTCACCAGTTGCCCGATGATGGGGGGCAAGTATTTTTATCGAACAGGCTAAAGCCAGATTATGTTAAAGGTTCAGGCTCGCAATGTGTAAATTGCCACATGGCCGGCAAATATTATATGGGCAACGATTACAGGCGCGACCACAGCTTCAGGGTTCCCCGACCCGATCTTTCCGTCAGGCTTGGAACGCCCAATGCATGCAACGATTGCCATACCGACAAATCGGCGGCCTGGGCGCAAACATATATCCAGAAATGGTATGGGATAAAAATACGCGGGCATTACGGCGAAACATTTGCAATGGCCCGAAAGGGTGATCCAGGAGCCTTACCGTTACTTACATTATATGCCGAAAATGAGCTTTTCCCACTAATGATTAGGGCAACAGCTGTGCACTTGCTGGCTGGTTATTCCGACAGTGCGGCTGTTGCGGCAATTGAAAAAGCCCTCGACGACCCGGAGGCACTGGTGCGCCATTCGGCAGTTATGGGGTACAGAACTTCCAATGCGCTTCTTTATGAGAAAAAAATGCTACCCTTGTTAAACGATCCGGTTAAGGCCATACGTGCAGAAGCTGCCATCAGGCTTTCGCAGGTGCCAGGCCAGGTATTGGGCAAGGCTTCGGCAAAGGCCTTAAAAGCTGCACTCGAAGAATATAAAAACAACAACTTATATATGGCCGATTTTCCGGGCGGGCAGTTTAATCTGGGCATATTGTATGATAATACAGGTAAACCAGGCCTGGCAGAAAATGCATACAGACAATCGCTTCGTATCGATCCGGGCTTTGCCCAGGCAAAAGTGAACCTTGCCATGCTTTACAACAGGCAGAAAAAAAACAACGAAGCCGAAAAATTGCTGCTTGAAGTGTTAGCCGAGAACCCCGCAATGGTTGAAATAAACTATTCTTTAGCTTTGCTATATGCCGAAATGGAAAAGTACGACAAGAGCCGTTATTGTTTTATAAAAACTATTGAGGCAGAACCCCTGAATTCAAGGGCTTTGTATAATCTGGGGCTATTGGAAAATTCGCTTGGTAATACCGAAACAGCCGAAAAACACCTGCAAAACGCTTTGAAAACCGAACCCCAAAATTTCGATTTTCTATACGCAATGTGTACTTTTTATGTTCAGCACAAGCATAAAGAAAAAGCCTTGCATTATTCAGAAAAGTTGAAGCAGTTGTTCCCCGAAAACCCTGCCGGGAGCCAATTGTTGCAAGCTGCCCGAAAATTGTGAGTTTTTCGGGTATTTCCTGTTTTATGCCGGAAAGAGATACCTGTAATTGCCAATTTGTTCCTTGAGCTTCTGACACCCAACTATCATCAGGTTCTTTACTTTTCCACAATCGAACCTTCGAGCCAGTAAAGCCCGCCTGTGCCATCGGGAAACATGCGGCAGGTAATGGTAACTATGGTTGTATCGTTTTTCAGGAACAGCGAATTGTTTACTGCCCCCGAATTATTGGGCAGGGTGCCCCAGGGCCTGGTAACATCGCCGAAGTTTCGGGCTTCGTCGTCTCCTACCATTACTTCCATGTAATTGTTCTGGTGCCAGTCGCCACCCCGGTAAATATGTGCCGATAAAACAGTTTCGCCCGTAGGGAGCTGCAAAAGATAAGGGGCGCCGCCATGTCCGCTGAAGCCGGTAGCCAGCCACCTGTAGGTATTGTTTTCGAAATTTGAAGTAGTAACTGTCCAGGGTTCGTTCATCGGGCGCCACAGAATATAAGGCGAAGTGCCTGCGTTTACGGTTTCAATGGCAAAAACTACACCTTTGTTATTTTGCAATACCAGTGGAACAGGCATCCCGTCGCGTTTTAAAGGGTAGTAAGCTGCACGGCTCTCCAGGCTCCAGCTTAAACCGTTGTTGGTTGAGCGTAATACTTTGATGTCCTGATAAACGTTTGAGCCCGACTCGTTTCGTTTGTCCCACCATAAATTTTCGCTTGAATAGAAAAGTTCAATTTCCCCATCGTGCAATTGTACCATGGCCGGTTCCCAGGTACGGCCTGTTAAATATTTTATAGGACCGTCCCAGGTGCGGCAGCTGTCTTTGCTTATTTTTATATGAATTTCGCTTTTGTTTTCGTCGGGGCGTGCATTGGCCTCATAAGCCAGCATAACCCATCCGTTTCGCATGACTAAAAGCTCGGGGGTGCAATAGCGCCAGTATTTGTCGGGGTATTCTCTGTGGTTTGCAATCATTTTTTCATCCTGCCAGGTTTCTCCGTTATCGTAGCTTATTCGCATATAAATATTAAGCCAGTCGAGAGTATTTGGGCCGCCATGATAAACCAGCAGCAGGGTATCGCTATTGCCCAGCCGCCTTACCCTGCCGTAGTCGCCAAAGTTGTCCTGGGTAAGCTTTTTTGCCGTGGAAGCATCGTTCCAGATTATCTTGTGGGCAACTGGCCTTAGGGGAATTGAAGCTGTATCGTTACCATAGCCGGCCAATGGTGTTATTTTGGTTATGGCCGAGAACATGGGGTTGCAGGCACCTTCGGTAAAGCGCGCCCTTACAAACCTTTCCGTGTCGCTAACGGTAATATTTGCTCGCTGCCGGGTAAGCCCGTCGATATTGGACCATTGTCCGCCGGGCAGCGAATCCTGCCATTGTATGGCACCGTAAGTATTGTATGTATTAAGTTCCAGCACCTGTCCGGGAAACCCGGTAATCTGCACAGAGTCCTGGCCTATGGCCGGGTGTATTAATAAGGCAGAAATAACAAGTATAAATATCAGGCGTATAGTTTTCATTATTTGCTTGTTTAGTTAAAAATTACAGTTTGGGCAATTGACTGGTTTTCAAAAAACAACTGAAGAATGTAGGTTCCCTTTTCAATTCCATCGGTATCGATAGTTATGCCAGGTTCTGTTCCTTTAAAAGGAATTTCTTTAATCAGCCTGCCATCGGTACCTGTCAGCTTTATTTTTTTTAATTCATCATTATTCCCCGGATCAATAACCAGATAGTCCGAAACCGGATTGGGATAAAAGATAACTTTTCCCGTATTTATCCCGTCTGAAATACCCGAGAGAGTGGTTATTTCAATCTTATCTATAGCCGAACAGTTGTTTTCGTCGGAAACGCTTAGTTCATAAATACCTGTGTTTGAGGTTGTGTAAAATCGGTTATATGCGGTATCGTTCATTTGGTAACCAACCCAGCGGTATGTACGTGTTCCGCTGCCGCCAGAGGTTTGCACGCCGTAGCCCAGGGTCAGGGGCGTGCCTGTGTAAACCATATCCTCGCCGGCAGTAACAAGCACAAACTTCGGGGGTTGTTCGACAGGCACTTCGTATATCGATTGCCCGGCTGCTGCCATAGTAAACAGGCAAAGCAAAAGGCATAGTAAAGTGTTTTTCATAGTTTATAATCTCAGTTTAAAAAAACAGATATTTTTATTGGCGAATTCCTGACATTGTTATAGTATGCGGCAATGATAGGCATTTAAAATATACGGCAGGGGTTTAGATGTAAAAAAAAACCGCACTTATGTTTAATCTGCATAAACTCATAAAGCCGGTTCCCAACCTTGGGCGTATTCGCGTTTCCACATTGCATTGGCTTTGTCGCTTGCCAGAACTTTTCCGGAATTTGTGTCGATAACCAGGCTATCCTTTAAATCCTGGGCAATATTTCCCAAGTGGCAAAGCTGTGTAGATATGGCCGCATCGGCAATTGGCGCGTTAAGTTTTGCATTGAGCCTGATGGCATCGGCAAAATTGCCTATATGCCGGGTGGTTAGTTTGTCGAAGCCCGAAAGGTCGGCAGTATTGCCCGATGAGCCCTGGTTGTCTTCCAGTTCGGTTTTAACGATATTTCCGGAAAGGTCGTATAATATGTATTTCGAACGGTCTAAGAATATAGATCCCTTTGTGCCGTGTATTGTTGCGCCCCTGCCAGTTCCATGGTGGTTAAGCCCGTTACAGCTCCGGCCTTCCCAGGTAATTGTTTTCCCTCCCGTAAATTCGTACGAAGCCATTTGGGTGTCGAAAAATTCCCAGTCGTCACCGGTAAAGTGCAAACGTCCTCCTGTTGAGACAACCCTTTGCGGGTAACCAACCCCCAGTGCCCAGCGACATATATCCAGTTCGTGTGTGCCATTATTGTGTATTTCACCGGTTCCCCAGGCGCGGAACCAATGCCAGTTGTATGGGTGAATATTGTCGCGGTATTTTTCGCGTGGGGCGGGGCCCTGCCATAATTCCCAGTCTAAAGTCGATGGCACTGGCACTTCGTTGCCTTTACCAATTGGCCCGCGGGTGTTCGAGTACCAGGCTTTGCCCATATAAGCATTGCCAATAAGCCCGTTCTGAATATCGGCAACTGCCAGCGCCGAAGTTACCGATGAGCGCTGCTGGTTGCCCATTTGGCAAACTTTGTTGTATTTTTTTTGTGCTGTTACCAGCAGTTCGTTTTCAAAGGGGTTATGGCTGCATGGTTTTTCGACATATACATGTTTGCCCGCCTGCATGGCCATTATAGCCATGGGGGCATGCCAATGCTCGGGGGTTGCAATAAATACTGCATCGATATTTTTATTGTCGAGTATTTTCCGAAAATCTTTTATAATTTCAGGTTTATAGTCAATAATTTTCTGGATGAACGACATGAATTTTTCAATGCAGGTTTGGTCAACATCGCAAACATAAGCTAATCTTATATTCCTGCACATCGAAATCGATTCTGCCAGGGCATGTGAGCGCCCTCCCAGTCCAACAATTGCAACATTCAATCTATCGTTGGCTCCCGATATTCGTGCAAAATTGTTTTGTGCCATTATTAGGTTCCCAAGCCCCAGGGCAGCTGTCCCTAAAGTTGCTTTTCTGATAAATTCCCTCCGTGTAGTCATAACTGTATTATTCAAGTTCTTTAATTTTTACATTTCTGAACGACACCTCATCGCCGTGATCCTGCAACAGGATATGGCCCCATTCGGCTTCCCCGAACCCGGGCCAGTTTTTATATTTACTATAGGCTACCAATGCTTTCCACATTTGGGTATGCCGGTTGTATTCAATTATTTTCGAACCGTTTAAAAAGTGCATTACCTGTCCGTTGCGCACCTCTATGCGTGCCCTGTTCCATTTGCCCGGAGGGTTAACCCTTTTTACCAGCAAATTGGCATTAAAAATTTGTGCATTGGCCGGAATAAGGTCGTAAAGCGAGCCAATGGTGCGGTTTCCGTTAACACCGAGTTTTGCATCGGGGTGCTTGTTGTCGTCGAGTACCTGAAATTCGCACCCTATAGCCGATCCGGCGCCAGTGTTTAAATCGGGGTTTACAAAATACTTTATGCCGCTGTTTGCCCCTTCGGTAATTTTAAAATCGACTTCAAGAATAAAATTTCTATATTTTTTTGTGGTAATGATATCGCCCCCGTGTTCAGACTCGCCCCCTCCGGAAGCTTCGACAGTTAATGTTCCGTTGGCCATTGTCCAGCCTTTTTCAGGAAACTTGTCGGATTTATGGGAGCGCCAACCGTTGCTGGTTTTTCCGTCCCATAATAATTCCCAGCCTTCTGCAACTTCCCTGGCGGTCAGCGAATTCGACAGGTAACTTACCTGCCTGATATTTGTTTCCGGAAGCATTGCTTCTTGCGGGTTTTTTGTTAAAATGCGTATGTTGCGCCATTTAATAGTTTTCCCTTCGAGCAATTTGTCGCCTATGCTGTGTACCTGCAGGCCGATAAACCCTTCGGGGCTAAAGTCGGCAATTAGGTCGGCAGCAGCAATATTGTTAACAAAGGTACGTATGCGAGTGCCCACGGCTTCAACCCTGAAGTGGTTCCATTCGCCAACCTTAAAGGCTGTTTTTGCACCGGGGTTGTATTCGAGTGTGTAGAGCCAAAGGTTGCGCTTTTCGTCGTATATACCCCCTGTCCATGCCCTTGCGGTGCCTTCGCATTCAACCTGGTAACCATACACGGCACCGTTGGCAAATCCGGGATCGATATTGCTCCGCACCTGCACGCCGGAGTTTATTTTTTCATCTTCGATATACATGTCGTATTCCAGGATAAAGTCGGAGTAGTTATTTTCTGTAATTAAAAAAGTGTTGGGGCTGTTTAATACCGATTTGCCAGTAATTTCACCATTTGCAACAGTATATTTTGCCAAGCCGTTAACGGTTTTCCAGCCATCGAGGTTTTTACCGTTAAACAGCATTTCCCACTGCTGCGAGGCATGGGCAAAAGAAGTTAATAGCAGGAGCATGGGGGCTGTGGTTTTTATTGATTTAAACATGTTAAATTAAATTTGAAAAGGGTTACAGATTTTTGTTATTATAGAACAGAGTACTGTTCGGGCCAGTAAACAACGTTGGCCCCGGCAATTGCACTATTGGCCAAATGCACCGACAGTGCACTGCGAAAGCCGTCTTTAAGGCCAAGCAGCAGTTTTTCCTTACCGTTTATTGCTGCTGCAAAGTTTTTATACAGCAGCCAGGTAGTGTTAAAATAGTGTGTATCGAACGGATAAATAGTTTTATCCGATTTTTTGCCTGAAATTTCCCGGCGCCTGGTTTTATCAATAATTTTAATTGAAGCTCCGGTAACACCATCGGTATTCTCATCCCAGTTCATATCAGTGTCTTTTTCGGGGTAAATGAAGGCTTCGTCCATAAAAGAAGTTACAATGGTGGCCTTATCTCCCTTGAATTTCATGGTAAAGCCCTCATACTCGTTAGCAAGGTTTGAGCTGAACGAGGCTTTGATGCCCCCCGGGTAGTCGAACAGGGCATAAACATTGTCGAACGTTTCACGCCCGTCTTTCCAGTAATCGATACCCCCGGTGCCCATAATTTTTAACGGGTGCGAACCAGCAATGGTATCAATAAGGTTTAATTGGTGCGAGCCCAGTTCTGCCATCAGTCCGGCAGAATACGCGTTGTAAAGCCTCCAGTTAACTTGCCGCTCCAGTTCCGGTGAAGGAGGCTCGCGGCGCCAGTTGCTATTGCGGTTCCATACCCCTTCGATGCGGGTAATTTTGCCGCAATGGCCTTTTTCAATAAGTTCCCTGATAAGGTTAAATGTTGGGTTCAATTGGTACTGATATGACACCTGGAAAAGCTTTGTGCTTTGCAATGCTTTTGCATATAAACTTTCGGCCTGCTCAAGGGTATGGGTAAGGGCTTTTTCGCACATAATATGCAAGCCTGCGTCAAGTGCATCAATGGCTATAGGGTAGTGCTCGTGCAGGGGGGTGCTTATTACAATTGCATCGAGTATTTTTTCGTCGAGCAACTTGCGGTAATCGCTATAAATTTTTATTTCGTTGCCGATGTGGTTTTTTGCATTTTCAATTCGGAAATCCAAAACATCGCAAATGGCAACTACTTTAAATTCTGCAACTTTCGACAACACCCTTAAAATATCGGTGCCTCGTGCACCAATACCAACAACGCCTATCCTGATTTTTTCGTTTTCGGGCACCGGCACTAAGTTGAACTTATTGCCTTTGCACGACCACAACCCAATGCCTGTGCCAATTGCTGCCAGCGATGAGTTTTTAATAAAAGTTCTTCGTTCCATAAGAATGATTTTTTTTCTGCCAGCCTAAACACTGACAATGAATAGCAGTTCCTCCTGTTCGCCGAACAATTCTTTGGCAGGCGGGGCTGATAAATAAAAACAGATGTAATGCTAATTCATTATCGCAAAAAAATTTTTAGCGGGCTATATGCAATTAAGGCAACTGAATTGGCACATTGGGTGAAACAGGTTTTCCGAAAACCGGAATTTCGCCGTCCCATGAGAAAGGTTGTATGCGAACATTTCTATCCCATCCTGAGCCTTTTTCGCGTGCAGCATGATAGGCAATCCACCACTGGTTTGTTCCGGGTATTTTTACGAACGAGGCATGGCCGGGGCCAAAAACATCGTCAGTCCTGGAGAATACCGGCCCTGTTTTTGTCCACGAGCACCTGTCGAGAAAATTGCCATTGGTGCAGGTGAGCCTGCCCAGGCAATAGTCGTCGGTCCAGCTGCCGCTGGCAGAATATATAATATGTACCGAGTTGCCCATAACAATAACTTCAGGGCCTTCGTTAACGGTTGGTGAGCCGTTTAGCTCCCACTCCTGATCGGGGCACGAAATTAAAAACCTTTCTTTTTCCAGGGTATAAGGGTTGACCATTCGGGAAATATACAGGCACTGGGTAACATTGTGCTTTCCGGGCCAGCCCGACCATATAAAGTATAAGCTGTTTCCATGTTCCAGAATAGTGCCGTCAATAGCCCAATTGTCGGGTTCACTGGCCAGTTTTCCTTTATAAACATATTCTCCGTTTAGCGGGTTGGAAGGATCGCTTCCGCCTTCCAGAACATACATACGGTGGTACTCGTTTTTTCCGCTGTCGGCTGCAAAATAAATGTACCATCGCCCCTGAAGGTAAAACAGTTCGGGGGCCCAAATTTCTTTTGAATATTCTTCGTTGGGCGGAGGGACAAAAGCCATTTGTTTTTCTTTTTTCAGAATGGTATGAAGGCTGTCGGAAGAACTGATATAGATTCCTTTTTTTCCGGAGCCACAATACCAAAACTTTTCACCCGCAGTTATTACCCAGGGGTCGGCCCCAATGCCAATAGGGTTTGTGAAAGTTTGCGGGACTGTTGCCTTTTTTGTTTTTTGGGCTTGGGCATTACCAGATAATATGCTTAGGGCAAAGGCCAAAGCTAAAAAAAGCAAGGTATAAGTATTCTTTTTCATTTCAAAAATGGGTTAATAGTAATTGTTAGTAATCTGAACAGTTTTTGAGCAATGCGGCGTTAATATACTAAAAAACGGGCCGGCAAAAAAATCTGCCGGCCCGAATTTATAAAGTATAATATACTTTTAAAAACACATTCTCACAAAGACTTATTAATCAACAATTTCTGCGAACTGGTTCTTCTCGGTGTTACAATTGTAACAACATATAAGCCATCGGGCAGTGCCGATACATCGAAGCTTTTTTCAACAACTTTCCCTTGACTTATTTTTCTCCCGTTCAGGTCAGAAATATAAATCATGGCATTGTCATCGGCGCCGATAAAAATGTTACCACTAGCCGGGTTCGGGTATATCTCATGGGGGATATATCCTTCAGTTTTATACGATATTTCTTCGGCAGCTTTGAACCCCGGTGTTAGCATAAGCCAGTTAATGTTATATCCGCCAGCCGGAACGTATATGGCAATTTGTTGTTGTCCGGCACTTAGTGAAACGTTGTGTTTAATGGTAGTCCAGTTTTGCCAACCGCTGGTTTTGGGAACGGCAACAGAACCATACACAGGGTTTCCGCCTGCCCTTTCAAGCTGAATAGTGCCGCCTCCGTTTAAGCTGGCAACCCTGTATTCGACCGTATAGGTGCCCGAAACCAAAAGGTTAACGTTCCATACCATCCAGTCGCCGGCATCTATCCACCCAACATTTAAACCTCCTTCGGAGCAGGTTTCGGTTTGCACACCGTTCATACTTGCATAATTTTCGGCTTCAATAAATACCGGCCCACCGCTTGAACTGTTGCCGGTAACAGAGGTTGCCCTTTGATAAAAGGTTGCATCGGAGCGGCCCAGGGCATCCGAAACAGATTCGCTGTAAAGCAGCGAATTGCTGTGCCTGATATATCTCCCCGGAAAATTGTATGACTCAATTGACGATGCAGCTGCATTTGCCAGGCCTGCCCGAATATACCAGGTTGCATCGTTTTTAAACAGGGCACTGCCATTGTTGGCATCGAGCCATATTTCGCCATTACGGTGGCGGAGGAAATACCCTGGGAAATTAGCCGATTCGAGCGACACGGCGGCTGAATTGGCCAGTCCGGGCACTATTTTAAACTGGCAATCGCCCAGTGGGTTTACATTGGCATCGATACGGCCCCTGGAGTTGGCGTGCCTGATATATTGTGAGGGGAAGTTAAAAGATTCAAGCTGAACAAAGTTCCCGTTTCCAGGACAGGCAATTTGCACGCCATTGGCAACGGGTATGCCGAAATCCGGGGTGCCATCGGCACGCCAGGTAAAGCGTTGTATGCGTGGCTGGCGGCCTTCCCAGCCTGCCGTAGGGGTGCTCATGCCATGATAGCAAATCCAGTCTTCCCTGCCATCGGGCGAGGTAGTGAACGATGCGTGGCCAGGGCCATACACCCCGTTGGCATCGGATTTTTGGAAAACCGGCACCGGCGATTTTACCCACGATGAGGCATTCATAACATTGCCATCGCTGCATGTGTACATTCCAAGACAATACCATTGGGTCCAGCTTGCACTTGCCGAATAGGTAAGAAAAATTTTTCCGTTTCTTTGCAAAATTTGTGGGCCTTCGTTACAAACCTGGTCGCGAACTTCCCAATCGTAAAATGTATAAGTTGATATACGGGTACGGGCAGCCCCAAGTGTTGTAGGGCTTGTCATAGGGGCTATATTAAGGTGTTGAACGTTGCCATCGTCATCGCGCATCCAAATCATGTACAAAGCACCGTTATGGTTTAATACTGTGGCATCGATTCCTTTGGCCATTATGCCCCTGTACGCAAATTGCCCCTGTGGATCGTTACCCTCCAGCACAATTACCCTCATTGAGCAATTCGGACAAGAAGCATCTTTAGCTGTGGTGTAAATGTACCATTTGCCATTTAAATAATGGAGTTCAGGTGCCCACACTGCCCCCGTAAGGCTTGGTTCGTATTCTATGCCCCATACGCGTATTGCAGGGGCAGCAGTTATACCCTGCAGGGTAGCCGATTTACGTACCTGTACATCCGAACCAGTTGTAAAGGTATAGTAATAATATCCGTTATGGTAAGTAACGAAAGGGTCGGGCTGGCTTTGTGCCGACAAGGGGTTGGTAAACGTGCACTGGGACGACAGATCGGTAACCGTTAAGGCCAGGGCCAACAAAAAGGCAGAAATTGTAGTAATACATCTCATAGTAGAAAGATTTAGTAATTAATATTTAAAAAAGTCAGGTGCAATTGTTTATCAGCCCTACCAATCAGCCCCTTCCCCTTAATTACCTATCCCCTCTTAACAGGTTTTTCCAGTGCTTAGCATCCGGCTTAACCAGTTATATTTAGTTTATGAACAACAGTTTTATTATCGAGTTTTAAATGGCAGAAATAAATTCCAGCTTTTAAATGTTGCAGGCTCATGTTTTTCTGGCCTGTAAATGGTTGGCTCATGAAAAAAACTTCCCGCCCGTTTATATCCACAATGCGTACTTCATTTACCACACTTCCGGGGCTATCGATAGTAAGCCTGCCGTTGCCCGGGTTTGGAAAAATCAATATTCCATTTTCACCAGCATTGTCTGTCGAGGCTTCATTCGAAGGAAAGAGCTGGCTTTGCGGCACTATGCTTTTGTCCTGGGTTTCCATGGCCCAGTATAGTTTAATGTTGGCCCCTCCGTCAACTTCGAAATAATCGATTTGTATTGGGTATTTTTTCCCGGCCTCCAGCATTACCGCTCCGGTATATTCCACATCCCAATCATTAATCCATTTATTAATTAGAATTTTATTATCGACCCAAAGTTTACGGCCATTGTCCGACACTATGGTAAAATAATTTATACCAGAATAGAGGGGTTCGATATAGCCCTTCCAGCGTACCGAAAAATTATCGGAGTTTATAGAAGAAATGGGCGAACTGTTTCCCCAGTTAAAGTTTACCTGAGGGTCGGTACGTTCAAGAATAAATGTTTCGAAGTTCGAGCCGTTATAATAAGCGCCTTTTAAGCCCGTACCATTGCTGTAATTTGGTGCAGGATCGGTAATTTTAAACTTGCGCAGGGTTTCCAGCGAAGGGCAAAAGGTTTCATTACCTGCCTGAAATGCCGTAACGCTCACAGTTCCCGGAAGGCCTGTTAAATTGGTACTGTTCCCCGTAAGTGTAGCGGGTCCTTTTAAAACGGCAAACTCCACAGGCAGACCAGAAGAGGCTGAGGCCAGCAGTTCAATTGGGCCTGCACTGATAATGTTGTCGGGGACCGAATCGAATGTAAGAGTTTGTTGCTGGCAGCTGCCATCGGAAGGTACAGGTATTTTCGCGCCCTGAGGGTGTGGAATACCAAATTCAGGGTTATCGTTTTCATCCCAGTAAAATTTTTGCAGGTGGGGCATTCTTCCGTCCCATCCATTGGCTGTGGTGCCTTTGGCATGGTACATTATCCAGTCTTCTGAACCATCGGGCGAAGTTGTAAACGAACAATGCCCTGTACTGTACACCCCGTTATATTCAGATTGCTGAAAGATTGGGTCGGGCGATTTTTCCCACGATAAAGCCGACAGCAAGTTGCCATCGGAATTGGTAAACCTGCCCAGGCAGTACCATCGTGTCCAACTGGCGCTGGCAGAATAGACAATATGAATTTTATTTCCCCTTTTTAAAATTGCAGGGCCCTCGTTGCAATGTTGGTCGCGTGTTTCCCAACCGAAAAACGGCTCGCGTGAAATTCTCACCTTTGGCAAGCCAAGCTCAACAGGCGAAACCATTGGGGCAATAGAAATATCGTAGGTTGTGCCTCCTTCGTCACGCATCCAAACAAAATAGAGAGAGTCGTTATCGGTTTGAAGAACTGTACCATCAATGCCGCCGGCAAGTATGCCTTTATAAATAAACGGATCTTGCGGGTTTTGTGTTGTTCCTTCTAGCACAACACTGTTTAGCTGGCAGTCGCCCCCACAAGGTTTAGCTGTTGTGTATATATACCATTTTCCCTGTATGTAATGCAGCTCAGGCGCCCACACAGGGCCAAACTGTGTATTTCCGTCGGGTTCCCAAACCACTACTGCCGAAGCTTTGGCCACTTCGTGCAGTTTTTCGGATTTACGAATTTTTACCCCATTATGCTCTGTGGCACAGAAGTAGTAGTACCCGTCTTTATAAACCACATACGGATCGGGCTGTTCGCCACCTACCGGATTGGTAAAAGTCGATTGTCCGGTAAGGGCAAATGAGCACACCAGGCTTGCCAACACAAACCAGATTTTTGTTTTTCCCGTCATAATTATCGTTTTTAAGTTTCAAAAAAAATCAAGCAGCACATTCATGTAATTTACGGAAAATTAACTTTTGGGCAGAGCTCAAGGCCAAAAATAGGCAAGGCTGCATATATAAGGCAGTAGTAAATGTTTAAAAAAGCAGTATTTATGTTTATAATTTGAAATGTCTGCACCGGCAATTACTTGGGTGGTGGCGCACAGTTATTTTTTAAGAAAGGGTAGGGAGGGGTATCAGGCTTTTCGATGATAGAAAATAAAACAAAATTTATTGTCGCGTTTTAAAATTAAAAAAAGATAATTATCTTTGCACTCCTTAAATGGTGGATGTAGCTCAGTTGGTTAGAGTAGCGGATTGTGGTTCCGTTGGTCGTGGGTTCGAATCCCATCTTCCACCCAAAAAGCCCCGGAGAAACCCGGGGCTTTTTTTGTGTATTTTTATAGCCCGGCTTGAAGGTTGAATAGTTATCCCCAATTATTAGTTTGAACAATTTTCGAAATACGAAAGGGCAATTCCTGCATAGTTAAATTTGTTTTCAACGGAATTGTTTAGTAACGAAGTGTGGAAAAACTTTTTCTGGCATAGCGCATTAAGCTGACTTTCTGTTAACCCATATCCGGCATTATAGGCTGTGGCAAAAAACACCAATTTTCCGGCCGCTCCAAAACTTGAATATTTAGGATGCTTTAGTTGTAGCAGATGAATAAATAGGGTAAGGTATTTTGCCTGCCACTTCAGGTTCTCGAGCCTGTATATCCGCATTGTTCGGGCTTGGCGGGTATCGGTTGTATCGAAACTGTAATCGCTTATGGTAGGCAATAAGTTTTTATATCGGATGTAATCGGTTTCTAACTGCCTAGCAAACGAAGGTTTCATCTGAAAATGGCCTACCGAGAAATTTGCATAAGGTTCGCCGAAATTAACATATAATGTATATAATGCGGCCATTTCCAGCTTATCCTGAACCGAACCATAGCGTATTAGTTCGGGGAAAACTATTGCCCAGGCAAAATCGGGACTAATGCCATTGTCCATAAAAAACAGGCTTATTTCGGGGTGAAGCCGGCAAAAGCTGATGGCTTTATCATAATCATCGCCAAAAATTTGCCTGTAGTTTGGTATATTGTCAGAAGACATATCTTCCGAAGGGGGGTTGCTTGCCCCCGCAAGGAAGAATATGCCCGCCAAAATAAATATCTTCTTTAATGCATTAAATGTCCCCATATTTTTCCGGGATATCGCCTTGTTGGGCTATTATTGCATAATTGGTTTTCATCAAGGGCGCATTAAAAAACACATCTGTTCGTTTATTATTATCAGATAGCTTTTTTAAATAGAACCATCTGGTTGTTTGTGTTTAAAGACAGCCATGTGAGGTATGCCTTGCCGTTAATTAGTTCTGCCTTAATCTGAAGAGGGTTTAAGTAAGCCTGTCCATCGCTGAAAACCAGTTTTTCGTAACCGTTAAAGGCTGCATATCTTTTACCGTCGGGCGAGAGCCAGATATTACATGCCGATGGCGAGGAGTCGCCAAAATTTTTCAGTAAAGTGCCGTTTACAAACAGTTTGTTGTCGTCGATAAAATACCAGTTGTTTTCGCCGGTTATATTAAATGCCGGGTTGTTCCCATCGCTGACAAATTTGAATGGGCCCAGCTTTTTTCCATTGCTAGTGTAAAGGTAATAGTCGGGGTTGTTGCTGTTGCTGTTGTCACTAAAGCCATATTTCTGCTGAAGGTTTTTCGAAAATGCTTCCATTTGTTCGGGGGTCATCGAAGCAAAGTCGGCCGATTGCATTTCTTCGGCCATCTTCTGCATATTGGCAAGTTGTGTTTCGGTATCAGACAAGGTTTTTGTTTCGGAGCCTTTAATTACGGCAATGGCAGTTGAGCCGTTAGGGCTGATAATTATCCTTTCGGGTTCGCCTTCGAGTGCAATTATGGTTCCTTCGGGGGTTAAAAATAATGGTTCCCACTCTTCGTTGGTTCCCAATACAGCAATTTTCAAACCGTTTTCTGAAAAAACGATATTGTTTACATTTTCAAATTCGTTATAGGTTTTGCCGTTGTAAACAACCTTAATTTGTCCGTCGTTAGTAGTTTTTACAAATTTATCGTAGAGGTCGGGGTACCACTCGCGCACTGCACAATCTGATGAGTTGCCTGTAGCATCGTCGCAATTGCCTGCAGCAATGTTCGAAGTGTTTTTAAAAGGGCCTTTACGTGTGCCGTTTTCGTAAACATAAAACTGGCCGCCGGCCCTTGTAACCAAATGCAGGTTGCCATTGGCAAACGACATGGGTATGCACGACTCGTAATACATGGGTTCTTCGCCCTTTTGCAGGCTTACCAGCACTTTCTGTTCGGCCTGTTGGGCAAGGCTGTCCACTGCACTTATTAGTCCTGCTATGATTACTGGAACAAGAAATGATTTTTTCACTTGATTAAATTTTTGTTATACATTTTGTTTGTTACGCCATAGTAGTTCGAAAAATTATACTTCTGTAAAAGTTATAGTTTCTGGTATATCGAAAACAGCTGCGTCAACCGGGCATTCTTCAATTGAGGCGGCCTCGATTACCATTTCGCCATTGCCCATTTTGGTAATGGTTTTAACCATAATATTGTTCCAAACCCATGTAGTCATGGGAGAACTGCCGAATTCGGCCGAAAATTTCCGGCAGTTTTTGCCTGCAATGGTTTCGGTTCCTAAGTCCTTTACCTTATAACGCTCCATGAGCTTTACATCCATTTTGGAATAATTCATGTCGTTGGTGTACCAGGCCGATTTGGTACCAGTTGTTTCCCCTTCTTTAAACGAATACTGGTAACCATCGCGCCGTATCTGGCAGTCTTTTGATTTTACGCCCATCATTTCGAGTTCGGTGGTAAAAGTTTCCAGTGCGCCATAATTGTCGAAATATAGGGTTTGTATAACCCCCATGGGGCCATTATATACAACTTTTCCCGACTTAATTTCGTAGCGTTTTTTTTCTGCCGGGGCACTTTCGCCGGCTGTTGTTGCCGATGCAGTCTGTTCACTATCAGGTAAGGTTTCTGCGGCTTTTTCGCTTTTGCCCTTACAAGAAGCAATTGTAAAAAGAATTACAAATAAAAAATAGTAGATGGTTTTCATGTGTTTAAGGTTTTTATATAACATTGTTCTTGTTTGATATTAAGTAGTTGTTTTGCTGGACCTATATTAATGCATGTAAAACTAATAGGTCGATATTCTTCTGCTATTTTTTTTGCCTAAAAACCCGGGATTCCCACAGCAGCTGGATTTATTTCTGCCCCGGCAAGCAGAATTTTCCCCAGGATAAACGAAAGTATTACCGATACAACTATTATAACCAGCAGGCTTAAAATAAAATATACAGCTACTTTATCGTCGGGGGTTTGCATCATGGGTTTCAACCCAAGAAACAACAGATAAAGCCCGTACAAACTGCCCAGAACGGCCAATATACCTAAACCGGGTATTAAGTAAAATATTCCTGCCACAAAAGCAGCTGTGTACGAAAATACTACTAATTGCATAGCACGGGTAAAATTTTTCTGCGATGCAAAATTTGTTGCCAGGATATCGATGATAAAGGCAGACAGAAACACACCGGCAATATTTGAAATGTACGACACCACAGCTTGTTTTAAGCCCCAGCTTATTGACCCGGCCACATGGCCATAAAAAGGAATGTTATGCCCAATAAGGCCATATCTGATGAATTGTGCAGCAGCAGGTATTATTGCCATTATTAACAAATAGTTTGTAACCAGTTGGCTTACCGATGTGGTTTCCCTACTAATTAGGACCCATTCTTCCCTGGGCTTGAAAAGAATGTTTTTTGCTCGATCGATTAGGTTCATAATTTTATTTTTTAGATTATTATTTAAACTGTTGAATTAACTTCGTTGAGCCCTTCAGGGTTCATAAATTTCTTTTATTAATCTGGGTTTAAGTTTACAGCAGGGTAATTTTACTATATTCAAATTTAACAAATGTGGCACAGCCGGGTATCCCCTTTTTCAGGGAATTTTTTGAAAGGCAAAAAAAAAGACTGTTCCCAATTTTTTAGGAACAGCCTTTCAAATATGCTTTTTAATTTATGCTTACAATTTAACCGATAAGCCTAATGTAAGGTAAGAAATGCCATAGCCAATTTCGGCCATACCGGCAAATTTATCGTTAAAATAATAACGGGCACCAGCAAACCACGAAAAGAAAGGGCCGCTACCGGCAGCATTGCTGCCAACATAACCCGTTCCTAAGGTGCCAAACTCAGTTTCTGTTTGAATTCGTGCACCCAGGGCCAGGCCTGTATAAGTATCCAGTTTGTCAACCAGCGGATAATGAAAGCTTCCCCTTGCACCAAGAATAAAGTTTGTATATTTCCAGCCATAGTTGTCGTAGCCCGGATATGTATATTCCCATTTATAGGCGCTGTAACCAATAATGCCCCCGATGCCTATTACCCCTTTGTCGAGTACACCGTCCATAAAACCCATTTCACCAGAAACCGATATGGGCGGGAAAGTGGTTGACCAATATGTTCCGCCATAGCCAATGGCCCCAAGCCCTATACCCAGGTTAACAACCTTATCGCCTTTGTTAAAGGTACTTTCCTGCGAAAAAGCCATTGAAATTGCAATGAATGAAAGAATAAGAAACAATGCGGTTTTTTTCATAATTCAGATGTTTTAATTTAAAAGGAACAAAAATTTGAATAATGTTTTATAATTCATATAACAAATTGTGCTATTAAACCTGGCACTGTAAAGTTACAGTTTTTATGCCTTGTTGCCCCCGAAACAGCCCCAAATTATTAACAGGGGCAAGCTTATGCCGAACAATTAATTTTAGGGTTGTTAAGCGCACAATGGCTTTAATGTGCACCTAAAGTTTAATGAATTCCACCCTGCGGTTTTTAGCTTTGTTTTCCGGGGTATCGTTACCTGCAACAGGCTGAGTTTCCCCGGCCCCATCGGTTTCGATACGGCCACTGTCGATGCCAAAGGTTTTTGCCAGCTCGTTTTTAACCGAGGCGGCACGGCGTTTCGAAAGGTCGAGGTTTTTTGCGGCATCGCCGTCGCCATCGGTATGGCCAACAATTTTTATTTTTACATCGGGGTTTTCTTTAAGCACTTTGGCAATTTCGTTTAGCGATCCGTACGATTCGGGCTTAACAACATCTTTGTTTACATCGAAATAAATGCCATAGCTTACCAGTTTGCCCTCGGTAAGCAGTTTGCTGCGAGTATCTGGCGCTGCCGATGTAAACCTGATGTTTGTTATATACGGAAAGCCGCTTTGGCCCCATAACGAAAATCTCAGCCGGTTATATTTTACCTGACTGTACAATACAGTAGGCAGGTCAACAACTTTTTGTCCTTTATGGTATATACGCAGCCTGCGTTTCTGCACCCATATTATAACATGGTTTAGTTTGTTTACATCAAGTGGGGCTAGCGTTGAATTGCCATCAATGCCATCGGCTTCTTCGGCATAGCTTTGCACGCCCCAATTCTCGTCGGAACATGTAATATGCACACCGCCAGTGCCTGGGTATAGCCGGTCGTTTAAGAAATCACCATCATCGTTGTAAAGTGTAAGATAAAAGCTGCTATGGTTATAACTATCTTCTTTTGGGGCCGCAACAACATCGAATTCAAGAATAAAATTGTCTGGCAGCGAGAAGTCCTTCATCAGGTTATACACATTGTCTTCCGAGTTTAGGTAAAACCAGTTTCCGGGGTAGTTGTTAAGTGTGCGCACCTCGCCCGAACCATTGGTAGTCCAGAGTGCCGGAAAATCGCCTATGGCATCCTGCGAAAAATCTTCAAAGATTATCAGCTGGTCGCCTGGCACAAAATCGTATTTGGTATATGACTCAAGCTTTGCAGTTTCCTGTTTTTTAGCCGATTTCTGGTCGGTGCTTTTATTTTCTTCAGCATCATTGTTATCCTCGTCCTCCGTGTTTTCTTCTTCATTGTCTTTATCCTTATTCTTGCCCTTAAAGGCACCTACAACGCCTTCTTCTATTTTATCGAGGCCTTTGTCAATGCCTTGATCGGTGCGCTGGTCGGCCCTGTCGATGGTTTTGCTCCTGATTTTTTCTTTAACATCGATAATTTGTGCGGGCAGGCTTAGGCCTAAACACAATAGTAACAAAACGAGTAATGCTTTTGCTTTCATTTTTGCAGAGTTTTAATTTTTTTGGTCATGTAAAATTATTAGAATTTCATTCACATTATATCCCCTTTTTCAAGGATTTATTTTCACACATTCTGCCTTAACTTTGAATTCAACCTCCCCTATTCATAATTCTACCAATAATCGGGGCTAAAGCAGGTTAAGAATTTACTAAAAAATGCGACAAAAATGAACCGGAACTATATAATTGCAGAAAACGACAGAAATGGTTTTAACAATGCCATGGAATTACTGGACAGGTCGGTTGGGGAACTTCAGAAGGTTACACAGAACATTGTGCCGGAGGTATTAATAAATAACGGCCTTAAAGATGCACTTGCCGTTTTTTGTGAGGCCATCGACAATACGCATGGCATAAGCGTGGAATTTAAACTAAGCGGGGAAAACCGCAGAATCGACAATAACACTGAAATAGCCCTGTACCGCGCTGCTTTTGAATTGGTTTATAATGCCGTAAAACACTCAGGGGCCACGGAAATAAAGCTTGGCCTGGCATTTACCGATGATGAAGTGTGTTTGTCGGCAGAAGACAACGGCAGGGGATTTGACCTAAACAGTTTATATACATTTAATGAATCAGGGCTTAATAGCCTAAAAAAAATGGTAAATTCGCTAAACGGAATTTTTGATATAAGCAGCAGCAGGGGCAAGGGGTCAAAAGTTATTGTGGAATTTCTTGTTAATTAGTTTTTACAATTTGCGATTTTCTTTTCATGTTTTACCAAATTGCACGAAAAACTGTATATTGGCGCCGGTTCTTGTGAACACTAAAACCTTTGAAACCCCTTGAAAAATGCTTGTTTTTAAAATTTGGAGCATAGCTTGTGTTTTTTTTCTTGTTTTGGCACAACCTATATATGGGCAGAATGTACAGCTTGATTCTCTTCAACTGGCATTGCAGCAACAAACAGAAAAACCTGAAAGAATTGAGTTGCTCAGGAAAATTTGTTCCAGGCTGGCCAAATCCGACACAGCAATATGTTATAGTTATCTTGACTCCCTTAAGATGCTGGCAACCGTCAAAACCGATTTGTTTATTTCTGCCAGGGCGCTGCACGCAACAGGGGTTGTATATTCCGATCTGAACAAATACCATTTAGCACTTGAGGCTTTTAATTCAGCTATTGATATACTTAAAACCAGCAATGAAAATAGTTATCGGCTAGCTTATGCATCAGTAATTGCCGATTTGTCGTTGGTTTATATACACCTCGGCGACTTTGACCATGCACTTGTGCTTTTGTACGAAGCTGAAAGTATTTTATATATGTCCAACGATTATGTAAGCCTGAAAAAAGTATATAGCCGAATTGGTGACTGTTTCATGCAGCTTGGCCAGGAGGAAAAGTCTTTTACCTATGCGCGCAAAACCTTATGCCTTGCTGATAAAATAAACCATCCGGAATCGGAGGCCGGCTGCTATGTCGATTACGCCAACAGCCTGGTTTACCAATCGAATTTCGATAGTGCGGCATATTATTATTCAAAAGCATTATCGGTAGCCCAAACAATATATTCACCTTCGCTGATGGGGATTATTTACTATAACATAGCCTTTATGAACAGCAAGAAAGAGAATTACCCCGAAGCCATAAGAAATTACCGGAAATCATATACCGAAGCTTGTATTTCAAAAATACTTTTTGACCAGGGTGATGTACTGTATAAAATCGGGCTCAATTTATACTATTCCGAAAGGTTTAAGGAAGCCATTAGTGTGCTTGACTCAGCACTGCATATTGCCGACAGCCTGAAATCGGCCATTTTAAAACGAAACATCTACGATGTATTAACCTTTCTGGAATATGAAAGGGGCAATTTCAAGGAAGCATGGAACTACCAAAGCAAGTATATCGATGAGGCCAACAAAGTATATACCGATAATACCCGAATGCAGATTAATATTTTACAGGTAAAATACGAAACACGTAAAAAAGAAGCAGAATTGCTTAGGCTTGGGCAATTGCAGGCTAAGCAGAAAGGACTAATAAAATTATTGGTTGTTGTGTTTGTTTTGCTGGTATTAGTAGGTTCGTTGACAATAAAAATAATCAGGGGCAAAAAAGTGTTTGCCGAGCAAAAACTGTCGCTGGAAAAGGAAAAAGTGCTGAAGCTTGAAAAAGAGAAGCAATTAGTGGCCACACAGGCTGTTCTTACAGGAGAGGAATTAGAGCGCAGGCGCTTGGCACGCGACCTTCACGACGGATTGGGGGGTATGCTGTCGGGCATAAAGCTTAAGCTATCGAATATGAAGGGCGATTTTGTTATGGATTCCGATACCCGCAAGAATTTCGAAAACGCCATAGAAAGCCTCGATGCTTCGGTGAAAGAAATGCGGCGTGTAGCGCACAACTTAATGCCCGAAGTATTGGTGAAATTTGGCATAAACGAAGCCCTAAGTGACTTTTGCACAAGTATAAATGAAGCTGGCAATATAAAAACAGAATACCGTTTTTATGGCACTGCCAAAAGAATCGATCAAAACTATGAGGTAAACATATACAGAATTGCCCAGGAATTAGTTAATAATGCACTGAAACATGCCCGGGCAAGTTATATTCTTGTACAATTTGTTCAGGAGAATATGCGCCTTAGTTTGGCAGTTGAGGATAACGGAAAAGGATTTGATCCGAAAAATATCGATTTAAGTAAAGGCATTGGTTTAAACAATATCATATCGCGTGTTAAAGCCCTTAATGGTAATATTGATATTAATTCAGCACCCGAAACTGGAACAGGAATCGAAGTGGAGTTTATCTTATGAACAATAGGATCAACGAGCATTTTTTTTAGTACTTTTAGGCAAACCATTTTCCAACGCTCATGAGCGAAATCCTCATTGTCGAAGATCACCCGGTGGTTGCCGAAGGTTTACAAAAATTACTTGCCGACAATAAAATTTGTACAACCTGCCCTGTTGCCGTATCCGGTAAGGAGTGTTTAAATATGCTGAATAACTATGTCCCCGAAATTATATTTCTCGACATTAACCTTCCTGATGTGAGCGGAATTGACTTGTGCGAAACTATTTTAAAAGAGCACAAAAGCATAAAAATTATTGCCCTGAGTTCGTTTGGCTCACGCAGTTTTATAGAGAAAATTATTGATAACGGGGCCAGCGGTTACCTGGTGAAAAACTCCGATTCCGAAGATATACTTGCTGCTATTGACACGGTAAAAAAAGGCGAAATTTATTATTGCCCCACATCAAGAAACATTCTAAAAAACAAATCTAACGATGGCGTACCAATATTAACCCGCCGCGAACTGGAAGTGCTGAAACTTATTTCCGACGGGCTTACAAACAACGAAATTGCAGAAAAAATATTTATCAGTCCGCTTACAGTTGACAGCCACCGGAAAAACCTGCTTACCAAGTTTGGCGCAAGAAATACGGCTTTGCTTGTAAAAACGGCAATGCAGCAAGGGCTAATATAATTTTACAAAAAAAAGGTGGCATCCCTTTCAAACCTATAAAAGGCATTTTTCTTTAATTACTGTTGGTAAGTGCAGCCGCACAATTGTCCATTTTCGAACACTACTTGTTCATTTACGGGAAATACCTCCTTCGTAAACTACTTTGGTTGCATCAAAAATCCACAGATAATCAACAACATAAAAAATTATGGCACGTTAGTTGTAAAAATACGGCACATACAAAAAATAACCTAAAATGGTTGAAATTAAAAACCTTCACAAATCATACGATACAGGGGCAAACAGCCTTCACGTGCTAAAAGGAATTGATTTGCAGATAGGACAGGGCGAAATAGTTTCGATAATGGGCTCATCGGGCTCGGGCAAGTCAACATTGCTTAATGTTATTGGCATACTCGATAGTTACGACAAGGGCGATTATTTGTTAAACGGAACACTTATGCGCAATTTAAGCGAAAAGCAGGCAGCATGGTACCGAAACCAGATGATAGGCTTTGTATTCCAGTCGTTTAACCTTATTAGTTTTAAAAACGCGATGGAAAACGTGGCCCTTCCGCTTTATTACCAAAAAGTAAGCCGCAGGAAGCGGAACAATATCGCCATGGAATACCTCGACAAAATGGGCTTGTTGCCCTGGGCCACCCACATGCCAAACGAACTGTCGGGCGGCCAAAAGCAAAGGGTGGCAATAGCCCGGGCCTTAATAGCAAACCCAAAAATAATTCTCGCCGATGAGCCCACAGGGGCCCTCGATACCCAAACATCTTACGAGGTAATGGATTTGTTCCAGGAAATAAACTCAGCCGGCATAACGGTAATTATAGTTACCCACGAGAAAGACATATCGGAACGCACAAAACGTGTTATACACCTGAAAGACGGGATAATAGACAGGGAGTACAAACCACAAATAAATTTGCAATATGCTTGATATCGGCCTATGGCAGGAAATTTTCAGCACCATGCGCAAAAACAAGCTCAGGACATTCCTGACCGGTTTTAGCGTTGCCTGGGGAATTTTTATACTGATGATTCTGCTTGGGTCGGGCAATGGACTTCAGAAAGGTGTAATGCACAACTTCAGCGATGCAAAAAATAGTGTATGGATGTGGGGCGGCAGAACATCTGTGGCATACGAAGGGATGAATATCGGCAGGGGCATTTCATTTAAAAACGACGATTTGGAGTTTGTACAGAACGGGCGCCCTCAAATCGAGAATATATCGGGTAGAATCGGCTTGTGGGGGGGAGAATACCATACCAGTTATAAAAATGAATATGGCGATTTTGGCATCCAGGGAATAAATCCCGGCCACCAGGTTACAGAAAACATAAAGCTTGAGTCGGGAAGGTTGTTAAATGTTTTCGACATTGAAAAGTTCCGAAAAGTTGCCGTAATTGGCACAATAGTTAAAGAGAGGCTTTTTAAAGAAGAAGATCCTATTGGGAAATACATAAATATTAATGGCATACCCTTTCTGGTTGTTGGAGTGTTTGGCGACATACATCCGGGCGAAACCGAAAGGGTTTACCTTCCAATAACAGTTGTGCAAAAAACATTCAGGCCCGGCACAAATGTAGAGTTAATGACATTTACCATCGGCAATGCAACACTAGCAGAAAGCAAAAGCCTGGTTGACGAGCTAAAAACAGGCCTTGCAAGAAAACACAAATTCGATCCGAACGACCAAAGTGCTATGGGCAGTTATAACACCCTCGAAGATTATCAGCGAAACCTCAATTTATTTATAGGCATAAACTTTTTTGTGGGCATAATTGGCATTTTTACCCTCATTGCCGGCTTGGTAGGGGTAAGCAATATTATGCTTATTGTTGTAAAAGAGCGTACCAAAGAAATCGGTATCCGAAAAGCCATTGGTGCCACCCCGGGCTCAATTGTGGGGCTTATTATTGCCGAGGCGCTTGTTATTACTTCGTTTGCCGGATATATTGGGCTTTTGCTGGGGGTTGTGGTACTGGAGTTCTTGAACAAGTTATTGCCGGCATCACAGTTTTTTCGAAACCCCGGTGTCGATTTTTCAATAGCCATCGGAGCCGCCTTACTTGTAATACTTGCAGGTGTAATAGCCGGGTTTGTTCCGGCAAGGCGGGCAGCTAAAATTAAGCCTATTGTGGCATTGCGCGACGAATAAAAAAAACAGGAACCATGATTGATATCGATAAATGGCAGGAAATATTCCACACCCTGAAACAAAATAAGCTCAGGACTTTTTTAACCGCTTTTGGTGTGTTCTGGGGCATTTTTATGCTGGTACTTATGTTGGGCGCCGGCAACGGATTGCAGAATTCAATATTTTCGAACCTGGGCGATTTTAAGACCAACAGCCTGTTTATTTGGGCGCAGCGCACAACAATGCCTTATAAAGGTTTTCAGCGCAACAGGGCCTACTATTTCGATTACAGCGACCTCGCAGCCATTAAAGACAACATACCCGAAATAGAAATTATTGCCCCAACAGTTAATGGCGGTGGGTTCAGGCAGTCCACCCTTGTGGTAAACGGTATCCGTAAAGGTAGTTTTGAAGTGTATGGAAAAATACCGGAAGAAAACTTTATCGATCCTGTAACACTTGATAAAGGGCGCTATCTTAACGATTTTGACATACTGCATAAAAGAAAAGTAGTTGTGCTCGGAAGCCGCGTTTATGAAGAATTGTTCCTTAAAGACGAAGATCCGATAAACAAACACATTAAAATTAATGGCATTTATTTCCAGGTTGTGGGAGTGTATAAATCTAAACACACCGGGGGAATGGGCGAAAGGCAGAATACCGAAATACTTATACCCTTTAGCACAGCCCAGCAGGTTTACAATTACCCAAATAAAGTCGATCATTTTTCGATAGTTGTGAAACCCGAATACGAGGTTGCCCCTGTACAGGACAAGGTTATGTCCATACTGGCCAAAAGGCACAAAATACATCCCGACGACAAAGGCGCTTTTGGTTATAACAATGTAGGCGAAGAGTTTAAAAAAATCCACGGCTTGTTTCTGGGCATAAAAGTGCTAATCTGGATTGTTGGCACCGGCACCTTACTGGCAGGGGTTATCGGGGTAAGCAATATCATGCTTATTATTATCAGGGAAAGGGTTAGCGAGTTTGGCATAAAGAGGGCTTTAGGGGCAACTCCAGCAAAAATTATTTCAAGTGTTCTTTCCGAATCGGTTTTCCTCACCCTTATTGCCGGGGTAGTTGGGCTTATGACAGGGGTTCTGGCCCTCGAAGGGCTCAACAATGCTTTTGAAGGCAAACCCGATGCGGCACTGGTAAATCCTTCTGTCGATTTTAAACTTGCCCTTACAGCACTGGTAATAATTGTGGTTTCCGGCCTCATTGCCGGTTTGATACCTTCGCGAAGGGCTGTTTCGATAAAACCCATAGAAGCAATACGAACTGAAAACTAAACAAATAAAATACACGACAATGAAAAAGATTTTAAAAATAGGATTATTGGTAGCTTTTGCCGGGCTTATATTATATGGCTTCTACTTTCTATACCAAAAGTCGAAACAAAAAGACATTGTATATGAAGTGAAAAACCCAACAATCGACAATATTGTTCAGAAAACTGTTGCTACCGGAAAAGTAACCCCACGCAAAGAGATAGCCATAAAGCCACAGGTGTCGGGCATTATTGAGGAACTTTATGTCGAAGCCGGTGAATACGTTAAAAAAGGCGATTTGCTCGCCAAAATAAAAATAATTCCCGATATGGTTGCCTTAAACGAAGCCGAGTCGAGGGTAAACCGGGCAAGCCTGCAGCTCGAAGATGCAAAACTGGTTTACGACAGACAGAAAAAAGTTTTTGAACAGGGGGTTATACCAGAGGCTGAGTTCCAGAAAACAAGAATTGAATACAATACAGCAATCGAAAACCTCGAATCGGCCGAAAACAACCTTCAGCTTATAAAAGAAGGCATAACTAAAAAAGCCGGAACAGTTACCAATACCCTTATCCGGTCAACTATTCAGGGCATGGTGCTCGATGTGCCTGTTGAGGTTGGTACTTCGGTTATACAAACCAACACTTTTAACGAAGGCACAACCATTGCCTCGGTGGCCGATATGGGCGAAATGATTTTTGAAGGAAAAATAGACGAAACCGAAGTAGGAAAAATTAAAGAGGGCATGAAACTAGAACTTACCATAGGTGCCATAGAAAACGAAAAATTCGATGCCGAGCTTGAATATATTGCGCCCAAAGGGGTCGAAGAAAGCGGAGCGGTACAGTTCGAAATAAAAGCAAAAGTTAAACTTTCCGACAATAACTTTATCAGGGCCGGCTACAGCGCAAATGCCAATATTGTCCTCGACAGGCGCGACAGTGTACTTGTTGTTTCAGAATCGCTTATAAAGTTTGAAAACAACAACAAAGACTCGGTTTATGTTGAAGTTGAAACCCAGCCGCAGGTTTTCGAAAAAAGGTATATTAAAACCGGTCTGTCCGATGGTATTAATATAGAGGTTGTTAATGGCATTACAATAACCGACAAACTTAAAGCAGGGGAAAAACAAGAAACCCCGCCTGAAAAAAATCAGGGTTAACAGCCTAACTGCTTTTATTGCAATAACAGAACGTTTGCAATTCTTTTCAAAGTCCGCTTCCCCCTGCCAGGCATTGCCGGCAGGGGGTTGTTTCTTTTTATTTGACCGGTATAGGTAAAAACTACACCTTTTCTGTCGAGCGTTGTTATTAAAATGAAAAAGAGGATCCTGTGTTACAGAAACCTCTTTTCAACCCTAACCAAAAACCCTATGAAAAAACTAAATCATTGTTTATATGATTGTTTTTACGCCTGTGCAAAGCGAATGTTATAGGTAATAATACCCAAAAACATGTCGGCTTACCCGATTTTTTACTTTTATTCAAGCAATTTTAAAAAATCAGGGTATTTTTTTTCTTATAAAACCGGGCAGAACTATTATTTTGTAAATTAGTTGATATATAATGCAATACGTATTTTTGCAGTAGCAAAATCGTAAAACTACGTATTTTGATGTATGCTGCCTATGTTAAATTTGCGTATATAAATATCATTTTTGCACTATTAACCTGAATAATTTATTATGAGAAGAATTACATTTTTGGTTTTGGTTATATGGGGGCTTTTTTCGGCCTTTAACCTTTATTCGCAAGAATATGAGCTGGTTTGGGAAGATAATTTCGACGGCACAACACTCGATTCCAGTATATGGAATATTGAGCAGCGTGTAGGGATATGGAATACCGGCAGCAACCGTGAACTACAACATTACAGGAAGGAAAACGTAAGTGTCGGCAATGATGGCGATGGAAATAATTGCCTTATTCTTACTGCAAAACGCGAAAACTATAACGGGTACCAGTTTACATCAGGCCGCGTAAATACAAAAGGAAAGTTTGCATTTCGACAGGGAAAACTTGAGGCAATGATTAAAATCCCCGACTTAAAAAACGGACTGTGGCCTGCATTCTGGACACTGGGCTACGTAAACAAAGGCTGGCCCGACTGTGGCGAAATTGACGTTCTGGAAATGGGCCATGCTGCCGGCAGGAATGCCGATACTGTTAACAGTTTTATTGGCTCGCACCTTTTCTGGGGGCCTTATCCCCGCGATTACGGCGAAGAGTTTACTGCCCCGGTTAACTTATCGACTGGTTATTTCAAGCACACGCTGGTTTGGGACGAAACCCAGATTCGGACTTATTTTAACGATGCTGCCACACCCTACTTTACGATGGGCATTACCGGTGCCGATGCCGAAGAGTTTCGCGACTATATGCACTACATTATTTTAAACCTGGCAGTAGGCGGATCGGTGCCCGGACTTTTTAATATTTCTGACATAACAGCCCCATTTCCGGCAAATATGTATATCGACTGGGTAAAAGTTTACCAGAAAACCGGGTCGATAGATTTTAACGACTCGTCACTTGCTGTTTTTGGCCCTTTTGGGGTTTTTGAAGAAACAGTTTCGGCCGACATGAACATGGATTTTGGATACGACGCTTTTGTTGAAACCACCGGCCTAACAGAGCGCACTGGGGAAACACCTAAAGAAGGAAACGAGGTTTTATCTTATTCTGTCGAAGGTGGTACCGATTTTGCTTTTTCTTACAACTCTGGCTTCCCGCGCAATATGGCAAATTACTCCGAAGGAAGTATCCAGTTCTGGATAAAAACCGAGTCGGCCGACAGCCTTATGGTTGGAATATCAGACAAAAATGGAAACGAAGCTTACATAGCCCTTAAAGAAGGCAGTAACCTTAACCCGGTACGCGACGGACAATGGCATTTTGCCTGGATACCTGTCGAACAACTGGCCGATGTTGTAGATATTTCTTCGGTTGTTGGTATGCTGAAAATTAAAGGGAAATTTTTCGGGGCAGGTTATTTGTCAATCGACCGTATAACATGGGAAGTTAACGAACCCGCAGCTGGTTATTATGGCATTTTTACAAACAACCCGGCCATTACAAACAAACTGGCTATAGACGATGTAACAGGGCATATTTATATTTGGAACGAAACTGTTACTTTTAATACTAGTTACCCTGCATACGAAGGGGCCGATGTGCTTTCGCTAAGTTCGGCAGGCAGTGCCGGCTGGTATGGTTTTGGAATTTTCTCCGATAACCCCGTTAGCCTGGAATCGTATAGCAACGGCTACCTTAACCTTATGCTAAGGACAAACTCCACCAACGATTTCTGGATAGGCGTAGCCGGTGCAAACAGTACCGAAGCAAAGATCGATTTTAAAAACGGACAGGATCCGTATGGCTTTGTCCGCGATGGCAAGTGGCACAAAATTGCTATACCGGTAGCCGATATGCTTGCTAAAGGAATAGATCTTTCTGGTTCAGGCAACATATTTATGCTCGGCGGGGGGACTATCCAACGTATCGCTATCGATGATATTTATTTTTCAGAAGAAGCTTCTGAGATTCAAAACACAAATATTTGTTATGTTGCCGGCTTAACACTTACACCAACTACCAGTACCATTAATGTTGGTGCCACTAAGAAAATTACAGCAACAGCAACCGACCAGTTTGGCAAACCTACCGATGCTGATATTAACTGGTCGGCTTCGGGTGGTGAAATTACTTCCAGCGGGGTATTTTCATCTTCAACCGATGGGGTTTACACCATAACAGCACAGGCAAACAGTATTACTGCGACAGCCAAAATTACAGTTAACCCTGTATCGTCGGTTGACTTTTCAGGTACCGGACAAATAAGGCTATACCCGAACCCGGCTGGCCATGTATTAAATGTTTCTGGTATTGAAGAAGACACCAAAATTGTAATTTACGATCATTTGGGCAGGCTCATGTTGACAGAAACATTGGAGCAATCCGGAACCCTTGATATTTCCAGTCTCGATGCCGGTTTGTACTCGATACAGGTTGCAAATTCTACCGGGACAACAATTTACCGGTTTATTAAAAACCATTAGTGTTTATTTAGGGTTGAAAAGGCCGGCAAATACTGCCGGCTTTTTTTTTATCTGTGTTTAGGGTTAAAAAAATTAAAACTGGGCAAATAACAATAAAACTGGAATATCTTAGCAGAATAAATTACCCGGGCCATACGTAATAAATGAATGACAGCTTTAGGCAATATGAAACAGCTACACTTTCTTCCGATATTGTTACTGTTTATTTTTGTTAGTAATTACTGTTTCGGGGCGCAAAGCAAACAGGCACAAAACCATTTTGCCATTGGGTGCCAGCTCACTGGGCAAACAGGCAAAAACCACATACATTTAAAATTCTCCCCCCCGGCTTTAGCCCCAGTTTGCCGGGCAGGTCGCATTAACAGTAATTTTGTAATAGCCAATAAACTATCATCTGCCGGTCAACCTTCGGGCAACGAGGTTAAGGTATGGTTATGGTTGTTGCTGATTGTGGTTTTTGATGTTTCGGCATTAATAGTGTTTCTTGTTCGAAAAAAAAAGCGCAAGGCCTATATACCTAATGAGCCTGAAGCAATTTTACCTTCCGAGGGAGTTGATTTATATTTTGGTACTGCAAGTAAATTCTGTCAGGAATATACTAATTCGGCATTGCTATTTGGAAATTTCAGGTTTTTGCGTTCCGATGGCACCGAACTTTCAAATAAATTTTCACCCTTATTGAAAGAGCTGTTCCTTCTCATTTTAGTTCATTCGGTGGGCAATAGCAAAGGTATTACAACATCAGGCATAATAGAAAAACTATGGCCCGGAATGCCAGAAAAAAACGCCCGGAACAACCTGGCCGTGAACATTGGCAAGCTCAGGGCTTTATTAGGCCCCGACTTCCACGAACTAATGGTAAACCATAACGGTTATTGGAAAATTGCCGGGGATGAAAACAATAACCTGTTTTATTGCGATTATTGTCATTGTGTGAATATTTTAGAGCAAAAAGGTGAATTTACTTTCGATAATATCCAGCTGCTAATTGGCATAATCCAGAAAGGAGGGTTGCTTACCGACCTCGAATACGAATGGCTTGACGCCCACAAAGCCAATATTTCAAACAATGTAATTGACACATTGCTTCGATTTGTTGCAAAGAACAAGGCCAATATTAGTGCCAGCTTAATTGTTACTATTTCCGATACAGTTATGCTTTTCGATATGGTTAACGAACATGCAATGGAACTCAAGTGCAAAGCGCTTGTTTCGATGGGCAGGCACAGTATGGCAAACGACACCTATGCCAGGTTTGTAAGGGAATATAAAACTCTTTACGATATCGACTTTAACAAAAGTTTGAAATCGGTAATTGAATAAGCAGCTATGATACTATTGAGCCTGGTACTTTCTGTACATTTCATTTTTATTGCAGCGTTACTTTTGTTCAGGAAGTACAGCCCGCAATCGGTTTTACTAATACTTGGGGCTATAATGTTGGTAATTGCCGTGCCCCTGGGCATCGATCCATCGATAAATTCTTTGAGGCCTCAATACGGGCTGTTAAGCATTTTTAACCTTATGAACGAAAGTTTTTTATTGCGGCTTTCTGGCTCAGGGTTTATGATAATGGTTGTGGGCGGTTTTGTGGCATACATGAACCATATTGGGGCAAGCGATGCTTTGGTTTATGTTTCGTTGCAGCCTTTGTCGATATTTAAGAAGTTTCCGTATTTCGCTTCAATAATGGTAATACCAATCGGGCAATTATTGTTTATGTGCATTCCTTCAGCAACAGGCCTCGGGCTTTTGCTTGTAGTTTCTATTATGCCTGTGCTTTTAGGCCTTGGTGTTAGCAGGTTGTCGGCGGTTTCGGTTATTACCGCCTGCACTGTTTTCGACCTCGGGCCTGCCTCGGCCAACACAAACAGGGCATCGGAATTGCTTGAAAAAGATATCCTGAATTATTTCATTCACGATCAATTGCCGCTAACAATTCCCTTAACAATTATCATGATGGTGCTGTACTATTTTTTCAACCGGTATTTCGACAAAAAAGAAGGCCATGTCCCTGTTCCCTACCAGGAAAATGAAATAGAATTAAAAGTCCCGGTTTTCTATTCAATACTCCCGCTATTGCCACTTGTAATCCTTTTGTTGTTCTCTTCTGTTTTTGCAGTTAAGGAGCTTCCTGTTAGTATAGATACAACAACAGCTATGCTCATCACCCTTTTTATTGCCCTGGTGTTTGAATTTGTAAGAACCCGGAAGCTGAAAGATTCCATATCATCTTTAAATGTTTTTTGGACGGGTATGGGCAAAATTTTTGTTTCGGTGGTTTCTTTGGTAATTGCTGCCGAAATATTTGCAAAAGGGCTGATTAGCCTTGGTTTTATAAGTTCGCTGGTATATATTGGCCAGCACATAGGTTTGCAGGCCTCAAGCATTGTTCTGGTTTTTACCGGTTTAATATTTGCCACAGCCGTTCTTACAGGAAGTGGCAGCGCCACTTTTTTCTCGTTTGCACCTTTGGCGGTAAATATAGCAAACAATTATGGAATGGAAAGCCTGAAGCTGATATTGCCAATGCAAATGGCTTCGGGTATGGGAAGGGCATCTTCGCCCATTTCGGGGGTTGTGGTTGCCTCGTCGGATATTGCTAAAGTACAAGCACTTAGTTTGGCCAAACGTAATGCATTTCCACTGGTTTCGCTGCTAATAATTATGCTTGTGTTCTTTAGCCTTTTTTAAAACAAAAATGGGCAGCCGGGTTTCCGGAAAATTTATTGGAAACACGCTGCCCTTTCAATAACCTGAGTTTTTTTGCTTGTAAATATTTTAATTTCTGATAAATACCTGCGTTGTAATGCTATTCCCTGAAACTATCTGAATAGTGTACATGCCAGACTTTAAATGTCCGATATTAACAGCATTGTTGCCTTTACCTGCATCCTGCCTGATAAGCGTTCTGCCTGAAAAATCAAATATGCGTATTTCTGCACCATCCATTGCATTTTCAATGTTTATATACAGTATTTTATCGGCCGGGTTGGGATAAGAAATGAAATCAATTACACCGGTATCGTCGACAGAGTTTACCACCGGGGCCTTTTTAACGGTAAAATTAACCCTTGCTGCGTTTACATAACCTTCGGAATTGGTTGCCGTTACAATAATATTATTGGCACCAACAAAAGTCGAGCTCATTTCTGTCTCAAAAGGGGCTTCTGTATCGGTGTGCTTAAGTTCGCCATTAAGGAAGAATGAAACTTCTGTTATGGCGCCAATTGTTGCAGCAGCCTCAACGCGTGCCGTAAACACTTCCGACTCTGTAAATTTATTGGTATCGACAGGCGAAAGAATGCTTATGTCAACAGAATCGGTATTGTATATTTTATAATTGTTCCAATTTTGTAACGAATCGAAAACAATAAGTTTCGCAGCCTCACGAATAATTTTTGCATTGTTGCTGTCGATTGAGAAATTATAGGTACATTTTGCCGGGTCTTTTTTAAACAGCACACTGTAAAAACAACATGCAGCAGCGTATGAACCGGCAGCCGACGGATGGCTTGCATCAGCATCGTATAGTTCAATCGACGGGAAATTGTCGCGAATATAATGCCATACAGCGCCAACCGGCGAAATAAGGGCTTCGTTCTGGTCCCTCATCATCTGGTAGCGGAGGTTTAACAGGCTGTCCATTCCATTATAGGTACATACATCGGGCAGGGAGCCACAATTGTTGGCATCGCCGTTTTTTCTCCCCCAGGTCATATAAAACATGGTTTGACCACACGGGCTGTATATGCGGCGGATACTGTCGAGCAACGATGCATATTTAAAGGTTTGCCTTTCAACGGTTTCAATTGCCAGTGCAGGGCGCTGGCTCTGGTCTTGTAAAACTACATAATCGTAAAACCTTGCTTTAAGGGCACTTAACGAAGCAGCATTTGAAAAATGTCCTTCGAGCGAATGTCCGCCGGGGGTGTTTTGGTAATGGATAAGCTTATCGCCGGTTGAGCCGGCCAGCATGTCAATTATTACCGGAAGATCGAAATAATAAGTATAACTGTTGCCAAGGAACAAGGCTGTAACGGTATCGTAAGTATATTCAACAGGTTCTTCGACAACAATTCCGGCGCATTCGCAAAGGTGTTTTCCAATATCAGAAATATCGTTTTGCGTTTTTACAATCCATTCCGAGTCGTCAGCGTTTGACCCAGCCGATAATTCCCAATTTGTATTTGGCCCGCACACCGTTGGCTTTCTTACTATAGTTGCGTTCTGTGTGCCATTGGCAACTCCTGCCACACTCCAGTAATCGCCCGGATCCATAGTTGGGCTTCCAATAATATCGATTATTATATAATTCCCCGAACCATCGTCTTTTGCCAGGGCAATGGCATCGTCGCCACTAATGTTTAGGTATGTGCAGGTTTGCGACGAATATGGCTCAATCGTTATTGGGTTCGATTCTGTATTAGGCCTGGTAATAACGTATGTTTGGCCATGCGCCAGTTTACCGTTAAGGTTAACAGGCGTTACTGGGGTGCCCGCATTGTTGTTCCACCCGTTGGCATTAAAAGAACGCCATAGCTGGTATTTGCTTAAATCAACCGAGTCGCCTGTGCCATTGTATATTTTGATATAATGGTTGAAAATTTGCGGATTCGATACCGTATGGTTGTATTCGCAATACTCCGATATAAAAAGCTCCGGGGCTTTATCCTGGCTAAAGGAAACGGCGTAAAATACAAGCAAAAGAAGACTTAGTAAGTTTTTTTTCATAGAGATATTTTTTTTGGTTAACACCCCCAAAATATTCCCATGACATAAACAAAAGCATTAACAAAAACCTTAACAAAATGTGAATGCAAAAAAAACTAAAGTGTTTATTTGATATATTGTTTGGTATTTTACGTAAAACGCTATTCAACAAATAAATATAATTGTTTGCATTTTCACATTATCAGGCAATAAATTGCATGGGTTAGAACACGTTGATTTAAAAATAAAAGTTAACTTTATGTGAATGGCAAAACAAAGAAGCGTATTTTTCTCCAAATTAAACATGATAGAAAGAAAAGCCATAAAGAAATATTTAACAAATACTATTATTGTTTTTTGTTCAATATTGTTTTTTGCCTGCTCCAGGGAAAAGCCTGGTATTAAGGTAGGCATATCGCATGCCAACATAAAACAAGATTGGGGCTCATTGTTGTTTCAGGATATTGTAAACGAACTAAGCTTATACTATGAGTACGATATCAGTCTTGTTGTTCGCGATGCGCAATTGAGTGCCCGGAAGCAAAAAAACGATTTGAAAGAAATGCTTGATGAGGGTATTGATGTACTGATACTTTTTGCCCTTGACTCAATTTCGACAGTACCGGTTGTTGAAGAAATATATGACAGGGGCATACCCGTGGTGGTAGTTGATCGGAAAATAAATACAGAGAAATACAGCACCTTCATAACTAACGATAATGTAAAAATTGGTTATACCGCAGGAAATTATGCAATTACACGTTTGAAAGGCAGGGGGGCTGTTATGGAAATTTGCGGCGATAAGGGCTCATCTACAGCCACTGAACGTTCGGCAGGTTTTCGTAAGGCCCTTGAGGCTTCTCCCGGAATAAAAATTGCATCGGTTATTTATGGCGACTGGATTGAAAATGTTACCTTTCAAAAGACCGATAGCGTTTTTCAAACTGGTTTTGTGCCCGATTTAATATTTGCCCATACCGACCTTATGGCACAAAATGCATTTAAGGTATGCCAGAAGTACCAGGTTAGGCCCATAATTTTTGGTGTTGACGGCCTGCCGTTAAAAAATTCGGGTATCGATATGTTGCTGAAACGACAAATCGATGCCACCTTCAACAACAATCCGGGCGGGGCGGTAGCTGCAAAGGCAGCCATGTTGCTGGTGAAAAAGGTAAAAGTCGATAAAACAATTATTCTAAAAACATTTCCTATCGACTTAAACAATGCCGAATCGATAAAAGTTAGCTATGAGGCCCAATTGGAACAGTTTGCCAAGATTAAGCAGCAGCAACAGCAAATAAGCACAATGGCCGGGAAAATACATTCACAGCACCTTGCCATATACATATCGGCTGCCTTTATAGTGCTGTTGGTTATTGCTGTTTTTGCTGTACTCTATTTCTTGAAACAAAAACAGGTTTATATTTCGCTTATACAAGAGCAAAAAGTTGAAATCGAGCGACAGGTTGAAGAAAGCCGGCGATTGTCGGGGCAGCTTATGAAGAGCAACAAAATTCTTCAATCGCAGAGAGAAGAAATATTAAAAAAGAACGAATTTCTGGAAAATTATAAAAATAAGCTGGAACAGCTGGTTCAGGAACGCACCAACGATTTGCGGGCAGCATTGGCCAAAGCACAAGAATCCGATAAGCTGAAAACGGCTTTTCTTTCTAACCTTTCGCATGAGATACGTACACCGCTTAATTCTATTCTGGGTTTTACTGAATTAATGAAAAGTTCTGATTATTCCCAGTTGGCAAAAGAAAATTTCCAATCGGTTATTATCCAGAACAGTAACCAGCTATTGAATTCTATTACCCAGATTATTGAAATTTCGAAACTAACTACCGAGGAAGTTGAAGTAAAGAAATCGGTTTGTGCTGCCCGCAGTTTTTTCGATGAGTTGCATAACGAAACAACTGCCCATTTCAGGCAGGTTCTTGAATTTAAAGGCAATAAGGTAGAACTTTTGTTCATTGCACCTCCAGATGTAACCCTTGAAACCGATGTTCTGCGTGTTAAGCAGGTAATCAGGCATTTAATCGACAATGCACTTAAATTTACCGAGTTAGGGAATATATATATTGGCATGGAAATTATTAACGAAAACAAAGTGCAGTTTTTTGTTCGCGATACAGGAATAGGGATTAAAAAAGAAAACCAGGAAATTATTTTTGAACGCTTTGTAAAAATCGAGGACGATGTTGAAGTTTTGTACAGGGGGCTGGGTCTTGGGCTTACAATATCAAAGCATATTGTTGAACTTCTGGAAGGTGAAATAACTGTTAAATCTGATTTGGGCAAAGGCACCGAGTTTTCTTTTGCCATACCCTGCCGTGTTGAAAAGCAAATAAACAAACAACGGGAAAACGCAACAATTAATGGTATAGCCGATTTAAATAAACTTACCATTTTGGTTGCCGAAGACGAAGACAGCAATTTTGTTTACCTCGAGGCTATGCTTAAAGCTGCCGGGGCAATTGTAAAAAGGGCCAAAAACGGCAAAGAAGCTGTGGAAATAAGTAAAAAAAGCCGTCCCGACATTATTCTTATGGACATAAAAATGCCAGTTATGGGTGGGGTTGAGGCTTTTAAGATAATTAGGGGAATTTATACCAACCTGCCGGTAATTGCTATTACAGCCTACACTTTTGTTAACGAGAAGGAAACAATTTTAAGCAACGGGTTCAATGGATATTTGTCAAAACCCTTTGTGCCAAAAGAATTACATTCTGTATTAAAAGAGGTGCTTCAGAACCTGTAATTTAAATTAAAGATAGATTTTAGCAACCTGCACATTTAAAGTTTACAAAGGTGTTTTATTTAGATTGCATTGTTAAACCTGTTCATTTATTTCGAGGCAGTCAAATACTTTTTGTATTGCCTCTTTGTTTTCGGAAATTACAAACAATTTGTCGTTTGGCTCCAGCATTGTAGAGCCATTTGGGGTAATATATTTGTCGTTTCTTTGTATAATAGATATCAGGGCTGTTTTAGGCAACGACAGTTCTACAAGGGGTTTGCCGATTATTTTACAATTGGGGGGCACAATAATTTCGGTTAACAACGATTTTATACTATCGGATAGTTCCATGTCGGTTTGGGTGCGTTGTTTGGCCTTTACAGGAAGGGTAAGGTGCAGCCATTTTGCCACTAAGGGCAGTGTAGTGCCCTGTATTATAACCGATGTGAGCGATATAAAAAACACGATATTAAATATCATGTGGGCTTTTTCTGCGCCGGCTAACAGCGGATAGGTTGCAAAAACAATAGGTACTGCTCCCCGGAGACCTACCCACGAAATAAGCCAGCGGCTTCGGTTTTTAACCTTAAAGAACAATAAACTCAGAAAAACACTTGCCGGTCGTGCCACTACGATTAGGAACGCAGAAATAATGAGGCCTAAGCCTATAACGGGAATTACTTCGCTGGGATAAACCAACAGCCCCAGGGTTAGGAACAACACAATTTGCATGAGCCAGGCAAAGCTGTCGAACGATTTCAGTATTTTTTTCTTATGTATTAAATCGTGGTTGCCCAGGTAAATGGCGCAAATATACACAGCAAGAAACCCGTTGCCGCCAACAAAGTCTGTTGCAGCAAAGCTAAACATCATAATAGCTATAACCAGCACAATATAAAGGCCTTCGTAATCGAGCTTTATGCCGTTGATAATAATTTTGCCTGTTTTCCCAAAAACAAACCCCAGTGCAGCTCCCAGTACAAGTTGTTGAAAAAATACCGGAATGGCGGTTACAATGCCCGAATGTTGGTTAACAACCAGCCCGGTAAAAACAATGGTTAGCACATAAGCCATTGGGTCGTTGCTGCCGCTTTCGAGCTCGAGCACTGGCCTCAGGTTGCCTTTCAATGCAAGTTTTTTCGAACGCAAAATGGAAAAAACAGTTGCAGAATCGGTCGATGAAACGATAGACCCAAGCAATAGTCCCTCGTATATCGAGAAATCTGTTACGGCCCAAACAAACAAGCCTAACGAAACAGCCGTAATAAGCACTCCCAGGGTCGATAATAATACCCCCTGCCATAAAACAGGCTTAACCGAATCCCAACTGGTATCGAGCCCGCCCGAAAATAAAATAAAGTTGAGGGCAACAATGCCAATAAACTGCGTAATTTGCGGGCTGTCGAAATAAATACCGCCAATACCTTCGGAACCGGCCAGCATGCCGACAGCCATAAAAAGTATAAGTACCGGAATGCCAAACTTCGATGATGTTTTTCCCGCCAAAAGCGAAACAAACAAAAGAATAGAACCTACAAGCAAAATGTTCTCTGAGGTAAGGCTCATCAAATTTTTTCCCCTAAAGATAATTAGTTTTTTCGCTTCTTTAAAGCTTCGTTTTAAAGCTAAGTTTAATGTTTAGTATATCACTAACGGCAATTAATGCAGCCAGCGCTTATGCATCGAAATTACCGCTTGCCTCGGGCTGATAAAGTATTTCGTCAATGCGTATTTGTTTAGTGCCTTTGGGCACTTCGTAAGCAATGGTATCGCCAGCTTTAAACCCAAGCAGGGCACTCCCCAGTGGTGAAAACACTGAAATATGCCCCTGCCTGAAATCGGCTTCTTTGGGGTACACAAGTTTAAGCTGTATGTTTTTACCGGTATCCATATCCGTTAACTTTACAACAGAGTTCATGGTAATATATTCGGGAGAAATGTTCTTTGAATCGACTTTCTTTGCCCTTTTTATCTCGGTGTTCAGTACTTCAATATTTTTAATTTCCGGCGAGTTTTTGCCGCGTGTTGAATTAATAAGGCTGTTCAGCCTTGTAAAATCCAATTCGGTAATGATAATTTCACCTTGCATAGTATTAGTTTTTAAAAAGTAAATTTCCCGTTCCAACCGATGCTTTATTTATGCACCGGCCAGTCGGAATGTTGTTGAATTAAATGTTAAAGATTATAAAGCTTCTCCTTCTCGGGCTGAAATGTAATTTTTTTAATATAAGCTTTATGGTCGCCCGTGGCATCGGAATAGTAAACTACCGAATTCTCCATTGCACCCAGGCAAGCTGTGCCAATGGGCTGATAAACCGAAATATCTTCGGGCGTGTTTGCATCGTGCGGGTAAACAATTTTAATTGTTTTTTCCTGCTTGTTCTCCATTCGTACCAAAATTTCGGAATTCATGGTTACAACATCGCCCGGAACTTCGGTCGGTTTAAATTTTTTACTGTTCGATACAATAAGGAACAAATGGTGCAGGGCATCGGGCGATACCCCCGTGTTGCCTAAATCTGCCTGAATAAGCCCCAATATCCTGTTGTAATCAGGATAAGTAATGGATTTGTTAATCCATGTATTGTTGCTTGCATATTTGAGCTGGTTCCTTGTCATACCTTATATTTACTTGATATTTATTAATCGTATGCGATTCTAAAAATATCGTAACCGATGTAAATTTACAAAATATTTTTAATTTTACACAAACATTTTCAATGAAAAACAAATATTCTATTCTAAAACAATTGGTTGAGTTGTTGGAAGTTTTCGAGGAAGAGAAGCCCCTTAAAAACGACCTGGCGGGTTTTGTTGAATGGGTGGCAGTGCATATTAAGGAAGCACCAGAAGCTGATAAAACCATTGTTTCAAAGAAAATTTTCCCCGACAACAGTCAGCCCTTTCCCTATATCGGAAAGCTGAACGAAAAAGGCCGTTATCTCGAAAGTATCGCACGTATTGCCCGCCTTCACGAATTTTATACCCGTAAATATTTAAGCGACCTGCCAATTAACAGCCGCATCGAATACTTGTTCCTTTCAACCATTGAAATGCTAGGCAAAGCACGAAAAACCGATTTGATAAACATACACTTTATTGAGTACACCACATGCATGGATACTATAAGGCGGTTGGTAAACACCGGTTTACTGGAAGAAATGGCCGACGAAAACGACCGGCGAGCAAAAAAACTTGAGCTAACCACAAAAGGCAGAGAAGTATTAAAGTTGGCCAACAGTAAAATAAACGACGAACGTAACATGTTCCTTGCCTGTTTTAGTCCGAACAAATGGAAGAAAACCCTTGCTGTGCTAGAAGAAATCAATGAATTTCACAACGAAATTTACCTGGCCCATAACGATAAACCGGCAGCAGAACTTTCAAACCTAATCGATTCTCTTAAGCATTTATACAAGTAATATTCTGAGGAAAAACACCAGTTGTAAGCAATTTGTGATTCCCAGTACTTTGAATTAAAATGAATTAACTAATTTTGTAAAAAAGATAATATGGATAGGGTTTTAATAAATAAAATATCAAAGTATTTTACAAATCAACCAATTGATAAAGCTTGGTTATTTGGATCCTATGCTCGATCAGAGGAAAACAATGAAAGTGATATAGATATTCTGGTCAATTTTGTGCCAGATACAAAAGTCACCCTATTTAAATATGTCCATATTGTAAATGATTTACAAGCTTTAACAGGGAAAAGGGTAGATTTGGTTGAAGATGGCCAATTAAAACAGTTCGCTATAAGTAGTTCAAATAATGATAAAGTTTTAATCTATGAGAGAAAAGCCAAAGGATAATGAAAGGCTGCTTCATATGATTGAAGCTATTGATAATATTTTTGAATTTATTGAAGGAAAGTCATTTGAGATTTATAAGAATGATAAAATCCTAAGGTTTGCAATAATTAAAAATCTTGAAATTATTGGTGAAGCTGCCTATCTTTTAACAAAGGAATTTAAAAATAGTCATAATTCAGTTGAATGGAACGATATAATTGGCATGAGACATATTCTAGTTCATGGCTATTACCAAATAAAAGATGAGATAGTTTGGGCTACAATTGAAACGGAATTAGACCCTCTAAAAACAGAAATTCTTAAATTTTTATCTTAATAAACTGCTTACAACACAATAGCGGGCATGCGGGTTACAGAGGGTTGCGGGCGTTTGTGGCTCGTAAACAAATGTAGCTGTAAACTGATAGGTTATCGCCCCTTACTCCGCGCACGTCTCGCTATCGTGAAACCGTTATGCACAAGTGGAGAAAAACAAGCGTCGAAATCTAATAATTATGGAAAAGAACCCTATAATAATACAAAATGCACATACAAACAATTTAAAAAATATCTCGATTGAAATTCCCAAGAATAAATTAGTTGTATTTACAGGGGTTTCAGGCTCAGGGAAATCATCTTTGTTATTTGACACAATATATACAGAGGCACAACGACAGTTGATTGAAACATTCTCTACCTTCGCTCGTACCCGTATGCCCAAGCTGTCCAGACCTGACGTGGATGATATATTTAATCTTTCGACAGCGATGGTCATTGACCAGAAAAGAATGGGCAATAATTTGCGCAGCACGGTGGGAACTGCAACTGAAATCAGCACCTATCTCAGACTGCTTTATTCGCGGGTTGGAAAACCTTTTATCGGCCCCTCATTTTATTTCTCCTTTAATCATCCCGAAGGCATGTGCCCACATTGCAAAGGCCTCGGAAAACAAATTAAAATTGATTTAAATCTTTTTCTCGATAAAGAAAAATCTCTGATTGACGGGGCTATTACCCACCCACATTATAAAGTGGGCGGATTTTTATGGAAAGAACTTATTTCGGCTGAACTATTTGACAATCATAAAAAGCTAAAAGATTTTCCGGATGATGAGCTACATAAATTATTATACTCAGAACCTTTTCCTATAAAAGATGCTAAACAAAAGTTGACTTATAATCGAAAATATGAAGGAATAGTTAGAAAACTCGAAAATGCAGTATCCGGAAGGGCTGATAACGAAATGGACGAAGATGATAAAAATTCATATTCACGCTATTTTATTTATTCCATCTGCGACAAATGTAATGGGACAAGAATAAATGAAAGGGCTGAGTCGGTGAAAATCAATGATGTTTCAATCGGGCAACTGTGCCAAATGGAACTCACAGATGTGTTAACATTTCTTGAAAACATCAACGACGATTTTGCTACCCCTGTATTACGAAAAGCCCGTTTAGTGTTAGAACAGTTAATAGAAATAGGTGTTGGCTATTTATCATTGGATAGGCCTGTATCAACGCTTTCGGGCGGAGAGTCCCAAAGAGTTAAAATGGCACGACAGTTAGATTGTAACCTTGTTGATTTGTTGTATGTACTTGATGAACCTTCAATAGGGTTACACCCCCGCGATACACAAAAACTGCTTGCCATACTCAACCAACTTAAAAATATGGGGAACAGCATTTTTGTGGTTGAGCATGACCCCGATATAATCAAAGCGGCAGAATGGATTGTTGATATTGGGCCCAAAGCAGGATCATTGGGTGGTGAGGTGGTTTACAATGGTGAGTTCCGGGATTTTAAAAACGCTCAAAGTATTACGAGCAAATATCTATTCAATTTATCAAAACCTCAATATTCCAGAAAACAAGCACACGACTTTTATACGATCAGCAATGCCAATGTCAATAACTTAAAAAATATTAAAGTAAAAATCCCCAAAGGATTATTAACCTGTATTACCGGAGTTGCAGGAAGCGGTAAAAGCAGCCTGATTTACGATTGTTTTGCCAGGCAACATCCCGAAGCTGTTGTTATTGACCAATCGTCGATAGGTCGGTCATCGAGAGCAAATTCAATGACCTATATCGGGGCATTTGATCTTATCCGAAAAGAATTTGCCAAACACACCAGTTCCGATGCTTCACTGTTTAGTTTTAACTCGAAGGGAGCTTGTCCTAAATGCAATGGTCAGGGCACACTGTCATTTGAAATGTTCTTTCTCGATTCTGTTAAAACAATTTGCGATGAATGCGAGGGAAAACGGTATCATTCCGAAATATTGGAATTGAAATATAAAGAGAAAAATATAGCGGATGTATTGGACATGACCGTACTGCAAGCCCTTGATTTCTTTGAAGAGAAAAAACTGTTAAAGATGTTGAAAACCCTTGAGGATGTGGGGCTGGGATATTTAAAACTGGGCCAGTCGACAAGTACTTTATCGGGAGGCGAATCACAAAGGTTGAAAATTGCATCTGAACTGCATAAAGTAAGCAATATCTATGTTATGGACGAACCGACAACCGGTCTGCATTTGTCAGATATTGATAATTTCTATAGAATTATTAAATCATTGGTAGATAACAATAATACAGTGGTGGTAATAGAGCATAATCTGGACATTATTAAATATGCCGACTGGGTGATAGACTTGGGGCCGGAAGGCGGTAAAAACGGTGGAGAGGTATTATTTGAGGGTGTTCCGGAAAATTTAGTAAACTGTGAAAAGTCATTCACCGGAAAATGTTTAAAAGAAGTAATTTAAGGATAAAACCACCTGTGCATAATAGCGTATTTAAACAATGTCGGGTGCTTATTTTTGCGTTTTCCCTATCCCGTTAACACGGTGTAAACTAATATGTTGGCACTCCGCCCAACCCCCTCTGCTCATGTCAGCAAACAGTTACAGTCTGTTACATTCCTGTATCTTTATGTGCCCGGTTAGAGTTTTTCCGCGAATTTCTTTCCGAAATTGACCATCGTTTGTTCTTTTTCGTTCCCCGGGGCAAATTTTTCGCGTGCACCTTCAACAACAACATCGAGGCCAAGTGCTTTCAGGTTCGATTCTATAAGCCCTACTGCTTCGCCACTCCATCCGTATGAGCCAAAAGCCGCAGCTTTTTTATTGCGGTCGCGCAGGGGCGATATTAATGCAAACAGGCGATAAACCGGCAACAGCGTATTTTTGTTAATAGTAGGCGACCCTACAATAAGTGCATTGCTGGCAACAAGCTTCGATTCGAGATCGCCCAATAAAATGTTTTCAATGTCGAGCAGCTCAACATTACAGTCCTTTACGGATTTAATGCCTTTGGCAATATCGGAGGCCATTTGTTGGGTGTAACCGTAGGCCGAAACATAGGTAATAAGTACGTTGGTGTTTGAATTACAGGTTTGTTCGATATATCTGGCAGAAAGTTCTCCCGACTTATCGACAATTTGCTTCCACCCCGAACGGAGTATAGGCCCATGCCCCGGGCATATCATATCAATGTTAAGTGGAATGATTTTTTCAATGGCCTTTAGCATAAAGCTGCTAAAGGGCTTTAGTATTACGTCGAAATAATACTCAAAAGCTTCGTTGTACTTTGTGGCATCCACCAAATCGTCGTACATTTTCTCATCGCTGTAATGTGCGCCGAAGGAGTCGCATGTAAACAACAGTTTATCTTCGGCCAGGTATGTATAGATGGTGTCGGGCCAGTGAAGGTTAGGGGCATTGATAACTTGAAGGGTTTTATTGCCAAGCGAAATCGTGTCGCCATCTTTTACAGCACACGAACTAAAAGGCCTGTTCATGATTTCGCCCAGGTAAGCAAGGGCAATTTTGCTTCCATATACAGTGGCATTTGGCGCCAGTTCGAGCAGGGCAGCAACATTTCCCGAGTGGTCGGGTTCAGTATGGTTAACCACAATCACTTCTATTTCGGCGGGGTTTACAAGCGAACGTATTTTTTCGAGATATTCATCGCGAAAGCCAGCCTTTACGGTATCGATAATGGTTTTTTTCTGTGCGTCGATAAAGTAACTGTTATACGTAGTGCCATATTTGGTTTCCATTACTATATCGAAGGTTTCCAGTTCTTTGTCGAGAACCCCAACCCAGTATATCCCTTTTTTTATTTCTATTGCATTAGTGCCCATATATTTTCTGTGTTTTTATGTACCGGCAAATTTAAAGAAATCTTTGAATGCTATATAACAAAAAAAGCTGCCAATTTGTTGGCAGCTTATATTTCGAACAATAACCCGGGGGTTATTTGCCACACGAACTTTTTTGTTCTTTGTTGCATGCTGGTTTAGCATCGGAACAGGCTTTCTTTTCTTCTGCCTTCTTTTCGGTGCATGCTGCATCTTTCGATTCTTTGTTTGCTGTTGCCGAATCCGATTTTTTAGTTTCTTTTTTTGGTTTGTCATCCAACTTTTCAACCGCAACATTGTTTGCAATAACAGCGTTAACAGCTGCGTATGATGTTGCTACTGCAAAAACAAGCATGAGGGCAAAAATTAATTTTTTCATAGTATTCAATTTTAAGTTCGTAACAAAATTACCCAAAGCCCATACATGTAGCTGTTAACGACATGTTAACAGAAGTTAATAAAAACATAATAGGCGCCCTTATGGTGCGCCTATTAAGAATATAGAAAGTGTAATTATTCGATTTTGGTAAATTGGGTTTCGCGGCCCATAAATTTCATTCCCATTATGTAGCCTTTTAAGTGCAAGACATCGGTTTTGCCACCTTCGAACCACATATAGCAATCGTAAGTTTTTCCGTTGTCGGGGTCGTAAATAGTTCCGCCGCCCCATTGTTTTTTTGCAGCATCGTAAGTAAAATCTTTAATTATCATCAGTCCGACAATTGGGTCGTTTTGCTTTTTCGGATCGGGGTTGTTAATGTCTTTTTTGTCGGCATTTTGTGTCCACTCAATTTTTCCGTAATATTTGCCATTTGTAGCCTTGAAAATCCGTATTTTCGATGTTTTCTCAACATTCTGCCACACAGCCTTTATGGCTTCTTCCTGAGAATATGCGGTTGCGGTTAAAAATAGAGATAATGCAATAAGGATGGTAGATCTCATAATTAAAAAAATTTAAGTTCAACGAATTAGTTTCTTATAAAATTAAAATATTGGTAAGATAATCCATTGTTTTCGTCAGAAAAAATTTCGCTGGAACTTTCTATATGCCATTCAGTATCTTTAATTTCGGGGAAAAAAGTGTCGGCTTCGAAAGTATTATGAATGCGGGTAATGTACAATTTCGTGGCCAGGGGAAAGAACTGTTTATAAACCATGGCCCCTCCAATAACAAAACTTTCGGCATTTTCGGGACAGAGCGCTATGGCCTCATCAACCGAATTAACCGATACTGCCCCATCGAAGGTTTCGCCCGGAATATTGGTGATTACAATATTTTGCCGGTTTGGGAGCGGCCTTTTTGGGAGCGAAAACCATGTGTTGCGGCCCATTATTACTGTTTTTCCCGATGTTATCGATTTAAACCTTTTCAAGTCGCCCGGCAGATGTGCAAGCAAATTGTTGCGGTACCCTATTCCGTTGTCGGCAGCAATGGCCACAATAATCGATAGTGTTTTGCCCATTTTTTATTCTGTTTTGTTGTGTTAAACCGAAATATCGCCTTTAATATGAGGGTGTGCCACATAATTTTCAAGCTTGAAATCGTTATAGGTAAAATCGAAAATATTGGTTGTTTGAGGGTTTAATAACATTGTGGGGAGGGGGAGAGGTTCCCTTGTGAGCTGCAATTTTACCTGTTCGATATGGTTGGTATATATATGGGCATCGCCCAGGGTATGAATAAATTCGTGAGGCCTAAGGTTTGTTGCCTGGGCCATCATCATGAGCAAAAGTGAATAGGAAGCAATATTGAAGGGCACACCCAGGAAAATATCGGCGCTGCGCTGGTAGAGCTGGAGCGATAGTTTCCCGTCGGCCACATAAAACTGGAAAAAGATATGGCAAGGCGGCAAGGCCATTTTATCAATATCGCCAACGTTCCATGCGCTTACAATATGGCGGCGCGACTCGGGGTTGTTTTTGATCGACTCAACAACCTGTTTTACCTGGTCGATATGCCTGCCACCGTCGGCAGTCCATGATCGCCACTGAAAGCCATATACCGGCCCGAGGTTCCCGTTTTCATCGGCCCAGTCGTTCCATATTTTAACCCCGTTTTCCTGCAGATATTTAATATTGGTTTCGCCTTTCAGGAACCAAAGCAATTCGTGGATAATTGATTTAAGGTGAAGTTTTTTTGTGGTAAGCAAGGGAAAACCATTTTCGAGGTTAAACCTCATCTGGTAGCCAAAAGTGCCGATGGTGCCGGTTCCGGTCCGGTCGTTGCGGACTGTGCCTTTATCCAGCACGTGTTGCAATAAATCGAGATATTGTTTCACACGAATCTTATTTTAGTTAATTCATTGGTATATAGGAAAACATATAAAATTCCTATTTTCATTTTGCAGGCTTTCGTGCCCGGATGTTTCATCCTATAAAAACTTTAAAGTACAAAAATAGTTATGTGGCAGTGGCAAACCCTGTTTATTCTAAAATAATAATTAAGATTTTGTTAACAGCCCGATAAACCATTATCTTCGTTAGAAAAAACGAGCTTATGAACTCAATCTTCAGGTATATACTTATTATTTCCGGAGTTGTGCTTTTGGGTATTACCTTATGGTACTTCAGCCATATTGTTGCCTATATTCTGGTATCGGCCGTTTTATCTTTTGTAGGGCGGCCAATAGTTGACTTGCTTGGTAAAATTGAAATAAAAGGCCGCAATATGCCAAAATCATTAAGGGCTTTTTCTGCATTACTCTTAATGTGGGGCGTATTTATAATTTTTCTTACCCAACTGATTCCCTTAGTTGTAAGTGAGCTGAACTATTTTTCAGCTATAAGGCCCGAAAATGTCATTAACAGCCTGCAGGGGCCAATAAATTGGCTTGAAACTACAATCGACAGGTTTTCTTCCGACCGGGGCGAAGTTTTCACCGTTCAGGAATTTATTAGCGACAAGCTCATTTCGGTGTTCAATGTAACTTTTCTGGGCAATTTTTTTAGCAATATGGCCAGTGCCCTCGGAAATTTGTTTATAGCCCTGTTTTCGGTAACTTTTATTACTTTCTTTTTCCTGCGCGACGAGAATTTGTTTGCAGAATCGTTGCTTGCCCTTGTACCCGACAAGCACACCGATTCGTTCAGGCATGCCATGCTTTCGACCAGGAAATTATTGGTAAGGTATTTTATTGGTATTTTGTTGCAGACCACAGGCATTTTTACTATGGTAACCATTGGGCTTACAATAGCAGGTGTGGGTTTCAGCCATAGTATTCTTATTGGCTTGCTGGCCGGAATATTAAATGTAATACCATACCTTGGGCCGCTAATGGGGGCAGTTCTGGGGGTTATTCTAAGTATAGCCACTCACCTCGATCTGGATTTTACAACTCAACTTTTACCATTAACCGGCTGGGTTGTTGTGGTTTTCTCAATTACCCAGCTTACCGATAATTTTATTTTTCAACCGTTCATTTTTTCAAGCAGTGTAAAGGCCCATCCGCTCGAAATTTTCCTGGTAATTCTCATAGCCGGCTCCCTCGCTGGTATTCCGGGCATGATACTGGCTATTCCGGGGTACACTGTTTTAAGGGTTTTTGCCAAAGAATTCCTGAATAATTTCAAAGTTGTTAAAAAGTTGACGAGTAAAATATAGTGCAAAGCCCAACTATTATAATAAATTTACGGGGATACAAAAGTTTTAATGAGGTTTATTAAGGTATTTACAATAATTACGGCCCTTGCTTTTAGCAGGTTATTACCGGCACAGGTCGATTTTCAGGTCAGCGACAGTATAGGGTGTGCACCTATGCAGGTAAGCTTTACCTTAAATACCGACACACTCACTTCATTTCAGTGGATGTTTGGCGAAGGCCCTGTGAGCACCCAACAAACCCCTGTGCATACTTATGAAAACGCAGGAAAATATAAAGTAGTTCTTAACTACACTAACGACTCGGTTGTGAAATTTGTAACAGTACACGAAACTGTTACGGCTGCCTTTGAGTATGAGACTGCTTCGTCGCCCCTTGAATATCGCTTCTTGCCCTTGGGAAACATCAGTACAGACTCAACCAGCTTTCGCTGGGAAGTATATTCCGATACCCTTTTGGGCGCCGGAACGAGGGTTGGAAATATGACATTCCCTTTTAAACTAGACGCTTCAGAGGCAGTTTACGAATATGAATTTAGCGATACCGCCTATTTTGCCATAAAACTTAATGTTACCACAAATTGGTTCGAAGGCTCCCAGCGCCGGCATTGTTCCGATTCATCGGTTATTGTGCTGTTTGCCCCCGAAGAACTTGAACCTTCCGACACCATTAGCCGCGATTCGGTATTCGCCGTGGCAAATGTTTTTGTGCCTACCACACAGGACTATTATATTATCGACCCGAAAGATCCGGCAGTTGTATTGTCGTTCCAGGTTTTCTCCCGCACCGGTGTGCTTGTTTATAAATCCGAATCTCCGGTTATTTACTGGGATGGGAGAAATATATCGGGACAGGTGCTGGGCACAGGTGTATATTATTTTGTGTTGGAAGCAATAAGTGGCGACAATTCCGGGTACTATTCAAGTCGTGGTTTCATTCATCTTTTCAGGTAGGTTGCCTAATTACTTATAAAATACATTGGCCCTAAAGTTGCATAATATATAACGAATTGCTATTTTTCGCACAGCAATTTTGATTATAATATAATCGGAATAAAACACAGAAAACAAAACATAATGGCAAAAGAAAACACCCTTGACGAAATAAGAAAAGAGAAACTTAAAGCCCTGGAGCTAACTATAGGTAAAATTGAAAAGGACTTTGGCAAAGGCACAATAATGAAACTGGGCGATCGTGCAGTGGTAGATGTGCCTTCGATACCCAGTGGCTCAATTGCGCTCGACTTTGCATTGGGCGTAGGCGGTTACCCGAGGGGAAGGGTTATAGAAATATACGGCCCCGAATCGTCGGGAAAAACTACCCTTACCCTGCATGCTATTGCTGAAGCCCAAAAGGCTGGTGGTATAGCTGCATTTATCGATGCCGAACACGCATTCGACCGGTTTTATGCACAGAAGCTGGGAGTGGATACCGAAAACCTGCTGATTTCGCAGCCCGACAATGGTGAACAAGCCCTTGAAATTGCCGATCACCTGATACGTTCTGGAGCTATCGACATTATAGTAATCGACTCGGTTGCTGCGCTAACTCCGAAAGCTGAAATTGAGGGCGAAATGGGCGATTCGAAAATGGGCCTCCAGGCACGACTGATGTCGCAAGCCTTGCGAAAGCTTACTGCCAATATAAACAAAACCAATACCTGTTGTGTGTTTATTAACCAGCTACGCGAAAAAATAGGCGTAATGTTCGGCAATCCCGAAACTACAACCGGGGGCAACGCATTGAAATTTTATGCCAGCACCCGTGTTGATATTCGTAAGATTAGCCAGTTGAAAGAAGGCGAAGAGGTTACCGGCAACAGGGTTCGGGTTAAAATTGTCAAAAATAAATTGGCCCCGCCTTTCCGTAAAGCCGAGTTCGACCTGATGTATGGCGAAGGTATATCCAGATTAGGAGAGATAATTGACCTTGGCACCGAACTTGAAATTTTGAAAAAAGCCGGTTCGTGGTTTAGTTATGGCGAAACACGCCTGGGGCAAGGGCGCGATGCCGTTAAAGCCCTACTCAGGGACAACCCGGAACTTGCCGATGAAATTGAATCCAAAATTACCGAAAAGCTCAAAGAAAGCTATACCCATTAATTCTACCTGTTTTCATATAATTAAACTGCCCGGGGGGTCAACCCCATAGCCGTCAAGCTAATATGTGTAAGTTACTGATTATCAATGAGGCACTATTTTTCACCCCATTCCTTTTGAGAATAGGGTTCTTA
>JAFGQZ010000024.1 GCA_016935435.1 Bacteroidales bacterium
ATGTTCGGCAGTTGGCACAGGTATGCGGGAACCGAAAAATACCTGGGTGAACTGAACCGGTTTAATACCTACCTGGGTTCTGTTGAGATGTTCATCCTTTCGGGCGTTCTGCTGTTACTGAGTGTTTATATATGGGGCAGGAAGGGTTTTGCAAGCAAATTGCCATAGCTTTGTTACTCTGTGGTACATTATTTTTTACAGTTACTATAAAACCTTGCAACTGGCTGCTCAATCTCTCGCAATTCTTATTATCTTGCGTACTTCCTAATAGAAAAAATATGAAACACTACTATTTATTTCTTCTCATTGGTTTATTGAGTATAACGGTTACAAGTACCGGATTTTCTCAGGACACAACCGCTGCGTCTAAACCGTCGATAAAAATTGTTTCTAAACTCGAAAAACCTGCCAAGCAGAAAAAATTTAACGAAAAGAATTTGTCTGGTTACCTGTTGGTATATTTTAAAGACAAAGACCAATCGGCCTATATGGCTATAAGTGCCGATGGATATACGTTTACCGATATCAACAACGGTGAACCGGTATTTATTGGTTCGGAGCTGGCCGAACAAAAAGGCGTTCGCGACCCGCATATTACGCGAGGCCCCGATGGCGCTTTTTACCTGGCAATGACTGACCTCCACATCTTCGGTAAACGTGCCGGATTCAGGGAAACCGACTGGCAACGTCCTGTCGAAAAATACGGTTGGGGTAACAACCGCGCGCTGGTACTTATGAAATCGTACGATTTGATTCACTGGACGCATTCCGACTTCCGCGTAGACCTGGCATTTCCGCAACTTGGAGATATCGATTGCTCCTGGGCACCTGAAACAGTGTACGACCCTGTTGCCAAAAAGATGATGGTTTACTTTACCATTCGATACAACAACAAAGAGTGCCACATGTACTATGCTTATGCAAACGACGATTTCACGAAACTAGAAACAACGCCCGAACGCATTACCGAAATTGGCGGGATTGATGGCGACATTACCAAAGTGGGTGATAAGTACCATATATTCTATGTGTCGGAAGCCAAGATTCTGCATTCCGTCTCCGATAAAATAAATGCCGGTTACAAACCCGAAAACCAACGCATCGACCCGGAGAAAGTAAATACCGAGGCTCCCAATATGTTTAAAAGGCTTGGTACAAATACTTATGTTCTAATGTACGATGTGTATGGCCTGCGTCCTAGCAACATGGGCTTCAGCGAAACTTCCGACTTTGTGAATTATACCCATATAGGGCGTTTCAACGAAGGGGTAATGAAAACTACCAATTTCAGCAGTCCTAAACACGGCGCGGTTACTTACCTTACCAAAGATGAACTAAAGGACATTTCCGAATACTGGAAGGTGGAGGTGAAGTAGGATTAATACCAGTACACAAATTCGTATTTTTCGCTTTTTTTTAAGCGAAAGCCATAAATTCAGTAATGAAAGGCGTTTATTGCCGATAAACAATAAACCCTTCTAAAAAATACGAGAAACAGGTGCTTATTAAACCTGTTTCTCGCAAATATAAAACTTTGTGGAGATAGCTATAAGGTAGGAAAATCGTTTTGCCAATAATTACTTATTTGCTACAACGATATTAAAATTAAACATTGGGGTTTGTAGTTTTCCCCATAGTCTCACCCAAATGGGAAGTAACATTTCTGTTGCCCTTGACGAGGATATATCTCCCATATCGATTATACTTTTATCGTTCCACCCCATTTTTTTAAGCAATTCTATTACATCGGTTTTGGCACTGGCATCGTTCCCACACACAAAAACGTTATGGTTACCGGGAACAAGGCTGGGGTTAACCATTAAAAATGCAGTCATTGTATTTAGGCCTTTTACAACTTTTACATCCGGAAACTCCCTTTGAATTGTCTCTCCCAGAGAATCGGTATTGCAAACCGTTAATGATGGGGGCATTCCTTTAGAGAAATCGAGTGGATTGGCAATATCCAAAAGCACCTTGCCTTTAATATTGTTATTCCCTGCCGCTTTTAGGGCATGTACGGAACCAACTCCCTGTGTGGCATTAATCAATAGTTCTCCCCATGCGGCAGCCTCGCTTAAAGTAGACAATTTAATACCAGGGTTATTATCCATCCATACTTTAAAAGCTGGCCTGGCAGCCATTTTGTTTTCTGGTTTTGCCAGGGTTTCACTTACATTGCGGGTTCCAAGGGTAACTTCATAACCCAGTTCAACTAATTTTTCTGCTACTATTTGAGCAACAGAGCCGGTTCCTAATATTGCTATTTTTTTCATAATTACTTTACAATTAGGGTTAATTCTTATTAACTTCAAATTTTACTTTCCAACTATCTTAAACAAACAATTCGGCATTTTGATTAATTCAATGCCCTTTTTAACAGCCTTTTAACATGCTGTTAAATATAAAGGCATATATTTAGGCCATGTGGTCCCAACTTTGAGTGCATATCCCTATATTTTACGCCCTGATAATTTATTTCTTATAGCAAATAAGATCATTTTGATTAACTTTATACATGCGACCGGACAAAAACGTATTATTTTATAACCAGTATCGAAAGATATTGTCTTATTTTTTGTCTTATGTATGTTTATACGACTACCTTAATTATAATTTATTTGATCAAATGAAGAAACTAACAATTTTATCCATTGTAGTGCTAGTGTTAGGGGCATTCAATTATGCTTCGGGCCAGGATTTAAAACTCAATGACCTTGAGTATTTCGAAACACAAGGCGCTAATGTGCTTGTGTA
>JAFGQZ010000001.1 GCA_016935435.1 Bacteroidales bacterium
GCCGGCAGTAGAAAGCGCTTTTCCACTTCGAACAAAACGCACAACTTAGGTAAAACTTTAAGCCGCAAATTTACTAAGTTTAATATTTTATTCAATTTTTATGATTAAAAACACCAGCTATTTTTCTACATAATACTTGCATTTTGAAAAATCTGTTATTAAGGATACACTTAAAAGCTAAAAATTGCCGATTTTTGCACCTATACATATTTTTCACAAAGAAAGTTAGTGTAACTTAACCGGAAACAGGCTAACATAACATTTATGAATAACAGGTTAATTAACTTATATATATTCTCGTGATAAACTTCAACAATAACCCCGTATGCAGGCTTTTTGGGATAGAATACCCCATAATACAGGGCGGAATGGTATGGTGCAGCGGGCACAAACTGGTATCGGCAGTAAGCAATGCCGGAGGCCTGGGCCTATTGGGCGCCGGCTCAATGACCCCTGAAATACTACAGGAACACATTGATAAAACCAAAACAGAAACGGATAAACCCTTTGGGGTTAACCTTCCCTTAATACACAGGCAGGTTGCCGGTTTAATTGAAGTAGTGCTGAAAAATAAAATTAAAATAGTGTTTACATCGGCAGGAAACCCGGCCCAATGGACACAGGTGCTTAAGGCCAATGGGTGCAAAGTTGCCCATGTAATAGCCAACACAAAGTTTGCCCAAAAAGCTGCCGACTCTGGTGCCGACGCCATTGTGGCCGAAGGTTTCGAAGCTGGTGGCCATAACGGACGAGAAGAAACAACAACCTTTACCTTACTGCCCCTGATAAGGCAATCGGTGCAAATACCGGTAATTGCCGCCGGCGGTATGTACAATGGCAGCTCGTTGCTGGCGGCTGCTGCCCTGGGTGCATCCGGCATTCAGTTAGGCAGCAGGTTTGCCGTTTGCGACGAATCGTCGGCACACGAAAATTTCAAAAACTACGTTTATCAATCGGGCGAAGGTGCAACCAGGCTTTTGCTAAAAAGGCTTATACCAGTGAGGCTTATATTGAACGATTTTGCCATGCAGGTTATAGAAACAGAAACAAAAGGTGCCTCTGTTGCCGAATTAACAAATCTTTTGGGCTCCGGAAGGTGCAAAAAAGGCGTTTTTGAAGGCGACCTTTCAGAAGGCGAACTCGAAATCGGACAGGTTGCTGCCCTGATAAAGAAAAAAGAAACTGCCAAAGAAATTATTGAAGATATTGTTCATGGATATTTCAAAGAGCTTGAACGTGTTTGCAATCAACCTTAAAACAGTTGCCGTTGCACTTTTTTTCTCGGTAAACCTGTATTCTTTTGCCCAATCAATAGAACAACAGGTTGTAAAAATTAAATATATTGCCCTGAATTCGGGAAATATTGAAATTGAATGGGAAAAGTTGCCCACTCCCGATATTACCCACTATACCATTAGCTATTTGAAATTTACAGGCAACAACCCCATACCAAGCTTTAACCCTGTTGAGGGCATTTCGGTGAATGCCTCGGCAACTCCGTTTGCATCTTTCAGCCCCGACTTGCTCGCAGGTGTGGACATACACAACCAGCCTGTTGTTTTTGCCGTACAAGCCCACGCAGGCATTCAAAAAAGTAACTCCGACAACGAAAACTGGGACAGCACAATAGTGCTTAAAGCAAGTTTCGATAGTTGCCAGGGCACTGCCAGCCTAAGCTGGAACCGGTACGATTTTAACATGTGGGATTATAATTTGTTGGCCTACAGAATTTACCTTTCGGAAAACAACAGCCCATACATTTTGTACCGTACTGTTTATACCGAACAATATACCATTGAAGGACTGCGGCCAAATACCGACTATTCGGTTTTTATAGCTGCCATACCCGACAACAATAGCCTGGGGGCTGATTCCGCCACTTCGTTCTCAATAGGTTTTAATACCCGCATGGAGCGCGTTCCGGAATATATTTATGCCGATTTTGCAACATTCAGCAACGGAAATGCCTTAGTTCAATTTTCGGTTGACCCATTAGGCGAAATATCCCGTTTTAACCTGCTGCGTGCAAGTTTAGTTGACAGGGTTTTTGAAACTATTGCCCAGCTTAATGCCACCAACAATAAAATAAGTTTTACCGACAAGTCCGATTTTCTTTCGGGGCCATATTTATACAGTGTCGATGCTATAAATACCTGCAATATTATTGCCCGCTCATCAGAAAATACTGCTTCAACAATTATTCTGGAAGCAAACATTACAGAGCAGGGGCCTTTACTAACCTGGAACGAATATATTGAATGGCCAGGCGGTGTTGCCAACTATATTATTGAACGCAGGCTCGACAACAACAACTATCAGATATTGCAATCTGTTGTGTCGGCCCCATTTACCGACACCGAACTAAAAACCCTTACCGGTCAAGGCCTTCAGTCGGGCGTATGTTATCGCATAACTGCGGTTGAAGGCTTTCCGGGCGAAAACAGCGCCCACACCAGCACTACTAATGAAGTTTGTATTGAAATGCCCTTAAACATCAGGTTCGATTTCGATGCATTTATTCCCGGAAGCGCCACCGGAAACAATTCTTTTGGCCCTGCAATAGATTATTTGCCCGATGAATTTATTTTCGAAATACTGGATCGCTCCGGAAGAATTGTTTACCGCTCCACCGACCCCCTTAATTGCCGGTGGGATGGAAAAATCAATAACCGGCCTGCACCTGAAGGTGCTTATATGTATGTTCTGCAATACAGCATTCAAGGAGGCCGAAAGCATGTAATAAGGGGAAGTGTTGCCGTTGTATATCCTTAGTTTTTCTACATCGTAAAAACTACGCCGAATTTCATTATTTTTGTGCTTCATTTTCGATACGCAAAGTAACTTTTACATGGAAGTACCAATTGAAATAGAAGAGGCCGGGATACGCGAGAAATTTTACGATCTGCTAAATTCCTGTACCCGATGCACCCCGGAAGGCAAAGAATTGATTACCAAAGCTTTCAGGCTTGCGTACGAAGCACATAAAGGCATGCTCCGAAAATCGGGCGAACCTTATATAATCCACCCATTGTCTGTTGCCAAAATAGTCAGCAACGACATCGGCCTGGGTTCAAAATCTATAGCCTGTTCGCTGCTGCACGATGTTGTTGAAGACACCGACTATACCCTTGAGGATATTGAGCGTTTGTTCGGTGAAAAGATTGCCTCGATTATTAACGGGCTGACAAAAATTTCGGGCGTTTTCGACAATAAAAGTTCGCTGCAAGCCGAGAATTTCAGAAAAATGCTACTCACCCTTTCCGACGATGTAAGGGTAATTCTTATAAAAATTGCCGACAGGCTCCATAATATGCGCACCCTCGACAGCCTGCCCCAGCACAAACAAATGAAAATTTCGAGCGAAACCATTTACTTATACGCCCCCCTTGCCCACCGCTTAGGTTTATATGCCATAAAAACCGAACTGGAAGATTTAAGCCTTAAATACAGGTACCCTAAAATTTATGACGAACTGAACGAAAAGCTCCAGAAGAACGAAAATGAAAGAAAAGTATTTCTGGAAGAATTTAAAAAGCCAATCGACGAACGGCTTAGGGAGTATGGGCTGAAATATGAAATTACAGGCAGGCTGAAATCGGTTTATTCTATCTGGCAGAAGATGCAAAACAAAAATGTGCCTTTCGAGGAAATCTTCGATTTAATGGCCATTCGAATAGTGTTTGAACCCGACGACAGGCTCGCCGAAAAAACACAGTGCTGGAATATATATTCGCTCATTACCGATATTTTTATGCCTAAGCCCGAGCGAATACGCGACTGGGTAAGCACCCCAAAGGCAAACGGTTACGAAGCCCTGCACGCCACAGTTATGGGCCCTAAGGGAAACTGGGTGGAGGTACAGATTCGTTCGAAACGTATGGACGAAATAGCAGAAAAAGGTTTTGCCGCACACTGGAAATATAAACAATCGGACGATCAGGAAACCGAAATAGACAAGTGGCTGAAACAAATACGTGAACTGCTAGCCGATCCAAACTCCGATGCCCTTGAATTCCTCGACGATTTTAAGCTAAACCTTTTTGCCACCGAAATCTTTATTTTTACCCCTCGCGGCGATATAAAAACACTTCCTTCAAATGCCAACGTTCTCGATTTTGCATATCACATCCACAGTAAAATTGGCCACAAAGCCATTGGTGCTAAAGTTAACCATAAACTGGTGCCCCTGGTACATATTCTGCGTAGTGGCGACCAAGTCGAAATTATTACATCCGATAAGCCTCAATCGCGCATTGAATGGTTAAACAAAGTAAATACAGCCAAAGCCAAAACCGCTATTAAAGAATACCTGAAAGCCGAAACCAAAAACCGAATCGAAAAAGGCAAACAAATACTCGAAGATAAACTTGAAGAACTTAAGCTAAAACCCAGCAACCGCATTTTCCGGAAACTCCTTCCAAACTACCAGGTAACTTCAAAAGATGAACTTTACAGCAAAATAGCCATTGGCATTATTTCGCTCGACGACCTGAAAAAAATTCTTAAAAAGAACACAAAAAATAAATGGATACGTTATTGGACCCTGCAGTTTAACTCGAAAAACAACGACGATGATTTCGATGGCGATTTACCTGAAGAAGAAGTAGAAATTACCCACGAAGCTAAAAAAGAACCAGTTTACCTTGGGGAAACATCGGATCCGTCCAACCTTAACTACACCATTGCACAATGTTGCAAACCCATTCCCGGCGACGAAGTAATAGGCTTTGTTGACGAATACAACCAGGTTATTGTGCATAAAAGTAAATGTCCCGAATCAATAAAATTATCATCGAGCTACGGAAACCGCATAACCGATGTTAAATGGACAACCCACAAAGTATATTCGTTTTTGGTTAAGATAGCCCTTTCCGGCACCGACAAATTTGGCATTTATAACGATATTACAACAATTATTACCAAACAACTAAATGCCAATATCAGAAATATCAACCTCGAGAGCCACGATGGTATATGGGAAGGCACCATTGAGCTGTATGTACATGACACCAAAGACCTCAACAATCTTATGATGAACCTTGGGAAAATAAAAGGGGTGGGATCGGTTAAACGTGTAGAAAAATAACAGGGAAGTCTATAAGTTTTTACAAAAACTCCTAAACATCAGCAACCACATAACTTTTTCATTACAAAATATGCTATATTAGCATATTATTTTTAATTAGTCTAAGTTATGATATCTGCTGAGACTAAAGAAACCGTAAAAAAAATCTTTACCGACTACCTGGAAAAAAAAGGGCACAGGAAAACCCCCGAAAGGTTTGCAATACTCGAAGAAATTTATTCGCGCGAAGGGCACTTCGATATTGAAACCCTGTATATTTTTATGAAAAATAAAAATTACAGGGTAAGCAGGGCAACTTTATACAACACCATAGAACTTCTGCTTGACTGTAGCCTGGTTGTTAAACACCAGTTTGGCAAAAACATTGCACAGTTCGAAAAAGCATATCGCTGTATTCAGCACGACCATTTAATAGATATTGAAAGCGGCGAGGTTTTTGAGTTCTGCGATCCGCGGATGCAGGAAATTATTCGCACAGCCTGCGAACTAAACGGGTTCGACTTGTCGCACCACTCGCTTTACATATACGGGAAGAAGAAAGCTTAAAGTTCAAAATTTTCAGTAAACAATAAACAGCTAATATGAAAATGTAATAATTAATAAATTCATTTTCTTCATTTTCTTCATTTTCTTCATTTTCTTCATTTTCTTCATTTTCTTCATTATAATACAGAATCGGCAAAACTATTGAAAAACACAGCGGCTTTTTGTACCTTTAGTCAATTATTACCCTAATTATGAGCTTCTTGAAACTTATTTGCATACTTACAATAAGTTTTTTTCTGCAAGCCGACAAATTTACTGTTGAACGGGAAAAGATGGTAAAAGAACAAATTGTTGCAAGGGGAATTACCGACAAAGCCTTACTTAAAGCCTTTTACGATGTCGAAAGGCATTTGTTTGTGCCTGAAGAACAGGCAATGTATGCCTATTACGATGGCCCTCTGCCTATAGGCTATGGCCAAACCATTTCGCAACCTTATATTGTGGCCTATATGACCGATGCCCTTGAAGTTAAACCAACCGACAAAGTACTTGAAATCGGCACCGGGTCGGGGTATCAGGCTGCTATACTGGCAAAACTGGCAAAGGAAGTTTTTACTATTGAAATTGTCAAGCCCCTGGGCCTCGAAGCGCGGGAGCGTTTGAAAGGTCTTAACTATAACAATGTACAGGTAAAAATTGGCGATGGCTATGCAGGTTGGAAAGAGTTTGCCCCTTTCAACAAAATTATGATAACGGCGGCTGCCCCTGTAATACCGGAACCCCTGCTGGAACAACTCGCCGAAGGCGGCAAACTAATTATGCCTGTTGGCGCACAGCATGCCACCCAACAATTAGTGCTGGCAGAAAAGAAGAATGGCAAAATCAGAAAAAACTACCTTCTGGCTGTAAGGTTTGTGCCCTTTACAAGGGAATAAACTTTTCATTGGCCATAAACATGAAAGCTGCCCGATATTATTGCCCCTCCAAAAAAGCTGCCTGGTAACAATAACTTCATATTTTGTTAAAACAAACAATACAATTGCTGTTCAATGTATCGACTACTTTTGCCATAAGAAATAAAAATCAATGGCAAAAGTTAAATTTATCGAGCTCACCCTGGGAAATTACACCATACACCACGGATATAACAGCAGTGGCTCGGAACATAAAGAGCTATTCAGTGTTGAAATTCCGAAACAGGTTATTATACCTTTAGATTCGGTTGTTTATGCCGATAACGAGCATATTGTTACAAGGTACATTGCCGGAAGGCTAATATACTGGGAATACCATAACGGGTATGAATATCTGAAGAACAAGCTCACAAAGAGCACTGCAAAGCCTTTTTAGTAAGCCCTTTATTGCATGTAATTAATACAGCACTTTTATTTACGGGCAGGCAATAAAAACTATCGCCAATAGTAAATACTTAATTTACGGGGGTTGTTAAAACGATTCAAATTCGTTTTCGTCGATATTTTCGTGTCCGCCAGGTTTAAGCGTAATGTTCGCACCTTTCGAAAATACAGGGACATGAGGTTTTTTAACCTCCGGGCCTTGTTTGTAGCTGTATCCCTTCTCTGAAATAGTGTCAACTTTAAAATAGCCAATTATTTCCCTCAGGCGCCCGGCCTGCGATGCCAGTTCTTCCGAACCCGAGGCCATTTGTTCCGATGATGTGACGTTTTGCTGTGTAACATTGTTTAATTGTTGTAAAGCATTATTAACCTGGGTGGCGCCGTTATCCTGCTCAAGGCTGGCCGAGGCAATCTCTTGTATAAGCCGGGTAGTGTTCTGCACTTTGGGTATTGTATCGGCCATAACCTTACCGGCCCCACTCGCCAAATCAAAGCTTTCGCGGGTAAGTTTTACAATTTCTTCGGCAGCAAGCTTGCTTTTCTCAGCCAACTTACGTACTTCTGAGGCCACCACGGCAAACCCTTTACCATGTTCGCCTGCGCGGGCAGCTTCAACAGCAGCGTTAAGGGCAAGAATGTTGGTTTGAAAAGCAATATCGTTAATAATGCCAATTTTGTCGAGAATAGTTTTGTTTGCTTCAACGGCCTTTCCTGAAAGTTGAGCAACATCTGAAATGCCTGAGTTTGCATCAAGCGAAATTTCTTCGGTTTTTTTGGCATTCTGCGTATTGCTCGAAATATTGGCAGCCATTTCCTCCATGGTCGATGATATTTCTTCCACGGCAGCTGCCTGTTCGTTGGCACCCTGCGACAACTGTTGCGATGATGAACTTAGCTGCATACTGGCCTCTGCTATATTGTCGGCACTGGTTGAAATTCCCCCGATTATGTCTTTTAATTTTTCACCCATATTTTGCAAGGCAAACGACAACTGGCCAATTTCGTCATTGCGCGCAAGCTTAATGTTGCCCGTTAAATCGCCGGCTGCTATCTTACCGGCAAAATTTACTGTTTCAAGTATAGGTTTTGTAATGTTTTTACTTACAAAAAACAAAAGGACCAGCAACAATAACAAACCGGGAAATGAAATAAGAAATACAACTATTTTTAAATTGCGTGTTTTAACCAATACCTCGTTTAACGGTACAGCATAGCCAAACCCCCATGCTTTCCCGGTATTGCCTATTTCTATCGGGTCAACAACTATATATGATTCAGCCCCTATGGCACTTGCAAAGAAAGTAGCATCAAACACTTCCCCGTTGTTTATATGTTCAGCCAATTTATTTACGTTCTGCTCACCCAGCATATCGGCTTCCGACTCAACCAGCGCTTTGTCGATATGCGATGGATCGAAGTGGGCAACCACCTTGCCTTCGTTAGAGAACACTGCCATAATTTTTTTCTCGCTATCGATGAATTCCTGCAAACTGCCCAAATCAATATCAACACCGGCAACCCCAAAAAATTTTCCATCACTGCCAAAAATGGGCACACTAATGCTAGAAATATAAGTTTTAACCCCTGTGCCGGTATAATCGTACCAATAAGGCTCAATAATTGCTTCGCGCTCTTCGTTTTTAGGTTTCAGAAAATAATCGGAAACTAAAACTTCCTGCTCCTGCGGCAAACTAATTTTAAACTCTGTGCCAGCGCGGTAGAAAGCAGGTGAATAGCGCCCAGCATCGTTTGCATAAACAGTGTTTCTGTTGTTGATATCGTTACCATCGAGCACGTTGGGCTCTAGCACCACCCAGGCACTTTTAAACTGTTCGTTCAGTTTTAACACATCTTTAATAATATCAGCATAAACCTCGCGCCTGTTTTCTGCCGGTATCGATTTATAGGCAGAGAAGGTTCCGGCCAGTGTACGGGCGGTAATAAAACCTTCGTCAAAAAGATTTTCGGCTGTCTGGGAGTACATATTGGCCCTTTCGCGGGCAGCTTTCAGTTCATCATCGGTTACAATACGGTTAACCCTCACTGATATAAAGGTTATAACCAATGTAAAAATTAAGGTTACTGCCGAACCTATCAGCAGCATTATTCGTGTTTGCAGTTTCTTTGATTTCATGAAAATTGTTTTTTCAGTTTTAATAAAAGAAAAAAAAAACCTACAATTGCTAACAAGTATTAGTAACAGTCATTTATAATTTTTTTCTCAGATAAACCATATCAACAAGTTGTATTCCATCTTCGTACATCGGGTGGTCATAATTATCGATAAAAAAATTCTTAATAATATGAGATTTTTCAAACCCACAGCTTTTATAAAACGATAATATTGTTGGAGTTTCGCCTGTTCCGACAAGCATAGTTTTAAAGTTGTTTTTGAAATAATCCGACACATATTTTATTAGGACCCTGGCATATCCTTTTCCCCGGTATTTTTTATATGTAGCAATGTTTTTTAATTCGCAGGTTTCTTTATTTATCGCTACAACAACACAAACAGTTTTCAGGTCATCATCGAACAGTACAAACATTTCGCCACTTTCCAGATATTTGTCAATCATATCCTCTTGTTCATCTGCTAATAGCAACAAATCGAGGTATTGCTTCTTGTTTTTGACAATCTTTTCTATTCTCATTATTTGATAATACTCGTTAAAATAAAATAGGGCAAACTGTTTTGTTGTAATAGTATGTTTTCGTTTGCTTGTCGCAAACGGTTTGCGTGTTAGAGCTGTGGCGGTTAGGTGGAGTTATCACTTATCAGTTTACACCGACTTAACGGGCTAGGGAAGACGCTAAAACACTTGAAGCCCCCGCCATTGCTTAAACACGCTGTTAACGGCATCTGCAAACAACTAAACTTTTACTCTATTTTTTTAAAGATTTTAATTTTAATCTCGATTTATTTGTTCTGATAAATTCACTTATAGCCTTTTCTTCCTCTTTAGTCAATGCTGATTCCTGTGTTCCAATAAAATCAACATCTAATTCTTTCGTTTTAGTCTTCATGGCTTTATAATATATTAGTGAAATATTTATTTATCAATTTCAATGCAGCATTAGTCTCAATAATCATTAATCTGCCACCAAAATGAACAGCTCCCAAACTTTCAACATAGTGGTCAATCAGTTGGGTTTTAGAAACAAATGCTACATTGCCTTCATGTCCTCTTTGAAAGGATAATTTGCATGCAAAAGCAACTAAGTTTCCAGGAACACCTGAGTATAATTTTGTTTTTCCTTTATTAAAAGGTGCACTTTCTACAAGATGCATAAACACATGGTCAGATTTAACTTCCAAGCTTATTAATCCTTGAATAATTGCTTGATTATTAACGATTGTTAATTTAAAGACATCTCGTTCAGGTTTCTTTAGTTCTAATTTCCAATCGAATTGCCAACCATTCTTTTTAGTTATAATTTTTAAATCTGCATTTGTTATTCGAACAATATCTGTAGAAAAACTATCCCCCGAAATAGTATTTTTAATGGAGTTTGTCAACTCATCAATTTCTATATCTATTCCAGAATTTGTTTTCTTTTTCATTTTGTAAAAATACTAAATTTTGACCTCTTTCTCTTATTTGGTTCCTTTGAAGTTATTAGGTGAAAATGCATTACCGCTATCATTTGTATTACTCATAAAACACCTTTATTTGCCGGCCTTTTAATCGTTCTTCCAACCAATTGCTAATTTTGGTTTTTTCTGCGGCTTTTAGGCCCGATCCTGTTGAAAATACCACTACGGAAGTTTTCAAAGGTTCAGAAAGGGTATCGTGAAAAGAATACGACTCGGAATACAAACACCCTTGCAATTGTGGAAAAATAGTTTTTATCTCTCCCAAAAGCACCTGCCCGTATTTTTGTTGGATTACTAAACTGTCGGCCTCGGCAGATTTTTTTTCCAGTGCTGTGTTTAAACCAAATATTTGTTCCTTAAGCTTCGACAATTCTACATTTTTATCATCGATATTGCTAAAAGCAAGCCCTTGTTCTATCGATATGGCTGCATTTTTTATCTTAAAATCGACCGACTTCTGTATAATTTTCGATTTTTGGGCTTCCGATAAAGTAGTGCCCCCATAAACCAGCACAATTGCCTGCGATTTTGGGTCGATATTGTGTTTTAGCAGATAGTTCCCTTCGAAAAGCGAAACATTTGAAACATATTGTCCGGCCTTTTGTATAAAATCTTCCTGCTTTACAAGCCTGTACCCAAAATAAATACTGGGCAGAAGCACAATAATAATTGTTAACGATACCATTCTGTTGATTTTGCTTCTTCGGCCTTCGTCAATAATGCTCCGGATAGGAAACTTTAACAATTGCGACACCATTACCGAAGCAATAGCAATAAATATGGTATTTATGGTAAACAAATATATAGCCCCAAAGAAAAAATTAAACTGGCCGGTGGCCAGCCCATAGCCGGCAGTGCAAAGTGGGGGCATAAGGGCTGTTGCAATTGCCACACCCGGTATTACGTTGCCTTTTTGCTTGCAGCTTATTGCAACAATTCCGGCCAAACCGCCAAACAAAGCAATTAACACATCGTAAATTGTTGGGCTGGTGCGTGCCAGCAATTCTGAATGGGCTGTTGAAACAGGGCTAAGCGCAAAATAAGCTGTTGAAGCTATAAGGCTCGCTATTATGGCAAATGTAAAGTTCTTAACCGATTTTCTGAACAAAACAAAATCATAGGTGGCTATGCTGTAGCCCATGCCGTTTATTGGCCCCATAAGCGGAGAAATTAGCATTGCACCAATAATTACGGCAGTAGAGTTCATGTTCAGGCCTACCGAGGCAATTACAATGGCAAAAATTAAAATCCAAAGGTTGGTGCCCTTAAATACAATGCCTTTTTTAATTTCTTCATAAACAAAATCGGGATTTTCCAGTTCCGACTCCAGGTTAAAAAAATGTATTATTCTCCTGAGAATTACAAATGCATTCATTATAAAGTAATTGTTATAATCATTATTAAATTAGTAATTTTTACAATGCTAAAACTTTTTTTACAGGTATTTTAACCCTTCAGCAACAATTCGCTGCCTGCGCCAATAATTTTACATTTTCAATACGTGTGTGGTAGGCTTGTCTTGTATTATTATAAAACAACAATTCAGAAAGCTTTCATAATTTATAAAAACAAGATGTCAAACTTAAACGACAATACAATGAAACGGTTATTAACTACAGGCATATTTTTTATGCTTTCGACGACTTTGCTGCTGGCATCCGGCGGCGATAAAAAGCCAAGGCATTCCTTCTCCGACACTACAAACTTTATCGAAATTGAAGGCAAACTTATAGATGAGGCAACAAAAAAGCCCGTTGTATTTGCTACTGTGTTTGTAACAGGCACAAGCATTGGTACGGTATCGAACATCGATGGGGAGTTTATCCTGAAAGTTCCCAAAAACAAAGAACAAGCAACCATTTCGTTTGCCCACATTGGCTACGAAAACAAAATAGTTGCAGTTGCCGGGTTACTAGCCCCAATCAATACCATTGAAATTAAAACGGCAACTGTGCCTATCGATGAAGTGGTTGTGCGCCCTGCCGACGGACTGGCAATTATACTGGCAGCACTTGAAAAAATACCATCGAACTATAGCGATGTTGCTGAAATGCAAACAGCGTTTTACCGCGAAACAGTAAAGCAAAACAAAAAATACGTTTCGGTATCGGAAGCTGTGCTCGATATATATAAGGCACCCTATAAATCGACCTTCGACTACGACAGGCTAAAAATATATAAAGGCCGTAAAAGCCACGATGTAAAAAAAATGGACACAGTTGTTGTAAAATTGCAAGGGGGTCCGAAAACCAGTTTGCTGCTCGATGTGGTTAAAAACCCCGGAGACATTCTTGACCGCGAAACACTTGAGTATTACAATTTTTTTCTTGCCGGTATCACCACTGTTGACAACCGCGAAACATACGTAATTCATTTCGACCAGAAAGATGGTGTGGAATACCCGCTTTACATGGGAAATATTTACATCGACACAAAAACATATGCCTTTAGCGGATTCGACTTTAACCTAAGCGAAAAAGGGCTTCCGTATGCATCGAAATACCTGGTTAAGAAAAAACCGGTAAACATGAAAATAGATGTGGAAAACGGCCATTATTTGATAAAATACCGCTTCGACAACGATCGCTGGTACCTCAATTATGTGCGCTCCGAAATTGAATTCAGCAGCAAATGGAAACAAAAATTGTTTAAATCGGATTTCCAGATTATGCTCGAAATGGCCGTAACCGACAGGGACAGGGAAAATATCGAAAAGTTTGCAACTAAAGAAACTGTCAAATTAAATGAAGTGTTTGCCGACCAGGTATCGTACTTTGAAGACGACAGCTTCTGGGGCGATTACAACACCATTAAGCCCGATGAGTCGATTGAAGTTGCTATTGAAAAACTAAACCGTAAACTTAAAAGAAGACAGTAAATATATTGGCTTACAATAATTAAGGTAGTTAGTTAAAGGTAAAGGCGGCCCTTATACAGGGTCGCTTTTTTTTACAAGGGCTGACCATAAGAAGTTCTTGTTTTTGACCGTAAACCAAACTCATCTTTAAGTTTTTATGTATATTAAACAAAAAAACAGTTCTAAGAGGAGGAAAAGCTATGAAAAAAAATTATTTTGCAATTGTGCTTTGTTCTGCATTAATAATGTTTTTCGGATGTATAAAAGAAAATGAAAACGAAGGTAAAAAAAACTGGTACACTGAAATTTAAAACTTTAAACCCGATGGCAACAACTGGCACCAAAAGCACAACATCAACAGAAATTGGCACAGAAAACCCGCCGCTTACCGGCGACACAACTATTACAATAAATACCAGCATGAGGGTGTGTATTGGCGATGTATGGGTTTCACAAGATGAAGTAAAAGCAGGCAACCCCGACAACCTTGAATGGATAAGGCTTACCAACGAAACCAATCGCGAGCTGAAACTGATTGAAGATTACACCTTCGATCCAAAAACCCTGCCTGTTGGCACTTATACGAGCATTAAAATGTCGCTCAGAAATATCTTCTACCGATATGTCGAACTGGATAAAGACAATTCTGTTAAATATGAACTACCTGAAACAATGGGCAGTTGGTTCGATGCCTGCAACGAAAACGACACTTCGTGGGTTAAGCCCGACTACTTCTCTACCGATGGGAACCATAAACTGAACGACAATGGCGTGTTTGAAGTTTCAGCTGCCGGGGAGAAAATCGCAGGCTTCACTGTTGATGAAGGTAAAACTGTAATTGTTACCTGGCGGTTTGGGGCCGGTGCCACCGAACCCTGAACAAACTACCTGATAGACGAAAACAAGAACGGTGTTTGGGACTGCGGCACAGATTACATCGAAATAGAATGCCCCCCGGAAATGGAATACATGGCCGATTTTTTAATTGAATATGAATAATAACTAACTTAATTTTAGCTATCACAAAACAATTACGACAATGTGCCGAAGGGTAAAAGTAACCCAAAAACCAAGTCGTAATTGTTTTTTGCAGTACACTGCATTTTTTTTATGTTCTTTTGAATATTTTTTAAAGGTTAAAAGTTCTCGAATTGGCTGTCGTCAATATCTCTATTACCCTTAAATTGAAGGGCTGTTAACGATTTCCCATTACTATTTTGCTTTTTAGCCTTCCGTACTTCTTCAGTCTTTTTGCTTATTACAGTTTTCACTGTTTTTCTGCTTTTTTCAGTGCCAACCTTAAAAAACGAGAGCATTTCGTCGAGTTGCCCGGCTTCACTGGCCAGTTCCTCCGAACTTGACGATAATTCTTCGGAGAAAGAAGCATTCTGCTGGGTAATGCTGTTGAGCTGTAAAATAGCCGAACTAATCTGGTTGGCCCCACTGTTTTGTTCTAAACTGGCTGCATTAATTTCCTGTACGAGTTTCACCGTTTTATCAATTTCGGGCAAAAGGGTATTAATAAGGTTATCGCTTTCTTCGGTATTCTGTACACTTTGTAAAGCCAGGCTAACAATTTCGTCTGCTGCCACCTTGCTCCTCTCGGCAAGCTTTCGCACTTCGGCTGCCACAACTGCAAAACCTTTACCGTGTTCGCCCGCCCGTGCTGCCTCAACAGCAGCATTTAAGGCAAGTATATTGGTCTGAAAAGCTATGTCGTTGATTATAGTTATTTTGCTCGAAATGGCCTTAATCGACTCCAGGCTTCTTTTCCCTGCAAATTCCACCTTTTTCATTATTCCCGAAGCATTAAACACAATTGATTCGGCCAACTGTGCATTTTCTTTGTTCTGCTCTATATTGGCAGTCATCTCTTCTATTGATGAGGTTACTTCTTCTGTTGATGATGCCTGTTCGGTTGCCCCTTCCGACAATTGAATCGAGCTGCTGCTAATTTGCTGGCTGGCCGAAGCTACATTTGCCGATGCTGTTTGAATGCCTAAAAATATGTCTTTCAACTGGCAGGTCATTTCATTTAGGGCTTCAGCCATTTGTCCGATTTCGTCCTGCTGATTCAAGTGTAACAAATCTGACAAATCGCCGCCTGCAAGCCTTTTGGAATGAACAACCATTTGATTTATTGCCCGCGACAACATTCTGGCAATTAGCGAATTAATAATCACAAACAAAAGCACACCAACAGAAATGGCAAAAATAATTCCATTTCTAACTTTACGGATTATCCCGAAAAGTTCTTCCTCATACAACGATACTGACACAAATGATTCTATAGGCTTTACATATTGGTAATACTGGTATTTCCATTCCCCACCCCATTCATACCGTAATTTCTGTACCCCTGCTTTCTGAGTATCCATTTGCTTAAAAAACAATTCGCCATTTATATTTCCCCCCTCACTTTCAGGATGTATAATAAAATTTCCATCAATATCAACAACAAAAGGGTAACCCGATTCAAAATAGTTTTTGTTGTTAAAATAAGCCTTTAGGGAACTAAAGTCTTTCTCATTTACAGCCACCCCAATAATGCCCTTTAACTCATTATTAACATATAAGGGCGAGTAGTTTGTCAACATCCAGCTCCCCACAACAATTGCCCTGCCATGATACCTTTGACCTTTTTCAATACTTTCAACAATTGCAGAATTAAACTCTAAGATTGTACCTAAGGCCCTGTTTCCATTATTATCAGTAACATTCGTTGATATACGGACATAGCCCGCATTTGTTTTTTGAAAAACCGACACATAACAATTGCTTAACTCACCAATGTTGTCAACATCAAAATTACTATTGTTTAGGTTACGGCCATTAAGGTTCCAAACAAAAGTTTCCAAATTTCCAACTTTAAGCTTTTCTTTGGTTTCAGAAATATTTCCCTCGCCTGCCAGGTACAACAAAGCTATTTCCATAGAATTGTTAACATGTTGTTGGTTGTCTTTTATCTGAACATTAATTAGCTCTGATAAATCTGTAACCTGTTCTGCCATTCGTGCGTCGGTATCTCTTAGTATCTGCTTTTTTTGAACATTAGTTGTATATATAGCCATTAAAATAAAAATAACGGCAAAAACCATTGTAAGTACAAGGTTTAACCTTACTCCAATTTTTAAGTCTTTAATTCGTTTCATAAATTATAGTTTAAGGTTCGATATTTTGGCAAACAAACTCTTAAATGCATTGTTGAGAAAATAAAAAGCCTTAAATAATAATATTCTCTATGCCTGCATTAAATGGTTTTTACCTGAAACCATTTTGCTGCCAATTGTTTTAAAGCAGTATTAATTTACTGCTTTTTTATAAAATATTAGACATTTATTCAATTTACACTGCCTGAATTTTCGAAAAACCAAAACTACTCCACAAACCTTCTTAGATCGTCCTTATTAAAAACCCATTCGGGGGTAATAATTTCATCGGACAAGCTAATTGCGTACCAGGGGCTAAGTTGCTTATCGACAGGGTTTGTTAATATATGGATACTTTGTGCAGGCATATAACTTTGTGCCAGCAAATAAATTTTCGACCCGTCGGTTTTATTTACAGCCATGTCAACAACAATAACGGCATGCCCATAGGGTTCCCTTTTTTGTATAAACACATCGCCAATACGCATTGAGTCGATGCTGGCAACCTTTTGCAACTGCCCGTGCAACGAACGGGTATTTGCATACGAAAATACATAGTCCATATATTTTCGGAAAGCTTTATAAGCCGTATCGCCTGCACTATAACCGAGAAAATACCGTGGCTTTCCGTCCGACACAAAATGAAAGGCTATTTCGCTGTGCCTCTTTTGGCTGTAAAGGAACTCCCCCCTTAAACGCATAACCGCATCGGCACATTGTTGAAGGTCGCGTTTGCCTACATCTAAATCGATAACGGCAACATGAACCCTTTGGTTAATTTTAGGCAACCCGTTATAATAAAACACCTTTGAGCCCTTGGGCAACAAAACAAGGTTTTGCAGAAAATATCCAAAAGTGCCGGGCTTTTCTTCAATTCTGACATAACCTTCTGGCAGTTTTATCCTGTCACAAATTTTATCCGATTGCTTTACTGAGTCTTTTGTTTGCCTAAATTCCTGGCTATCAACTGCCGGCTTGCACGACCAATTCACAATTACCATAACAGAAAACAGAATCTTTATCATGATTGAAGGTTGAGGTTTTAAATAATCTTTTTCTCTAATAATATGAATGATCAATATCACTACTAACTTTTCAGCAAATATCAACAATTCTTGCTATATTAAAGGGTTAAATTCTTATACATGAACGGCAAACTAAAAAATACCGATAAAAACACTGTATTAAAAACAGGCAGCGATTTAAACATTGAAGTTATAAAAGATTTGTATAAGCAACTTGTAGAGCTTTTTAAAAGAAACGAGCCTTTTGTAATAAAATCGCCCGGCATAAAAAACATCGATCTTACCGGCATACAATTTCTTTACCATGCAAAAAAAACTGGTGAAACCAACAATACACCAGTTACATTCGACCTGAATTTTTCCGAAGAGGTAAAACAGTTTTTGTCTAAAACCGGTTTTAGCAGTTTAATTTAAAACATCAATTATTTTATGGCCCGAAAAAAGAGAATACTCTTATTTGAAGAATTTGAAAGCATCAGGAACATTCTTGTAAAAACATTGGAAAAAAAAGACGCAGAAACCATAATTGTAAGTTCTTTTAACGATGCAAAAAAACAGTTAAACGGCACGGGTTTTAGCATGGCAATAATCGATTTCGACAATAAAAACCACCAATCGCTTGAGTTAATAAAATATATGCGAGAAACCTCAAGCTATATTTTTACTCCTATTATACTGCTTATTACAGGCAACAAGGAGCAATTTACCGATCGGCTTTCGGGGTATAATATTGCCTGCTACCTTACAAAACCGTTCGATATGGCTTTGTTTAATTCTGTTACCGACCGATTTAAATAAAACTCTTCAATAACAAAAATAGTTGCTAAAAAACACCCTTATGGACAACGAAAAAATAACTGATAAATATAAATCCGAGCTGCTACAGCTATTAAGTTCTCTCGAAAAAATGCTTAAAGGTATTTCGGGCACACCTGCAAATAATTTGGTAAAACAAGTTTACTCAATTGTGCACAAAATAAACCAAACTGCCGTTGAAACGGGGTTAAACTACCTTTCGAACCTGTTTGCCCCCATCGAAAAGAAAATTTCTGCGGCAATAGAACAAAAACAAACCCTCGAACAGCCAGAACTTACCATAATTATTAGCGCTGCGGCCACCGGACAGGAACTTACCAACGATTCGGGGCTAAACCGTCCCGGAATGAAAACAGCTTACGAAAACATAAAGAAAACAATTCTATCGGCATTTTCGGCCGAAACAACCAACGAACAAAGTTCATTCTCCAACAGCAGGTTCGAAGAAATTTTTAAAGATGAGGCCATAGACCTGATAAACCAGCTAGAGGAGAAACTATTGCAACTCGAAGGTACACCCGACGACCCGGCACTTATCGACAATGTTTTTCGTATAATGCACACCCTTAAGGGAAACAGCAATATGTTCGGGCACAAGTACCTTGGCGAAATTACCCATCACCTCGAAAATGTTTACGATGGCATACGCAGCCATAAATTCGATGTTACCCGACAAATACTGGAAATAACCCTGCAATGTATCGACCACTTCCGAAACCTGATTGACGACCCCGAACTATCCGACACTTCGAACAAGGTAATCCAGGAAAGCATTCTTAGCGATATAACCGAAATAAGCGAAAGCGACAATAACCAATCGGCACCCGAGGCCAAAATTGGCAAGATTGCCGGAGGGGTACAAAGTTTTTATATCTTTTTTAAACCCAACAGCGATATATTTAAAGATGGCACCAACCCTTTATACTATGTTTACGACTTAAACGATTTGGGCGATTGTTTAATATTACCGGTTCTTGCCGAAGCTCTCCAGCTCGAAAAAATTGAGCCGGAAAAATGCTATATGTCGTGGCATATACTGCTGGTTACAAAAGAAACCAAAGAAACCATAGGCGACAACTTTATGTTCCTGAACGAGAACAGCCAGCCCGATATATCCATAGTATCGAAAACCGATGTTCTAAAAGACAAGCAATTTATCGACAAATTTATGCTGCTGTCCACAAAACCGGTTTCTATTGCCTCTGATTTGGCAGCACAGGCAATTGCCGAAGCAAAAACAGAAGAAAAAAACTCTGTAAAATCAAAAACAACTGCTGCTGACGCATCGGTTGCAAGCATAAGGGTGGCATCGGCCAAAGTCGATTTAATGATGAACCTTATCAGCGAACTGGTAACCAAGCAGGCAGAGCTCAGCATGCTGGCAAATAACCAGAACAATGCACAATTGCTGGAAGTAGCCGAAAGTATCGAATCGATATCGCGCGATTTACGCGACAATGCATTCAGTATATCGCTTATACCACTTGAAAAAACGGTATTGCGCTTTCAACGATTGGTGCGCGACGTAGCAGCCAAGTTTAACAAAAAAGTGAATTTTATTGTCGAAGGCAAAGAAACCGAACTGGATAAAACCATTATCGAGAAAATTGTCGATCCGATTATGCACATTCTCCGCAATAGTATTGACCATGGCATTGAAACCCCCGACCAGCGGCTTGCCTTGGGCAAACCCGAAATTGGCGAAATAAAACTAAAGGCTTACCCCTCGGGGGCACACGTAGTAATTGAAATTACCGACGACGGTTCGGGCATCAATGTGGAAAAAGTTCGAAAAACCGCTGTAAAAAAAGGCTACATCGGGGCAAGCGACGAACTCTCAACCGACCACATGCTAAAACTTATACTTTCGCCAGGCTTCTCCACCGCCGACAATGTAAGCGAGGTTTCGGGCAGGGGCGTTGGCATGGACGTTGTACACCAAAAAATTAAAGAAATACGTGGCGAACTGGAAATCTACACACAGGAAAACAAAGGCACAACACTAATAATCAGGCTCCCACTAACAATTTCCATCATCGATTCGCTATTGGTACTAATCGGTTCTACCTATTACTTAATACCCCTGGCGGTAGTTCAGCGGTGTGCCGAGGTAAAAACCCAGGTTATTACCGAATCGCCGGTAAGATACCTGAACCTCGATGGCGAATATATTCCGTTTGTCGATCTGCACAAAGAATTCGACATAAAAGAAGAACGTGCCGATTACCAACGATTAATTATGCTCAAACATAAAAATATGCTGATAGCACTGGTTGTCGATCATATTATTGGCAACCACCAGGCAGTGCTAAAAGCCCTCGGACAAGCTTACCGCAAACAGGAAGTAGTTTCGGGGGCAAGCATCCTCGGAAACGGCGAAGTGGCCCTGGTGCTCGACACCAACAAGTTGTTACAGGAATACATGTCAGAACGAGAAGTTGAATTGGAAAGATTATACAAACAAAGCATTAAAGTTTAACTGCTTTCCGGTATTTTTGCATAAAGAATTTTAAGGCATGGCAAAAGACTGGAAAGAAAGGCTGGGAGTGGTGTACTCCACAAACCCCGAATTTGGTTACTCAAAGCAGGAAGAAGAAATACAGGAAACCCTTCCCAAAGCACAGCAAAACCTAAAAGTCCGTATCGACCGTAAACAACGTAAAGGTAAAGTTGCCACACTAATAGAAGGGTTTATTGGTACACCCGGCGATTTGGATGTCCTGGCAAAAAAACTAAAAACCAAATGCGGAGTTGGCGGCACATCGAAAGATGGGGTAATATTAATACAGGGCGATTTCTGCCAAAAAATTATTGAAATACTGGTTAACGAAGGCTACAAAGCAAAAAAAGCCGGGGGATAGGCATTTATGCCCTAAACGAAGGTGCAATTAAATTATGGGGCCTGTTGAAATTAAAAAAAAGTAAATACCTTCGCTGCCAAAATCCCGAATACCGGCAAGAACTACACTTTTACAAGCTTAAAAAGGGCAGAATGCTACACAAAAATATCGAAGCACTGGAAAAGGGCAGTATTAAACGATTGCTCTGGAGGTTTTTTTTGCCTTCGTTTGCCGGGGTAATCCTAAATTCGCTCTATAATATTGTCGATCGTATTTTTATCGGACAGGGTGTTGGGGCCCTTGCGCTCTCAGGGGTAAGTGCCGTATTCCCTGTAATGCTCATTCTCATGGGGTTTGGTATGCTCATAGGCATTGGCGCGGGAGTACGTTTGTCTATCACATTGGGCAAAAAAGATTTCGCAATGGCTGAAAAAGTACTGGGCAATGCCTTTGTGCTCATTATTATTGTATCGGTATTCTTAACATTCCTGGGATTTGCAATAAAAGGCCCTCTCTTACAATTATTTGGCGTAAGCAGCGAAACCTTTGCCTATGCCAACAGCTATCTGAACATTATTTTGCCAGGCACTATATTTGGCACCATGGGCTTTTCGCTGAACAATATCATCCGGTCCGAAGGAAATGCCAAAGTTGCAATGTATTCCATGCTTATAAGCGCCGGCCTGAACCTGTTGCTCGATCCCTTGTTTATTTTTGTTTTTGACATGGGTGTAAAAGGTGCAGCTTGGGCAACCGTAATCTCACAAATGGCCCTTGCTGTATGGGTTATTTTACATTTCACCGGTAAGAAAGCCGTAATAAGGCTCAAGCCGGCAAAATTCAGGCTGGAAGGGGAAATTATATGGTATATAATTACGGTTGGTTTTGCCCCCTTTTCAATGCAAATTGCTGCCAGTTTTGTTCAGGGCACTTTTAATACGCAATTAATAAAATTTGGCGGCGACCTGGCAATTGGGGCAATGGGCATAATTAACAGTTATGCCATGCTGGTGCTCATGTCTATAATTGCAGTTAATATGGCCTCGCAGCCCATAGTTGGTTTTAACTTTGGTGCAAAAAACTTCCTTCGGGTAAAACAAACGCTTAAAATATGCCTTTTTGCCGGTTCGGTTATTTCTATTAGCGGTTTTTTGTTTGCACAGGTTTTTCCCGGTTTAATTGTAAAACTTTTTAATATAAGCAACAACGAACTTATTGATACCGGCATACAGGGGCTTCGGATTTTTATGGCAGCCTGGCCTGTTGTGGGTTTCCAGATTATTGCGAGCAATTACTTTCAATCGACTGGTAAAGCAGGTATGGCCGTTTTTTTATCGCTGCTCCGGCAAGTGCTGGTATTAATACCGGTTTTATTAATCCTGCCGGACTATATCGGGCTTAAAGGCGTTTGGCTTTCCGGCCCTGTTTCCGATATGATTGCCGGAATTGTTTGCTTATGGCTACTGGCACGCGAAATAAAACGGTTGGAATATTCTGTTAAGACAGAAAATATAATTCCCCGGGAATAAAATCAATCTAATTGCAACTGTTTGTTCCTTTTTTGCAAAAGGCTGGTATCCACTTCCATGTTGAGCCAATGGCCGAGGGTTTCGGCAAGGAATTTTAGCTCGTCAGGCAACATATTTCTAATACGTGCATCGCCATGGTTCCTGCTATTCAAAAAAAACCATACCGAATTTGTTTCACCCGAAGGCTGTATTGCTGTAGCCGACCAGGTATCGACCGTGCCATAAATATACACAATATTGTTTCCATAACTTTTTAACCATGCAAGGGCATTTAAAGCCAATGTACTGTCGTACTCTGCATCCATCATATTGGGCGGAAAAGTGGCCAAAGGGTTTTTTTCTTCTGAAAAGGTTTTTATCAGGGTATCGAAGCAGGCAGCCCTGTAGCCATAATACCCCATTTCGGTAGCTGCCTGGTAATAGTGCGACGAAAATTTTTCCATCTCCCCATCGGAAAAGAAACCAATATCGGAAACCGTAAGCAGGTGTACAATTATTTGCTCAACAGACGAACCTTCTTCAGGAATAAGGGAACAGTCGTAGCCCCATTGCCAAAACGAAAACGGATATTCGAGCACCGAATATTCAAATGCCTTTTCAAGGGTAAGAAAAGTAAACTCATATCCGGTTTCATAGCTGTAATTTTGCATGATAGGCAAAATGGAGTCGCGCTTTTGCAACACAAGGCGCTGAAATTTTTTTATATTATCGCGGCATTCGGCGCTTCCAACCGTATCGAGAAATGTATAAATGCGCTTATCTTCGACCGAAAGGTTAAAAGGTGCAACATAAGGGATACTTACGGTTACATCTTCGGGGTAAAAATAACGATAGTAGAGGGTTGTTTGTCCACCCTTGCTAATACCTGTGCTTACCCAGTTTCCGGAGTACAATTCTTTGAAAATATGGTTAATTCTGTGCAAATCTGCTGTTGCCTGCTCCAGGTTAAGAAAGGAATAATTCATTGTATCCGGAATGCTTTTGCCAAAGTACCGGTGCTCGGCCTGTAACTGGTTAGCATTTAGCAACAGTGTTACTTCGCCGATATAGTTCGAAGGACAGTCGTACCCTTCGGTAACAAAAACTACTGGCAATGTAAAATCGCGGTGCGATAAATACAATTTTTGGAGAAAGCTTCCGCGTTCGGGGTTTTTATGATCGAGCGGTTGTTCAATAAAAATTTCATAGGCTGTTTTAAAACCATCGGGGACACTAATTTTTTTATAGTATAAGCCTGGAACATTGTTTAAGAAACTTTCCAAAGTTCGTTTCTGTGCCGAGGCATGGGTAAGCAAGAAAATTGCTGCAAGCAACACTGTGTTTCTCATAAGAGCTAAAAAGGTTAAGTCTATAATATAGTTTTAAAACTTTGAAAAAGATGGCAGCATTAATTCAATTTTTGAAATTAACCTATTTTGATAGAAATCGAAATTTTTTATTACGGCATCACATAAAAAAAAAGCATCCGGTAGTTTTTTGCCGGATGCCCATACAAAGTTTCCGGAAAACCGGATATAGAAGTATGTTTACTGCTTACTTTTTTAGTTCCCTTACAATAGCAACCACTTCGCGTACAAGTTCTTCTATTTCTTTGAATTTGCCACTGGCAATAATTTCGGCAGGGAAAAGCTGTGAACCCAGGCCTACACATGTGGCGCCAGCCTTAAACCAGGACGTTAAGTTGTCTTTTTCGGGCAATACGCCTCCCGAAGGCATAATGCTTGTCCACGGGCAGGGACCTTTTACAGCACTCACAAACGAAGGCCCGCCAACCTCTTTGCCCGGAAATATTTTAACAATTTCTGCACCCAGTTCTTCGGCAAGGCCAATTTCTGAAATGGTGCCACAACCCGGCAGCCACGGAATTTTTCGGCGGTTGCATGTTTTTGCTATTTCGGGGTTTAACAGCGGCGACACCAAAAAATTTGCCCCTAACTGAATATAAAGGGCTGCCGTAGCCGCATCGGCTATAGAACCTGCGCCAAGAACCATGTCTGGGCATTCTGTGGCACACCATTTATTCACTTCGGCGAAAACTTCGTGAGCATAGTCGCCGCGGTTGGTAAATTCAAATACTCGTGCGCCGCCAACATAACACGCTTTAATAACCTTTTTTACAATTTCAGCATCTTTGTTGTAATACAAGGGAACAATACCGGTTTCTATCATGGTATTGAGCACTTTCATCCTGTTAAACCTGGCCATGTTTTTTTTACATTTTATTATTTATATATAGGTTGAGGTTGAGCTATAAGCGAACGAAGAAAATGAAGGAAAATAATTAACAATTAGCACATTATCAAATCTTCAGTTCACTGTTCACTGTTCACTTATTACAGTTAACATATAAACTTTAAACTTTGAACTTTAAACTTTAAACTTTGAACTTTAAACTTTAAACTTTAAACTTTGAACTATCGGCTAACCCTTCCCGAGCCATCGCCTTTCATAAGTTTTTCAACCTCATCTACCATTACGCGGTTATAGTCGCCATAAATGGTATGCTTAAGGCACGAAGCAGCCACAGCAAAGTTCAGGGCTTTTTGGTCGTCGTTTTTATAAGTAAGGAGCCCGTATATCAAACCTCCCATGAACGAGTCGCCGCCACCAACGCGATCGACAATGTGAGTAATCTGATAGACAGGGGCCTGGTAAATCTTGTGCCCGTCCCACAGAACACCCGACCATGTATTATGGTTGGCGCTTACCGAGCCGCGGAGGGTAGTAATAACCTTTTTGCACCTCAGAAACCTTGCCATAATCTGCTCCGAAACCGATTGATACGCAGCAGCCTCGACATGGCCTTTGGTTACGTCAACACCATCGGGACGAATTCCCAGTGCCATTTCGGCATCTTCCTCGTTGCCCAGTACCACATCGCAGCCCTCAACCAGCAGGGGCATTACTTCGCCAGCGGTTTTCCCGTATTTCCAAAGGTTTTTCCGAAAGTTCAGGTCGCACGAAACGGTTATCCCCTTTTCATTTGCAGTTTTTATGCCTTCGAGGCATACCTCAGCAGCACCTTGCGAAATGGCGGGGGTAATACCGGTCCAATGGAACCATGTAGCATCTTTTAAAACATTGGCCCAGTTTACCATACCCGGTTTTATTTGCGAAACTGCCGAACCAGAGCGGTCGTATATAACCTTGCTGGCACGGCTTACAGCTCCGGTTTCGAGGAAATAAATGCCCATTCTTTCGCCACCGTAAATAATACTATTGGTATCGACACCCAGTCCGCGCAGTTCGTTAACACATGCCCGGACAATATCGTTATTGGGCAGCCGGGTTACAAAACTTGCAGGTATGCCATAGTTTGCCAGCGACACGGCAACATTGGCTTCGCCCCCGCCAAAAGTCGAGCTTAAATTGTTCGACTGCCCAAACCTCTCAAACCCGGGTGTTGCCAAACGGAGCATCACTTCCCCAAAGGTTACTACTCTTTCCATTTAAAATGTATTCAATTAAAAATTAAAATAATTTTTCGCGTTATAATAACAAATATCTTCGACCATTCTGCCTAATAAGCCCATATCGTTCGGAATTTCACCATTTTCAACATCGGTGCCAATTACGTTACACAAGATACGACGGAAATACTCATGCCTCGGAAACGACAGGAAACTGCGCGAGTCGGTGAGCATTCCAATAAAGCGGCTCAACAACCCAAGTGTCGATAAGGTATTTAATTGCCTCTCCATACCATCTTTCTGGTCGAGGAACCACCAGCCCGAACCCCACTGAATTTTACCAGGAGTTTTCCCATCCTGAAAATTGCCCAGCATTGTGGCCAGCACTTCATTGTCGGAAGGGTTTATATTGTACAAAATGGTTTTTGCGAGTTTTTCTTCTTTATCGAGCCTGTCGAGAAAGCGCGACATACTTATAGCTTGTTTAAAATCGCCAATGGAATCGAAACCCGTGTCGGCTCCAATTGCTGCAAACATGCGCGAATTGTTGTTACGTATCGGCCCCAGATGGTATTGCTGTACCCAGCCTTTTTCAAAATCCATCACCGCATACTCATACAACATTGCCGATTTGAACTTAATGATTTCGTCTGCCGAAAGTTCTTTCCCTTCCCTGATTTTCAGAAAGGCCGATTCGACTTCTCCCGGGGTATATTTTTCAGCATAAAAACAATCGAGGCCATGATCGGAAACCCTGCAACCATTAGCATGAAAGAAAGCATGACGTTTGCGCAAGGCCTCCAGCAAAGCAGTAAAGGTGCCAATTTCGATGTCCGATGCAGCAGAGAGCTGGTCGATATAAGCATTGTAGGCCTGAACATTCTCAACAGCCATCGATTTATCGGGCCTCCAGGCTGGAAACACGCTAAATGGTGCCCCACTGGTTTTTATCTTTATGTGGTGTTCGAGCGAATCGGCCGGATCGTCGGTAGTGCAAACCACTTCAACGTTCATTTTTTGCAGAAGCCCGTGCACACGGTAATTGTTGTGCTGGAGCATTTCTGTAGTGATATTATAAATTTTATCGGCCGTTGAAGGGTTCAGCAGCTCGGTAATATTGAAATATCTTTGCAGCTCCATGTGTGTCCAATGGTACAGGGGGTTACGCAGGGTATAGGGCACGGTTTCGGCCCATTTCAGAAATTTTTCACGGTCGCCGGCATTGCCTGTACAGTATTTTTCGTCGATACCGTTTGTTCGCATGGCCCGCCATTTATAATGATCGCCATATAAAAGGGCCTGGGCAATGTTTTCGAAGCGATGGTTATCGGCCATCATTTTGGGCACTAAATGATTGTGGTAATCAATAACCGGCATTTTTGCAGCATGCTCGTGATAAAGGTAAGCCGCCGTATCGGAATGCAACAAAAAATCTTTATCGAGAAAGGTTTTCATACGTTATTTTTTTAAAGTTAAGGGTGAGGTACGAGTTAATGAAGAAAATGAAAAACATGCAAATAATTAAGTGTCTGCATATTCTAACATTTCACCATTCACTGTTCACTGTTCACTGTTCACTGTTCACTTTGAACTTTGAACTTTAAACTTTGAACTTTGAACTAAAGCTCACACCTCATTCTCCCCCTTTACATACCCGAAGTTAGCAAGAATGCCCCCATCGACAAAAAGAATATGTCCGTTTACAAAGTTACTGGCTTTTGAGGCTAAAAAGAGGGCGGCATTGCCGATATCTTCGGGTTCGCCCCAACGGGCAGCCGGTGTGCGGGTCATAACCAAGTCGTTAAACGGGTGGTTTCCCTCGCGAATTGGCGCAGTTTGCGAAGTTGCAATATAACCCGGGCCAATGCCATTGACCTGGATATTGTACTTAGCCCATTCGCAGCACATGTTGGCGGTAAGCAATTTCAACCCTCCTTTTGCGGCGGCATAGGCCGATACGGTGTTCCTTCCATAAATGCTCATCATGGAACACATATTAATGATTTTGCCGTTTCGCCTCTGAATCATTCCCGGGGCAACACGCTTGGCAACAATTAATGGCGCCACCAGGTCGATATCGATAACCTGTTTAAACTCGGCAACAGGCATATCGAGAATAGGTATTCGCTTAATAATGCCGGCATTGTTTACCAGAATATCTACAGGCCCTAATTCTTTTTCGATTTCGCCAATACCCCTGTCAACCCCGGTTTCGTTGGTTACATCAAACACAAGGGTGTAGGCATCGATGCCTACTTTTTTAAATTCGGCTTTGGCAGAAGCAAGTTTTTCTTCCGACAAATCGTTTACGGCAATTTTAGCCCCGGCTTTGCCCAGGGCAATGGCTATTGCCATTCCAATACCATGAGTTCCTCCGGTAACCAGGGCAACTTTACCGTTTAAACCGAAAAGTTCGTTTATCATTTTTTTCAGCGTTATATTAAGATTCAATATATAAACATGCTTACCTGAGTTCCGAAGGCTGAACGATATCCATATCGCCATAATCGAGGTTTTCGCCCCCCATGCCCCAGATAAAAGCATATTTGGCCGTGCCCACACCAGCATGTATCGACCATGTAGGGGAAATTACCGCCTCTTCGTTTCCGGCCCATATATGGCGGGTTTCCTGTGGCTGGCCCATAAAATGGCACACCGCCTGGTTTTCGGGAAGCTCGAAGTAGAAATAAGCCTCCATTCTGCGGCTGTGCGTATGGGGCGGCATTGTATTCCAAACACTGCCGTCTTTAAATTCGGTAAGCCCCATTTGCAACTGACAGGTTTCTACTACACTGTTAACTATAAGACGGTTTATACGCCTCTCGTTAGAAGTTGAAGCTGACCCCATTTCGAGTGAATCGGCCCCGGCAAGGCCTATCTTCTTTAACGGGTATTCTTTGTGCGCGGGGGTAGAATTAAAATACAACTTTGCAGGATTTTCCGGATCGGAAGATGCAAAAATTACCGACCTTACACCTTTGCCCACATAGAGAGCTTCTTTATGATCGAGAACAATCGTTTGCCCGTCGCATAAAATTTTAGCCACGCCACCAATATTTATAATTCCTAACTCCCTTCGCGAGAGGAAAAAATCGGCCTTCAGCGGATCGATGGTTTCCAGGCTCAGGGGTTTGTTAACCGGAAAAGCACCGCCAATAATTAATCGGTCGTAGTCGGAATAAACCAGGTTAACCGAATCGGCTTCAAACAGCCCCTGAACAAGAAATTCCTCACGCAGTCGTTGTGTGTCGTACAATTTGGCATCGCGAAAGTGAGAAGCATAACGGATTTGATATTTCATATTTGTCATAAACAGTAAATAATTATATTTAGCAGCAAAGTTTCATAATAATATTTTAAAAAGAAAGCAACTTTCTATAAATAATAGAAAAAGACAAGTTTTTCAAACAGGCTTGTTCAAATAAAAAGTTACAGAATAATTGGTTTATACCTTGGTACGAGAATTTTCATAACCGACCATCCAATCAAATAAGCAATTGCACAAATCGAAAACATAATAAAGTAGCCCGATTCTATACCTTCGAAACCAAACAATTTCATGTTGCTGATCTTGGAAAAATCGAAAAGCAGCCCCGAGCCCTTATTAATTAATACAGAGCCGAGCCCGCCAGCCATACCCCCAATTCCGGTAATTGTAGCAATAGCCGATTTTGGGAACATATCGCCGATTGTAGAAAAAATATTTGCCGACCATGCCTGATGGGCAGCACCAGCAATACCAATAATAATTATCGGGAACCAATACGATATGCTGCCTAAAGGTTGGGCCATTAATGCCAACAGGGGGAAAAAGGCAAAAATAAGCATCGATTTCATACGTGCAGCATAGGGGTTCATACCAAATTTATTAACAAACAGCGATGGTAACCACCCCCCGATAATTGAAAGCAATGTAATTGCATATAAAATAAACAGCAACAACTGGGCCATTGAAGAGTCGGAAGTTAGGCCATACACATCGCTAAGGTATGCCGGGGTCCAAAACAAATAAAACCACCAAACGCCATCGGTCATAAATTTACCAAAGGCAAAAGCCCAGGTTTGTTTATACTTAAAACTTTGCTTGAGCGAAATTTTTGTTCCCTTGTTGGCTGTTGCAGAAATGTCTCCATTTTCATTAGCAGAATCCTGGTGAATATATTCAAACTCCGCTTTATTCACCAATGGATGTACATCAGGCTTTTTATACATAAATACCCAAAACCCCATCCAAATAAACCCCAGGGCGCCAATAATTATAAAAGACATTTCCCATCCGTATTTTGCTGCAATAACGGGTATAGTAACGGGAGCAGCCAGTGCCCCTATTGTAGAACCCGCATTAAAAATACTGGTAGCATAAGCACGATCCTTCTTGGGGAAATATTCGGCGGTGGCTTTAATTGCTGCCGGAAAGTTACCTGCTTCGCCAAGAGCAAGAATAAAACGTGCAAATATAAATAAAGTAACGCTCACGGTTACAATCATGCCAACATTGTCAACCATTCCAATTGCTTCTTTTGCCCCCTCAAAACCCACAAACCATTTTCCGGCAACAATACCTGAAGTGGCAATACCACAAAAAGCATGTATAATAGCGCCTACCGACCATATACCAATTGCCCACAGGAAACCTTTTTTTGTATCGAGCCAGTCGATAAACCTGCCTGCCAAAAGAAGGCTCACAGCATAAAAGAGCGAAAAGAGGGCTGTTATGTTCCCATAGTCGTTGTTCGTCCAGTGAAACTCGGGTGCAATAAAATCTTTCCAGGTTAACGAAAGTACCTGGCGATCGAGATAATTGATAGCAGTAGCAAAAAACAACAAGCTACAGATAACCCATCTGTAATTTGTCATTTTCTCTGAAATTGTTTTTGTTGACATACTATTTGAGATATAATTTAATTAAACAGAATAAGTTGTCGAGGCCGTTTCGCCGCCGCGGCCTGTCCAGTTGGTATGAAAGAATTCTCCACGGGGCTTATCGATACGTTCGTAGGTATGTGCGCCAAAGTAATCGCGCTGTGCCTGCAACAGGTTTGCAGGGAGCCTTTCGGAGCGGTACCCGTCGAAATAAGTTAATGCTGTGGCCAGTGCCGGTACCGGAATACCATTTGCAACTGCTGCCCCTATAACCCTGCGCCAACCTGCCTGAGCAGCTTCGACTTTTTCTTTAAAGTAAGGATCGAGCAAGAGGTTGGTAAGACCTGGATTTTTATCGAAAGCCTCTTTAATTTTACCGAGGAACACCGAGCGTATAATACACCCGCCGCGCCACATAAGCGCAATACCTCCATTGTTCAGGTTCCATCCATATTCTTTTGCAGCTTCGCGCATAAGCACATACCCCTGCGCGTACGATACAATTTTCGATGCAAACAAGGCCTGGCGTATATCTTCCACAAAGGCTTTTTTATCGCCGCTGAAAGCAGGTTTCGGACCACTGAGCACCTTTGAGGCAATTACGCGTTCGTCTTTCTGCGACGAAAGGCAACGGGAAAATACAGCTTCGCCGATGAGCGTAAGCGGCACTCCTAAATCGAGCGCTGCAACGCCTGTCCATTTACCGGTTCCTTTTTGCCCAGCAGTGTCGAGGATTTTTTCTACCAATGGTTCCCCGTTCTCTTTATAGCCTAAAATATCGCGGGTAATTTCGATAAGGTAACTGTCGAGGTCGCCTTTGTTCCATTCAGCAAAAACCTGGTGCATTTCGTCGGCCGACAGTCCAACCAGTTCTTTCATAATTTGGTAGGCCTCGCAAATAAGCTGCATGTCGCCATATTCAATGCCATTGTGTACCATTTTAACAAAGTGGCCTGCACCATTTTCGCCAACCCATTCGCAACAAGGCGAGCCATCTTCTACTTTTGCGGCTATCGACTGGAAAATTGGCCTGACATGTTCCCAGGCTTTGGGTGAGCCCCCGGGCATAATCGAAGGGCCCAAAAGGGCTCCCTCTTCGCCACCTGATACTCCGGTACCGATGTATAAAAAACCTTTACTTTCGACATAAGCCGCACGCCTGATAGTATCGGGGAAATGGGTATTGCCCCCATCGATAATAATATCGCCGGGTTCGAGGTGGGGAAGAAGCTGTTCGATAAAATCGTCAACAGCTTTGCCTGCCTTCACCAGCATCATCACTTTACGCGGCCTTTCGAGCGACTTAACAAATTCTTCTATAGAATGGGCAGCAATAAATTTTTTCCCTTTGCCCCTGCCCTGCACAAATTTATCGACTTTATCGACTGTGCGGTTAAAAACAGCTACCGTGTAGCCTTTGCTTTCCATATTTAACACAAGGTTCTCGCCCATTACGGCAAGGCCTATCAATCCAATATCGGCTAATGTTTTCATAAGCTATTCGTTATATTTATTTTTTGTAATATTCTTTTACCACTTCACCCATAACCCAGCTGGTGCGTGCCCCGGTTTCTCCGGTCGATGGCGATTTACCTTTTCCAAGCAATTCGTTTACGATTTCCTGTACCAGGTAAAACTGAACATGCCCGGGCCTTTCGTTCCGAAATACCTGCCTGTTGCCGTCGGTCATTAACTGGATAGGCGAAAAACTGTAACACGAAAAATTTATGTTCCCATTTTCGCCGGTAATTTCAATTTGGTCGGTATTGGTATCGGACGAAGCCACAAAACACCACTCGCCTGAACCAACAACGCCATTTTTGAATTCAAAAACAGCAGCAAGGGTATCTTCGGCGGCATATAGCCCGCCCCTGTTGCTTGCAATGCCTTTTACCCTAACCACCGGCCCGAATAAATAATCGAGGTAGTCGAGCTGGTGCGATGCCAGGTCGAAAAAATGACCAGCTCCGGCAACTTCAGGCAAAACCCGCCAGGGCAAATTGCCATTGAGTTCGTCGTTCGATGGAGGTTTTATTAGTTTTAATGCCACCGACAATGGTTTGCCAATGGCGCCGCTATCGATTAATTGTTTCACTCTTAAAAAGCCAGGCAACATTCGCCGGTAATAGGCCACAAAAATTGGCACACCTGTATCTTCCGAAACAGCAAGCATTTGCCGGCACTCGCTATAGTTAAGTGCCATAGGCTTTTCGACATACACCGGTTTTCCTGCACGAAGGGCTTTAATGGCGTATGCGGCATGGGTATCGGGCGGGGTGGCAATATAAACGGCATTAACCTTTTTATCGGCAATCAGCTCATCGGCATTTGAATACCATGCCGGCACTCCGTGCCTATGGGCGTAATCGGCCGCTTTTGCAGCATCGCGGCGCATTACTGCCACAAGTGCCGAATTTTCGGCCTTATAAAAAGCCGGGCCGCTTTTTACCTCAGTAACATTACCACATCCGATTATGCCCCAGTTTACTTTTTCCACTTCTGTGTATTTTAATTGTTAACAGCTGTTGAAGTTACAATTATTCTTTAAATCTGTCTTTAGTTGCCCACAAACCAATTGCCGGGTTAGAGATGAAAAAAACCTCTTCGCCGTCGGGCATCAGGTTGAAGCCTTCGTTTAGCCGCTCCGGATTGTATTTTTGCAAAGTACCCTCTAATGGCGCATACCCGAAATTAACACTCTCAATTTCTTTTTGCGTAAGGTTTCCCGGACAATATGTAACCGAAAACCGTCCCTCGGAACTTCCATGTATTAAGTGGGCCGCTGCTCCAAGGTTATTTTGTAATTCCAGGTTCTCCGAAACATCCTTGAGGGTTGCGGGGGTACCCCGATAACCGTATTTGCGTATAAGACGGTCGATTTCGGGATCTTCGCCAAACTCCCGGAGCCCGGGGGCAAGCACAATTAGTTCGCCCTTATCGGCCAAAGCCATGCGGGTACGGTATATGCTTTTATTTCCCAGCCAGGTGCTTTTAAACTCCGATGGATCGAGATACACCACAACTTTTTTCAAAGGTTTTTCGAGCATGGTAAAGTTAACTTTAAGCGACAACGCGGCTGCCTGGGCAAAAACTTCTTCATCGTCGCCAATAAACAAGCCCCTTACAACAAGTTCCCCATTGCTATTGCGGGCAACAACCGTATGGACATAAACCACCGGCAGATGCGGAATGAAATTGTCCGATGCGTAGTTTAACAATTTACGCACCGGATTGTTTGCCCTCCCCATAACCTTTTCCATGCCATATACAGCCCCGACAAAATGGCTTTTGTTAATAGCCTCGGAGCCACCGGTACCAACAAACAGGTTTTTGTTATAGTTTGCCATACCAATTACTTCGTGTGGCACCACCTGTCCTATTGACAAAATCAGATCGTGCCGGCCCGAAACCAACAAAGAGTTAAGCTGTGCCGGCCAGTTAAAATCGAGCGCCCCGCCCGTAACTTCAGAAACAAATTCGCCAGGCACAGTGCCAACATTAACTACATCGTTGCGCCAATTGTGCACCCTGAACAAATTTTCGGGAACCCCCAGGAACATGTGCCGTATTTCTTTGTCTGTCATGGCAAAGTGGGTACCCAGTGCTGGCAGTATGTCGGTAATTTTTTCGCCAAAATACTCATAGGCGAACGATGTAAGATCGCCTGCCCTGGAATGAAAACGTGTGAAGTCGGGTGGAATAACCAATACCCTTTTACGTTCGCCAAGTTTTGCCAATGCGCCGTACAAACCATGTTTTAAGTCGTTGGGCGAAAGTGTGTCTGTTTCGGAGCCTGTTTTATAATAAATCATTTACAAAATTTTATACCTTGTATGTTTCCTGAATGCCGATAAACGATTTGTTTCCATTCCTTATGTTTTTATGAAACCCGGGCAACCTTAACAGCTGCCCGGATTAACTAACCAACCATCAACCTAAACCCCAATTCTCCAATGAAGTAAAACCGGCTCATAAAAACTATCGTTTTACCCTTGCATTTCCTTCCCACACGCTCCAAACCATATCTTCGTCGGCAGGCTGCGCGTAATCGGTAACAAAGGTAGTGGCAAGCGCCCCGCTGGCCCAGCCAAACCTGGCACAAAGTTCGGGTTCCCATCCTTTTAGAATACCATAAAGCAGCCCCCCAACAAAACCATCGCCACCGCCAATACGGTCGAGCACATGAATTTCGCGCGGCTCAATAAAGCACCATTGGTTGCCGGCTAGCATAATAGCACCCCAAAGGTGTGTGTTCGAATCTGTTACCTGCCGCAGAGTTGTTGCAAAAACCGAAGTGTTTGGATATTTACGCTTTACGTTCTCAATCATGCCCTTAAAGCTTTCAATTTTGTCGAGTATGCCCTTGCCTCCGGCATCTGGGCCATCGATGCCCAGACAAAGCTGAAAATCTTCCTCGTTTCCAACCAGTATATCCGACAGGGAAGCAATTTCGCTGAAGATATCCGAAAGCCTTTGTTCGCAACCTTTCCAGAACGATGCCCTGTAGTTCAGGTCGAACGATATTTTTGTCCCGAACTTTTTTGCCGCACGTGCCAGTTCGAGGCAGAAATTACCGGTATCGGGCGACAGGGCAGCAATAAGTCCCGAAAGGTGCACCACTTGTACCCCTTCATCTCCAAAAATTCTATCGAGATCGAAATCCTTCACATTTAAAGTACGGCCAACTTCGCCAGCCCTGTCGTTCTGTACACGCGGTCCACGGGCACCAAAGCCGCTGTCGGCAATATTAAACTGGTGCCGGTAACCCCAGGGGCCACCCTGTTCAACCTCGGGGCCTTCAAAATCGATGTGACGGCCTTTGAGGTTGCTTTTAATAAATTGAGCTACCGGACTGCCCTTCACAAAAGTTGTTAAAACTTTAACGGGCATTCCCAAAAAGGCAGGAATGCTGGCTACGTTAGTCTCGGCGCTTGTAGCCTGCATTTTAAAGGTATCGCTGCAATGCACGGGCTGGCCGTTAACGGGTGTAATGCGCACACCCATGCTGGTTGGCACCAGAAGCGAATATTTAAAATTGCTTTTTAGTTGTAAATTCATAGTCATCAGGTTTATCAACAGTAACTATTTTTATTAACTGAATTATTTTAATTAAAAACCACCCCGCTTTTTTCAATACCCATTTCGAGGCCGCGCAATTCAGCCATGCCCCGCAGCAGGCCGATTGCTGAATAACCCGGGTTTGTTTTTTTCTTCAGGTCGTCGAGTATGGTATGGCCGTGGTCGGCACGCATAGGAATTTGTTCGTCGCGCCGGTTGGCAGAATGGCGCCTTCTTTGTTCCTTCAGTACGGCAACAATTACCTTGTACATATCGACATCGCCCCTCAGATGGCTGGCTTCGTGAAAACTTCCATACGGGTCGCGCTGGGTGCTGCGCAAATGGAGGAAATTTATCCGGTTTCCGAGGCGTTCAATCATACCGGGCAGATCGTTATCGGGCCTTACCCCTAACGAACCGGTGCAAAAGCAAAGTCCGTTGTAAACCGAATCGTAAACATTCACGATATATTGTAAATCCGATTCAGTGCTTACCACACGCGGAAGCCCAAACAAAGACACAGGCGGATCGTCGGGGTGAATTGCCAGCCGTACCCCCGATTCAATGGCAACGGGCACGATGCGTTCGAGAAAATATTTAAGGTTCTCGCGGTATTGCGCAGTGCCGATGCAAGAGTATTCGTTGAGCCTGTGGCGAAACTCCTCAATATCGTACCCTTCCTGTCCGCCGGGCAAGCCTGCAATAATGTTTTTCTGCAACACATAGCGTTGCTCTTCCGACATCGATTCGAACCTGGTTTTTGCAGCCGTTACCAATTCATCGGAGTAGTCGCCTTCGGCACCCTTGCGACGGAGCATAAACAGGTCGAAGGCAGCAAATTCGCGGAAGTCGAAAGCCAGCGCCCTCGCCCCGTCTTCCAGTTCAAGCGAAAGGTTTGTGCGTGTCCAGTCAACCACAGGCATCCAGTTATAGGTTATAACCGGTATGCCTACCTTCCCGACATTACGTATCGATTCGATATATTTTTCGATCCACAGATCGCGCAAAGGTTTGCCCTGCTTGATATCTTCATGCACCGGAATGCTTTCAATAACAGACCATGTGAGCCCCCTGGGCACCGATGGCTGAAGGCTGTCATCCCATTCAATGTGGCGTTTACGCTCTATTAAAGCCTTTTCGGACCACACCTCTCCTATTGGCACCTCGTGCAAAGCCGTAACAATGCCTGTTGCACCAGCCTGACGTATATCGGCCAGCGAAACCGGATCGTGCGGCCCGTACCAGCGCCATGTTTGTTCCATTGCCATATCAGTCTCCTTCAATCTGTTTTCAATTATTACTATACTCCGCCAAAAGCGCTGTACCCACCATCGACAGGAATACAAACGCCGGTAATAAACCGCGACATATCGGACAATAGAAATGCTACAGCCCCCTGTAATTCATCCACTTCGCCATAGCGCCCCATAGGTGTGTTGTTTAAAACCTTTTGCCCGCGTGGTGTGGGCTTGCTGGTTTTTTCATCGACCATTAGAAAATAATTCTGCTTCGTTAAAAAGAAACCCGGGGCAACCGCATTAACCCTGATGCCTGTTTTGGCAAGGTGAACTGCAAGCCATTGGGTGAAATTATTAATGGAAGCTTTGGCGGCAGAATAGGCCGGTATTTTTGTAAGCGGTTTAAACGAATTCATCGACGAAATATTAATTACCGAACCGCTTCCGCTTTCAAGCATATCGCGGGTAAAAACCATTGTAGGCAGGAGTGTCCCTTTAAAATTCAGGTCGAAAACCCACTGGAAGGCTTCAATATCGAGGCCATAGAAAGTTTTTTCGAGCTCTACGAGGTTTTCTTTTCCCATTTGCTCAAGTTGGGTAGTTGCTTTAGGCGAATTTCCGCCGGCACCATTAATTAACAAATCGATTTTGCCCAGTTCGCTGTTTATCAATCGTTTTGCCTCTTCAAGCGATGATCGGTCGAGTACATTGGCTTTGTATCCGCGTGTTGTTGTGCCAGAGTCGGCTTCGATGGCCGCAGCAGTATTGCGGGCATTTTCTTCATTTAAATCGATTATGGCCGTTTTTATGCCCATTGACGCCAACCCTTTGGCCAATGCGGTACCGATTACACCTGCCCCGCCGGTAAGCACACAAACCTTGCCGGCCAAATCGTCGAAACTCATTCTATTCATGCTTTGAATTAATATTTTTTATATGGTACTGGTAGTTATCTTTCATAACTATATCGATAGGACTGTAATTCATGCGTTCAATTTGTTTATCCTGTAGCAAATAATTAAATAGCGACATAACACAGTTATAGCCTTGCTCTTCGGGTTTCTGGCAAATTAAAAAATCAATAATTCCCTCTTCCATGTACTTTACGCTTTCTTCAACAAGATCGTAACCAATTAACAAAGTACCTGACAGGTTATAATGTTTAAGCAATGGCACAACTGTATGCACCCTGGAGTTAGTAACAAAAACACCAGCCAGGTTTCCTGCGTCATAAAACAATTTTGAAAGGGTGTGATCGGGCTCATCGTCATCGACCAAATCGATTTCAACCGGCTCAGGCTTAATACTCAAATGCGGATTGTCGGTGAAAAACGACATAAAACCCTGCTCGCGTTTTATGATATGCGAAAAAGAAGCCCTGTTTTTTGCAAGTTTTAGCACCAACACCCTTGAATTCTTTGGAAGCCCATAGCTCATAAGCCTTGCAGCCATATAGCCGCTCAGAAAAGCATTTTGGCCAAAATACCCCAACACTTCACTTGTTGAAATATTCGAGTCGATAAATACAACAGGTATTTTTCTGATATTACAAAGCAGCAGCATGCGCTGTGAGGTATCTACAAAATGGGGCGAAAAAACAATTCCATCGGGAACCGATAATATTATTTCGTTAAGTTTTTGCTCAAACTCCACTTCATTATCAATAGCATAGGTAAACACTTCTACCCGGGTGCTGTAATCTTTTATTTCGCCCTTTGCCTTATTAATCCCTGCCAGTGGCTTTTCCCAGTATGGGTTCGAAATATCCGACGAAGGAATGAGCACGCATATCCTGAAAGTTTTTTTCAATGCCAGCGACTTGGCCAACAGGTTTGGCGTATAACCAAGCTCTTTTATTATTTTAAGCACCTTTTCGCGCGTTTCGGCTTTTACTTCGCCACGGTTGTGCAATACCCTATCGACTGTACCGGCAGATATGCCAGCCAATCGGGCAATGTCTTTAATCCTTATTTTATCGTCGGCGGCAATCATATTGGTTTTAAAATTCCGTGTTCGTACACGGCAAATATATACATATTTTTTAATAATGCAAACGTGTGCGCACACGTTTTTTTAAATTAAGTTGTTATATTATAAATTTATTTTGCCTGCCCCTTTAGGTAAAGTATAGCCAGTTCAGTTAATAAATAGAATTAAACCTGTTTATTTGAATTTATTTTTTGCAAGAAAGGCAGTGTAACTTAATCGTAAACAGGGTGAACAGATGAGATTTATGTGGCCTCTTCGGGCTCAAGAAAATCAAACAATATGGTTAAAAATATTAGCAACAGCGGGCAAGCTCTTCAACAATAACGGTTTTAGATATTCCCGGCGGCAAGATGTTTGCGGATTTTAATCAGAAGTTCGGTTGCGTTTATAGGTTTAGCTACAAAATCGACACAACCTGCATCGTAAGCCTTCTGTTTGTCTTCGTCAAGGGCAAAAGCTGTTTGTGCAATTACAGGTATTTCAGGCCTGATTTTTTTTATGCGGCGTGTTGTTTCGTAACCATCGAGGCCAGGCAGTTTAACATCCATGAGAACCAGGTTAATCTGCGGGTTTTCGCTAAAAATGTCAATAGCCTCCAGCCCCGATGGGGCATGTAAAAGTTCAGCGCAGTACTCACTAAGTAATTCTTCGAAATATTTAAAAGAGAAATAATCGTCTTCAACAACCAATAAATGAAGTGGGACCACTGTTTTTGCATCGTCAGCTTCAGTTATGCTGCTGTCGGGACTATGCAATTGATTGTCGGTTTTAAATGGCAACGACAAATAGAAGCAGGCCCCCTGCCCTTTCTCCGACTCAACCCATATTTCGCCTCCCAGAAGGTGAGTGTATGCTTTAGATATGGCAAGGCCAAGACCCGAGCCTTCAAATTTTCGCGACAGGTTGGTGTCTTCCTGCACAAAACGCTCAAAAATAAGTTTATGGTTTTCTTTGGCAATGCCAACCCCGGTATCTTTTACATAAAAAACTATATTGCCCTGTTTGTATAAACAACCAACTTCAATTTCACCGGCAGATGTAAATTTTATTGCATTCTTTATAAAGTTTGTAAGGATACTATAAATTTTTTCTTTATCGGTAAAGGTTTCGTTCTGGTCGGCAACCAATTGGTTTACCACTCTATATTTCAAACCTTTGGCTTCTGTTTCGGTGCGGAAAAGCAAATCGAGTTCGTGTAAAAGCTCGTGGACATTTATTCTCGTTTCAAACACACTTACCTGCCCCGATTCTATTCGTGAAATATCGATTAAGTCGTTAATGGTTGCCAGAAGGCGTTTGCTGCTGCGTTCGACAATATCGATATAAGTATTTTTTGCTGCCGGTGAGATATTATCGTTCCTGAGCAGCGAGGTAAAGCCCAAAATACCGTTCATGGGTGTGCGTATCTCGTGGCTCATATTGGCCAAAAATGCCGATTTCATCCTGTCGCTTTGTTCGGCCTTTTCTTTTGCTTCTTTGAGCTCGGCATTTATAAGCTGAATATGCACCAGGCTTTCGTTAAGCTCTTCGTTTAAGGCAAGGTATTTCTCATTGGTCTGTTTTAGTTCCCCTTCCAGTAACTTCTGACGGGTAAAATCAATTGCATAGCCAATAATTCCCGAAACCTTTTTCGATGCCCCGTAAAACACAGAAAGGGAAACATTTGCATGGAATGTCCCCCCGTCTTTTTTTATCATGGGCACTTCGAGGTAATACTCGCCTTCAGTTGACATTCGCTTTGCGATATGTTCGTTAAACATTTGTTTGTGTTCATCCGGAACCAGAAAGGAAACATGCTTGCCAATCACCTCTTCTTCATTAAAACCGTGTAGTTTCTGTGCCCCCTTGTTCCAATCGGTTATAAGGCCCTGTGTATCGGCAGCAAAAATTGAGTCGTGCACCTGATCGACAATCTGGGCCTGGCGCCCGATAATATTCTCAGCGTCTTTTAATGAGGTTATATCCTGTATGGTGCCAAAAATTTCAACTACTACATTTTTTTCATCGTGTTTTGCCTTGCATAACCCCTGAACCCATTTTTCTTTTCCTTCTTTATGGTCGGTTATCTTGAACACCATATTGTGCTGTTCGCGGCCACCATTAACCAAGCTTTGAAACACACCCTCCACTTCCTGCTTAAAGTCGGGATGAACTATGGAAAGCCAACCGTCAAAATCTTTTTTATAATGGCTGTCTATGCCGAAAATATTGTCGAGTTCCTTTGAGCAGCTCCAGAAACCATGTACAATATTTAGAGTAAAGTGCCCAAGTTTTGCTATGCGCTGGGCTTCGCGCAACATCAACTCACTGTCGGTCAATTGCTTTTGTTGTTGCCTGTCGGCCGATTGATCGCGCAGGATAATTACCATGCCTTTTTGCTTGCTGCTTTCATCGACTATTGGTGACGCACTGTATGTTACCGGATATTTTTCGTCCTGGCGCGAAACAGCTAAAACACCATTCGACAATCCAATAATACGCCCCTGCTCCAGAACATTGGCAACCGGGTTTGGCAAAAGCTTACCCGATACTTCGTCCTCCAGCCTGACAACTTTTTCACAACTGGTTCCTATTGCTTCATTTTCGGTATAACCAGTTAATTTTTCAGCGCTTAGGTTAAGTTTTTGCACAATGCCATTGGCATCGGTAATAATAACTGCATCGCCAATGCTATAAAAAGTGGCACGGAACAACGATTCGGCCTGGGCAATTTTCGCGGCTGCAACAATTTTTACTTCTTCGCCATGTATAAAATAAGCAATTAGCATAAATACAGGGGGGAACAATACCAAAACCGGCTGCCAGATATTGCCTAAAATATGCCATGCCCCGGGCCATGGAAGTGTTAATTGTGCCCCCAACATTACCAGATGCGACACAAAGCCAATGAAATAAAACCCCAAAAGGTTGAATTTATGTACTTTTCTTAGGTATATCTGCCTAAAGGACAAACCGGTAAGCGCACACAAAACTATTGTGGAAACCCCGGCATAAACACCTATTCCGCCAACATACAACCTAAAAAACGATGCTACGGCAACAGCAATTACCGAAGGTATTATGCCCCCAAACAAACCTGCCAGGGTGAGTATAACAGAACGCCCGTCGTAAATAATGCCCGGCTCCATTTCAAAAGGCATATTCATGGCAGCAACAGCAACCCCGCCAAACAACAAACCGCTAAATACAACAAAGAGTTTCGGTTTGCCTTTGCGCAAACGCGCCACTAAACCATAAAGCATGGTTAGAGTAACTAAAAGTGTGGCATTCTGGAAAAAATCGACAAACATACTTTTTAAATAAAGACTATTATCCTTTTGTTTTCAGGCAACACATAATTGGGTTCAACATTGCTGTTGTTGTTTTTTTTCATCTCTATTAAAGATAATAAACAAATGCAAAAGAAAAAATGTACCCGGAGATATTTAACATACACAAAGTAAATTTATTTACCCGATTCTGCCTTTTCCTATTCGTCGGGCAAGGCAATATCGCCGGGGAACGAGTACCCTCCACTGTTAACTATCTGCATGGCCTTTTCGAGTTCGTCGAAAACGTTCGACTTGCTTACAAACCCCTTAAACCCCGATTCGATAAGCAGTTGCAGGTCAACATCGTCTTTAAACTGCGACACAGCCAGAAATTTTAGTTTTTTATTGTTCCAAAGCCCCAGTTTTGTGGCCTGCAAGCCGTTAATGCCGGGCATGTTTATGTCCATCAGCACAATATCGGCATCGATAATTTTCTGTTGTAAAAACTCGTCGCCGGTAGTAGCTTCGCCAACTATTTCATAACTATGGTGGCTTTCCAGGAAAAGCCGGAGGCTGGCCCTGAATTTTTCGTTGTCATCGACAAGATAAATTTTCATTTTTTGTTTTGTTTAATGTTCATATTTGCTGCTAAAAAAAATTACAAGGGCAGGCTAATCTGGTATTCGATGCCCTTTTCAACGCCAGGCACAAACTGAACTGTGCCCCCCAACAAACCAATACGGCTTACAATATTAAACAGCCCCATGCCCTTTTTGACCATTTTCATAGCTTCGAAATCGAAAGTCTTTCCGTTATTGGAGAAAACAAGCCACACTTTTGTTTCTTCGGTAAATAGCCGAATAGCCATAGTTGCAGCCCCGGCGTGCTTTACTGTGTTATTTACCAACTCGGTTGTAACCCGGTAAAGGGTAACATTAAATTCTTCGGGTAAACCAACCCCGATATTGTACTCAAAAACAATATCGATTTTTGCTACCGGCCTGAGCTTATCGAGATAACGCTGAATGGCAGCTTTTAGCCCAAAATCGGTAAGCACCTGGGGACTAAGGTTGTTCGATATAAGCGAAACGTGGTTTATGGCATCGTTTATGGTTGAGACAAACTGTTCGCTAATGGTTTTTTTTAACCTACGGTTTGTTGTGTTAAAGTAGGTTTGGGCATAAAGCTTTACAGTTGAAAGCAAAGGGCCTATTCCATCGTGGAGTTCGCGCGAAATGCGCTTACGTTCCTGTTCTTCGGTTTGTATTATGGTGCCCAGAATTTTCTGCTCCATAAGTTTTTGTTCGGTTATGTCTTCGAGGGTAAGCAGGAAGGTTTCGGCAGCCCCGGTGGCCGAAATTGTCATAGAAAGAAGGAAAGTAAGTTTTCGGGGCATACCTCCCGCAACCGAATGTACTTCTATTTTTTGCTTATTAACTTCTTTTTTACCTTTTATACAATCGAGCACTGTGCTGCGCAGTGTGCAGCTATTACAAAGGTCGCTAAAACCGCACCCGCGTTCGTCGTTAAGGCTGTTTATGCACATGAGGGCGTTTCCGAACCTCAAGTTGCCCTCAATTTTTTCTGATCCTCCCGAAAACTCGCAGCTGGTGTTATTGGCTTTAATAATATCGCCATGGGCATCGAGCAAAAACATTAAGGCCGGCGAATTATCGAAAATAAGCTGCAACTGTTTTTCGCTTTCAATTAGTGCCAATTCGCCATTTTTACGCTCCGAAATATCTTCGTGTTGAATAATAACCGAATCGAGCTTGCCATCTTCGTTGAGAATCGGGTAGGCTTTGTTGAAGAACCACCTTTTTAACGGCTTCGACACTTTTATCCCGGTAGTTTCTGAGGCGTAGGCAATATCGAAGTTCACTTCCCAGTTTACGGTTTCTTTGTTTTCGAAAACCCTCTTCAACTTATTGATTACACCAGAACGGATTATTTCTCCATCGTGCAGTATGTTGTATTTGTGCCCCTCAATATCTTTGGGCTGCACACCAAACAATTCCGAAAGTTTAGGGTTTATGCGCACACACCAACCTTCGGCATCGAGCAGTTGGGTGCTGGTGGCCGACTGCAGATACAATTGTTCAAAGAAATAGCTGCTTTTTCGCAGGGCTGCTTCGCTTTTCAATAGCTCTTCCTTAGCCTTCAGCTCTTCGGTAATATCTTTAAAAGTACAGTATGTCTGCCTGAATTCGCCATATTGTGTATAACCAATACACCCTTCGAAAGAAACAAATATTTCGGTTTTGTCTTTTCTAACCATTTTAAACTGAACATCGTGAATGTAGCCTTGTTCTTTAAACTTTGGAAAATTTTTTTTAAAATGTTCAACAAAGCCAGGGTGCAGGAACGATCCAAACCATTCCCCAACAACTTCGTTACGGCTGTAACCTAAGATTTTAAACCACATGGGGTTTACATCAAGTATATTGCCATGCTCGTTCAGCGACTGGTATGCCAGTGGGGCATTCTCGTACAAGGCCCTGTATTTTTCCTCGCTGATTTTTATTTTTTCGTTGGCATCGCAAAGTTCTTCGTTAGTGGCGCGGATTTCTTCTTCTGCCGATAGCAGCTCGTCGTTGTGGAGCTTTAGCTCTTCGATATATTTAACCCTTTCTGAAATATCGCGCATAATGCCGAGGTTGCCAATCCATTGCCCATTGCTGTCGAACAGCTTGGCACCAAAGGTTTCGCCGGGAAAATTTTGTCCGTTTTTATGGCTGTAATATGTGAGGTAGAAATTATCGGAGGCCTTTGAATTGACATTGAACACACTTTCGCCGGAATTTTTATAATGCTCGTTGCCGGCATACAGCATTTGGGTGCTTTTGCCAATTACCTCCTCAGGCTTATAACCAAAGGTTTTTAATATACCTTGGTTGGCATGTTGTATAACCCTGTTTTTATCGGCAATAACAACCCCATCGGAAATGGCATTGAACATGGTTTCGAAAAGCAGCTTTTGCTCTTTTAGCTTTTCTTCAGCCAGTTTTCGCCTGGTAATATCGGTAATAATGCCATGCCAAAGGGTACTGCCATCGGGCATTAGCTGTGGCTTGGCGTTACAAAAGCGCCAGCGCAGCCCCTGCCCGGGGAGAATTACCCGAAACTCGCTTTCGTAGTTGGTTTGGTTTTTTGCTGAGTCGTTAATTGTACGCACAATGTAATCTAGGTCGTCGGGGTGCAGGCGGTTAAATACCGGTGAAGCATCATCGCGAACATCATCGGGTGTTACTTCGTAAATATTCCACATTCCGGGGCTGGCATAAGGAAAAGCCGAACGTCCATCGGGGTAAAGCCGGTATTGGTAAACAACTCCCGGGACTTGTGCTGTGAGGTTTTTCAGTAACTCGTAGCTTTCTTCGAGCTTCATTTCGATTAGTTGCTTGTCGGTAATATCCTGGATAATGCCGGCCAAACGCCGGTTAGTGCCTTTTTCATCTATGTAATGCCTTCCGCAGGCCCAAACCCACCTGGTTTCGCCATCGGCACGCATTATACGGAAACGTATATCAATGTTCCCAGTGGATTCAACTGCTTCGCGGAATTTTGTCTCCACCATCGGGCGGTCGATTTCCAGAACATGCTCCATGAATAATTCGTAGTTCCATTCAGGCAACAATTCGTTGTAGCCAAAAACCTGGTCGTGCTCAAGGGTGCGCACGGCAGTATATGAATTTAAATCAAAGTCCCATGCCCCGGTATGGCTTGCCGAAAGTGAAAACTGCAAGCGGCTTTCGGTTTCGCGTAATTTTTCAATTGTATGGTTAAGCTCTTTTTCGTTTTCGAGCCAGTCGGTAATATCCCTGGCTGCGGCATAAATTCTATTGCCACGGGGCGCCGATTTCCATTCAATCCATCGGTAGTTGCCATTTTTGCACCGATAGCGGTTAGTGAAGTTTAAAATATTTTTTTGCCCTGCCAGCAGTCGAACAGCATTTAGGGTTGCCTCTATATCGTCGGGGTGAACAAAATCGAGAAACTTCCGGCCTTCCAGTTCCTGTGCAGTATAACCCAGAACATTTTCCCATTCTTTGTTGACCCTTATAAAATAACCATCGGTATTGGCAAGACAAAGCAAATCGAGGGCACAATCGAAAAACAAGGTCAACTCTTCGTTTCGTTCTTTTATTTCCTCTTCTATGAGTTTACGATCGGTAATTACATCGGCGTAAAGTACAATGCCCCCGATATTGCCCGACTGTTCGTACCAGGGCCGGCACTCCCAGCGTGTCCATTCCACAGAGCCATCGTCGCGGAAATAGGGTTCTTCGTCGGCGCCCAGTATTTCCCCAGCCAGGGCACGGCGATGGGCTTCCTTCCATTTCTCGGGCAAATCGGTAAACACATCGTAATGGTACTTGCCAATAATATCTTCTTCTTTAATCTTGTACTCCTGCAAATAACGTTTACTCACGTTTATATACCTCAAATTATTGTCGAAAACTGCAATGGCGTTCAGGCTGTGTTTAATAACATAATCAAGCAAATCGTGCGAATGCTTAATTTTCTGGTCGGCCTTTATGCGTTCCGAAATATCTTTTACAAAAACCAGCGCTCCCGGCTGGTTGTTATAATTTACAGGCATTGCCGATACTTCAACATCAACAGGGGTATTGTCGAGTTTAATATGTTTGTGTTCAGCCCTGTCCGATACCCTGTGTTTTTCATTAAACTGTTGGATACGCTGTTTAACAATATTTTTAAAATCGGGGTGTATGCGGCTAAGTACTTCCGAACCCAGAAGATCATCGGGGCTTTCGGCGCCATAGAGCCTTGCTGCTGCCTTGTTTAGATAAGCAAATTTCTCTTTAGACTGTATAAAAATAGGCTCAGGGGCGTTGTCGAGCAAATTTTTAAACTGGGCTTCGTTTTCACGTGCCTTTTGTTCCGACTCGGCACGTTTACGTTCGTTTTTTTTCTGTTCTGAAATATTGCTTAATACGGCCACTACATATTCTACTTTATTGTTCGCACCTGTAAGCGGAAATATGGTTTCGTGCAGGAAAACACTATCGTGCCGGGTACCCCATTTGCCAGCAGTTTCACCAAGCTTATATTCGAATTCGTGCGAATATTCCTGCCCTTTATAAACTTTCTCGTAAATTTTACTGGTGCCATGGGCCACAGAAAACTCATCGCTCAATACATTAAAACTGCCAACACCTGTAAGTGCACTTTCCAGGCCCAGCAGCTTCTGTTGTGCCGTGTTCATGCTGAAGGATGTTCCGTTTTCGTCGAAAACCTGGATACCAAAGGGCAGTTTATCGAAAATGCCCTGCAGCAGTTTTACCTTTTGGTTTAATATCAAGTTTTCAGCTTCAAGCTTTTCAAACTTTTTCTCCAGTTCGGCATAGTTTATTTTATTGCTGCCCATTTTGTTTTTATTATAATTTTTCGCAATACAAAAACATTTTAAGAATAGAATTTTGCAAACTGCCTTTTAGGTACTTTACACTTTCACGGGGAGTGTAAATTTAAAATTGCTGCCTAATCCTACGGCACTTTCCACCCAGATTTCACCACCGTGGCGTTCGACAAACTCTTTGCACAACAACAGCCCCAGCCCCGAACCTTTTTCTTGTGAAGTTCCGGCCCTTATGGCATTCTTTTCGAGTGTAAACAGCTTTTCGATAATGTTTTTTTCCATACCAACGCCATTATCGGCAATCGATATCTCAACCCAATCTCTTGTATTTTTGGCACTTACAGCTACCTTCCCCTCATTTGGGGTAAATTTCAAGGCATTCGACAACAAGTTGCGCAAAATGGTTTTTAACATATCGATATCGGCAAAAACATTAAGTTCGGGGGGAAAAGAATACGACAATGAAATGTTTTTCGACTGTGCCATGGGATTGACAATGCCAAATACTTCAAACAACAGGGGTTTTAACCCCAAAGGTTGCGGGTTGAAATTTATCTGCCCCGTTTGCGATTTGGCCCAGTTTAAAAGGTTGTCGAGCAGCGAAAGGGTGTTTTGTGCCGAACGGCTTATAGTTTCCACGTAGCGCTTTGCCCGTTCAGCATCGCAATTATCAACTATATCGTTTAACAACTCGGAATAACCCAGAATAATGTTAAAAGGGTTCCGCAAGTCGTGGGCAATTATCGAAAAAATCTTGTCTTTTGTAACATTAAGCTGTTGTAGTTGCTTTTCCCTGTTCTCGGCTTCTTCCTTTGCAACAAGCAGCTCATTTTCGAATTTTTTGCGGTCGGTGAGATCGGTATGTGTCCCTATCATCCTTAAAGGTTTTCCATCGGGTGAGTATTTCATAATTTTTCCCCTGTCGAGAATCCATTTAAAGGTACCGTCTTTGCATAATAAACGGTGAATATTTGAGTAAACGGGCCATTTGCCGCTTATATGCATTTGTATGTCGGAAATGCATTGTTGCAAATCGTCGGGGTGCACCCGTTTTTCCCATTCGCCCAGGTTATTTGCTATTTCCCATTCTTCGAAGCCCAGCATTTTTTTCCATTGTTTTGAAAAAAACACCTCGTTGGTTTGCAGGTTCCAGTCCCATACCCCGTCGTTTGCACCTTCAAGGGCAAATTTCCAACGTTCCTCGTTCATTTCTGCCTGTGATTTTGCTTCTTCCAGTTTGTCGCGGTATTCCAGGCGGGCAAAAGCAATTTCAATGGCCGAGCTTACTTCTTCGAAAAATGCCACAAAACCCGGCTGTATTTTCCCTTCGTGCCAGCTGTTTAATTGCAGTAATCCGGCTATTGAGTTGTTTATCCTGAGCGGCACGAGCAAAAGCGACTGGTAGCCGGTATCGATACAGCATGGCCTGAAACCCGGCACTTTATCCGCCAAAATACCAGAATAAGCCTTAAAATTATTAATAAAAAAACTTCCCTTGATTGTAAATCCAGGCAAGCCTTCAACAGGAGTGCCGCTTATAACGCTTCCGCAAAGGCAGTCGAGCAGTGGGCTGCCATCGATGTTGTGCTTTATATGCCCCTCTTTTTCGCAAAACGAACAAATAAAATTGCCATTAGAAACAAAATCGGCAGAAAACCCCAGGTGTGAGTAATACGGGTAATCGTCGCCATTTTTAAGGCGTATGCCTACCGAATCGAAAGCAGTAAATTGTTTTATCTCAGCCAGAATATCGTTTACCATGCTGTCGAGATTGTGCGAACGGTTCAATATCCGTAAAACTTTTCCGTATAATTCCTGCCGCTGTTCGGCAAGCTTTCTTTCGTTAATATCGAATATATATGCCTTAATCTGTACAAGCTCGTTTTTCTCGTCATAGTCGCCTGTAATATTTTCAATAATGTGAATGAGGCTGCCATCTTTGCGGGTTCGGATGGTTTCGTAGTTTCTAAGTTGTTTATGGCTATTCAGCGATGACAGGATCATTTGCAGCTCGTTTGTGCTATTGTGCAAAACTGCAATGCTTTGGCCGATTATTTCATCTTTCGAAGAATAGCCGAAAATATCGAGAAACGAAGCATTGCAATCTTTAATTATTCCATTGGTATCGATAATTAAATCGCCGGTAAGGTCGTCTTCAAATAGTTTCCTGAATTTTGCCTCGCTGTCTTTTAGCTTTTTCAGGGCAAGTACCTTATCGGTAATATCAAACGAAAAGCCGGCAATATACCGTGTTTTGTCGCCCAGTTCTATCGGAAACTTAAGTGTGGAATAATATTTGCCATTAAATTCTTCCTGAACTTCAACAGTTTTGTGCTCTTTCAAAACTTTCAGATCGTCGGCGTCCATATTGCGGGCAAATTCCGGGGGGAACAGCTCGCTGTTTATTTTGCCCAGCATATTTTGGGTTGGGATCCCCAAAAGGGTTTCGAAATTGCCGCTTAACTTTTTTGCCCTGAGTTTCTCATCTTTAAAATATATCAGGGCTGGACTGAGTTTTAAAAACTGTCCGAATATTTCCTGTTCGGTTTCAAGCTTATTTTTAGTTTCAGTAAGCTCGGTGTTTAACCGGTGTAATAATTCTTCGACGTTTTTCCTTTCGGTTACATCAACAAATGTGGCAAGCTTGCATTCCTCGTCCATGAATGTTATTTTACTGTCGCTGACATCGGCATAAAATAATTCGTTGTTCTTTTTTAAACAGGGTACATTTCTTAATGTTTTTTCGGGTGCCCCGAAAGCCTCACCGGCCATTTCCATAAAATGGGCCGGGTGCAAACCTGTAAAATGGAGCCCGGGAATTTCACCGGGGATATAATTAAAGAGCCTGCAAAACGATTTGTTTGCAAAAACTAAAAAACCAGTGCGTAAACTAGCAATAACAATACCTTCGGCAATATTGTCGAAAATTGTTTTGTACAACTCAACCTCTTTGTGCAAAATTGCCACATTATGGCCCAGCCTGTCTTGTGTATGAGGGTTTTCGTCCATAAAATGCCCAAACATTAACCAAACATCAACTGCACTTGCTTTTTTATGCCAGCCAATGCTGTAATCAAGTTAGCAAAAAATTAACAAAACCCCTTAAGTATTTTTTGTGGCTAGACTTAATTTTGTTGGTGCATGGCATATGGGGTAAGTTTAGAAAAAGACAACTACCCAGAAGAATGTTAGTTTTCTGGCATGGCATCGTACAAATGTATGAGGAAAAAATCGTACATATTACATTGAAATTCATTATATAGCCGATGCTTTTCGATTTTTGCCGTTATAATTTTATATGTATATATCGGCAAAAAATGGAATCGTCTATTAATAAGTTTAAAGACAAGTTTATTGAAGAGGCCAACGGCTTGCTCGACCAGCTGGAAAACGATTTGCTGGAACTTGAACACAAACCGCTTGAAAAGGAACTAACAGAATCGGCATTCAGGGCCTTGCATACCATAAAGGGGGCAAGCAACATGTTTGGGTTCGGGTATATTTCGGATTTTACCCACCATCTGGAAAGTTTGTACCAACTTATTAGGGAACAAAAACTAACTTTTAACAGCAATATCTCCGACCTCACTTTCCAATCGGTCGATCATATCCGGAAGATGCTTAGCGATGAAACTTTATCGGAAACATCGAACAAAAGCAAACACAAAAAACTCATTGAGGGCATCGAACGTGCAATAGAACAGAAGCCCTCCAATGAAGGGGTAATGGAGCCAACTGCCAATAATGTCACAGAAAATTCACCCGGCACATGGCACATATTGTTACGCACCTCTGAGGCGTTGTTTTTCAGGGGCATAAACCTTGTAAGTATTTTTCATGAGCTCTCGTCGCTGGGCCGTTTTCAGGTTTCTCGTATCGACACCATGAGTTCCGACAACACCGATACATGGAGCATTTTTTTGCATACCACAGCCGGTGAACAGGAAATACGCGAAGTATTTCTGTTTATCGACGACGACTGTACATTTGTGAAACTGGCAGAAAACAACAATAGTTTAGATTTTGTAAACAGCCCGGCTGAACAGACAGATGATAGTGATAGTTTATCGATTCTCGATTTTATTGAAAGCGGCAACGCCTCCGGAACAAAACCTATAAACAATGAGCAGGCAAACCAGAACGGGCAACAGCCACAGTTCAGGAAACAAACCAGCAAACGAATATCGGTAGAGTCGTCAAAAATCGACCACCTCATGTTCCTGGTAAGCGAACTTATAACCGTAAATTCGCAGTTAAACCTCTCAACACGCTCCGAGCAGTTTAACCCTGTAAGGCCCTACCTCGAAAAAGTTGACAGCCTGGCAAAGCAGTTCCGCAACAATGCCCTCGACATAAGGCTTGTACCATTAAGCGATACGGTATTGAGGTTTCAGCGGCTTATCCGCGATTTGTCGAAGCAATTAAACAAACAAATCAACTTTAAAACCCAGGGCACCAATACCGAGCTCGACAAAAACACTATCGACCAGCTTACCGAACCGCTAATGCATATTATCCGCAATTGTATCGACCATGGTATAGAAAGCCCCGAAGCCCGCATAAAAAAAGGAAAAACCGAAAACGGCACCATTACTATGTCGGCCTATTGTTCGGGCAACAATGTGTATATAATTATTTCAGACGATGGCAGCGGCATCAACGATGAAAAAGTCCGCCAAAAGGCCATAGACAAAGGCTTGTTGCTACCAGGCGAAAAACCTGCAAAAAAAGTGTTGTACGATTTTATTTTTATGCCAGGCTTTTCAACCGCCCAAAGCCTTACAGAGGTATCGGGGCGTGGCGTGGGAATGGATGTTGTTAAACGCCGTATAAACGATTTGCGAGGCGAGGTTTTTGTAGATTCGGAACCCAACAACGGCACTACTTTTACCCTAAAACTGCAACAATCGATGTCGATTATCGATTCGCTCCTTTTTACGGTAGGCAACAGCTTTTTTACCGTGCCAATAGCAGAAATCGACAAATGCATACAAGTAGAGAACACCGATATTGTAAAACAACGCCACACCTCTACCCTGCCCTTTAACAATAAACTAATTCCATTTGTTGACCTTCGCAACCTGCTTGTTGCAGATGGCGCTTACCCCGAAAGCCTCAAATCGATAATTATTCACAGCAACGAAAAAGAAATGGCCTTGCTGTGCGATAAAATTATTGGCGAACACCAGGCTGTACTGAAACCTTTAGGCAAATCGTTCCGCGAACAAAAATATATAACGGCGGCAAGCCAAATGGGCGATGGCAATATGGCATTCATGATCGACACCAATGTGCTGTTTAAACTTTCGAGCGTGTAAAGTTCAGGTAAAAAAAAAACACAACCCTGGTAAACAAAACAACAAATGCAATAACCAAAAAACATATACACAGATGAAGAACACCTACTTATCGTTTGTAATTGGCGACGAACAATACGCCGTAAATGTTTTTAAAGTGCTTGAAGTACTCGAAAAACAAGTAATATCGAGAGTGCCCAATGCCCCACATTTTATAAAAGGAATAGTGAATTTCAGGGGCGACATTGTGCCCGTTTTTGAGTCGCGCGACAAATTTAACCTGCCACCCCGGCCCGAAGGCTCATCGTATGTAATTATTGTTCTCGATTTATCGAAAGAGAACGAAATTTTCCGCATTGGGGCCGTTGTTGACAGGGTGAAAGATGTTCTTGAAATAGACGATGCCGAAATAAAGGCAGTACCGGCAATGAGCAAAGACTTCAACACTAAATTCCTGAACGGTATTTACAAGCTCGACAATAAATTCATCCTGCTGCTCGATGTCGAAAAAGTTTTTACCGATGAGGAAGTAACCGTTATGTCGAAAATAGCAGAAGTGTAGTCCTCTAAAACAACTGTTCCATGGCGTTTACTTTCTTTTTTCGCGATGAACAAATACTGTCGCTGGCCGTGCAAAACCTTGTTCCACTGTCGATTGGCAGGGCCAATGTGCACATTTTAAATGCCGGTTGCGCCATGGGCATGGAAACCTACACCTTTGCCATTCTCCTGGCCGAAAGCATAGGAAAATTTGCCCTTAGGAACATAAAAATACATGCTGTGGATATCGATAACGAAAATGTTGACTTTGGTAAAACGGTTACTGAAGGTATTTATCATAAAGAACACTTACAGCGCATTCCCCCGGCTTTATTCTCAAAATATTTCAGGGCTTATGGCAATGGCGAATATTTTATAATTGGCGAAGAACTGCGCAGCCTGGTTACTTTCAAAAAGCTCGATTTACTGGAATTAACGCCCCTGCGCACCGATTACAGCTTGATTATCTGCAAAAACGTGCTTTTACATTTTAGCTACAACCAGCGTATCGAAGTGCTTAAAATGTTCCACAGCTCGTTGCTCGAAGGCGGGCTTCTCGCTATGGAAAACACCCAGGCTATGCCCGCTGAACTTGCCGGAAAATTTAAAAAGCTGGTCGATTATGCACAATTATACGCAAAAACCTAAGCCCTCATGAAAATTATCAATTTAACTGAAGACAGCAAGCGTTACACATCGAATGTGTTCCTGGTGCTTGGCACATGGAACGCAGTTGATGATGCTAACACGCTTATTGATGTGGGCAGCGATGAAAACATTATTGGTAAAATAGGTGCTATAAATACAGGGCTCGGAAAAAAGAAAGTCGATCAGGTTATACTTACACACAGCCATTCCGACCATTCGGCAATACTGCCAATTATTAAAGAAGCATACAACCCTATAGTTTATGCGCTCAACCCGCACATTAAGGGGGTTGACCGCCTTCTCGCCGATGGAATGGTGTTGCGCATAGCCGAACAGTATTTCGAGGTTTTCCATATAACAGCGCACAGCTGCGACTCGGTTTGCCTTTACTGTAAAACCGACGGGGTACTTTTTGCAGGGGACACCAGCTTTCCGATAGAATTTGAAAATAACCGTCTGAAGGCCGAAAACGAACAAGTGCTCAAACGGCTGGCAAAAATGAACATAAAAACGGTTTACCCCGGGCATGGCGCCCCAAGGCAATACGCCAACAACCAATTCAGGATAATTAAAGAAAAACAATTTTAAATATTTTAACCATAAACGGAGGAAATACTATGAACAAGCTAAAAATCAGGACAAAACTGCTTATCAGTTTTTTTATACTGATAATCATTTCAGGGGTTATCGGGTACCTGGGTATCACAAAAATCCATGAAATAGATGAAAAAGACACCGAACTTTACGAAGTGGTTACAAAACCTTTGGGCGAGTTGAACGAAGTCGTTTACAATTTTCAACAGATACGGGTAATTTACCGCGATTATGTAAGGGAAAACAATGTAGGGCAAATTAATGCCCAGATTTCAAAACGCAAGGAAATAAGTGATACAATAGGTTTGCTGATGGCTGAATATGAGAAATCTATCCGTACCGATAATGGAAGAAAGCTTATGGACAATTATTTTGCCAACCGCAACCAGTTTATTGAAGATTTGGAAACAGTAGAAAAGCTGGCATTGGAAAATAACGATGCCGAGGCGTATGAATTTATCGACAACGGCAGCATTAGTAAAACCGTAAACAATTACGAAGCCGCCCTAATGGCACTTGTTGATAATAAGATAGAAAGGGGCAAAGGAATAGCCGATGAAAACACAAAAACGGCCAACGCAGCATCGCGCCTGATGTTTATTTTTCTTGTATTCGGAATTTTTGCAGCCACAATACTGGGGCTGGTTGTTTCAACCAACATACAGAATATAATTAAATCGGTGGTAAAACAAACCAAAGAACTTGTTGACGCTGCCATTGCCGGAAGGCTGGCCACACGGGCAAAACCAGAAGACACTAACGCAGAGTTCAGGGAAATTGTTGTGGGCATTAACCGCACCCTCGATGCAGTTATCGGCCCCCTTAACGTAGCTGCCGAATATATCGACCGGATTGCCAAAGGCAATATACCCGAAAAAATTACCGACACTTATAATGGCGATTTCAACGAAATAAAAAACAACCTCAATGCCTGTATCGATGCCATTAACATGCTTATTTCCGATGCCACCCTGCTTGCCGGTGCAGCTATTGAAGGCAAACTTGCCACCCGTGCCGATGCAACCATGCACGAAGGCGACTACCGAAAAATTGTTGAAGGCGTAAACAACACCCTCGATGCAGTTATCGGCCCGCTGAATGTGGCTGCCGAATATATCGACCGGATTTCGAAAGGGAACATACCCAATAAAATTACCGACACTTATAATGGCGACTTCAACGAAATTAAAAACAACCTCAACGAATGTATCGGCAACCTCAACGGGCTTATCGATGAAATGAACCACATGTCGAGAGAACACGACCTGGGCGACATTGATGTAGTAATGGATGTTTCGAAATTCCAAAACTCGTACCGCGATATGGCCGAAGGCGTAAACAATATGGTTGCCGGCCATATAACCGTAAAGAAAAAAGCCATGGCCTGTGTAAAAGAATTTGGCGAAGGCAATTTCGAAGCGCCCCTTGAAAAGTTTCCGGGCAAAAAAGCATTTATTAACGAAACCATCGAACAGGTACGTGCAAACCTGAAAGCCCTTATTGACGATGCCAATATGCTGGCCCGGGCCGCAGTTGAAGGAAAATTGCAAACCCGTGCCGATGCCACCAGGCACCAGGGCGATTTCAGAAAAATTGTTGAAGGCGTAAACAACACCCTCGATGCTGTTATCGGCCCTCTTAACGTAGCTGCCGACTACCTTTCACTAATATCAATCGGCGACATGCCTGCACTGATTACAGAAAAATACAATGGCGATTTCAATACCATAAAAAACAACCTGAACAAGCTCATTGAAGCAATCAACCAGGTAATTGACAAGGCCAAGGCCGTCGCAGAAGGCGATTTGACCGTTTCGCTGGCGCCGCGTTCGGAAAACGACGAATTGATGAAAGCCCTCGACTCAATGGTTAAGGCAAATGCCAATATTATCAACGAATTTATTAACGCAATCGACAATATTGTACAGGCAAGCCAGCAACTTCAATCGGTTGCCGTACAAATATCGCAGGGTTCAACAGAACAGGCATCGTCAACCGAAGAAGTTTCATCGTCGATGGAGCAAATGGTTGGAAATATTAACCAAAACTCCGACAATGCACGGCAAACCGAACAAATAGCGCTGCGGGCATCGGCCGATATTATTGAAGGGAACAAGGCTGTTACCATAACAGTTGATGCCATGAAAAAAATTGCCGAGAAAATATCGATAGTTGGCCAAATTGCCGAAAAAACCGATTTGCTTGCCATAAATGCAGCCATTGAAGCTGCAAGGGCAGGCGAACAAGGCAAAGGCTTTGCTGTAGTTGCTGCCGAAGTGCGCAAGCTTGCCGAAAACAGCCAGGCCGCAGCTAAAGAAATCGACGAACTTTCGAAATCGAGTGTGAAAATAGCCGACGAATCGGGCGTATTACTGCAGAAAATAGTTCCCGACATACAAAAAACAGCCACTCTGGTACAAGAAATTGCCGCAGCCAGTTCTGAACAAAATTCGGGCGCCAACCAGGTAAACAATGCCATTATGCAATTAAACCAGGTTACCCAGCAAAACGCATCGGCATCGGAAGAAATGTCGTCGAGCGCCGAAGAACTGGCCAGTCAGGCTGAACAGCTTAAAGACCTCATTTCGTTCTATAAAACCGGCAAAGAATCAAGAACCGAAACCAGGTCGTTGCGAGAAAAAGATAAGGGCTCAAAAATAAAACTCTCCATGCCCCAGCCCGATATACATAAAACCTCTAAGGGAAAGGTAGAGATAAAACTCACCGACAGCGGCGACGATAGTTTTGAAACCTTCTGATTTGCCGGTAAGAAAACAACTCTTTTTCATAAAAGCCTGTCCTGAAAATATTTGGGACAGGCTTTTCAATTATCTGTTTTTTTTGTAGATTAAAAGTACATTATATGCTATTAAAAACACTTTGAGAAAACTAAAATATGACTGGCGAAAAAAGCACAATATTGTATGTCGATGACGACTCGATAAACCTCGAAATATTCAGGGAATTTTTTCAGAACTGTTTTAATGTTATTACTGTTAAAACCACTTCCGAAGCCGACGAAATACTAAAAAAAATACCTGTAAAGGTTATTATATCCGATCAATGCATGCCCCATGAAACCGGAATCGATTTTATTAAACGAATAAACACCCATTACCCCGATGCAATAAAAATTATACTTACGGCATTTGCAAGCCAGGATATGGCCGTAGAAGCAATAAATGAGGCAGGCGTGTTCAAATACCTGCTCAAACCCTGGAAATACGAAGCTTTAAAGGAAACTATTGACAGTTCGATAAGGGAATTCGACCTCAGGCACGAAAAAAAACAACTACTTATTGAACTACAAGAAAAAAACGATGCCCTGGTTTATGCCTATAAAAAACTCGAAGCCAACGAGAAAAAATTTCATGCTGTATTTTCAAACAGCAACGACAGCATTTATATACTTAACCCTCAAAAACAAATTATTGAAGCAAACAAAGCCTTCCTGGATTTAACCGGCTGTAACGAACCTGTTGACAAACCTGAAAGAATTACCTCCTATATAACAAAGAAATTCCCGATACTTATAAACAAACCTTTTGAACTGGCAAAAAATATTAAAACCGTTGGCGATATTGAATTAAACATCGGGCCCAACGATGACAGGTTTATTGAAATAAACAGCAATAAAATTTACACCGACAAAAGCAGTATGATATTTTCGATTATACGCGACATAAGCGATAGACGTATGCTCGAAAAAAAAATTGTTGAGGCCATAATCCACACACAGGAGGAAGACCAGGCTAAATATGCCCGCGAGCTGCACGACGGGCTTGGGCCCCTGCTATCGACCCTTAAAATGCACATACAATGGATTGCCGACCCTAACAATTCTGTTAACAAAGAAAAAATTACAGAACATGCCATTCTTACCATCGATAAGGCCATAAGCAGTGTAAAAGAAATTGCCAACGGCCTTAGCCCTCATATTTTGCAACGCTTCGGACTGGTAAATGCCGTTTCGGCATATATCGGGCATATTAAACAATCGACCGATATAGAATTCTTGTTTTCATCGAACCTTAACGAACGCCTGAAGCCAAATGTCGAGCTCGGGCTGTACCGTATAATACTTGAATGCATAAATAATTCGGTTAAACACGCCCGGGCAAAAAAAATAATTGTTAAATTTAATAAACAACACAGCCTTTTGTTTATTGAACTTACCGATAATGGCAGGGGCTTCGATGTGCAAAAAGAACTCAACGAGGGCAGCGGTATGGGCCTGTTTAATATTCGAAACCGTGTAAACCATATCGGAGGCGAGCTGAATATAATATCGAACGTTAACATTGGTACAGAAATATCTATAATAATAAATGTTGGTTGAAATAAAGACTTCTGTTTATGGACAAAAAGATTAAGGTATTTATCGTTGACGATCACGATATTTTCCGCGATGGCATAAAACTGTTGCTATCGAGTGGCAACATTGCCGAAATTATTGGCGAAGCATCAAACGGACAAGAATTCTTAGAGATGGTGAGCTCATACTCTCCCGATGTGGTTTTAATGGATATAGCCATGCCGGTACTCGATGGGGTTGAAACTTCAAAGCGGGCACACGAAAAATACCCAAACCTTAAAATACTGGCTTTAACCATGTTTGGTGAAGAAAAATATTACTACCAGATGATACAGTGCGGGGTTAAAGGCTTTATATTAAAATCGGCCGGCATTAACGAACTTTTAAGGGGCATTAGCGAAGTAGCCCGGGGGCATAGTTACTTCTCGTCGGAACTCATTGAGAAAATCATTACAAGCCTCTCGAACCAAAGCAACCAGTCGGATATTGCAACCTCGGGGCTTACAAAACGCGAAATTGAAGTATTGAAGCTCGTGGCACTGGGCCATACCAACGAAGAAGTTGCCGGAAAACTGAACATCAGCACTACTACCGTGCGCACACACCGGGCAAACCTGATAAGCAAAACCGGGTGCGCGAACACTGCCAGCCTTGTTATGTTTGCCATAAAAAATAAATTTGTTGAAGTGTGCTAAGAGTTTATAGTGAGCAGTGAACAGTGAACAGTGAACAGTGAACTGTTTTTTAATTTAAAGTTTTATGCTTCATTCCCTTCATTCCCTTCATTCTTTCATTCATTTCATTAACCTTGTTTTAATGCCATACCTCCTACAAAGGAAACTGCTGAGGGTTGCCATCGCTATGTTTTGCTGCATATTCCGAGGGGAGCATATTAAATTCGTCTTTAAAATACCGGCTGAAATATTTTGGGTTGTTAAACCCCACCTCGTAGGCTATCTCCGAAACACGCAACTGGCTCTTTTGCAACAATTGTGCTGCCCGTTTCAAGCGTAATACCCGTATAAACTCTATAGGCGATTTTCCGGTTAACGACAAAAGCTTTTTGTACAGGTGTACCCGGCTCATGCCAAGTTCGCGGCCCAGCTGTTCTACCGAAAAACCAGGGTTCGATATGTTCTGCTCGACAATTTCGAGAGCCTTGCGAATAAGCTTTTCATCGACAGTGGTAACTGAAATTTCCGAAGGGTTAATCTCAATTTTTTTGTTGAAAAGCTCTTTTAACGATTTTCTTTGGTTAATAAGGTTTTTTACCTGCATATCCAGTACCTCAAAACTAAAAGGTTTTGTAACATACGCATCGGCACCTTCTTCGAAACCGGTTTTTTTCTGTTCGTCGGATGTTTTTGCAGTTAGCAATATTATAGGTATATGCGAAGTGCTGGCGTTGGTTTTTATAGTGCGGCAAAGTTCGATTCCATCAACCACAGGCATCATAATATCGCTGATAATAAGGTCGGGTATTTCTGCAAGGGCCATTTCGGTTCCGGTTTTGCCATTGTCGGCCTCCAGAATATTGTATTTATAGCCCAGGTTATCTCGCAAATAAAACCTTAAATCTTCGTTATCTTCAACAATTAAAACCACAGGCAACAGGCTGTCGGTTTTTTTTAATGCAGAAGCAGAATCAATTTCATTCACCGCTATTAACTGCCCGTCGCTACCAAGGCTAATTATCTGTTTTTCAACAGGAAGCTTGAAAATAAAGCTGCTACCTTGTCCTTCAATACTTTCTGACCAGATTTCGCCACCATGTAATTTAACAAACTCCAGGGTTAACGACAAGCCTATGCCAGTTCCGTGTTCAACAACCCTGTTGCTTTTATCGGCCTGGATAAACCTTTCAAAAATTTTATCGAGCTTATCGGCTGGTATGCCGATGCCAGTATCGCGCACCTTTACCTGCAAGGCTTTAGTATTATTGCCCGAAACATGCTTTTTGCCTGGCACCAGGTCGATTTCATCGATATAGTCGATTTCTACGGTAATTTCGCCATTTTCCAGGGTATATTTGAAAGCGTTCGACAAAAGGTTGAACATAATTTTTTCCATTTTGTCATGGTCGAACTGCATAAACAGCTCTTTAATGCCTGAACGGAACTTAAGGGCAATTTTCTTTTTCAGGGCCAGATCGGTAAAAGAAACTGCCATTTCTTTCAGAAAGGCAACTATGTCGCCCATTGAAGGGTTCAGTTTAAGCCCGCTGACTTCCAGCTTCCGAAAATCGAGCAACTGGTTAACAAGGTTCAGTAACCGTTTGGAGTTACGGTAAATTGTTTGTAGCGGATCTTCGAGCTCTTTATATTTTAATTCTTTAATTATTTTTTCAAGCGGGGTAATGATTAATGTAAGAGGGGTGCGGAATTCATGCGATATATTTGTAAAAAACTTAATTTTGAGTAAATCAAGTTCGTGCTGTCGGGCAGCCTCCTGAACGGCAAATTTTTCATTGCCCCTTTTTCTTTCTTTCACAATAATAATCCACCTTAAAGCAACCAGCAACACTAAAACAAATAAACCGTAAAACCCTATGGCCAATTTGGTTTTCCATAATGGCGGCAAAATATCAATGAATAGGGTTGTTTCGCTTCCGCTCCATGTACCATCGCTGTCAGAAGCTGCTACCCTCAATATGTATTGTCCGGGAGGGATGTTTGTATATGTTGCCCGTCTCCGCTCTGAAGGTACAAACTTCCAGCTTTTGTCGAAACCTTCAAGTTTATATTTAAACAAGCACTTCGATGGTAAGACGGCGCCAAGTACCGAAAAATCGAAAGTTAGCATGTTCTCGTTATGCTTTAGCCCTATTTTTGTGGTTTCAGAAATAGTATTGTTCAAAATAACACGGCCCTGAAACTTCATATTTGCAAGCAACTCTCTGTTGTTTAGGTAAAAACCTGTTATAATAGCTACAGGTGCCGACTTATCGGAAGTTATGTTGGCAGGATCAAAAAAATTAATACCCCTGTTACCACCAAACAATAAAATGCCATTTTTGGTTTTTGCCGAAGCCAGGGTGCGGAAACCGGCAGCTTGCACCCCATCGTCGGACGAATAGTTAACAACCCGGAATTCCAAAGGCTCGTACGATTGAATGGTAACCGACGATAAACCACTGAGGGTTGAAACCCAAATGCGGTTTAGGTTATCCTCTTCAATACTACAGATGTAATCGTTTTGCAATCCGTTATTTGAATTGATTTTATAAAATGTATTGTTGGATTTATTATAAATATTTAACCCGCCGGCCGTGCCAATTACCAAATGCCCGTCGGAGAGCCTGTAAAGGCAGTGTATATGGTTACCCGACAACGATACATGGTTTTCTGCCGAATGCCTGTATAGCCGAATAGCCCCTGTAACTGCATTATAAGTGTTCAAGCCCGAATTGGTGCCTATCCAAATAATACTGTCTTTATCTTTTATAAGGCTGCTTATATAGTTTGAGGAGACAGATCCCGACAAAACCCTCCTGCTTGTGTTTTCAGCAATATTGTACTCAATTATGCCATCGGCCATAGTTGCCAGCCATAATATGCCAGGCTTATACTCAAGAATGCTTTTAACACTGGCAGCATTATTTACTACTGATACTGGTATAAGTTTTCCCGATTGACGATCGAATTTCTTTAACCCGCCTAAAAAGCTGCCCGCCCATAAATTATTCTCAGAATCGCATAATACCGATGTAAAAACATCTTCGTTTTTAGGTGTTTGGGCTAATTTTATCATGTTTAACCTGCCCTTGTCGTAAATATAACCTGCCAACCCTTTTTCTGTTGCAACCCATATTGTATTTTTAGCGTCGATGCAAATTGAATTAATTTTGTTTGCCGGAAGTTTTTTGCTTTCGTTCCAGGTGTTTTCTAACGTTTCAAACTTAAATATCGACGGGTGGTAATAACATACCCCCGACCCCCAGGTACCTACCCAAACTTTCCCCGATTTTTCGATGAGCAAGGCTGAAATATCAGAACCTGTAAGCGAATGCGGATCGAATTCGTTATACTGATAATGTTTTACAATTTTGCTGTTTTCGATGTCGATAAGGAACAAACCGCTTGTTGATGAGCCAATCCATAAAATTCCATTCTTATCGGGTTCAAGTGCAGTTACAAAACCTTTTGCGGCTTCAGGGTGGTTGCCAAACAGTAACTCGCTTACTGTTAAGTTAGCAACATTAACAACATACAACTTGCCATATCCGCCTGCTATTATTTTCCCCTGATAGTAAGTAAGTTTAGTAACACCCCTTTCCCCCTCAAAAGGCAAAACAATGATGTTCTCAACCCGGCTTTTTTCCGCATTGAAGAATACCAGGTTGGTTCCGTTAAAAAGAACTGCAAGCCGGCCGTCGGGCAGGCAAAGCATGTCTGTAACATTGTTGCCAATGGTTATACTGGTATTGTTTTTCAGAACAATGCGCGAAAAGCTGTTATTGTGTTTATTGTACCGGCAAAGCCCACCACCGCGAGTACCAATAAACAAAACGCCCGACTCGTGAAAACTTAAGGCAGTAATATAATTTGAACTAATAGTTGTTGTGTCGGCATCGACAGAAAAATACCGGGTAAATGTTTCGGTAAACCTGTTGAACTTATTTAATCCGCTTTCGGTGCCAAACCAAAGGTTGCTTTCGTTGTCCTCGACAATTTTAAAAATACTGTTGCTCGATATACTTAGCGAATCGCCATAATTGGTTTTAAACACCCTAAACCCAAAACCATCGAAACGGTTAAGCCCGGCATCGGTTCCCAGCCAAACAAAGCCCCTGCTGTCCTGATAAAACGAATTTACCGTATTACCTGTCAGTCCACCTTGCCGGTTAACATGTACAAACTTTGCAACATTGCTATATTGGGCTGGCAGGTTAATTCCCGGAAGCCACAAAATTAGTACAACAATATGCAAAGGTCTCATCAGTCAACAGGTTTCTTGGTTGAAAAATAATAAAAGGCCGTAAAACTTACCGGGCATATAATAATTCAGGCAGGAAAAAACCGGCGTTTTATAACCCCTGCCCTGTTAAAATTATGCATAGTCTCAATTAAATTCATACACAATATTTTGTGCCGGAAAGTTACTTTGCCGGCTCCCAATAACAAACCTTTGGTGAAACTATTTTTCCATCGGTTTTAAGCTTTTTCATGGCTTTGTCAATCTCTTTACGATCAATTCCGGTGAGTTCCGAAATTTGTCCTGCGCTTAATGCTTTATTGGCCGATTTCATAGCTTCCAGCACTTTTTCGATTGTTTCCATAGCATTAATATTTTAATGAATTGCAAATATTATTAACGAAAATAAAAAAAAGAACTGATAAATTACACACAGCCCTTACACTTTAGGCATTATGCAGCGAGGCAGGTTGAGGTTGAGGACAAGAACAAGAATGCAGAAGATAATAATCAGAA